>CAZJAH010000003.1:0-181613 GCA_964544155.1 uncultured Hyphomicrobiales bacterium | reverse complement strand
CCCATTCTGCTCCTTGCTGCCTTGCGTCGCGGAGGCTTTGCCTAATCCTTTCGCTCTCGTTGCCGGAGCGGGTTTTAGCCGTCAGCGTTTTGATCTCAGCTTTCATACCGTCCAGTTCAAGGTCATGAGCGCGGCCTCTTCCTGAAGCTTTTTTAAACGTCCCGCTATGGCCGTGGATTTCCAAAACTTTCATCGCGGCGTGTTCGCTTTTATCGGGCTTAGCCCCTTTTTCTACATCGATCTTGCCGGGGCTTACCGGCACCCATCTGTGACGGCAGTTCCAGCCGCCGCCGTAAAACATTACCGGAAGGCCCTGGCCGTTATCCATCGCTTCGATCTCTTCGCGCGAATAGACCTGACCGACCCTGTCCGCGCAAAACTTTCTACTGCCGGCCTTCGGGCCCCGATAACGGGGTTTCTAAAATTTAATTCAGTTTCAAAATACTAAATTTTCTTTTTTTATATCTCCAAAACATTTTTTAAAAAAATATTTCTTCTTTATTTAATAGCAGTATTCCTCACAATAATCCCGTAACTTTCCACCCGGCTTACCGTAAGTTAAAAGGATAATTGCCCGAATTTTCATATAATTGTTAATCCGAGTTTTAACTAAATCTTAATTGTATAACTAGTTTAATATTGATATGAAGAAATTACTCAAGCTGATTGCTTTGACGGCCTTCCTGGCTTTTTTGCTTAATAGCGCGCACGCACAGGATGATGAAGACAAAAGCCCCATGAAGGCTTCCACTTTTTCCGGCCTTAAATTAAGGCTTATTGGCCCGGCCCTTACTTCCGGCAGAATATCCGACTTAGCCGTAGATCCTAATGACAGAAGCTATTACTTTGTTGGTGTGGCTTCAGGCGGCGTATGGAAAACAACTAACGGCGGCGTTACTTTCGATCCCGTGTTCGATAGCCAGGGTTCTTACTCGATAGGCTGCGTAACACTCGATCCGGATAACCGCGAAATAGTTTGGGTCGGCACAGGTGAAAACAACAGCCAGCGCAGCGTAGGCTATGGCGACGGCGTCTATAAAAGCACCGACGGCGGCAAATCATGGAAACACATGGGCCTGAAAGAATCCGAACATATCGGCAAGATCATAATAGATCCTAACAACAGCAATGTAGTTTACGTAGCTGCACAGGGCCCGCTTTGGGGGCCCGGAGGAGACAGGGGGCTTTATAAATCCACTGACGGCGGCGAAAACTGGGAAAAATCCCTCTACATCTCGGAAAATACAGGCGTGTCGGATCTGGTAATGGATCCGCGCGATCCCGATGTGCTTTACTGTTCAGCGTATCAGCGGAGGCGCCATGTGTTCACTTTGATCAACGGCGGCCCTGAATCTGCGGTTTATAAAACAACGGACGCCGGCAAAAACTGGTTCAAAATACATACAGGATTGCCTTCGGTTGACCTCGGCAGAGTAGGCCTTGCAATATCGCCTGCCAACCCGGATATTGTTTATGCCATAGTGGAAGCGGCTGAAGATAAAGGCGGTATTTTCCGCACCACTAACAGGGGCGGCAGCTGGGAAAAAATGAATGATTATATCTCAAGTTCGCCGCAGTATTATCAGGAACTAGTCGCGGATCCGAAAGACCCGGACATGTTCTACTCGCTGGATACATATTCGCGGTGGACTGATGACGGCGGCAAGACCATACAAAGACTGCCATTGAAAAACAGACATGTGGATGACCACGCGCTTTTTATTGATCCGAACAATACAAATTACTTATTGATAGGCGGCGACGGCGGGCTTTACGAAAGCTATGACCGCGGTCAGACATGGAGATTCTTCGAGAACCTTCCGGTTACTCAGTTCTACAGAATTCAGGCTGATAACAGCGAGCCATTCTACTACGTTTACGGCGGCACTCAGGATAATAACTCCCTTGGCGCTCCATCCAGAACAACGAGCAGATACGGAATAATGAACCAGGATTGGTTCTATCTCGTTGGCGGCGATGGTTACGAAGTGCAGATAGACCCCGAAGACCCGAATATCGTTTACGGGCAATGGCAGTATGGCGGCCTAGTCCGGTACGACCGCAGAAGCGGAGAAGTCACCGGAATTAAACCACAGCCTGAAAGAGATGAAGAACTCCGTTGGAACTGGGATGCCCCGGTTCTTATCAGCCCCCATAAGCATACAAGATTATATTTTGCAGCGAATAAAATATTCAAATCTGAAGACCGCGGTAACAGCTGGAAAAGAATAAGCGGCGACCTTACCCGCCAGATCGACCGGAATGAACTGGAAGTAATGGGTAAGGTATGGAGCCCTGAAGCTGTCTCCAAAAATGCGTCTACTTCGCTTTACGGTAATATAGTGTCGTTAGCAGAATCACCGCTGAAGGAAGGGCTGTTATATGCGGGTACTGATGACGGACTTATACAGGTGACTGAAGATATGGGTAAAAGCTGGAGGAAGACAGATGTTTTCCCCGGCGTTCCGGAAACTTCTTATGTGGCGGATATCTATCCTTCACGGCATAATGCTGATGTTGTTTACGCGATCTTTAATAATCACAAAAATTCCGACTTTAAGCCATACCTTCTGAAAAGCATGGATAAAGGTAAATCATGGGAGTCAATTACTGCAGATCTGCCCGATAACGAACCGCTCTGGACTATTGAAGAAGACCACGCAGATCCCAATCTGCTTTTTGTAGGCACAGAATTTTCGCTTTATTTTACAAATAACGGCGGCAGCAAATGGATTGAACTTAAAGGCGGATTCCCGGTTATAGCGGTTAGAGACTTAGATATTCAGGAAAGAGAAAATGACCTCGTCGTAGGTACATTCGGCAGAGGTATCTATATACTTGATGATTATACTCCATTACGTCACTCAAAGGAAAGTGATCTTGAAGCGGAAGCTAAGATATTCCCCATAAAGGATTCATGGATGTACACACAGATGACTACCAAAGCCCGAGGTAGAGAAGGTGAAACTTTCTACAAAGCGGAAAATCCGGAATTCGGCGCGGCTATTACTTATTACCTGAAAGAGCCGGTTAAAACTCTTAAACAGGAACGTAAGGAAAAAGAAAAAGAAATCAGGGAAAGCAAGGATAAAAAATATGAATATCCTACATTCGGAAGGCTAGCGCAGGAAGATTCAGAGGACAGCCCCTACCTCCTCTTTGTTATTAATGATGCTGAGGGCAATGAAGTCAGAAAACTTAAAGCGCCACCTTCAACCGGATTAAACAGGATCACATGGGACTTAAAGTATGCCTCAACTAATCCCGTTAATGAAAAAACAGATATAAACAAGCACTCGGGATTCCCGGTACTGCCGGGTACTTACAGCGTTACTATGTACAAGTTTATCAGAGGTGAATTCAGCAAGCTGGCAGGCCCTGTTGAATTCAACACAAAAGTGCTTGACAATACAACTCTGCCGGCGCCCGACAGGAATCTACTGGACTCATTCTATAAAGATGTACAGGAGCTTACCCGGGCTGTTTACGGCCTGAACGAGTATCTTTCTGATATTAAGGAAAGGATCGGCGCGGTAAGAACAGCGCTTAAAGTTACCCCGGAAGCAGATCTTGAAATGTTGAAAAGAGCCGACAGAATTGACAGCGTTTATCATGAAGTAAATCTGATCCTTAACGGAAATAAAACAAAGAGTTCCAGGAACGCCAACTCGCCAATGTCATTATCGGACAGGCTGGGCAACATACTTTGGAGCATTTGGCAGACTTCGTCGGCGCCCACTCAGACTAATTTGGATAGCTATGATATAGCAGAAGAGCAATTGAATGATTCTTTCCAAATTCTGGATGACCTTGTTAACCAAAGATTGCTGCCTCTTGAAGAGAAAATGAATGAAATGAACGCTCCTTATACACCCGGTCGGTTCCCGGATTACAGGAGAATGAGCAGATAAATTTAGTGTTATTTAATAAATCAGGCTCTACCCGCATGGATAGAGCCTGTTTTTTTTGACAATAAAATTATACGGCCGGGGCTTCTTCGCCGGTGAACTGGAGCTGGTAAAGCCTGGAATATATACCGCCTAATTTAATGAGTTCGTCGTGTGTGCCGGTTTCATGAACCCGGCCGTTATGCAATACTATGATCTTTGAAGCGCGCTTAATGGTTGAAAGCCTGTGTGCAATGACTATGGAAGTACGGCCTTCAAGAAGCTTATCCAGTGACCTTTCGATTATCTGTTCGGTTTCTGTGTCGATATTCGAAGTTGCTTCATCCAGGATCAGCAGCTCCGGATCATTGACAAATGCCCTGCAGAAGGATATTAACTGCCTCTGGCCGGCTGATAGGGTCTGGCCGCGCTCATTTAAGAGGTTATCAAAGCCTCCTTCCCTTTTTTCAATGAATTCCAGGGCGCCCAGAGCGCGGGCGGCATCTCTGATCTTTTCTTTTCCAATGCTTTTATCCCCCATTGAGATATTATCGTTTATGCTCCTTGAAAAGAGGAAAACATCCTGCATAACGAGAGCTATTTTATTTCTGAGAGATTTGATCTTGATATCCTTTAAGGACTTGCCGTCGAGCAGGATATCTCCGTGCTCGTAATCATAATAGCGGCAAATCAGGTTTATAAGTGTGCTTTTTCCCGAGCCGGTAGCGCCTACTATGGCAACGGTTTCGCCTCTGTTCACCTCGAAGTTGATGTCTTTCAGCACGGTTTTCTTTTCATCATAAGAAAAACTCAAATTCTTAAATTCAATTTTATCCCTGAACTCATCGAGTTCAATAGCGCCGGGTTTATCTTCAGCATAGTCTTTATTATCAAGCAGGCCGAATATCCTCTCGCTCGAAGCCATGGCGCTCTGCATGGTAGTATATTTTTCGCTTAGGTCGCGCACCGGCCTGAAGAACATCTCCGCGTACTGGATAAACGCCACCAGTGTACCTACAGTCATCATGCCGGATAAAATGTTACCGGCAGCAAACCAAAGCACAATAGCAATGGCAACGGCACTTAGCATTTCTACAGTCGGGAAAAATACGGCGTAATAGAAAATAGTCTTAACGTGGAGCTCTCTCGTTCTGGAGTTGATTTCATCGAATTTTTGTAACTGCTTTTTTTCCTGGGCGAACAGCTTAATGGTCGATATACCTGTTATGAATTCATTTAGGAATGAATTCATTCTTGCTACTTCCAGCCTGATATCCCTGAAAAGTACCCTTACTTTTTTCCTGAAAATACTAGTTACTGCCAATAGTATCGGCAGTACGGCAAGAGTAAGCAGCGCAAGCTGCCAGTTGGTATAAAACATAAACGCTATTAGCCAGAAGATGAGCATTATATCGGCTATGATCATCACAAAGCCCGAAGAAAAGAGCTGATTAAGAACTTCGACGTCATTGGTAACACGCGTGACAAGCCTTCCGACAGGATTTTTATCATAAAAGCGCATGGCAAGCTTTTGAATATGCTCGAAGAGCTTATTCCTGAGGTCATGGAGCACGTTCTGCCCTACCCACTGCATAATATAAGTCATACCGAACTGGATAGCCCCATGCAGGACTATCAGTCCGAACAGTGCTCCGATCATCCAAATGAGGCCGCCGACATCCTCTGTGGCAATATAACTGTCTATTGTAACTTTTGTCAGATAAGGGCGCGCAGGGCCGAGAGCGGAGGTCAGCAAAGTTAGGAATATGGCAATATATACATACTTCTTATAAGGCTTCAGATAAAATATCAGCCTTTTCAAAAGTCCGTAATCTACCGATTTATATTCAGTTCCGAAAGCATCGCCGCGCATTGCTGTCTCTATGATTAAACAAAAAATATGGGGCATTAAAGCCCCACATAAGAAATAATTTTGACGTATTTTTTACAATTATCTTTTAAGGCAGTTCATTGTTGACAGGAGTACGTATGAGGATTTCAACAGTCCTGCAATAGAACCTGCCTTCGGGCAGTTCATTATCATAAAGAAGTACCGACCCACCGACACCTTTGACTTCTTCCGCATCCGCGCCCAGGGCACGGGAGGCTTCCTTAGCCCTTAATTCCGAAAGCTTGATATTGTATTCCTCTTCACCGATCCTGTCGGCATAACCTGTGATATAAACTTCGGATTCAGGTTCAATCCTGTTTTTGATGAAATCTATAATCTTAATGTGTTTATCTGTGATCTCATACTTGTTAAAATCAAACAGAATAAGGCTGTATTTATCGATTACATAATCTTCCTGCTTCTCTTTACGCTTCTGTTCAAGAGTCACAAGCTCTACATCCGCGGACTTTTCATCAGTAATAATTTTTGTTCCGCGCTTATCGGTTACTTCAAGTTTGTAATTTATGGAATCATCTGTAAGCTTATATTCTTTATCTTCGGCCAGATTCCAGTCTATTGGATCATTTTTGTATTGCTCCCGTTCGATTGTTTTAAGCACATTACCGCTTTGCGTGGCAGTGACCGCCCAATTTTTCACACCTACTTCCGCGTTGATATCGGGTTTAAACCTGGCTATCTGCGGCCCGATATTCCTGATAGTATCAGTTGAATGTACAGGCATAAGCAAGCTATAGTCATTCGATATTATCTCTACTCTTCTTAATTCTTCGATTTTGTCGGTTTCGCTTGAGTCGGGCCTTGGCTCATTGGCCAGTGATTTTGTATCAATTCGGAGCCTGTCGGGTTCTATACCCCAGACACCGGTCAGATAGTGTTTTATATTTTCGGCTCTTTTTTGTGGAAGTTCCCGGTTGCCCTTTTCTTCTCCGTAGCCGTTGTATAAACCGGTAAGCGTGACTTTTGCCTGCGGGTTATTTATCATTCTCCGGCCCAGTATGTTCAGCAGATTGTAGTAAATATCAAGCGTTTTATAATCAAACAGCACATTATCGAAAAATTCTTCAGCCTTGTCTTTATCGAGCAGTTTGTACCTGTCAGGAATAATTTCACTGTTTTCTTCAAAGAAAATGTAATTAATAATAGGATAGGTCCTTGAAGTAACGAACTCCTCTACCAGGAATTTCGCGTTCTCAAATTCTCTGCCTTCATCATCCACGGCTACCATTTGTATATCAGCTTCGAGTATCGGAGGCCTTGATTTGTAAAGTGTATCCGATCTGGACAACTTCTCGCTGATGATCCTGGTAGAACTACTCCAGGTTGTGTCGTAATCAATGACGGGAATTCCCTGATGCACCGTATCGGCTTCGATAAGCTTTACAATTACATTGTTGGTATCTATAGCCGGAGTCTCTTGAATTCTTTTCTCATCAATCTTAGGATCGTCGAAGAAAGGAGAGTACCTCAAAGAAATCCCTGCTCTGGCTGCATCATGTTTCCAGGTTCCGTTGCCTGTCCCGCCCTTAATGGCTTTAAGGCCGTCAGCAGTTTCCAGTAAGGATATACCGTATGATAATTCAGGTACAAGCTTAATGCTTCCCCTATTATTCATGGGAAGCTCATAGCTGATTCCCATTACCAGATCTACGAGAAAACTTCCGGCGGAAGGGATTTCACCGCTATATTGATTTCTTATCCTGCTGCCTGTGTCATTACCATCGGCATCAAGAAATGTCGTTTGATCGTCAGGTTGAGTTATCTCTTCCCATTGGGTATAACTTGTAGCAGCTATTGAAGTAAGCCTCATTCCTCCATTAAGCTTCAATCCGCCAGTCAGGTAATATGAAACACCGGGTTCCGCAAAAAAAGCGCTGAGGCCATAATCCAGCCTGTGCTCGAATTCTCCTGGCCTGGAGGTTCCCAGCGGGCTTACTGTTGTTTTCTCAGTCGAAGTAAATCTGCCGGATGCATTTTTGTAGCCTGCGTTCATATTGAGCGTGAAATCCTCATTTAACGGCATTTCAAATAGGCCGCCCAGAGAAAATCCCGTGCCCAGTGTGGTTACGTACTCCGGGCAGCAGCTCGGCAAATTATAAAAACCGCTGAAGCTTGCTCTGTTAACTCCCAGGTCGAATCCACCGAATATTCCCAGGCGGGGTTTCTCCTGCCACTGAGAACGGTAGAACTCAGTGAAATCCGGCTGTGCCTGAGCGCTGTAAAAAAATGCCGTTAAAATCATTATATATTTGATCAATCTCATCATGCTTGTAGAAATTATTATTTGAGAATACTTATTTTCACAGACTTAAACATTGTTTGCGTTTCGTAAATAATGAAGTACATGCCATTGGGCAAATCACTAACATTCACGGATTTACTATGTTCGCCCGCATTATTTTCCGTTTCGACTATCGTTTTAACCTGTTCACCGAGCGCATTGGCCAGATATATCCTTACTCTGCCTTTCTCAATAATTCTGTAATCGAGAGTCAGATGATTGCTCGCCGGATTCGGCATTGCTTTAAGGCCGGCGGATTCTCCGGAATGGAGCAGCCTCGGCCCTCCTTCGTAGCAAATTCCGGTGAGCTTGAACAATCCGTTCAGTGATTTAACATTCAGCTTGCCTTCGCCAATTACCGGATTTCTTACCTCCAATACTGTAAGCGAATCATTTCCCAGTGTGGCAAGGAACTTAAGTATCCTCACGGGCCGGGTTTCGTCTGTTGTAACGTCAATTGTTACCGGTACTACGCGTTTTAGCCCTTCCAGCCTGCCCATAGGCATGCCTTCTGCAGGTGTCAGCAGTGTAGCATTAAATGCCAGTTCAAAGCTTACGGTTTTTGTATTCGAGAGATTGATATTCTTAAGGTCCTTAAGATAAACAGGTATCTCTACTATTGCGCCGGCTTCGCCTGTGTTATCCCCGAGGCTGATTGTAGCGCTGGCACTATTCGATTCAACAATCGCTTTCAGCTTGACTTCCTTAGTCATACCGCATGCATCATCAATGAATGAATAATTCTGCTCGACAAGGCTGCCCTGCGGCCTGCCCCTGAATTCCACCGTAACAACCGACCTGCCTCCGGGAGGAGTAATTAAGGGCTCGACGCTGAGTATTGTAAAATCGCTGCTGATATCTACCGGAGCCTGCCATTCAAGATCTACTGTACCTGTATTGATTATCTCGAATGTTTGTGTGGCAGGTGTATTTTCCTGAAGGATACCGAAATCTATTTCATTATTGATAAGATTATCGCTAAGCCTGAACCCTACAGAATCTTTAACCCCAACGAGATCAATTTCAAACTTGGGATCATTTATGGCATTGCTCTTAAGTACCATTTGAGCTTTACGAAGCCCGGGAGATCGCGGAACGAATTTAACAATAAATTTCTCACTTTGGCCTGAATCGAGCTGTACCTGTGTAAACGACCCTGAAAGACTGAAATCCTGCTTATTTGCGCCGTCAAATTCAAGGCCGGAAAGGATCAGCTTCCTGCCGCCGTGATTGGTCACCTGTATAGTATCCTGTGTTTCATTGTTACATATCAGATGTTCAAACATAATATCATTATCAGCAATGATAAGCGGCCCATCGAAATCAAATCTTTCGAAATATACAGGATCAGACATTTCAGATACGCAGCCATAATCGTTTACAACCGCTACCCTGTAAAATCCTGTATCATTAGGAGAAACAACCTTGCCTGTTAATTCTGTTTTTCCGCCTTCGAAATACCATACATTGCCTCTTGTGCTTGTTGATATAAGGGAATTGCCCACAACTGATATCTCAGGCCTCTGCGGTACGGGATAAACCTCAATATCGAATGATGCCGAGGCGTCGCAGCCGTTTTCATCTTCATATATGTATGTTATCTCGTGTGTGCCGACTCCGGCCGCTTCTGGATCGAATTCACCGAATGCTACTCCGTCACCCTGGTAGCTGCCGCCTTCCGGCTGAGCGAAATCTAGGCTTACCGGGCCGTTATCAAGGCAGTAGCCGGGTACTTCAGAAATCGTAATAACAGGATTATCATTAATTATGATCTCTTTAGTTGTCGATTCAATGAAATTAAGCGACGGAATTTCCTGCACGAGTTTAATTATACCTGTTCCGGGAGTATCCCAACGAATATCTACGCTGCTGCCGCTTTGGTCAACGATAGTTCCGCCCTGTAGTACTTCCCAGCTTATACGCAATTCCGGATTTGATGATGTTACGTAGGATTCTGTTGATCCGCTGCAGACATTATCTTTACCTGAAATAGTAGGAGCGGGAGTATCCCTTAACTCAACATCCAAATAAACCGAATCACGGCATCCTGTCAAAGGATTTGTCTGAATGAGCTTGATCGTGCCATTATCTACCTGGTCCCATTCTATGGTCACCGTTTGTCCGTTATCCGGGCCCAATAGGTCGCCGCCGGTAACTTCCCATTTATTATCATAACCTGTATCGGAAGCGGAATAGTCTTCCGTACAATTCTTGCAAACAATATCAGCGCCGAAAATAGCAGGATCGGGAAGCGCGTTAATTGATATTTCCTGTTTAACAGAATCAGCGCATCCTGAATTTTTATTCACCTGGATAAGGCTTATTTTACCTTTTGCTTTTTTGCCCCATTCGACAATAATTTCATTTCCTTTGTTATCACTCTTAATAATACCTCCTGTAACATTCCAGGTATATTCAATATCAGAATCGAATTCACTCTTATAGGTTTCGAGGCCTCCTTCGCAAACATTGTGGCTGCCACTAATTACAGGTTCCGGATTTGGAGTAATTGTCACGGTTATTTCCGATGAATCACTACATCCGCCTGAACCCATCGTCTTAACAAGTTTGAGCCATCCGGCAGGGTTATTGCCCCATTTTACTTTGACTACATTTGATTTTGATGAACCCATGAATTCTCCTCCGCTTACCTGCCAGTGGTACACGATGCCCGGATCGAGAGTAGTGCTGTATTCAGCTACACTGCCGGCGCATAGATAATCCTGGCCGGTAATTACGGGCTCCGGAACGCTTCTTACCTTAACCTGCATGGATAGCGAATCCGAGCAGCCGGTCGATTCATAGGTACGTTTCAGGTATACCCGGCCGTTATCGACATCATCCCATAGGATATTGACTTCATCGCCGTCATCAGGGCCTTCTATCGTGCCGCCGATAACTTGCCATTTATTAGTAACTCCTATTTGAGAAGTTGTTGAATAAGTTTCATAATTATCCGCACAGACAAAACGTTCGCCGTTAATAACAGGAACCGGCTGGGGATTAACCGATACTTCAATTTCTACAGAGTCTATACACCCTGTGGCGATTACTTCCTGTACGAGCTTGATTTTAGCGGTACCGCTGCCTCCGAAAAGAACATCCACCATCGGCCCGTCAACAGGGCCGCCCGGTGAACCGCCGTTTATGTACCAGGTATTTTTTAATTCCGGGTCATCATCAGTTGTATAAATAAATGAATTATATTCGCAAACATCCCGGTTCCCGTCTATTTGAGGATTGGGATAGTTATTAATCTCAACTTCAAATTCATCGGTTACGGAGCATCCGTTAGATGTTTCCGTAACTGTAACTATGCCGCTACCGGCAGCTCCCCATGTTATAATAACGTCGGCTTCGTCATCATTTCCGGTTATGGCGCCGCCCTGCACAGTCCATTTGTAGGTACTGCCCGATGCCGAATTATCTGTTACGCCGTAAACAACATCCATTTGGTTTTCGCAGACTACCGAATCGCCTGTTATCACAGGTTCAGGCAGCGGATGAATGGTTATTTCCTGTGTTGCTGATGCGTCACAGCCACTGGATACTTCAATTACTTTGACTTCACCGGCCCCGGCGCTGCCCCAGTCAACTTCTATTTGAGCGGTATTCTGGCCTGAGATAATTGTGCCTCCGCTTACCTCCCAGTAATAAACATGCCCCTGAGCTGATTTATCCGGAGTTGAATATACAGAGCCTGTTTCGCCGGCGCATACTTCAATATCGCCTGAAATTTCAGGTATCGGTAAAGGATTGATAGTTACCTGCTCACTCACAATGGTTTCGCATCCGTTGGAAATTTCGGTAACCGTTATCGTACCGGTTCCGGGATCATCCCAGTTTACTGTTATCGAATTTGTATGCTGGCCGCTGACGATAACTCCGCCAGTAAGCTCCCAGCTATATGTGTGGCCCTGTGAGCTTAGGTCAGTTGTTGAATACACAACTCCCGACTCATCTTCACAAACGCTTTGATCACCACTAATATCCGGTGAAGGCGATTCATTAATAGTTATGGCTATTTCTTCTGAAGTCGAACAATCGTTTAATGTTTCGGTTACTTTGATTGATCCTGTTCCAGCCTGTCCCCAGTTTACAACGATTGAAGCTGTGCCCTGTCCGCTGACTAATGTTCCGCCTGTTACTTCCCAGTTAAATTCGGCGCTGTTAGCCGGTGTGCTGTATGTTACATTCTGCTCGAAATCGCATACATTATCCGGGCCCTGTATATCGGGTTCCGGATAAGGGTGAACAGTCACATCGAATTCATCTGATGATGAGCAGCCGTTTGATGATTCATTAACTTTTACTGTGTAATTCCCCGGACTTCCCCAGCTGACCTTAATTTCGTTTGTGCCCTGCCCGGAGTTTATGGATCCTCCACTTACTTCCCACTGATAGTTATTGCCGGGCTTATGCGCTGTTGAATAAACAACATTTTCTTCGTTTTCGCAAATACCGGCGTCGCCGCTTATCTGAGGCTCGGGATAGCCGTGGATCTCGACATCGAATGTTTCGCTTGCAGAGCATTCATTTGTTGTTTCTGTTAGTTCGACTGTTCCGTTTCCGGGATTGCTCCATTTAACTGTTATACTGTTTGTATTTTGTCCATCTGTAATATTTCCTCCTGTCACAATCCAGTTAAATGTACTTCCTGGATTTGCAGGTGTTGAGTAAATAACGCCTTCTTCGCCCTCGCAAACACTTGCGTCGCCATTGATTACAGGTTCTGGATAAGGATTGATCGTTACCGTGTAGCTTGCTGTTTTCGAACATTCATTACTTGTTTCAGTAACTTCAAGTACTCCGGTTCCGGCGCTGCCCCAGTTTACAGTTACCTGAGAAGTATTATTCG
Organism: uncultured Hyphomicrobiales bacterium; assembly: GCA_964544155.1. GTDB lineage: Bacteria > Bacteroidota > Ignavibacteria > Kapaibacteriales > UBA2268 > CAZJAH01. Next base: position 168,678 of record CAZJAH010000003.1, on the reverse strand, counting down.
CGCCTTCAATGGTACCCCCCTGAACCGACCATGAATATGTGCTGCCGGGATTATTCTGAGTAGAATAAATAACTCCCCCGGCATTGGCACATACACTGTTATCGCCATTGATAACCGGCTCGGGATAAGGATGTATCTGAATTTCAATTGTGTCCGTAGCTGAACATTCATTCGAAGTCTCGGTTACATATATCTTACCTGTACCAGTTGAAGCCCAATTCACTGATATTTGTGCCAGAGTAGGATCGCCCATAATCTGGCCTCCTTCAATATCCCATTGATAGGAACTCCCCGAATTAAGCTGAGTCTGATAATTCTGGCCGGTGGTAAATTCACAAACATTGAGATCGCCTGTTATTTCCGGTTCGGGATAAGTGTGTATCTGTACCTGCAGACTGTCAGTCGCGGAACACTCATTTGATATTTCTGTAACATACAAAACACCTGTTCCGGCAGCGCCCCAATCAACGGTGACCGTCGCGCCGTCGGAAGGACCTGCTATCTGGCCGCCTGTTATAGACCACTGATAAGTACTGCCGGGATTGGAAGAAGTCTCGTAAATAACTGCTCCATCTAATTCGCATACTCCTGCATCTCCAGTGATCTCAGGCTCGGGATAGGGATGTTTTGTAACATTATAACTGACGCTTGTTTCACAGCCGTTGCGTGTTTCTTTTAATGTAAGCTTGCCTGTACCGGGAGAACCCCAGTTCACGGTTACTTCAGGGCTATCATGGCCGCTGATAATACTGCCGCCCTGGATGCTCCACTGGTATGTGCTTCCAAGCGCGCTATTATCAGGTGTCGAATACACAACTGCCTCATCGCCTGTGCATACGCTTTGATCGCCGCTTATTTGAGGCTGCGGGTATTCATGTACGGTTACTTCTAGTGTATCGTAATTGCTGCAGCCATCCTGTATTTCCGTTACCGCAAGGTGATAAACACCGGGATTGCCGTTCCAGTTGATGTTTACGCTATGGCCGGAGCCGTTAATAAAGCCGCCGCCTGATTCAATTATTTTCCAAATATATGTATTGCCCGTATTGGCAGTGGAGTATGATACTGATAGGGAATTTTCACATACTTCAGCGGCGCCGCTTATTTCAGGTTCGGGTAAAGGCTTAATAGTTATATTTTTTGTGTCTGTTGTTTCGCAGTTGTTCTTTACTTCGCTGACGCTGACCGTACCAACAGGGCCGCCGCCCCATTCTACTGTTATGCTGTTACCAAGGCTGTCAATGATAACGCCGCCTGATACCGACCAGAAAAATTCACTTCCGTAGGTGTCGTTAGTGAAATATGTTGCCGTCGGTTCATAGGCGCAGACTTCATCCGGGCCAAACATTTCTGGTTCGGGATAGGGATAAATAGTAACATTTAATGAATAATCTGCTGAACAGCCGTTCCTGGTCTCTGTTACTTTGACCTGGCCGGGACTTTCATCACCCCAATTTACGTTTATACTCTGGCCTGTGGCTGATCCTACAATGCTGCCGCCCGTTACTTCCCAAAGATATGCGCTTTCCGGATCAGGGGAAGCAATAGAATAAATTTCATTTGTTTCGTTTTCGCAAACTTCGTTCCTGCCGTTTATTTGAGGTTCGGGATAAGGATAGACCGTTACACTGAACTGCGCTACGGTGTCGCAGAAACCATTCGATTCGCTTACATAAACAGTTCCTGAACCTACGGCATTCCATAACACCGTGAATTCTGTTCCGTTTGTGTTTATGACCTGGCCGTTATCGACAGACCAGGTATAAGTATTGCCCGCTCCTGACAGGTCAGTTTGTATTTCATAAGTAGAAGTTTCATTTACGCAGATTTCATCATTGCCCGTAATCACGGGTTTAGGATATTCCACTAAATTAACCGTAAGTGTGTCATAATCCACACAGCCGTAAAATGTTTCTTCGGTAAGCATTACCTTAGCTGTTCCGTGGCTTCCCCAGTTGATGAATACCTGGTTTCCGGAAGTAGTTTCTATAGTTCCTCCCTGCACGGCCCATGTATAGGAATTTCCGCTTCCGAGAGCCGTATAAACTGCTCCCTGCGTTCTTTCGCAGATCTCTACCTGGCCTGATATGTCCGGATTCGGCAATGGCCTTACTTCAACCGTGAAGGATGTATCTTTGCTGCATCCGTCCTGGGTTTCGGTAAGGTGCACGGTTTTTGTACCGGTATAATTCCAGGTAACGCTAATCTGATTGCCTGAGCCGCTTATTGTGCCGTGAGCAGCCGGAGTGATGCTCCAGTCATAGGTATTGCCCGGCACATTTGTAGTCTGATAAACACCCGTTCCGTCTATACACACATTGGCATCGCCAGTAATTTCAGGTTCGGGCAGAGGTTTCACCTCTACTTCAAGAGTATCGCAAAATGCCTCGCAGCCGTTGCTGTTAAGAGCGCTGTAAGAAATTCTATATATGCCCGGGCTGCCCCAGTTTATGATCAGGCTGTCAACTGTGCTGGTCACGCCGCTGAAGAATTCTGAATGGCCCATACCCGGAAAATTTGTTACTACATAATTGCTGCTTGATCCCTCAATATACCATGTTATCTCATCATAAGCCTGGCCGAGCGAATCCACAGCTTTATACACATTATCCTGTGTTTGTTCGCATACGGATTCCGGGCCTTCAGGAATGCCCTTAGGCAATGATTTTACATAGAAAGTCACCGGCGTATTTAACTGTCGCGATACATTTGGATTCGTGGATGTTATTTTTATGTAATAATTTCCTGCGGGATAATAATCCGGGAAAACGAATGACAGGGTATCTGCTTCATGCAGGTTAAAACTAGTACCGGGAATATTTAAGGGGCTGGTGAAGTTTTCATTATCATCCACATGAATGTAGAATGTGTTGCCTTCTTCGAATCCTGATGCCTTTACAGGAACTTTTACTTCTTCTCCCGCGCATATGGTATCAATCGGCAATACATATAGAGAAACTGTAGTAAACCTGGCGATAATGCCGTCTGACATACCGCCCTGAAAATCTGTTTCATAGGCTCCGCTCGTTGCCATACCTGTGCTTGCGGTACTTCCGCCCACTACAAGGTCGTATACATTATCTGGTGGCTTATTATTGTTTGGATTTATATAAGAAGCGGTTTTTGTTTTATGTATAGATAAAAGCTTATCATTACCCGTGCCGCCGTAATATGTGCCCCATTGCCTGGTCGTATCAAATTTCGCGATAAACCCGTCTGAACTGCCGGACAAATCCTCTTGATATACACCGACAGTTGACATAGCTCCGTTACCGGACTTTGTTTCGCCGCAAACATATATGCTGGGGAAAACTGCATCCTCTTCAACTGACAGCGCGTTTATTTCATCATCACTGCTGCCCCCGTAAAGAGTGCCGTATTTTAATTCTTCCAGATCATTATCGAATATTGCTATAAATCCGTCATCGAGGCCTGCATTGTACTGTTGATAACCGTTTGAAGTAACTAATGTATCAATATCATAGGGATTACCTGGTATCATTCTTGTAGATCCTACAAGAATTATATCGCCGGAATTTGTTACATATAAATCCTTACCTTCTTCATCCCCTCCGGTATCATAAAAAGTACCTGCAAGCAATGTTCCGTTTTGACTAAATTTAGCAATATAAGCCTGCTGATCTCCATCAACGCCAAGTATGCCGCGGTACATATAAGAATTTAAATTAAACCCGAGGCTCTGTTCTGTTGTTGATTTACCCGTGAAATAGATGATATTATCTTCTACCGTAACAGCGCATGCGCATTCATCGCCGTTTCCACCGAAATATGTAGCCCAATCTAGATTATTCAAAGAACTATTGATTTTAGCTACAAATGCGTCATTATTTCCAAGACCGAAAGCAGGCTGGTGAGAGCCTGCTGTTGCAAGCCCAGAGGAACTATGTGTTTGTCCTGTAATAACAATATCAGAACCAGAATTTAAAAAAGCAATGTTATTGTGTGTTGAAAAATCTTCACCATCGCCGCCGAAGTATGTAGTTCTTTGATGAACACCTGAACTCGTGAATATGGATATAAATAAATCTGTATGGAAACCTTTATTTGTTTTGTGCATACCGGAAGTAGCTAATCCATGAGAGTTCGTAACACCCGTAATAGCTATATCGGATCCATTTATATCAATGCCTGTACCCTGATCGCCCTCACTGCCGCCAAAGTATGTTGACCAGTTCCTATCAGATAGGTCATGCGAAAATGAAGCAAGAAAAGCGTCCGTATCACCGCTGTGAGAACCTTGATACGCTCCGACTGAAGCAAGGTTATTCGAACCCGATGTCCATCCCACCGCAATGATTTCTGAATCATGTTCGTCCGGGTCATAATTCTTTACCTGTATTATCTCTTCCTGGCTGCTGCCTCCGTAGTAGGTTCCCCAAATTAAATAAGGGTCTATCACGAAAATGCGGCCTTCGGGTACTTCACCGGCCTCAAACCGGAGTTCGTTACCGTCGATTACCGGGCGGACGTCCACCCTTACGCGGCGTCCACTCTCATTAGTATAGTAAGCAATGGGAATTTCTTCCTGCAAGGGGCCGAATTCAGTTTCGACAGTGATGGAACTTTCGCTCGCGCGTATTTCATTCTGGCCTTTGTAACGCAGTTTTATATCATTAATATCTCCGCCGGGCCTGATTATAAAATCATACTTTGGAGCGCCTTCACTGTTTGTGTAAAAGGCCATATCGATATGCGGCCATACATCGTGATATAGGAGCTTGCCGTATTGCCGTACATCTTCGGCCGGCTTCTCCAGAAAAGCGTAATAATAGTTAAAGTATTCTTCCGAGGGGCTTTTGGCAGTGACTTTAGGAGCATCGGCCGCGCCGGGAAGCTCAACGTCAATCCTGTGCCATTTATAATCGAAACGTGTAAAAAAGGTATCCGCCGGAAAATCTCTTGTATCAATTTCCGGAGATATTTTATCTATATCTACACCGGGAATTTTCTTCTCTCTATATAATTCATAACTGAAGCTATTCTGCTTCAAATGTATTTTCAGCCCTTTATTCCCGTAGAAATACAGGATATCGGGCCTTGGCTTTTTGTTCTGATCATACAGCTGCCCTTTATTTTCAAAGTAAGCAGGCCTATATACATCTTCTTGTATCCGATCTTTGGGGGATGCTGCCGTCAGCATACTTACGGCGGCAAAAACCAGTATCAGAAAGTGTATAACTTTATTCATAAAATGAAACCGCTCTATAATACTACATTATTTTCTTAGCTTTCGTTTATTATCGACAGAAAAATGAAATTTTTTAAAAATTTAAAATACTTTCAAACATATTATTATCAAATACTTTGCCAATTTTTCTAAATTTCTTTTAATATTATATTTCAATGGTTTACGAAGTTTTCACTCCTTGTGAAACGTCTAACACCGTACAAATAAATATCTGAAATTAAGAAAAACATGATTTTATCAGATTAATTATTAATTAATTATTATTAATCTAAATGATAGCTCTAAGCTGGCTTCAGGTAAGCATTTTCAAAAAATCAATCAGTATTTCTACTTAAATAAACTGAAATGTGTACAAAAAAAGCCCCGTTTTATGAAAAACAAGGCCAATCAGAAAAAAAAGTTGCCCTAAAGATAATTCTCTAATTATTATAGTCCGGCGGAAGTTTAACTGTGAATAGTGAGCCTTCACCCGGTTTACTTTTAACCGTTATACTGCCTTTAAGTTTTTCAACGCAGGTTTTCACTATTTGAAGCCCGAAACCGAAACCTGAAATGTTCCCGATATTTTTCCCCCTGTGGAAGGCGTTAAAAATATTTTTTAGGTCTGATTCTTCAATTCCTTTGCCCTTATCCTCTACTTCAATCACGGCATAGTTGTTATCTTTGCTTATACTGATCCTTATTTCGCTTCCTTTTTCAGAGTACTTAACCGCGTTGGAAAGCAGATTAGTCATGATATAACGGAATAGCTTCCTGTCGGTAGTAATTTTAATTTGTTCTTTTGAATCAAAATTAAAAACATGCGAACCCCTGGCACCGGTAATAATATCCTCCAATATGGCGCAGGTCAAATCCTTAAGATCATATTCCCCTGTCACAATATCCAATTGGTCAGATTCAACTTTACCTGCTATCAGCACATCATCAACAAGCTGAAGCAGTGTTTCGATGGAATTGTAAATTTTGTTTATGTGCAGCCTGAATTTCTCCGGATTGTTCTTTTTGAAATAAATCTCAAGAAATTCTGTCGAAGCCGAAATAACTGTAAGGGGCGTGCGGTATTCATGGGAAATTGTAGAAATAAGCCTTGACTTAAGATCGTTTATGTCCTTTTCAGCCCTGAAAGCTTTCTCGGTTTCATCTTTGGCCTGTATGAGCTTTTCTTCGGTAAGCTTACGCGCTGCATTTTCTGCCATTAGATCTTCCATAGCCCGGTTGAGCTGTGCCGTCCTTTCAATAACCCTTTTTTCCAGCTCTTTATTGAGCTCTTTTATAGCCATTTCGGATAGCTTTCTTTCCGTTACATCTCTGAGCGTAATCAGGATTGCCCTCTCATCTCCCCAATCAATCATCGCGGCTGTCAGATCCATCGGAACTATCGTCCGGTCACTTCTCAAAAAGTCCTGCGATTCAAAAACCTGGCCGTGAATTTTTACTTTTTCCAATATGTGATCGCGTTTACTTTCTTTTTCTTTAGTAAATAAAATAGAAAAGGGCTTATTCAAAAGCTGTTTCGAACTGTATCCTAACTGTACGTATGCCATTGGGTTGACTTCACGGATAAGCCCGGTGGCGGCATCAACAATAATAATAACATCGAGTGATTCCGAAAAAAGGACTCTAAACTTTTCTTCGGATTTGAGCCTCGCCTTTTCTGACAGTTTTCTGTCGGTTATATCCTGCGTGGTACCGACTATTTTTAATACCTTGCCGGCAGAATTTCTGAAAGTCACAATTTTTGAATGATGATAAACTGTTTTGCCATCTGCTGTGACATACTTGAAGTCACGCTCAAAGCTTCTTCCTTCGTGAATTGCCGCATTTATAATTTCCTGCATAAGTGCTGATTCCTCAATATCATAATATTTAAGGCTTTTTTCCAGATCAATCTTTTCTTTATCCGGATCTAAACCGAAAATATGATACAGTTCATCAGACCAGTATGTGTTCCCCGATTTAACGTCATACTCCCAATAGCCCATTTTTCCGATTCTCTGAGCTTCTTCAAGATATTTTTGGTTTTGTTCGATTTCAGTCTGGAAAGCCTTCCTCTCGATTGCGTATCGTAAAGACTTATGAATATAGTCAGGTGAAAGCTCTGATTTGGCAATATAGTCCTGCGCGCCCTGCCTGACTGAATGCGCTGCCAGTTCTTCATCGTAAAGGCCGCTCATTATCACAACCGGGGTATCGCCGGCTACCGCTCTTACAGATTCGAATGTTTCCGCGCCATTACTATCCGGGAGTCCCAAATCCAGAAGAATAGCGTCGAATTTTTTTTGGTATATCTGTTGTTTTGCTTCCTTCAGATCTGATGCTGTTGTTATTACATAATTATTTTCCGTGCTTTCTTTTAGAAGTTCTTTTATCAGGTAAATATCAGCTTTATTATCTTCAACCAGTAATATGTTCATTTTAGTTATGTAATGGTAATGTAACAATAGAAAACCAGAATTGCTCTATATTTTTAACTATCTGTATGAATTTTTCCAGATCCACGGGTTTGGTTATATAGCAATTCGCGTGTAAATTGTAAGATTGAATTACATCAGATTCACTTTTGGAAGTCGTCATTATAACAACCGGTATGATCTTTAATTCCTCATCATTTTTAATTTCCTTAAGTACTTCTATACCGCTTAATTTCGGCATATTAAGATCCAGCAGAATAAGATCGGGCTTTTGGTTTTCAATATAACCGCCCTTATTCCTTAAATAATCTAAAGCTTCCAAACCATCGCTTACAATATCCAGCCGGTTAAACAATTTACTTTCTGACAGGGCTTCTTCTACAAGTATTGCGTCTGCCCTGTTGTCTTCAACTAATAATATCCTGATTGGCCGAGTTTGATCCATTATATCCTCCTAACTCTAAGGTAAAATAAAACACAGAGCCTTCTCCGGGGCTTGATTCCACCCATATATTACCGCCATGCCTGTTAACTATCCTTTGGCAGATCGACAGGCCTATACCCGTACCCGGATATTCCTCCCTGGAATGCAGCCTCTGGAATATCTCGAAGATTTTTGTTTTATAGGCGGGATCTATGCCAATGCCATTATCTTTAACGGAGAATTCGATTGTTTCATCGGAAATAAATCTGTAATCTATACTTATTTCCGGCCTTTTTTCTGACCTGAATTTAATAGCATTTAATATCAGATTCTTAAAAAGCCGTAATATCTGAAGACTGTCACAATATATGTAAGGCAGTTCACTTCTTGAGATTATAACATTATGATTCTCAATATCCGGTTTTAGTATGTTTAATGTATCATCAAGTATTTTGTTAAGATCCGTTTTCTCGAACCTCCCTGCCTTTGAATGAACTCTGGAAAACGACAGCAGGTCGAGTATGAGCTGCCTCATTCTGTTGGAGCCTTCAACCGCAAAATTTATATACTCATTGGCTTTGTCGTCTAATTGTGCCGAATATTTCTTTTGGAGCAGTTGTACAAAGCTCGCAACCATGCGCAGGGGCTCCTGTAAGTCGTGAGATGCTACGTAAGCAAACTGCTGAAGCTCGGAATTGGACCTTTTAAGTTCTTTGTTATAATTAATAATTTGATTTTTTGCGGCTCTTTCTTCGGTAATATCTCTGATAATACATAGTATATGCATCCCCTGCGGGAAATTAACCACAACCCCCTTAATATACATAAGAATTATGGTGCCGTCATCTCGAATTGCTTTCATCTCAATAGATGAGTATTCATTATCACTGATATTATTGATAAAATCAATGAACTTATCAATATGTTCCCGGAAAAGCCCTTTAATATAAGTTTTTCCGATAAAATCGGAGCAGGAATAACCCAGTATATCACATAATCTGCAATTAACATCTACAATAATGCCGGCTTTTGAAAATATCAGGATACCGTCTGTTACCGAATTGAATATAGTTTTATATTTTGATTTGCTTATCTCCAGCTCTTTCTTGGCCGAAAGAATATCAGTCATATCTCTGGCAACAAACATAATTAGCGGGCTGCCCGTAAAATTGAATAATTGCGCCTTAACGCTCATGAATTTCAGGCCTTCGCCGGTTTCTAATTCCGTAGAAAATTCTAATTGCTCTTCTGTATAGATTAAATCAACTATGGCATTTAAACCAATTTCATCATTTTTATAATATAATTTTGCAGATTTATCATTTCCTTTCTTCTGAAGTGTGACTGCATCATAATTTAAAAGCCTGGCTGCGGTAATATTCATATCGGTGATCTTTTGGTTCACCGGATCATAGAATACAATCATGTCAGAAGTTTTATCAAAAAGGGCTGTAAATCTGAGTTTAGTATCATTAGCGTTTTTTTCGGCTTCCTTTTGTCCTGACAAATCCTGCACAATAGCCCAGGTCTCTTTTTCGCCGGTATCTTTCAAAAAGTATTTCCATGCCCTGAGCCTGATTGGTATCAAACTTCCGTCCTTTCGGAAGTATTCTTTTTCATATTCAGGTGTGCTACCTTCCTTTAATAGCTTGTTAATAATAAATTTTTCTTCAAATTCAATCCATTTATCGGGTGTAATTTCCTTATAATTTTTTCCTTTTAATTCCTCTTTGCTGTATCCTGTAATCCTGCAATATTCGGCGTTTACGTCAATTATGTTTCCACCGTCGTCGGCGAGAGCAACTCCGTATAGACTTGAGTCGAAGAGATTCCTGTATCTTTCGTTTGAAGTTTTATATTTAATTTGTGATTCAATTTGTTCAGTCAGATCAATTATCTGAGAAAGCACAGAGATCATATCTCCGTTTTTGTCAAAAATAATTGAATTATACCATTGCAAAGTGAGCACTTTACGGCTTTTTGTAAGGTTTCGGTTAATTGAAACGGCGTTGTTTTTATTCCTGACCACGAGTTTATCGGCAATTTTTTTAACCTTTTCCAGGTCATCTGGATGGATGAAATTAATTTCAAATATTGTTTTCCCGATCACTTCTTTTTTGTTCCATTCAAAAAGTAATTCTGCTGAAGATGACCACTTGCGGATAACAAAGTTTTTATCCCATTCAATCAGTGGTATAGGTGAATTCTCAAAATGAGTATTAATTAACTCAAGGGAATAATCTCTTAGATTACTCCGGGGGTATTCCGGTAAATTTCCTCCGGGAGGCGAATATCCATTAATGGCTTCATTATTAGTTTGATGAGTATTATCAAGGCCACCGGGGCCATTTTGATTAATTTGGGATTCCAAATCTCTGAATTTTTGTTTAAGCAGCCAAAATTCCTGCTTCAATTCTCCTTTGATATTTATTTTTTCTTCAATTTTATCTAAAATGCCATTAATACTATTTTCCATATTACTATACGATATTCTCAAAAGACTCGATTTCTTCCATTATTTGTATAAAATTGAACGGTTTGCCAATAAACGCGGTAGCTCCCTCAAGCATAGTCATTTTCCGGATATTCATATCGCCGGCACCTGAGGTAATAATAATTTTAGCTTCGCTGTTTTTCTCTCTTATTTTCTTCATCAGCTCAATGCCGTTTAGCTTAGGCATTCTGTAATCAGTAATAATCAGCTCAATATCATTGGTATAATTTTCCAATGCTTCATAAACATCAAGATAAGTATCGCATTCGTGATCATTTAATATCAAAGCTTCCTGTAGTATGCTGGAAGATAGTTCATCATCGTCAACAAGCATTATTTTCAATGGTTTATCTCCTTATAATTAACAATAAATTTAAAAATCCACAAAAATGAGACCAATTAATAAAATACACTTTTATGATTAGCCTTAAGTTATTTAATTTATTTGAATTACATTTTTTTGTAAAAAATTCGTGTATTTGCTGAAAAGATACAATTTGATAAATCCGTCAAGCGAAATCAGCAAATTGTGCGATTTTGCACAGTTATTTTAGCCTGCTTCTTAGCGAGGACAGAGTCATTCCCAGATATCTGGCAGTTTTGGATTTATTCCCTTTATTTCTTTTTAAGGCCTGTTGTACAATTTCCGTCTCATGGGATTTCAGGTCAAACCCTTCCTCCGGCAGGATAAACTGCCCCGGTTTTAATTCAAATTTTGAGTTATTACTAATTTTCATACTTGCTGCTTTTTGCATGGCCAGGTGCCTGGGAAGAAGTTCAATCTCATTGTAAAGCAGTGTAACCCTGTTAATCAGATTTCTAAGTTCGCGTATATTACCGGGCCAATCATAATTTTCAAGTATTCTGAGTGATTCTTCACTTATTGATCGGAACTGTTTGTTCTTGATTTCTGCAAACTGAGTCAGAAACATCTGCGCCAGAGGCCCAATAGCCTCTGACTGAGTTCTGAGCGGAGGCATATTTATCCATCCTGTATTTAGCCTGTGAAAGAGATCTTCTCTGAACTTTCCTTCTTCTACAAGCAGCTTAAGATTCTTATTTGTGGCTGCCAATACCCTGACGTCAAGTTTTATCGGCCTGCTGCCGCCAATTCTGAAAAAATTTCTTTCCTGCAGCACTCTGAGAAGTTTCGGCTGCATTTTCAAGGACAGGTCGCCTATTTCATCAAGCAGGATAGTCCCTCCCTGCGCGAGTTCAAGCTTGCCTTTCATGCCTTCTATTTTAGCGCCAGTAAATGAACCGCCTTCATAACCGAACAGTTCACTTTCAAATAGATTTTCGGTAATAGCCGAGCAGTTAATTGATACCAAAGGAGCGTCTCTTCCTTCGGGGCCATAATGTATGATCTTGGCGGCAATTTCTTTTCCGGTGCCGCTTTCGCCTTCGATGAGCACGGGTATAGATCTGTCTTCATGGAGTTTAAGGGCTGTATTAAGTATTTCCTTCATTTTGTTCGAAAATATGCCTATATCAATAACATTAGGAATAACAAAGAAAGCCCCGTTTTGTAGCAAGCTGTTAATTTTTGATTCATCAATTTCCGAATAGCTTTTCTTATCAACGGCTTTTCCTTTGACCTCAACATCCTGAATTATTTCAATGACTTTTTTTATGTCAACAGGCTTGAATAAGTAATCTCTGGCGCCGTATTTAATTGCTTCTACGGCGGTATCCAATTCGGCGTATCCCGTAAAAAGCACTACCTCGGTATTATCTCTGTTTTTCTGCCGGATTTTTTTAAGCAGATCAATGCCGTTCATGCCAGGCATTTTAATATCAGTAAAAACCAGCTTAAACGGATTAATGCTATGCAAGTCCAGGGCTTCTTTAGCACTGTCTGCCTGCACGATTTCATTGCTGATCAAACCTGACAATATATCGGCAAGCATATCCCTGCTTATATTATCATCATCTACTAGTAAGATTCTCATGACTTTAGTGATCTATTTTTCATTAATGTTCCAAATTTTGAAATCTGATCGTGAAACATGCCCCTCCCAAAAGGTTATTTCTCGAGCTTATCTTCGCACCGAATCTTTCGGCAAACATTTTAACAATTGCCAGGCCGAGATTGTCATGTCCTGAAAGCCCCATTTTTGAATGAAAAGGATCAAATATACTATTCATGTCTTCTTCAGGTATTCCGGGGCCGTTATCATTGATTTCAAAAAAAGCGTAATCATCCTTTAAATATGTTTCCAATTTAATAAATTTGTCCTTTATATTTATATTTTTTAAAGCATTATAAGAATTATTTATCAAATTATTTATCATTAGTTCGAGATGCACTCTTTCGCCTCTGATAAAAATATTCTTTTCAAACAGCTGCTTGATCAGTGTGATCTCATGAGAATCCAGCCGCCTTTGTATAAGGTTTACCGAATTATTGACGGCCTCGTTTAAATCTATGCTTAGCAGGCTCCCGGGAGTTGATTCATTCCAATATGAACGCATATGCGAAATTATTTCTGAAATTCTGTCTGAAGATTCGGAAATACCTTTGATTATTTTTATAATGGATGAAGGCATGCTATTCTTCGATTTTTCATTCCATAGTAAAAGCCCGTCCGAACCTATCTTTATGGCATTCAGAGGCTGATTTATTTCATGAGTTATTCCCCCTGCCACTACACCGATTGAGGCTATTTTAGCGGATTCTTCGATAATTCTCATGGCTTCGTTTTTCTTACGTTCGGCATTTAGCTGTGATTTTAATGTTTTTTCTTTCTCGAGTTCGGCGTTCACTCTGTCGGTTATATCCATGAAAATACTCTGAATGGCCGGCTTGCCTTTGTATTCAATTAATATTGAAAATGCTTCTACCCATTTTTCTTTTTTGTCTTTTGTTATGATCTTTAAATGATTTTCACCTTTTTCTTTTCCGCCTTCCAGTATATTATTTAATCGCTTATCAATGCTGTCCCGGTAGTCAGGATGGGCTATTTTTATAAAATCATTCCATTGCATAGAGGCAACATCATCTGCCGAATAGCCGCTAATATCCAGAAATGCTTTATTGCTGTATTTTATCCTGCCTTCACTCACAATGGATATACCCTGTATGGATTGATCGGCTAGTATTCTGTAAGCTTCAGATATATTTCTCAGGTCGGTAATATCTCTAAGTACAGTTCCAATTTGAAAGCTTTTTTCAACCATGATGATGAAGCTGTGAGCCTGTATTAACCTTGTTGAGTCATCCGCGGAATATAGGGTAAACTCCCTTGGGCCTTTCAACTTTTTAAATTTGTTGTCAGAAAAATTTGAAGATTGTTCAAGCAGAAAATCAAGTAATCCGGATTCTTTGACCCTTTTCATCCCGGATAGTTCATCAAGGCTTTTATTTATTACATCCGAAGCATTTACGCCAATCATTTCAGAGCAGCTCGAGTTCCAGTCGTTGATTTTCCCATCCGGGCTTATTAGTATGATCCCGTCTGTTGATTGCTCAAACAGGCCCCGGAATTTTTTTTCATTGTATTCAACGGCTTTTTCATTTTCGATTTTGGCGTTTAAGTTCAATATATTGCCAATAACTGAATCGCCGTTAATTTCGTCTTTTATATAATATGCCTTCAGATTTACCCATTTTGCATTCCCGTCAGCAGTAGTTATTCGGCCTTCTGTTTCAAAAAATTCTTTTTGTTTATTCAAAAGTTTTTCGAGGTTTCCGGCTACTTTTTCACGAAATTCATCCTGGAAAATATCTGTAACAGCTTCTTTCAGTGTAGTTTTCTTATCACAACTAAATCCTGTAATCTCTTGATATCTATGGCTTAACTCGATATAACCATTTTCAGGGAAATATTCCCATAATGCTTCTGAGGAAGAATTCATGATTTTGTTTAATATATGTATGTTCTTAGCCGGCCGCTTTCCGGAATTAACTTCTTCGCTTATATCTTCCATTATACCTTCAATATATAGCAATTCGGATTGTTCATCTCGTACAGCCCTGGCTGTTTCCCTAATGCAAATGTAACTACCGTCCGGCTTTTTCCATTTGGAAACATGAGCTTTGACTTCGTTTTGATCATTAATATTTTCAATGAATTCCTGAATGTCATATCCGGGTTTGTTGATCTTGCTTTTGCACTTAATCATATTAGCTTCACTAAGCTCTTTAATTCCAATCATTTCCATGGCAGCAGGATTTGCCATTAGCAGTGTTCCGTCACTAGACCTGCGGTATATTCCAACTGGAAGCCTCTCGATAAATGAGCTGTAATTATCAGCTGCCCTGCGCATCCGGGATTCCGCGGCTTTACTTTGTACAATTTCAGTGATCAGTGATTCCAGGGCAGGAGATTCTCCGCTTTCATTTTTTTTCCTAATTGCTTTAGTTATTATGGTATTATCTAATTTAAAGAGAACCATAATATTTATTTTATTTTTATTATCCGCTTCAACAGCTAAGACGTGGTAATCATGGGGCCCGATTTTAAGGACTGTTTCAAAAGCGGCACCTTTGACCTTCAATTCTTCAAGCATAGAGGATAGTTCTTCAAAGTCTTCTTTTGCTGTGATATCATAAAGATCGCTGTTCGAAATATCACCAAATTCTTCATTGGCCTTTGAATTTATTTCAGTAACAAAGCCCTCTCGATTTATTATAATACATGCAAGGGGTAGATACTCAAAGCAGCTGCTTACTAATCCGCTTGTCTCAAATAGTTTTCGTAAGTCTTTAATATGTCTTTCTTTTAATCCGGCCTTATCCTTGCCGGTGCTAATTAACCATTCCTCAAATTTCTGTGCCGGTGTTTTCATAGTGGGGATTTATTTAGTGGTACAATGATTATTCTGTTAATGGTACAATGATTATTCTGTATCATCATCAAATAAAGTACGGTCTCCGTTATTATATTTTGATAAAAAACTAAGCCTGTGAAGGCTGCAGGTTCCATATTGGCGGATAGCTTCTACATGCATTCTGGTTGCATATCCCTTATGAGCCTTAAATCCGTAATCAGGAAATTCCTTATGAGCTTTTTCAATCATCCATAAATCGCGGGAAACTTTAGCCGTGATCGAAGCCGCCGCAATACTAAGGCAGCCGGAATCACCTTTGATAATTGTTCTATATGGTATGCCGAAATCAATAAAATAATTACCGTCGATAAGCAGCTGCCCCGGAAGGGGATCGAGCTTGTGTATTGCCATTCTCATAGCTTTCATGCTTGCCTGTAAAATATTTATTCTGTCAATTTCTTTATTATCGACAATTCCAGTGGAATAAGCAAATGATTTTTCCTTTATGGCCTCAAATATTTCCAGCCTGCTTTCGTGGGTAAGCTCTTTTGAGTCTCGGATACCGGCTCGGGCGAGTTTGCGGTCGTTAATGATAACCGCGCCTGCTACCACCGGCCCGGCCAAACAGCCTCTGCCTGCTTCATCAACCCCGGCAACAAGCAGATGTTCTTTCCAGAACGAACTTTCCAACTTGAGAGTTGGAAGCTGAATTTTCTTTTTCACTCTGCCGCTTGACGGTTTTTGGTCTATTTTTAACTGTTTTTTTGGCAAAATAATCTATGCTGCTTACTAAAAGGACATTTCTTATATAAAATCGCGGTCATTTTTCAATTAGTGACATAAATTCATTACGCAGATTGAGGTCATCCATTAAATACCCTCTGACAACAGAAGTTGTCATGATTGAATCATTTTCATTGCTGCGGACTCCCCTGGCTATCATACAGTAATGCTTAGCCCTGATAACCACACCCAAAGCCTTTGGTTTAAGCAGCTTTTCAAGATAATCGGCAATTTGTTCACCGAGTTCTTCCTGTATCTGGCCGCGATGTGAGAACCATTCCACTACTCTGGTCAATTTTGACAGGCCAATAACATAATCACCCGGAATATAGCCGATTACGCAATTACCCGAAATTGGCTGCCAGTGATGCGAGCAAACAGACATGATCCTTATACCATGGCTAATGATCAGGTTGTTAACGTTTTTCCGGTTGGGGAAAACAGTCGGCCTCGGTGGTTCCGTGAACCTGCCCGAAAATAGTTCATTAACATACATCCTGGCTATCCGCATGGGAGTATGGGTGCTGTTAGGATCGTTCCGGGAAATTCTCAGTATTTCCATTATTTCGGTGAACTTTCCAGCAAGCTTATAGATCATATCTTTTCTTTCTTCTTCGCTTAAGTTTAAATTACCGTTCGCGTCGAAGAGCTTTTTCCCAAATTGGTTAAATTCGGGAAATCCATTGACTGCATCGCCAAATTCCTCATCAAGCTCATCATCGCTCAGATCATTAATTTTATCAATATCCGAACCTGAATTTCTATTAGCTGGCAGTAATTCTTCAGACATTTAGATTCTTTTCCCTTAATTGTTCAAAGTATTTAATATCGACAGCTTCACCGTAATACTCCACGAAACTGGTATCAGATTCATAGAGTTTAATTTTATAAAGTTTGCCGCCGCTTATCTTATCTTTCAGGATATTCCAGAAAATAACAGCTAAGTTTTCTACAGTCGGTATTACACCGAATAAAAAATCAACATCAAAATTGAGATGTTTGTGGTCGACTTTATCGATAACATTTTCTCTGATTATTCCTTTCAGCTTCTTA
This sequence comes from uncultured Hyphomicrobiales bacterium, assembly GCA_964544155.1. GTDB lineage: Bacteria > Bacteroidota > Ignavibacteria > Kapaibacteriales > UBA2268 > CAZJAH01. Next base: position 151,531 of record CAZJAH010000003.1, on the reverse strand, counting down.
AGATCGATCACATATCCGGTTTCCGGGTCAGGCCTGCCTGCAACGGTTACTTCAAGCTGATAGTTATGGCCGTGCCCGTGATAATTATTACATTTATCAAATATATCTTCGTTCTTCTCTTCGCTGAATTCAGGATTAAATAATCTGTGAGAAGCTGAAAATTTCATTGTTCGGGTTACATAAAGCATTTTATACCCCTGCGATTAATATATTATTCAATTTAATATTTTATTTAATTTCGTCAAATTATTGATGGGTTAAGTTATATTCATTAAGAGTCGACGTCATTTTAATATGATTATTTCTTAATTTTGAACTGCATAAAAACACATGAAACTTAATCAGAAAAAAAATTAAAACGGAAAATTTATGTTGATAAGTGCATACAGGGCGGCGGTTGTAATATTCGTTATCGCGTTTATAGCGGGTTGCGGCAGCGCTAAAAAAACGTCAGAGAGCGCTCTGCCCAATTTAAAACTTCGTGACAAGATCGAATTTATGGAAATGGATACAGAGCTGAGTATAAATGTTCCAGGCCTTAATAACAAAGCATCTTCCAGGATTTACCTGGCCCCGGGTGATTCTTTAGCATCCTCGGTATTCGGGCCTTTTGGGATTATTATAGCGAAATTATTCGCTACAACCGATGAATTTCTTATTCTTAACACGCTCAAATCCGAGGCATACAAGGGACGGCCTGATTACTCAAGAATAAAGCAGTTAACAGGCATGGAAATTGATTTCAGCTTATTATCTGATATTTTGATCAATAAGATTCCCGGAGAAATGAAAGGTTTTATCCTTGTGGAAACTCTTGATGACGGCAGTTCCCTTTTTAAGAGAGTAAATGAAGGAATAAACGCGGAATTTATAATTATAGACCGCGAAAAGAGATTTACGCAATATCAGGCGAAGAATAGCGCCAATGAGCTGGTAGTAAATATATTTTACAGGAATTTCAAAAAGGCCGGCGATTATGAACTGCCTTATAAAATTGCCATCAATTCTCCGATTGAGAATATGGAAATTGTAATTAACATCAAACAATACACCCTGGATCAAAAGCCCGAGAAGCCTTATTCTTTCGAGATTCCGTCCAATTTTAAAATAATCAGGGGCGCGGATAACTGATACCTTATGTTTTAAATATCATCCTTGTTTTTATGCTGTTTTTATCGCAATACGGCCTGAATGCGCAGGAAGTCAGGAAAAGGACTATGGGCGGCAGCGCCTCGGATACAAACAGGATATTTATCCCCGAAGCTCCTGAAGAGCGCGGTGATACTGTAGCAAGGCCTCTGCCCGCCGATGAAAACCGGGGCGGCCTTGATACCACTGTTGTTTATTTCGCTAAGGACAGCGTGGTTTTCGACCTGAAATCTAAGAAGCTCAGGCTGCGGGGCAATGCCGAAATGAATTATCAGGATAGAAAGCTGGAAGCCGAAGTAATTGAACTATATTTTGATGAATCCATTCTCAGAGCAGGAGGAGTACAGGATACTGCAGGCCGGCTGGTCGGTTTCCCGAGGTTTACCGAGGCCGGTGAAGAATTTGTCGGTGAAAAGATAAGATTTAATTTCAGATCTAAAAAAGGTGTGATCAATCTTGGCGAAACACAAATGAGCGAGGGCTATTACTTTGGCCAAAAAATAAAAAGGGTGAGCGATGAAGTACTTTTTGTGAGTGAAGGCGCTTATACAACCTGCGATGCTCCCCATCCACATTATCATTTTGGTTCGCCGGAAATGAAAGTTATAGCAGAAGACAGGGTGTTTCTCGATCCTATTATTTTGTATGTCGAAGATATGCCTGTTTTCATAATACCATTCGGGCTTTTCTTCCCAAGCAAGGGAGGCAGGCAGTCAGGGCTGATAATTCCCAACTTTTTTGTTTCGGGCAATAGAGGCGTTGTTTTCGAGAATTTCGGATTTTACTGGGCAGCGTCCGATTATTGGGATACTCAACTAACTGCTGATATTTATTCTAAGGGCGGTTATATGATTAAAAACACCACCAGATGGAATATTACCAATATAATGAACGGCAACGGCACAATTGAATACGGCAAAACCAGATTCAACCCTGATGATGAGTACACGACAAACTGGCAATTCAGGCTGTATCATAACCAAACAATTAATCCTTATGAAAAATTTAACGTAAACCTGAATTTTGCCTCTTCCAATAAATTCAGAAATACCAGCACAAACCTCAATCAGAGGATCACACAGAACGTAACTTCCAATGCCGCTTATACTAAGAATTTCGATAATGGCGCTGTAGGCTCTGTCTCGTACCAGAGAAATGATAATATAATCACGGGTGACTACAATCAAAGCATTCCGATAAACTACTCTCTCCAGAATTTTTACCCGCTAAAGGGATTATCCTTTGTTCCTTCAAAAAGCTGGCTAAACGATATTAATGTAAGGTATTCAGTATCGGCGAGATACAGCAGCTCTTCTACAAGGCAGATAAGCACTATAGATCAGGGAGATACCAGTATTATCGATACGAATTATGTTTTTAACGACAGCAAGCTGATCTCACATTCACCATCATTATCAATTTCTCCTAAATTAGGGTATTTTACCGTATCGCCTTCTGTTAATTTCAGGGCAAACAACTATTTCAGAAAAGTTGAAAAAAAATACGATACCGAAGATTCCACAGTTTTAGATAGTTATACTAACGGGTTTTTTACGGAATATGATTACAGCCTCGGTTTAAACATATCGACCAAATTATTCGGCGTAATCGATGACAGGCAGCCCTTGCTTTTTTTAATAAAACCATCCTGGTTCGGTGCTAAAGCATTCAGGCATACATATAATCCGACCTTCGGTTACAGCTTTGCTCCTGATCTTTCAGAGCAGTTTTACGGTGATTATTACGATCCGGTGGCAGACAGAACGGTGCAGTATTCGTATTACGACCGTGACGGGGGCGGTATAGCGTCACGGAATGTCGCGCAGTCTATTTCATACCGCGACCTGCACAGTTTTGAGGTAAAGGTATCACAGGGAGATACAATTCCGGATAAAAACCTCGAACTGCTCAGACTAAACTTTGCGGGCAATTATAACTTCGCAGCCGATTCGCTCAAATTCAGCGATATTTCCATGGGATTCCGAACCCCTGCGATTGAATTCGTAAATTTTGACGGTAATGCTTCATTTACTTTGTATGATGAAGCTGAAGTTGACGGAAGTATGAGAAAGATCAATGAATTCCTGATCAGTGAAGGAAAAGGTGTCGCCCGGTTAACCTCTCTCAGCCTCAGGTTTGGTACTTCATTTTCATCGCAAGGAGTAGATTATGAACCGGGATTCGGCCGTGAAGAGCGCGATGAAGATACACTTGATGTATCATTGGGGCAAAGGTTTACCCAAAGCCGTGATGAGCACAAAGAAAGAAAGGATATTTTTGGGGATTCTACTCCTGGCCATGCCCCAATCAACCTGCCCTGGAGCATAAATCTTGACATGATCTTCAGGTACAATTCTCCGTTCAGTAACAGAATAACCCGGCAGCTTAATATAAGCGCATCGCTTAATTTTACCATTGCTGAGTACTGGCGGGTTAGGACTAACGCAAGATATGACCTGATAAACAAAAATCTTCAGACACCTCAAATAATTCTGACAAGAGAAATGCACTGCTGGGATTTTTCTTTAAGCTGGGTTCCCACCGGGCTATCAAGAGGATTTCATCTGAGGTTTGGGATCAAATCCTCGCAGCTTAGTGATCTGAAGATTGAAAAACAGAGTCAGCCCATATACAGATAAAGAGATGTTTTATGCCTATTTCAGTTCTTTTTCAATTAATTTTAAGGCATTATGAAATTTTTTTACTGTTAATTCATCATCATCGGCCTGTTCTGCTCTTGGCAAGGCCATTCCCGTCAATACAGTTAATTTCATCTGCGCTCTAACTCCGCCAATTTTTTTGGCTTTTAAAAAAGATTCTTTTAATATTTGTCCCATTTTATTATTATTGTTATAAAAATAATTTTTACTACAGGTTAAAATTATTTAATTTTTCGTTAATTTCCAATAGAATTTGATTATTTATCAACGATAATAAGAAATGAGAAAAAAAATATTAGTTATTGAAGATGAGCCCGGGGTACTGGAAAATATCACCGAACTGCTCGAATCGGAAGATTACGCCACTTTGTCGGCTCAGAACGGCCAGGCCGGTATCGAATTGGCTCTCCATGAAATTCCGGATTTGATAATTTGCGATATTATGATGCCCGGCTTAGACGGTTACGGAGTAATAAAGCAATTACACAGCCACGATATTACGCAGGAAATCCCATTCATATTTCTGACGGCCAAATCAGAAAAAGCCGACCAGAGGCTTGGAATGGAATTAGGTGCAGATGATTTTCTGACAAAGCCTTTTACTCCGGATGAACTATTTAATGCTATTAAAGCCAGGTTCGAGAAAAAAGAACTTACTGCCAGGCAAACCCAGAAAAAACTCGAAGAGCTTAAGATAAACCTTGCTACTTCTATCCCCCATGAACTGAGAACACCGCTTAACGGGATCATTGCTTCATCTCAATACCTTATGGAGTATTTCGAGCTCTCTGATATTGATGAAATAAAACAGATACATGAGAATATTTACAAATCAGCTAGGAGGCTTCATAACCTGATCCTGAACTATCTTTTATACGCGGAGCTGGAAATTCTTTATGCAGATAAAGAAAAACTTAAAGAATTCCGAAGAACCCAATTTGCTTCACCATTAAATGTTTTTACTCATATTTTTAAAAAAGCAGCTATAGAAAATGAACGTACTTATGATCTTGATTTAAATATCAGATCAGAAGCAGTCCCTATTCAGGAAGATCATCTGAATAAGATTGCGAAAGAACTCTCAGCCAACGCTTTTAAATTCTCCGACACAGGCAAAGTTAATGTTTCAACTGGGATTGAAGACAGGGAATTTCGTATATCTGTGACAGATCATGGCAGGGGTATGAACCAGGTGCAAATAAATAAGATTGGGGCTTATATACAGTTCGACAGAAAAATATATGAACAGCAGGGCTCCGGCCTGGGGCTTGCCATCGTTCGCAGGCTGGCAGATATTTACGGCGGCTCATTCGAAATTGTCAGCAGGCCCGGTGAATTTACCACGATTAATCTGGGTTTTCCGCTTAAATGATTTAGTCAAAAAGCGTTCCTTTTCCTAAGAGCATTTTCGGATCGAAAGCTTTTTTAATCAGTTTCATTTTCTCGATTATAACATTGCTGTACTGAGTTGAAAGGTATTTCTTTTTCAATTTGCCGAGGCCGTGTTCAGCGGAAATACTTCCTCCCCACCTGACCGCCTGGTTGAGAAGTATTTCATAAAACCGCCAGGCTTTCTCAGTATCCGAGTAATCAGAAGTAAATACATTCGCATGCAGGTGGCTATTGCCTATATGGCCGAAAATCACATATTCCAGCCCAAGATTTTGAAGCTCAATTTTAATGAAATTATACATAGCCATCAAGTATTCATCAGGTACTGAATTATCCGTACCGATCTTGGTCTGGCCTTTACGGCTCAGGTACTCATTGATTTGTAGCGGTATATCATGCCTGAGCTGCCTGAAATCTCTGTTTCCTTTATCATCTATGGCCAGCCATGTGCTATCGGCAAGCCCGGTATGCTTTTGGATTATACTGTAATACTTTTTCATCAAATGATCTTCATTTCCCGTATAATATTCCTGCTGAAACCAAATAGCGGCCTTAGCTGCATCAGGCAGTTGGGGGTATTTATCCCTGATAAAATCTAAAGCGTTTGAATCATAGAATTCAACAGCTCTCGCGCTAATATCCCTTAGATCTTCAACCGGCCTGCCATGATTAGCTATTGAGATTGTTTTTATTTCCCTGACAAATTCAAAAACATCAATATCATTATTAAAGAAAACCATACCCCCCATAAGGGCTTTCGGCTTCGGCAATAATCTAAGTTCAGCCTCCGCGATAACACACAGGGTGCCTTCCTGGCCTATCAGCAGATCGATGGCGTCCATATCCTCTTTTATATAATATCCAGCCGCGTGTTTAACTTCGGGCATGACTAATTCAGGCAACCTCAGGTATATATTCCTGCCTGATTTTGTCGCCAAATTAAGCTTAAATCCATTGGCGAATACTTCCCCCCTTCTCAGATTAATCTCGTCGCCGTCAGGCAGAACCGCGTTAATTGCCAGTACATAATCTCTTGTTGGGCCGTATTTAAATGTTTTAGAACCTGAGGCGTTAGTGGCAATATTGCCGCCAATGGAGCTATTGGTTTCTGTCGGGTCAGGCGGATAAAACAAGCCTTTTTCATTCAGAAAGCTCTCAATATCATTTAATAAAACTCCCGGCTGTGAGATGATTGTCCTGCCATCATTACTGAGTTTGAACTTATTGAGCTTTTCAGTAGAAATAAGCGCGCCGCCGGCAGGGACCCGCCCTCCTGTCAGACCCGTTCCGGCGCCCGCGAGCGTTATGGGTACTTCTTCATTGTAGAGCGATTTCAAGCAGTTTTTCAGCTCATCTACTGATTCAGGAATATAAAGCGCATCGGCATTTCCCCGGTAATTTGATGCATCTTTAAGATAATCCTCCGGGATATCCTTATTTTTTTTTATTATCATTAAAATTTATTTTTTCGGGTAAATTATTTTTCATAAATTAGCTGTAAATATATCATCTAATTTCCGGTCAATCAATGGAAAAAATTTTTTTTTCTTTTATTTTTTTGTTTTTTGCGAACCTAAGCTTACTTTCTAATGATTTTAGAAGCGGATTGATTTCACTTAAATTGCAGGGCGGATATACATTTACTAATTATAATTCCGACTTTAAGAGATTTCCGGGCCTGATTGACTGTGATAGCCGTTTTACCGGCGGCGGCGGAAGCGGGCCTTATGTTGAAGGCGGCGTTGAAGTTTATTTTACTGATTTCTTTGCGGTTTCTTTAGCAATTGCTTATACAGACAGAAGCGGTGAAATAAAGGACAGAATGAAAGGAACCTCCAGAGATCTGAATACCGGCGAGGTAGTCAATGTTAATTCCGACAACAGGATAAACTTCACTCTTACTCAGCTCGATTTTACCCCGGGTATTTACTTCGACTTATTTTCAATATCGGGCGATGAGCCTCTAAGGTTACATGGTGGCATCAAATTGAGTTCACCCATAGTGTTTGATTTTGTGCAGGATGAACAAATGATATCACCTTCGGGTGCATATTTTGTTGATAATAACAATAAAAAGTACAAAGAAATTGAACTATCAAACGGTGAAATCCAAATGAATAACGATTTGATCAGCGGCTATACATTGGGAATAGAAAATAATCTAAAGATAGGAACAGGGCTTTATCTGAAGCAGTCGGTATATTACGACCATTTTTTCAATAATGTTGCTGATTTTGTATTTAAACCTCACTCTTACAGAGTGAGCCTTGGCATAAGTTACGGAATTAATATTACGGGAGAAGATAAACCGATATTTATTGAACCCGAACCTGCTCCAGAGCCTGAACCTGTCCCGGAACCTGTAGTTGCAGATATTCCCGACCCTGAAGTTGAACTTAAAGTAACAGATACAGACGGAATTATAGAAACCGGCAATGAGCTGCTGGCTACTCAGCCCCTGGTCAATGCCGTATTTTTTTCAAAAGGTTCCTCTAATATACCGGATTTCTATAAATATGATTTGCCGGAAGATTATGATCCGTACACAGGCAATCCGGTGCTTAAGCATCAATATATCATCCCGGTTATAGCAGATATTCTTGCTAAGAACCCGGCAGCAAAAGTCCGCCTAGAATCATCGACATCAGGCCCTGAAAATGAGCCTGAAGGTTTGAGCTTATCAAAAGCCAGGGCGGCCGCGGTATCAGAAAAATTAAAGCCTTACGGTATAAGCGATGAGAGGGTACTTTATGATTACAGAATATCCCCCAGATACCCAAGCAACCAGGATTTTGTTGAAGGTATTGAAGAAAATCAAAGGGTGGGGATTGTACTCATCAACGCCCCGATGCAGGAATATGTTGACATTCAGAATTACGCCGAAGTTAAGGGTAATATATCCTGCGAAACTGATTTCGCTAATCTGCCTGCCGGCAGCGAGATAGAATTGAGCCATAATCTCAGCGATGAAATTCTTGAACTCTCGGTACCGGGCGTTTATTCTTTGCCTTTTGTAAAAAGGATAGCCGATACAAGCGAAATTATAGATATTTCGGTCAGTTTGAGAGCCGCTGATATTTCAAAGCTGAATAACGTGAGCATTAATCTCGACGATCTTCCCCAATATGTTGTGGACCTTAATCTTAAGAATTTCGAAGCTATTTTGAGATTTGATTATAACAGCAGCGAATTATCGCCTGAAAATCAAGACCTGCTCCGCCAACTCGCTGACAAGCTGCCGGGAGGCTCGACAATTCAAATACTTGGCAGTGCCGACGCTCTCGGCAGCGCAGAAAGAAACATACAGCTCGAAAGAGAAAGAGCCGGCAATACTAAGCAGTATATCGAACAGATAGCCGGCAATAAGTTTACTATTAAAACAGATATCAATATAGAAAAATTCCCTGAAGCAACACCTCAGGGAAGATTTCTTAACAGATCAATACGTATAAGAGCGGATAAATAACTATTCAACTTCAAGGTCGGTAGTAACATCCTGTGCTCTTTTCCCTCCAGCCATGCTGACGATCTCATCATCGTAGTGGTCGGCAATAATGGCAACGGCGTTAAGCGCTGTGATCAGTTCGTTCTCATCCAGGTTTGTCCCCGCGAGAGAGTGATTGAAGCTGATAGTGTTATCAAAAAGCAGTCCGAATGAGCCGAAATGCAGCTCGGCATTCTTGCGCATAAGGAATTTAAGCAGCTTTTCGTCGATTGTAGCGCCATAGACAACATTTGCCGTACATTCAACAACCGTTTCATTTTCCGTAAAAGGCCTTACGATGATCATTACCTGAGTTGAACCCCTCTGGATCACAAATGTAAAATTATCAAAAGCGAGATATTCGGGGAATTTTTTCTTTAAAATATCTTCAACCGAGGCGATCGTTCTGTCGATCAATTCCTGTGGTGTTTCGATAGAGCCCTCCACATTTTTCTGTAAAGTTTTATTATCAATCATGAAAATCTCCGCGATTTATTCTGACATTATTTAGATTCACTTTCGCTGCCGGGCAGCATACCCATTTTCGCTTTCAGTTTAGCAAGGTCATCATCGACCCCGCCGCCTTTTTCGAGCTGTCTGAATTCATCATCAAGGCTGGTACTTTCACCTGCAAGCTGCTCAAAAGCTTCTGCTTCGGATTCCATTTTCTCGACTTTAGTTTCCATTTTTTCAAATTTACTGAAAGCATCCGAACCGACACCGCTAACAGACTGCGAAAGCTGTTTCTGTGCCTTGGCGGCCTGTGATCTGGCGATAAGCGTGCTTTGGCGGCTTCGCGCTTCTTCGAGTTTAGTTTTAAGCTGATCGAGCTGCTGCCTTAATTTGCTTGAAGTAACCTTAGCTTGTTCGTAAACGGGCTGCAAATCGCTCATGTTTCTGTCAGCCGCGGCTTTTTTCTCAAGGGCTGCTCGAGCCAGGTCCTCTCTGTTAGCCTGCAAAGCCTGGCCGGCTTTTTGCTCCCATTCATCACGGTCTTTGCGTGCTTTCTCAATTTTTCGGAGTAGTGATTTTTCGTTAGCAATGGCCTGAGCTACTGATAGTGTAGCTTTATTTACTGATTCTTCCATTTCAATGACCATCTGCTTTAGCATTTTTTCAGGGTCTTCCGCCCTGTCTAAAGCATCGTTTACATTGGCCTTGAAAATATCAGCTATCCTGCCGAATAAACTCATATAAACCTCTTCGAATTATAATAAAACGGGATCTGATACTTTTCTCAATTTAATGAATTGATAACTAATCGCGCTAATCCTTTCTTTATATCAGCGGATTTGTTATCTTACAACGTTTAATATAAGTTAAAATTGAGATAAATAGCAAAGGAAAATCAATGAAATTCAATATGCAGGATATGATGCAGAAAGTGCAGCAAATGCAGCAGGAAGCAGAGAAGATTAAAAATGAAGTTACTAATAGAGAAGTCACTGCTGACTCAGGCGGAGGCATGGTTACCGTTACCATGACCGGAGGCCACGAGCTTAGGTCCATCAAGATCAGCAAAGAGCTCATCAATCCCGATGATCCGGAAATGCTGGAAGACCTCATTGTGGCAGCCGTTAATAAAGCTTCGAAGGAAGCTGACGAAATGGTTGCTCAGGAAATGAACAAGATAACAGGCATGATGCCGAACATTCCCGGACTTAATCTGAATATGTAATCTATAATGGTATATACATCAGAAGCTATTGAAAGAGTGGTGGAGCAGTTTTCGTCGCTGCCTTCCATAGGGAGAAAAACGGCGCAGAGGCTTACTTTCTATCTGCTTAAGCAGCCAAAGGAGCATGTGCAGAAATTCGCTGATTCTTTAGTCAGCCTTAAAGAGAATGTCAGCTTTTGCAGTGTATGTTTTAATTATACCGAGCAGGATCCGTGCCCATTGTGCAAATCTGAAAAGCGCAATAGAACGCTGATCCTGGTAGTTGAAGAACCTAATGACATTGTTGCTATCGAGAAAACTAACGAGTACTTTGGGCTTTACCATGTGCTACACGGAGTTTTGAACCCGCTGGATGGCATAGGACCTGAAGAGCTTAAGATCAAGGAACTTATGGCGAGAGTGCAGGGAATTGAAGAAATTATACTGGCTCTTAATCCAAGCGTTGAAGGCGAAGTAACTACCCAGTACCTTGCTAAAATGCTTAAGCCTTTTGAAATAAAAGTCACCAGGATAGCAAGCGGAATTCCAATGGGGTCGGCTCTGGAGTTTTCCGATGAAGCAACATTATCAAGAGCTTTAGAAGGCAGAATCATCATTTAGCCAAATTATATGAAAAAAGCAGGCTTTTTTTTATTTGTTGTGATGGTATTAAACTCATGCGAGCTTTTTACTACAAGAGATCCGGAGGACCCTGATACCGGCCGCTCCGGTTTTATTCCGCCCATATCGCCGGAAATTGTGATAGAAAACCTAAGCAGCGCCATCATAGAGAATAATCCTGAAAATTATACCTCATGCCTTGCTATAAAGGAATCCGGTTTTCCGGCCGATTATCAATTCATACCTTCTGCCGAAGGTTTGGCACTTTTTCCTGAAATTTTCACGGATTGGGATTTTAATAGCGAGAGGCAATATTTCAATTATTTGGTTTCTTCATTGAATTTAGAGGATATCATCAGCTTTACCCTGACACAAAGAGAAACCGAACTGGTTATGCCTGATTCGGTAGTATATACTTCCCCATACATATTACAAGTGCCTCACGGGCAGGATGGTTTGACCGAAGAGTTCAGAGGAAGCATAAGGCTGACCATTGCTAAAAGCACCAGCGGCAAATGGGCAATTATCAGATGGAGAGATTTTGAAACTGAATCCGACGAAAATATCAGGACCTGGAGCTATCTTAAAGCGTTCTATTATAATTGATCAGTTAGTAATTTCAGTTTTAACTAATAGCATAAGCTATAAAAATAATAATAGTTATCTTGATATATTATAATATATCTGACATTAAGGGAGAACATTATGCCTGTTGTACTGGTTATTGAAGATGAGAAGAACGTTCTGGAGAACATTTCGGAAATCCTTGAAATCGAGAATTACAAAGTACTCAAAGCAGAAAACGGAAGATCAGGTATTGAAGCCGCCAAAGCTTACAAACCGGATATAATTATCTGCGATATAATGATGCCGGAACTAAGCGGATATGATGTATTATTGCAGCTCAGAAAAGATCCTGAAACCTTTTACATCCCGTTTATTTTTCTTAGCGCTAAAGCCGAAAAACAGGATCAAAGGGCGGGTATGAACCTCGGCGCCGATGATTACCTGACTAAGCCCTATAAGAATAAGGAACTACTTGAAGCAGTTGAAACCAGGCTCATTAAGGAAAAGATAAACAAATCACACGCTGAAAAAAAGCTCAATAAGCTAAGGGAAAACCTGGCTTTATCACTTCCACATGAGCTGAGAACGCCTTTGAACGGTATTCTCGGGTTTTCGCAGCTTTTGAAGATGGACTTCCGTGAAATGGATCCTGATGAAGCTGAAATCATGATCGATAACATTTATGATTCAGGCCTCAGACTGAACAGGCTGATCGTTAATTACCTGCTTTATGCGAATCTTTTGGAAATAACCTCTTCGGATTCATGGAAAACAGAAGAAGTCATTTTCAATCCGGGCGAAAACGTTTCCTTAATTACCCGACGTTTGCTCGATAATCATGACAGACAGCTTTCACTGGACTGTGATTCTTCTGCCATTCAGATTAATATGAAAAATGAACATTTCAATAAAATGCTTGAAGAATTGCTGAATAACGCGATTAAGTTTTCACCTGATAACAGCTTAATCAAAGTCAGTACTCTATATAATGGCAGCAAGTATGAAATCGAAATACAAAATATTAATAAAATGAAATCAGGCCCTGATAATAAGGAGGTCGGAGCTTTCATCCAATTCGGCAGAAGCAAAGATGAACAGCAGGGTTCCGGACTAGGCCTGGCGATAGTTAAGCTGATAACAAGGCTTTACGGCGGTGATTTTGCGATAGCGACAAATAACAACAGTGTCAACGTATCAGTCAGTATTCCCGCTGTTGTTGCACAATAAATTCTTATAATACGTTAAGCTTAATGATGAAAGCTTTACTTTATATATTCTTATTTATGATAATGGCCGCAGGTTGCACGAATCCCTTTGCACCGGCGGAAAACAAAGATGCCCCCGGATCTCAGCTTTTGGGGGATCAATCCACGGTTGAGGGATTGTTTCAAAATTTCCGCTATGCTTATTTATTCAAGGATACACTTATATACGGCCGGCTTCTTGCTGACGACTTTAATTTTATTTATACTGATTACGAAGAAGGGATTGATAAATCCTGGGGTCGGCAGGAAGATGTTTTGGCAACTTCGAGGATGTTCGGTGCTACGCAGAATATAGACCTTGTCTGGAATAATTTTGCCATAGCCGAAGTTGATACCAATATTCGGGAAATATCCAGGCAGTTCATCCTGACCGTGAGGTTCAATCCCAACGATGTTGTACAGGTAAACGGCAGGGCTAACATGATACTCCGGCGCCAATATCCGGACGCTGACTGGAAAATAGAGCGCTGGCGTGATGAATCCAACTTCTAAATTTTCAAAAAAAAATATCCCGGATAAGAACTATTTGCTGTTGGGATCAGCCAGTTCGATCTGGAAAGAGGTACCCTTGCCGGGAGCAGTATCTTTAATGAAAATCCTTCCTTCATGGTATTCCTCAACTATTCTTTTGGATAAACTAAGCCCCAGCCCCCAGCCTCGGCGCTTTGTAGTAAATCCCGGATAGAAGACTCTCTTACGCATTTGCTGTGTCATACCTTTACCGCTGTCTTTAATGTTAATGATGACTTTTCCTGATGTCAGCTTCCGTACATTAACATGTACTTCTCCTATTTTATCTTCAATCGCTTCGGCGGCATTTTTTAAGAGGTTCTCAATTACCCATGCAAAAAGTTCTTCGTTAATTTTAGCATCCACATTGGGTTGAAGTTCTTTTATTATTTCAATCTTTTTACCGAGATGGGGCATTCTTTTTTCGAAGTAATTACAGGTATTTTCAAGCAGTACCGAGATATTGACATCTTTTTTTTCAGGTGTAGAGCCTATTTTCGAAAAACGGGTAGCTATGGTATTAAGCCTGTTAATATCGTTCTCCATCTCGCTGACTGTCTGCTCTATAAGTTCGGGTTCTTGCTTGCCGTGGCGGATTATTTCCATCCATGCCAGCAGGCTGGAAAGAGGAGTACCAAGCTGGTGGGCGGCTTCTTTAGCCATGCCGACCCATACTCTGGATTCCTCGCTTCGCCTAATACTGCTAAAGGCAAAATAGCCGACCATTACAAATGCAGTAATGGTAATTATCGCTACAAAGGGAAACATGCTTAATTTGTCGATGAGTGCGGAATGTGTATAGAATATTTTATGGATTACTTCCCCCTCCTGGTCTTTAACCAGGATCGGCTCATAATCTCCGGACATTTTTGTCACGTAATCACTCATGAACTCGCGCTGCTCTTCGAGAGTCATGGATGTATCAATTTCAATATTCAGGGTCCAGTCCTCAAATGGTTCGATCGGGTCGTTGTTCTCATAAGTCATTATGTAGGGGAATGTCAGTGTCGGCGTGATCTCATCAATTAAAAAAACAAGGTCATCAACATCGGTAGTAAAGTTAGAATAATGGCTGTATATTTTAGCGTAAAAATTTACTATGCTCTGCTCCCTGCGTATAAGCTCATCTACAAGCTGCTGAGTGTAAAGAATAAATCCTACGGTAATGGCAAATGCCACCAGTGACAGGATAACCTTTACCCTGCCTTTGGCTTCGGGGCCGCCGGCTGCCAGCCTGAATAATTTTGGTATCTGAAAAGGCATTAATCTATTATATTATCCTTTAATTCACTTAAAGCAATCACTTTCTGTTCGCCGCTTTCCATATTCTTTACAGAAACGGAATTATTGGCATATTCATGATCTCCAATTATGACGGAGGTTTTAACATTCAGTTTATTGGCTTCCTTGAACTGCGCTTTCATTGAACGCCTTTGCAGGTCATAGACCACTTTAATGCCTTTTTCCCTAAGGATAGCTGAGGCCCGGGCCGCGAGATCAAAGTATTCCGGTTTTGCCGTAACTATATAAACATCTGCAGGAAATTCCATTTCCGGCAGAAGTTTCTCTGCTTCGAGTATGATCAACAGCCTTTCTACGCCCATCGCGAATCCTATCGAGGGAGCAGGCTTAGCGCCGAGCTGCTCGAAGAGCTTATTATACCTGCCGCCGCCGCCGAAGGCATCCTGCGCGCCCAGGGCGTCGTGCTGAAATTCGAATACTGTATGGCTGTAATAATCAAGGCCGCGTACGAGCTTTGCTTCCTGTGTGTATCGGACTCCGGCTGAATCCAAAAGCGCGATTACTTTATTATAATGCTCCGAACTTTCTTCATCAAGGCTGTCGGTAATAACAGGTGCATCCGCGATAACTGATTTATCTTCTTTATCTTTGGAATCAAGCACTCTCAGAGGATTTGTTTCAACACGTCTGCGGCTTTCTTCAGAAAGTTTATCAATATTTTCCTTTAAATAATCTGCCAGGCTGTTTCTGTAAGCCGATCTTGAAGCTTCATTTCCAAGAGTATTGATAAGCAGCCTGTAATCTTTTATGCCAAGTTCTTTGATCACTCTGTCGGCGAGTGTAATTATCTCGAAATCACTTTCCGGATTAGGCGAACCCAAACACTCAGCTCCGTACTGGTGAAACTGCCTCATTCTGCCTTTCTGGGGCCTTTCATACCTGAAAAACGGCCCGTAATACCACAGCCTGAGTACGGATACATCATGGAGCAGTGAATTTTGCGCCACTGCTCTTACTATCGAAGCCGTATTCTCAGGCCTGAGCGTTATGGAATCTCCGCCGCGGTCTTCGAAAGTGTACATTTCTTTATTCACTATGTCGGTATTTTCTCCTATACTTCTGGAGAAAACTTCGGTTTTTTCGAATATAGGAGTGCGCATTTCGCGGTAGCCGAATCTCGCTGAAACCTGCCTTAATTTCTCTTCAAGGTATTGAAGCGCCGCGCTGTCATCGGGTAGAATATCTTTTGTTCCCCTTATCGCCTGTATCATTATCTATCCGCTTATATGAATTAATATATTTAAACAAAAATAAGAATAATTCTGACAGGTTAGAAATTTCCTTTATTAAACTCAAAAAAAGCTTCCCCGGAATAGGAGAAGCATCTTTAATTAATATCAGTAAAATGTTTGACAATAATAATAAATCACATTGCAGGTTAATATAAAGAAAATTCAGCCTGATTTTACGAATGATTTTTATTTACTTGTTAAATAATATTTTTTTCTTTCATAAGATTATAGAACCGTTCACCTGCTGTTTGCCAGTTGAGCCTGTTGCTGAATTCATCATAAGAACCTATAGAAAGTTCAATGTAGTCTTGCCTATTATGGTAATATTTTTTTAAAATTGCTTTTATTTCATTTATCCCATTTTCGGGATTAATTGTAAACCCGTTAATTCCATCTTTGATAAGAGTTGTCATCCCACCTGATTTTGCTCCTATTACCGGCAGGCCGAAGGAATTTGCCTCGATGAAAGAAATTCCGAAAGCTTCAGCTCTGGATGGCATAACAAAAAAGTGAGCGTTAAGAAAGAGCTTAATAAGTTTTTTCTTTTCATCGGGATCACTTTTCCTTAAAAATCCTGTGCATTTGATAAAATTGTCTTTGTAGGGAATTTTTTTATCATCCATACCGGCAATTATAAATTCAGTATTTATGCCTTCCGAGTTGAGCTGTTTTATCGCGTGATAGGTTAAATCACAGCCTTTTCTATACCAGTCTGTGCCGGTAAACAGTACTTTCAATTTTGAATAATCCTTATCAGATATAAGTTTAAATATCTCATCCCTTTTTAGTTCGGTCTGTAATCCCGGCCCGAATTCAATAACATGAATTTTTTCTTTTGGGATTTTATTATCTCTGATAGCTATATTCCGTGCCCAATTCGAAGGTACAACTATTAAAGAAGCGTTATTTAAACCCCTTTCTTCTAAAATATGACCGTAACGAATATTGCGGGGGGGCAAATTTTTGTAAGAATCGTAATAATCGAGCAGCCCTGAGAAAATTGCGTCTGTCCAAATTATTACAGGTTTATCTGTTTCAATATATGAAGCTTCCAGGCTGCCCGGCGTGACTATTATGTCCGGATTGATGCATTTCAATTTCTTATTAATAATTGAGCCCATGCTTTTGGCAAACAATGTTTCCCTCATAACATGATAATTTTGTGACTTAATCTTTTTGTAGTATATAGTTAATGGCTTAAGGAAGACATGCTTAATCGATCTGAGATCATCAATAAATTCCACTTCAAAACCTAAATCTTTCAGAACAGTAAATATTCTGTAAAGCCTGGAATGATGATCCCTAAGATTATCTTTCTTATAATAAGTTACAAAAGCAGCTTTCATCTATTCGCATTTCTCAAATTCGACAATAATTTCATGTTTTGCAACCTTTTGTTCATTTTTTACATGTATTGCAGCGACTTTAGCCTTAATATCTGATTTTACGACATTCTTCATTTTCATGGCTTCAAGAATAAGAATATCCTCACCGGGGCTGACTATATCCCCTTTCGCGATAAATATTTCTTTGATGGTACCCGGTATGAAAGCTTTCAATTTGTAGGGGTCTTTTTTTTCAAAAGGCTTTCTTTGTATATACTTCCTGTTAAGTTTGGTATTATACTTAGTATCATCAATTACCAATATGGTATAATCTTTATTATCCATTATCTGTTTTTCCGTTATTAATAAAAAAATCCTTCCATTAGAACGGCGGAATGCCGTGCTTCTTTTCGGGCAGAATATCGCGCTTTTCAATGGCAATTTTGAGCGCGTGGATTATATACCCCCTGGTTTCTTCCGGACTGATTACAGCATCGATGAATCCCGCTGCCGCTGCCACATATGGATTCGCGAATTTTTCGGTGTATTCGGCAACTTTTTGCTTTCTGAATTCCTCGGGATTATCCGCTGCTGCGATCTCTTTTTTGAAAATAATATTCGCGGCGCCTTCGGGGCCCATAACGGCTATTTCGGCAGTAGGCCACGCAAATACGAAATCCGCACCCAAGTGCCTCGAGCACATGGCGATATATCCGCCGCCATAAGCTTTTCTTAATGTTAATGTGATCTTAGGTACCGTTGCTTCGCTGTACGCATATAGTATCTTAGCGCCGTGACGGATAACTCCCGCGTGCTCCTGGTCTACTCCGGGCAAATATCCCGGAAGGTCAACAAGAGTCAAAATCGGTATATTGAATGAATCGCAGAACCTGATAAACCTCGCTGCTTTGTCTGATGAATCGACATCAAGCACACCTGCTAGTACCAGCGGCTGGTTCGCGATAATACCGACTGTATTACCCTCGATGCGAGCGAAACCTATTACTATATTCTGGGCGAAAAATTCCTGAACTTCAAAGAAATCTGAATTATCCACAATGCTTTTGATAATATCCCTTACGTCATAGGGTTGGGAAGCGTCTTTAGGCATAACTGATTCGATCTTAAATTCCGGCCTTGGCGGTTTAACGGGGAATTTTTCCGCTTTTTTGCGGTTATTCCAAGGGATAAAAGTAACCAGTTTTTTTATCTGGGAGAAACATTCCTGCTCGTTTTTAGAGAAGAAATGAGCGTTACCGGAAATTTCCGATTGCACGCGCGCTCCGCCGAGATCTTCCATGCTGATCTCTTCACCGAGTACTGTTTTGATCACTTCCGGGCCGGTAATGAACATCTTAGAAATATTATCAACTACGAATACGAAATCTGTCAGCGCCGGTGAATACACTGCGCCGCCCGCGCAGGGCCCGAGAATAACGGATATCTGCGGTATCACTCCTGAAGCTCTGGTATTGCGGAAGAATATCTCGCCATAGCCGGCGAGGGAATTAACGCCTTCCTGTATCCTGGCGCCGCCGGAATCGTTAATTCCGATAAGCGGTATACCGAGTTTTATGGCGTGGTCCATTATTTTTGTGATTTTTCTGGCATGCATAAGCCCAAGGGAGCCGCCGGCCACGGTAAAATCCTGTGCGTAAATACATACAGGATAGCCAGATACCATACCAGTGCCGGTAATAACACCGTCACCGGGCAGGTGCTTTTTATCCATTCCGAGGTCTTTATTTGTATGCTCTACAAAAAGGTCGTATTCATGAAAAGAGCCTTCATCCAAAATGGCTTCAATTCTTTGGCGGGCAGTGAGCTTACCCATCTTAGCCTGTTTTTCAATCGCCTTTGGCCCACCGGCCTGTTCAATCGTCGATTTTCTCTGAAAAAAATCCTTTATCTTTTGACCTAACGACATAATTTCCTAAAGCTATGTGTCAATAAAAATTTCACAATTATACGAAAAATTAACGGAACAATATTAATAATACAAAATTTTAGATCAATCTACAGGCTGCAATCCTCCGTAGTGCGCGAAGCCGGAGCCAAACGGTAGTGACAGTTTGAAAGATTAAGTTTTCTTAAATTATCATTGCTTTAGCGGCGAACAGGCGCCGGCGCCACTATTTATGTATAAAACTTTTGAAGACAGAGGGCAGCAGCTCCATAAGTAAGTTTGATGTACTAATCCACATATCCCGAGGCCCAGACCGCAGCTATTTTGCCGGTATAGAGGGCGTCTTTTTCGCCGGACATAAGGTGATCAGCCTTATCCAGTGAAATAAAACTTTTCGGATGTCTTGCGGCGGCAAATATTTTCGCGGCTTCTTTTATACTGACCGTTTTATCTATGGGTGAATGCATGATCAGCAGGGGCTTACTAAGGCCGGAAATCGGTTCGTTCATATCGTGGCCGCGAAGATCGTCAAAAAAGTGCTTCTTTAGTGTGAATTTCTGTCCGGCAATAATCACATTGGAATAGCCTTTTCTTTCGCTTTCCTCTTCAGAGCTTTTCAAAATGTCGGCCAGGTGGCTAACCTGATAAGGCGCGCCAATAGTGACAACAGCTGTGACACTCTCTATCCTGCTGCCGGCATACAGCACGGCGGCTCCGCCCATGCTGTGCCCGATGAGAAGTTGCGGGCTGCCGTAATTTCCTGACATATACTCCGCTGCCGCCAGAAGGTCCCTGACATTTGTGCTAAAGTTTGTTTCCGAAAAATCCCCGGCACTTTCTCCAAGCCCGGTGAAATCGAAGCGGAAAACTCCATAGCCGTTGTCTGTAAGTGTTTTGCTTATGGTATTGATCGATTTGAAGTTCTTATTACACGTGAAGCAGTGCGCGAAGACAGCGTATTTATCGGGGCCGTCGTCCGGATAATCGAACTCGGCAGCAAGTTCATGACTCTGGCTGCCTTTGAATTTGAATCTGTCTTTTTTCATGATAATTTCTAATTAGTTAACAAGAATTAACAATACTTTATAAGTATTTTATTTAGCGGCCTCACCCGTTATTGTCAGGTGGCCGTCTTTTTTAATGACGTAACCGGACTTTGGTATTGCCTTAATCTGCTGGACGGTTGCTGATGAAATTTTTACTGAAAGAATATCCACTCCGAATTTTTTTCTGATATCCGCTCCTTTTATTTTTGCGATGAATTTAGCAGGAGCATTAAATTCAGTGATAACATATCCTTCGATAAAGTGGATATCTCCCCCGATATTTATAATTCAGAGTATGCGTTATTTATTTCGCTCAACCCCAACCATAAAAATAGAATTTATCCCCGGCTAAATAAATAGATTTGTACTCAAAGAGTTTAATTTTGAATAATTATCCTTATGAAGCCTTCATATCCCCGGGGTACAGGGGGATCTGCAAATTCATGTTTTTTTTCTGTTTCAATGAAAATATGTGGATTATCCAACCGGCGGGCAATCATATTGATTTGCGATAATAATTCCTGTTCCTCAATTTTTTTTTTGGAAATCAAAGCCAGTTCTATGTCTTTTTTACCCTGAATTACTTTTTTTACTTCCGTGAGATCAGCATTTAAGAAATCCAATACGGGATAATAATATGCATCGATATAAGCTGAATCCCTGACTGCCAAAGGAATCCGCTTTGATGCCGTTATGTTTTGATTGTCAAATTCCTGAATTATTGTATAGTTCAGATCAGCATAAATCAAATCAAGTGAGCCGGGTATTTCTTTTTCGATAGTGGGAGGCAGCCTGCCGCTTCCGCTCACATTAAGAATGTTATTATCTCCGATCCCGATTTTTACGTTCCATTTTGTCAATTCGATGTTTTTGGGATTGCTTAGGTTTATGAGTATAAGCTGTTTATCCGGAAAAGTATTGTAATAAGTTAATTTATGTGCAATAATATTTCCTGTTTGCTCATATCCTGCTCCTAAATTTCTCGTGTATCCATCAGGAATTTTTTCCTGGAAAAATATCTTCTTTGATATTTCGGCCCTGGTGACCTCAAACCTGGCTGAAGTCAGTTCCAGCCCGTTTTTATAAAAGAAAACCGAGAAGCTTATTTCAGGCTGAAATTTTTCCTGCATAATGGGTTCAGCCTGCCTTTCTTCCGAATCAATAAAATGTCCTTTGCCATAAAATCCTATGGCCAGTTCAAATCCTATATCATGATGCTTTAGAGCAATATCCGGTGATATAGATGTAAGCGGATAAGAATAATACACTCCCGGTATAAGAAAAATATTACTATTTTCATTTAATGGTAAGTAATACCTCAGCCCGGCATTTATTGATAGCGCAAGGCCGTTCAATTCAGAAATACTACCTTCAAATTCATTTCTGATCCTGGTTTTTGTATCAATGAAAACCCCTCTGTCAACCGGATTTACCAGCCTTTCGGCTTGATATATCTCATTATCATAAGCAAAAGTTCCATTAATCCCCAGGAGTGCAGTTATTCTTCTTCCGAAAAGGTACTCTCCCTTAAGGCCGAATAAGATGCTTTTTCCTGTATATTCCAATTCATGGACAAATTCTCCTGGAAAAAGCTCTCCTCCGACAGATACTGAAACAGGTTCGTAAGATAGGAGCTCCAGATAAGTGGAGCGGTATCCTGCGCTTAGATTGAGTTTGAATTTTCTGTTAAGAGGTTTCTCTGCTGATAACCCGATAAGGCCGAAGCTGCCGCTACCGGATTCAAAGGAGGGACAGCAATTGGCAATACCCGGCAGCGTCGTGACGGCTGCCGATACAAACGAGCGGCCAAAGCCTGCCTGAAGCCGGTATCCGTCAATAATACCTTCTGACTGCCTGAAATCGGCATAAGTAAGAGAATATGCAGAAATTAAAAAAATAAAGTATGTTAAAAACCGCTTCAATACTTAACTTGTTCATTATTTTTATTAATGAACAAATATACAGATTATGTAGCACATTATAAGAAATTTATGATATAAAAGCGCCGTTCTTTTTATCAGCTGAACCTGCATTCTGCCCTTTACCAAGTATATCTGCAAATACCATATCCCATGTGAACCTGCTGTGGGCATTATGGCGGCATTTCTCTCTTAATTCACTGAATTCAACCGGTTTATTGAGCTTTAGTTCACAGTATTCCAATATAGCGCTGACCCAATCTTCTTTCCTGGCAGGATGCAGTACAAATCCGGTTTCACCTTTAACAATGATATCCTTTGGGCCGCCTTTATCAGAGACAAGGCAGGGCACTCCGCAAGCCTGGGCTTCAAGTACAGACATGCCGAATGTATCCGCCGTGCTTGGGAATATCATTATATCCGAGGCGGAATAAAGCTCAGGCAGCTGCTCCCAGGGAATTTTGCCTGTGAAGATCATCTGTTTATAACCCGCGTATTTTTCTTTTAATTCTTCCAGATAAGGGCCGTCGCCAACGATGAGACAGTTTATTTTTACGCCCCGGCCGGCCAGTTCCGTATAGCTTTCCATAAGTATGTCAATATTTTTGTCTTTAGATACCCTGCCGGTGAATATGAGAGTGGGCAGATCTTCAAGTTCGTACTTAGCCAACACTCTGCCCCTCGCGCCATCAACCGGATGGAAAACTTCGCTCTCTATACCTTTGCGTACTTTGATAATGTCATCTTTGATAAAGTGATAATCATTAACAAGAATATTGATATACTCATCACTTTGTACGGCAATTTTTGATACTGTGGTGTAAAACCAGTAAACGAATGTGTCTATGAGGGCATGCAGTGAATCATCATCAACAATTTGGTCTAGCTGAAGTTTAAAGTCCGTATGGAATACACCCACGCTCGGCACATGCAGCAGCTTAGAAGCCAGCAGCCCCGTAAGGCCTACGAATCCTGGTGTAGAAAGGTAGATCTCATCGGGATCATATTCATATATCATTTTGATAGACTGCAGCAGAGAGGGTATCTTCAGATTATATTTATCATAAAATGGAGCGTCAAAATCGACAACAGCCGGAAGGAACATTGTATTGGGCGGAAGTTTGGATTTATCTTCGTCTTTCTTAAGGGAAACGGCAAGTGTTATTTCATGGCCTCTTGCGTAGGCTAATCTGCCCAACTTTTGCAGTGTAACGGATACTCCGTTAAGATCGGTTATAGTATCGGAAAACCATAGTACTCTTTTAGGCTTGTCATTGTATTGCAGATCAAAATTTTTTCTGAGAGTTTTGATCATTTCTCTGTCTTTGTAAAGATGATTCATTGTAGTCACAAAAGGAGCTGAAAGAAATAGTGCAGGCAATGTGGCCGAAACCCTGCTGAAAAGTTCAGCCAGGTTGAGAGTGTCCATGCTTTCGGTCATTTTGTTAAAGATATCTTTTATGGTTTCATCTATAACCGATGAAATGGTATCGTAAACGAGCTGAAATCTTTCTTCATGAGTAAGCCCGGAATTACTGGCAAGATTTTTATACAGTTCGATTCCTTTCATTGTAAGAAAGTCCGATCCGGTGAGAGTGGCGGCAGTATTGATACTTTTAATTTTCATTTTTCCGAAAAAGCCGATTTCTTTCGATTCAAAGATATTTTCGGTTAATTCCGAGATAAACAGGCCTGAAAGTTTCTTGCCTTTATGTTTATAAAAATCAAAGGCTACTTTGAAAACAGTGAAAGCAAGTGAAGTAAAATCATTTTGCCTGCCTCTGGCATTTGTTTTACGATTTTTCAAATCATCCAGAAAACCGCTTAGAAGGGATGAATCTGACAGAGTGTAGCTTTTCCCGAGAAAAATTCCTGCGTGGTCGTTAGAACCGCCTATGATGCCTTTTCTCCAGGGTTCATAATCTGAAGGCTCTATTTTGTATTTTGAATACAGCTCGCTTATTTTATCAGGTGTAAGGGCTTTTAAAATATCACTCGCGGCATCATTAATGATCTTGCTCCTGTTACCGTTAATTACTTCAAATACATCGAAAAGCAGCATTAGCTTTTCGACATGTTCGGGCCTGAGTTTTCCGTTAACAGAATATGCGAGGTGGGCAACTGCCGCGGCTATGTTATTTGTTTTCAGGTATTCCCTAAGTTCATATATATTCTGCCTGTAACGTTGGATTTCTTCAAACTGTTCGGTAGTGAAACCGTAGATAAGCAGATGGATTTTGCAGCGGTCTTCGGGAAAATAAGTAGTTGACTCTACTCCGGTAAATACTTTTTCGGGGTATTTTTCCTTTAAGGCCATTACACCGTCAATTTTATTATGATCTGTAATGGTTACGTAATCCATCCCCCTTTTTAATAAAGTTTTATATATGAAATCGGGATCAGAATAGGATTCTCCGGCTCCAATTCTTTGCAAAAACCATTCCGATGGATGGTCGGAATAAATTGAATGACAATGTAAATCAACTTTACTACTCATATAATTCTATTATTTTTATTAACTTAAAATGAAAATTACACAAATAGTGTTAAAAAAGTTTCAAAAGATAATTAAGAACCTGTTAATTATCAAAATCATAAACTTCTGACAATGATGAATATATTCTGAACATGTTAGTAAAACCAGTTATATCAAAGATTTCTTTAATTTTAGGCTGAAGATTCACCAATAAAAGTTCTTTATCCATTTCTTTACATTTCTTAAGGTATGCCAGTAGTGATTTCATTCCGGCGGAGCTGATATAGGATAATTCAGTGCATTCAACAACAATATGTTCGTCAGTGCTGACAGCTTTATCCAAAGCTCTGTTGAATTCCTCATAATTAGCTGCGTTTATTCTGCCTTCAGGTTTAATGATTTTATATTTGCCCAGAGTGTTTTCGTGGATTTTCATTTTTTTCACTTAAATTTCTTAATGATAGAAAGTTTATTCAGGCCGTTTTCATGCTCATAGCTTACATCGTCCATTAGTTTTTTCACTAAATATATACCCAGGCCTCCGATCTCTCTTTCTTCTGCAGGGGTGTTTAAATCAGGATCTGGAACTGCCAGAGGATCAAATTCACTTCCGTCGTCAGTTACGGTAATTTCGATCCCCTTTTCATCGATGATGAAGTTGATCTCAATAATGTGTTCCCTGCCGTCCTTGAATCCGTAAGATGAAATATTGGTGAATACTTCTTCCAAAGCCAGATTGATGTTAAAAAAATCTTCTTCGGGAATAATTCCTTCCTTCAGAAATGCTTCAACTGTTTCGTTAAGCTTTTCGATATCTTTAATATTATTTTTCAGTACTAACTTTTTGCTATGAACCATGGCCATTATTTTTTTTTCTTGTATTAGATTGCTTTTTTAACTGTTAAAGCATATATATAATTTAGCGAATATAAATAAAATATTAAACAAAATCTTCGTCAAAATTAACAACGTTTAATTTTCAGCTTTAACCTAATAAGAGAGGAAAACATGGCAAATAATTATCTCAACAGAGTAGATACCCCTCTACCCAATAATTTTTGGAAAGAAATTGACAATGTAATTCATGGCGCAATGGAAACAGAGCTATTCGGAAGGAAATTAATACCGGTAGAAAAGCCTTACGGGCTGGGCCACAAAGCAATGTTCGGCCCCGACAGGATCATTAAGTCAAAATCGGATGCTATTTCTGTGAGTGCTTCCTCGCCGCTGCCTTTAGTAAATATTACAAAAAATTTCAGCCTGCCGCGCAGGGATATTGCTTCTTATGTGGATATGAATTCACCCCTTGTACTTAATCCCGCGATAGAAGCCGCAGAAGAATGTGCCGAATACGAAGACCAAATGGTGTTCTACGGGCTTAAAGAAGCCGGTATAGACGGAATTTTCAACCATAAAGGTGTGCAATCAATTAAGCTGAAAGACTGGAAAGAGATCGGAACTGCCATGGATGATATCATTACTGCCATTACAAAACTCGACAATGCAGGTTTTAACGGAATTTATAAGCTCGCGCTCGCGCCTAATCTTTATAACTTGCTTTACAGGCGCTACCCTCAGAGCAGTTTTACAGAGCTCGACAACCTGAAAGGCATGGTCACCGGTAGTATTATTAAAGCCCATACTATAAAAGAGGGCGGAGTGCTCTTTACTTATGATGAAGACCATGCCAAGATCCTTCTCGGCCAGGACATTCAGGCAGGATTTGTAGGGCTTACGGGCAATGACTTTGAATTCTTTTTGTCGGAATCGGTTACGCTTTATATTAATGAGCCGGAATCTTTCTGCATTCTTAAATAGAAGTTGACTTTGCATTTTTTTTGATTATAATATTTTTTTTTATTATAATGATATTAAAAGCCGGGGTTTTTAAACCGGCTTTTTTAATTTCTGCTTAATGAGTATTATCTCATACTCTTAATGGACTTGAAACGCCATTTTGAGAGCCTGATATGACTATCCGTTGATTATTTCTCCGCCATTGGGATGTATAACCTGCCCTGTAACATACGAGGAATCTGTGCTTGCCAGGTAAACATAGGCCGGAGCGACTTCATCCGGTTGTCCAACTCTGCCCAGGGGCTGATCCGATCCAAATTGTGATACATATTCTTCATCGAATGAAGCAGGTATCAAAGGTGTCCAAATCGGACCCGGAGCCACTCCGTTCACTCGGATGCCTCTTTCAGCGAGGTGCAGAGCAAGTGATCTTGTAAATGATGTAATAGCGCCTTTTGTAGCGGAATAATCAATCAATCCGGGGCTTCCCCTGTAAGCTGTAACTGAAGTGGTGTTAATTATCACAGAACCTTTTTCCATATATGGCAGCGCAGCCTGTGACAAATAGAATTGTGAGAATATATTGCTTGCGAAAGTCCTTTCGAGCTGAGTGCGGGAAATATCTTCGAAATTTCTTTGCGGATGCTGTACGCCCGCGTTATTTACCAATATGTCAATTTTACCGTATGTTTCAATGAAGTAATCTACTGCGTTTCTGCAAAAAATGTCATCAGCTACATCTCCATCCATGGCGATAAACCCTCCGCCGTTTTCCGCCCTGACGTATTGTTTAGTTTCTTCGGCGTCTTCGTGCTCATCTAAATACATAATACCGATATCGGCGCCTTCGCGCGCGAAAAGTATTGCCACAGCCCGTCCTATACCGCTATCTCCCCCCGTAATCAGCGCTTTTTTTCCTTTTAGTTTTCCTGATCCTTTATAATTTTCGGCTTTATAACTCGGCCTGGGGATCATGTCTTTATCATATCCCGGCTGAGTTTCCTGATGTTGTTCCGGCCTTACCTTATGTCCCATTTCCACTCCCGCATATTAATATTTTTTCATTATTAATTTATTTTAATACACGTTGCGTTCTTTTATATATTGCCGGCAATCATTAATATTAAATATAGTTACTGTGGTAAAGGTCGTCAGAGCGAAGGCCGGGTTCAATATGCACCGAAAGCATTATTCTCAATTTGTAGCGGACAGTCATTTCCAGAGCATCGGCTATATAATGCGCGTCTTCAACCGAAATATCGGCGGGCAGCCTTATATCAAGGCTCATTTCTTTATGGCTGCCGTAAACATGCAATTTGTAATTATGCACATCGGTGATAGCGG
Organism: uncultured Hyphomicrobiales bacterium; assembly: GCA_964544155.1. Classification (GTDB taxonomy): domain Bacteria; phylum Bacteroidota; class Ignavibacteria; order Kapaibacteriales; family UBA2268; genus CAZJAH01. The sequence continues at coordinate 123,879 of CAZJAH010000003.1, read as the reverse complement.
GATTAACTTCTTTAGCTATAGCTCTGATCTTTTCAATTAATTCCAGGCCTGGTTCGGTACCCAGCACCGCGTTTATAGACTGTTTGAATATTTGAAAAGTGGCATATAGTATAAGCACCGATACAAATAAGCCCAAAAGAGGGTCGAGCCACTGATATTTGCTTCCGATAAGAGCGCCAATAACAATCAGGCCGGAAGCTATTGTATCGCTTCTGTGGTGCCATCCGTCAGCGATCAGAGAATCGGATTTGATTTTTTTGCCTAATCTGATTGATATCTGTGCCAGAATTTCTTTAACAAATACGCTGACAGAGAATATTATAACAGCAAATGGTCCATATTTGGCTGTCTCACCACTGTATAGCATTTCCACTGAATCAACTATAAACTGAAAGCCGACTATCGCCAGTACTGTCGCTACAATAATTGACGCGATTGATTCAGCTCTGCCATGCCCGTAGGGATGATTCCAATCGGCCGGTTTATCGGCTATGTAGAATCCGAGTAGTACTACAATTGAAGTCAGGGTATCCGACAATGAGTGCCAGGCATCGGCAGTCATTGCCACAGAATCGCTCTGAATGCCCGCCCAGTATTTGAGCACAAATAAAAGGAGGTTTGATACAATCGATATCCATACAACCGTAAACCGTAAATTGTTATTTTTATCTGTCATATAATTTACTTTACAATAGTAATATTACTATTAGTCTGCAGGTGATTTTAAGATAATCTACAAAAAAAGTACCAGACGTAAATAATCTTATACTATTCGGAACGAAGAGCTGAAATTATATTTGTACCGGCGGCTCTTCTCGCGGGATAGATTGTTGTCATAAAGCTTAACAGTATGGAAAACATTACAATTATTCCAACATCAAAGTAATTAATACTCAAGGGGATGGAATCGATTATATAGCGCGCCGAATCTACCCGGAACCATTTGTAATTTATCTGCCCATAGCAGAAACCAAGCCCGATAACTGTGCCTGCCGTAGTGCTTATAAGCCCTATAATCAGGCCTTCGAGTGTATATATTTTTTTGATGGAAGCTTTATTCCCGCCTAATGCTTTCAGAACTGCTATATCTTTTACTTTTTCGGCAACTGTCATCGAAAGGGATGCAAGTACGTTAAAACCCGCGATGAGTATGATTATGCTAAGAATAATGAAGGATGCCATTCGCTCAAACCGCATTATATCATAAAGCTCTTTGTTAATATCTTTCCAGGTTTCCGTTTTTATGCCTGCCTGTGCCATACTACCGATTGAAGTTAAGGAGTTTTCAACTTTTTCGGTATTATCCAGCCTCACATACAATTGGCTTCCATCACTGCCTGTGCTATTTATAAGCGATTGATTTTCGGAAGAAATAAAGCCGTATTTGAGATCGTAATCCTTCATATTCGCCTGAAAAAGGCCTGTTACTTTAAAGCGGGTTCCGGAAGGTATGGAAAACGTCCTGATGGAACGCTCAATCATAGCCGGCGTCAGAAGCGTGATTGTATCGCCGGGTAATGCTCTCATCCTGTCCGCTATCATAGCTCCGAGAACAATTCCTGGCAATCCGTCAGCAGATTCTAAATCCATCCTCCCGACAACTAATTTTTCCCTTATGGGCTCCAGGTAGAGATTATCAGAACTCTTAAAGGCGTTAATGATAATTACCTGCATATTGTTCTCATGCATTGCAACAGCCCTGACCTCTTCCACGGGCTCAATGGCTTTGATGTTGCTTAATGATCTCAAAGAATCAATATATGCGGCGCTAAATTGCTTTTCGGAGCTAATTTTAACATGTGGGTCAAACCCGACTATCTGCTGTTCTGTAAGCTCTCTGAAGCCATTAAAGATAGACATAACGGCAATTAGAACCGCAACTCCGATAGCTGTCCCTAAAATGGAAATAAATGTAATGACCGTAATGAAATTATACGATCTTTTAGAAAAAATATATCTTAAAGCTATTTTCAGAGGATATGACATATCAGGCCATCAGTATATTCGATTCCCGCTGCTCTTTGGTTTTTATCAGGAAATAATCCTGAGCATTTATGGCTTCTTCACCTTCTGCAGGGGTCAGTTTAATATATTCGCCTGAAGACTCGAGCTGCCAGGACTTTGTGTTATCCCGCCAGTAAATATCAAGTATTTCACTAATTTTTTTCCGGGCGTTCTTTTCAATAACGGGGAACATCAGCTCTACCCTTTTATGCAGGTTACGAGACATCCAGTCTGCGCTGGATAAATAGTATTCTTCGTCTCCGCCGTTTTTAAAATAAAAGATCCGGCTATGCTCAAGAAATCTGCCGATAACGCTTTTAATACGGATATTTTCGCTCACTTTGGGCACACCCGGCTTAAGGCATGAAATACCTCTGACTAAAAGCCTGATTTCAACTCCTTTCATCGAAGCTTCATACAAGGCTGGGATTACTTCTCTGTGAGCGAGAGAATTCATTTTCGCTATAATAAGCCCCGGATTATCCTTTGTATGTTTTTCGGCTTCTCTTTTTATCATTGCCAGGATACTCTGCCTGAGTGTTAACGGAGCGACTATGAAATGATTCCAGTCCTTGGGATACGAGTGGCCCGTAAGGAAATTGAAAAGGTTCGTAGCATCCCTGCCGAATTTTTCATTCGCTGTAAAAAAGCCAATATCAGTATAAAGCCTGGATGTAGCCTGATTGTAATTACCTGTAGATAAATGCAGGTAAGTACGAAGCCTTTCATTTTCGCTGCGGACAACTATAGCTATCTTGCAATGTGTTTTCAGCCCGATAACTCCGTAAACAACATGCACTCCGGCATTTTCCAGTTCTTTAGCCCAAATGATATTCTTTTCCTCATCAAATCGTGCTTTTAGCTCTACAAAAGCAGTTACAAACTTGCCGTTTTCTGCAGCACGAATAAGAGATTTAACTATCGGTGAGTTCATACCGGTACGGTAAAGAGTTATCTTAATAGCCAGGACATCCGGATCTATCGATGCCTCATCAATATATTTCAGAGTACTGTTTGTGAAAGAATCAAAAGGATGATGAACAAGATGATCGTGCTGGCTTATGGCGTCAAATACGTTCATATCCTCGCGTTGGAATGCAGGGAGAGACCTTGTCACAAAAGGTATGTATTTCAGCTCCCGGGCTTCGACTCCTGTCAATTGCATGAAATCCTGGAGATTAATCGGCCTGTTATGAACGTAAACATCTATGGGTTCCAAATCAAGCGAGTTCATTAGGAGGTTTACCAGATAATCAGGCATACGGGAGCTTACCTCGAGCCTTACGGCGGCTCTTCCCCAGCGCCTCTGCTTTATCTGCTCTGCAATTTCAAATAATAAGTCCTCAGCTTCATCTTCGGCTATTTCAATATCAGCGTCTCGTGTAACGCGGAAAGTATTAGCGGTTTCTATCTCAAGGCCGGGGAACAGTATTTCAGCGAATGCTTTTATCAGTTGTTCAATTCTAACAAAATGATGGCCGGTTTTTCGTTTAAGTTCTATCAGCCTGGGTAATACACCCGGTACCTGTACGAAAGCCACCTTTTGCTCGGCTGCTTTTTTCAAATGGTCCTTAAGAACAAATGCCACGTTAAGGCTGCGGTTTATCAGCCTTGGAAACGGATTGGCAGGGCCCAGGCTCAAAGGAGTAAGAACAGAAAGTATCCTTTCCATAAAATACTCTTTAAGGTATGCCTGGTCTTCTTTTCCCAGATTGCGGTATTCAAGTATTTTTATGTCGTGCTTTTCGAGTTCCGGAAAAATTTCTTCCAGAACAATTTTTTCCTGCTTTTTATAGATTGGTTCCAGTTTGCGGCGAATCTTTATCATCTGCTGTTTCGGAGTCTGTCCGTCATAGCTAAGTTCCGCTACTCCCGCAGAGATCTGCCCTTTAAGTCCGGCCACCCTGATCATAAAGAATTCGTCAAGGTTTGAACTTAAAATAATGACAAATTTAAGCCTTTCTAAGAGAGGATTATTCTTATCGGCTGCTTCTTGGAGCACGCGTTCATTAAAATCAAGCAGGCTCAGTTCCCTGTTGAAATAATACTTTGGATCTTTTAGGTTTATATTATTGTTATCGTTGTTTCTCGCCATTTCGGATTTTGATAAAATTTGAACAGCAATAGCCAAAATTCATTAAACAAACAATATACGATTTTTTTTATTAATATTAAATATATTTCATGTTAAAGTTGTTTTATACCGGTTTATATCCGAATTAAACATAACCCGCATGATAAAAAGGCCGCCCTTCTAAAGGCGGCCAAATACATAATTATTTTATGAATATATCAGTACCATTATTTTATGAATATATCAGTACCTGAAAACGGCAGCAACCGGCGAATCATCAGGCATTTTATCGCGGACAAGCGCGAAAACCCTGCCGTTATTCATTATCGTGAAGGCAGCTGCTAAATCGAGCAGGTCTTCATCGCCTTTTTCTTTTTCTTCGTGAGTAATGAATACATTTTTTGATGAATCATATTTACCCCAAATGTATTGTTCAAGCTCGACAAAGAGCTGTTTCACTCTGCCTGATTCCGCGCCTTTGAGTATGGTCTGTAGTTCATTCGAGGCATTTCCGGCGCCGCTGAAATGTTCATATTCATTAATGGCTTCCTGCCTGTTCCTGTCATAATAATCCTTTACTTCTCCAATGGCTCTATCATATAATTCTTTTGGTTTCATTTCTTCGGGATTGCCGTTTATACCATTTTTAAGAATATTCGTATAATTTGCTGATTCTTTATAAATAGGATGCAGGTAATCAACCGCGGCAATTATCAGCGGCACATCTTCATTATGAAGATAATTCGTCAGCCCGTCGGCCACTCTGTGGAAGTAACGCTTGATGTCTTTCTTAATGTCTTCTTCGGGTGTTCCCTGGCCATGATAAACCGCCTGTCTGTTAAACCTGCCTAATTGCGCTGTTTCCGTATGTAGCTGGAGGTGTTTCTGGTATTCTTCGTATCCGAGAGCCTCCTGCATGCTGGTGGGAACATCTTTAAGTTCTACTTCTGTAATGGTATTCATTGTGCAATGGAAAAGCCTGACTTCATTCTTGCTGAGCGCGAGAATATAAAATCTTTCACCTTCTGATAATAATGGTATCAGGGGCTTGATATGGAATCTGTCATTAACGAACACATTTTCTGTGAAATCCACCGGGAGCCTGTATTCCTCGAACTTATCCTTTGATAAGAACATTGCAAGGCCAACATTTTGATGCATAATGAAGAATTCATCGTCGATAAGATCGGATGCGGGTTTTAGTATTTTCTTAGCATCCGGCGCTCTCAGGCCCTGTTTTACAAGCTTTTCTTCAGCATCGGAAATAAGATTTTTTAGTCTTATGGAGTTCTGCCTGATTTCCTGGCCTGCTCTGTGAGTAGGCATATAAAGTGAAACGCAGGGGCCGTTTTCATATTCAAGAAATTGTTTGATTGTTTCCTTTTTGATTGTATTCATTTACTACCCCTTTTTAATTATTATTTTAATTAAAAATTATTAATATTTCGTATATAAATGAAAACGGCGCACCTGCGATATATTGTATTCTGCTTATTTTTGAGCAACTTCCTTTTTATCGGGGACAAACTTCACAACTGAGTTCTTAACCGGTTTAACAGTCCTTAAGTAAGCGTAAATAGCTCTGAGGTCTTCGTCGGTCATGCCGGCGTATTCTTTCCAGGGCATGGAGGTATTGAATTCGCCTTTTTTTACTTTGTCAATTTCTTCAAAAGGCCTGTCGTAGTTTTTGAAATATTCAACAAAGAAATCTTCCGACCATGTGCCTATGCCGGTTTCATCATCGGGAGTAATATTGGCAGTATAAGCCATGCCTCCTTTAACAATGAACGGATTACCGCCTGAGAAAGCCAGCTCAGGGACTGGACGGCCTTTTTCTCTGGGAGTATGGCAATCGCCGCATACGGCAATTGTTGTAAGGTATTCGCCGTATTTCACTTTATCAGAGGGATCGGGCCTGATCATGGGCTGTGGTGCTGAGGGCATCATTCTCATAATGATATTCATTGGGAATGAAGCTTCGGATTCGGGTACCTGATGTTCGATCTTATCAAGAGTTCTTATATATGCTATTACCGCTTTGGCATCTTCCATATCCATTATGCCGTAGCTGTGGTAAGGCATGATCGGGAAAAGCGGTGTGCCTTTTTTATTTACTCCCGCAGCCATAGCGTGGTAAATATCGCCGTCGGTCCAATCGCCCAGATGATATGGTGTAATATTCTGCGCATAGAAGTGCCCGGGGAAATCTTCTTCGGGGCCGAATAATATTCCGCCTTTACCCTCGCTGCCGGGTATGACCGGGCCGCCGAACCTTGATTTATCTCTGTCCGAATGGCATGACATACACTGGCTGACGTTCGTGGCCAGGTACTTTCCGCGGGCTATCATTTCTTCGTCCGCATTTATGTTCATTTCCGGTGGCGGGCCGGCATCGGGTTTAGCCGCGAAAACGTATATCAGCATGCCGCCGATAACTATTACGGCAAGGCCGATTATACCCGAAAAGACCCTTAGAAATACTTTGGATGCTTTCATGAATCACCTTAAAATTGATAAAACAATAATCACGAGCAATTTGATTGCGTTTTCTCATTAGGAACACTCTTCAACATGACAAGGTGAATAGTAACACCTGCCGCGATTAAAAACAGTAATACTCTTAACCAGATCATTTCTGTTGCAAAAAATGCCGATATTAATATTGTTACCCAAAGAAATGTTATGGTCACTACCTTTGCGCTTACCGGCATGGCTCTGTGATCTCTGTAATTCCTGATATAAGTTCCCAGAATTTTATGGGACATCAGCCTGTTGTAAAGCCTTTCGGAACTGCGCAAGTAACAGGCAGCGGCGAAAAGCAGAAAAACCGTAGTAGGCAGCAGGGGAAGAAATATCCCCAAAATGCCTATACCGACGCTTATCGTGCCAAGCACGCTAAGCAATACCCTGAAATATTTCTTTTCAGTTAATCTATATTTATCTATTATTTTGAACATATTCTATAAACCATCCTTTATAACAAAATCCATATTAATACGCCAGATAAGGCGAAAGCCACTTTTCTGTTTCTTGAATACTCATACCCTTTCTTATGCTGTAATCCTTCAGCTGGCCTTCGAGTATTTTACCCACGGCAAAATACTTAGCTTGCGGATTAGCAAAATACAATCCGCTTACAGACGCTGCCGGTATCATCATCATGCTTTCCGAAAGCTCAATTCCTGCTTTTCTATTGACGTCCAGAAGGCTGAACAGAATTTTATTTTCACTATGGTCGGGCAGCGAGGGATAGCCCATCGCCGGCCTTATTCCTTGATAGCTTTCCTTCAAAAGTTCTTCGGATGATAATTTTTCATCATAGGAATATCCCCAAAGCTCTTTTCTTACTTTTTCATGCAGGAACTCAGCGAATGCTTCTGCCAGCCTGTCCGCGAGGATTTTTACCATAATAGCTTTGTAGTCATCATTGTCTTCTTCATATTTCATTACAAGTTCGGATGCTCCCAATCCTGCCGTGCATGCGAAAGCGCCCAGGTAATCGGTCACACCCGATTCAAGCGGTGCTATAAAATCTGATAGAGATATATTCGGCGATCCGCCCCTGAATTTCGACTGCTGCCTCAGAGTATGAAAAACTGCTCTGATGCCGGAGCGGTTTTCATCCGTGTATACTTCTATATCTTCGCCGTCTGAGTTGGCGGGGAAAATCCCGACAACAGCGTTAGCTTTGATAAGTTTATTGCTGATAATATGATCAAGCAGTTCATTTGCTTCATCGAAAAGCTTCTTGGCCTCGGCTCCATATTTCGGGTGCTCGAATATCTGAGGATAGCGCCCCTTAAGCTCCCATGTAACAAAGAATTGCGACCAGTTGATATATTGCCTGATCTCGCTAATGGAATAATCTTCAAAAACGCTGATGCCTTTAACTTCGGGCTCTTTGATATTATCAAAATCAGCTTTGAACTTATTCGCGCGTGCCTCTTCGAATGATATCAGATTCTTTGATGCTATTTTCTTTTCATGGTTAAATCGTATCTCTTTATAATCTTTTTCTATATTTTTAATAAATTCTACTCTGGTTGATTCTTTTATCAAATTACCGGCAACCGATACACTTTTGCCGGCATCAAGCACATGAACTACCGGCTGTGAGTAAGCAGGGGATATTTTTACCGCGGTATGAACTCTCGAAGTGGTCGCGCCGCCTATCATAAGCGGTCTTTTGGATTTGACTCTCTCCAGTTCGCCTGCTACGTGTACCATTTCATCCAGCGATGGTGTTATTAGCCCGCTTAAGCCTATGATATCTACATTGTTTATATCGGCTTCTTCCATGATCTTTTCGGCAGAGACCATTACTCCCAGGTCAATCACTTCAAAATTATTACATGCCAGTACTACTCCGACAATATTCTTGCCAATATCATGCACATCGCCTTTGACTGTTGCTAGCAGGATTTTACCGGCTGAGCCTTTCCGGCTTCCTTTCATTTCTTTTTCGATATAAGGGAAAAGATAGCCGACTGCTTTTTTCATTACCCTGGCGCTTTTCACTACCTGAGGCAGGAACATTTTCCCGGAACCGAAGAGGTCTCCCACCACATTCATTCCTGCCATAAGAGGGCCTTCTATCACATCGAGCGGTGATTCCGCCTTATGGCGGGCTTCTTCAGTATCTTCAATAATATAATCGCTAATGCCTTTTACCAGGGAGTGTTCCAGCCTTTTTTCAACGGGCAGAGAGCGCCATTCTTCAGGCTTTTCCTCTTTGGCGTCAACCTGTTTGACTGATTCGGCGTATGTGGTAAGCCTTTCAGTAGCGTCAGGCCGGCGGTTGAGCAGAACGTCCTCTACTCTATCCAGAAGCTCTCCGGGAATATCCTCGTAAACTTCGAGCTGCGCGGGATTGACAATACCCATATCCATCCCGGCCTTTATGGCATGATACAGAAATGCCGAATGCATGGCTTCACGTACAACATTATTACCCCGGAATGAGAATGAAATATTGCTTACTCCCCCGCTTACCAGCGCTCCCGGAAGGTTATTCTTAATCCATCGGGCCGATTCGATGTAATTTACAGCGTAGGGATTATGTTCTTCAATACCTGTAGCGACTGTAAGAATATTCGGATCGAAAATAATGTCGTGCGGGTCATATCCCTGTTCTTCGGTCAAAATTTTGTATGCTCTCTGAGCTATGGCGTTTTTTCTTTCGGTACTGACTGCCTGGCCTTCCTCATCAAATGCCATCACGATAACAGCGGCCCCGTACCTTTTGCTTATGGCAGCGTATTTTTTAAATTCCTCTTCGCCTTCTTTCAGAGAAATTGAATTAACAATGCACTTGCCCTGCACGCATTTCAGGCCTGCTTCAATGACTTCCCATTTGGAGGAATCGATCATCAACGGCACTTTGGATATATCGGGATCGGAAGCTATCAGTTTAAGGAATTTATCCATAGCTTCAGCTGATTCCAGCATGGCGTCATCCATATTCACATCTATTACCTGGGCGCCGTTTTCCACCTGCCCGCGGGCAACATCCAGGGCTTCTTCATATTTATCTTCCATTATAAGCCGTTTGAACTTCCGGGAACCCGCCACATTTGTCCTTTCGCCGATATTCATGAAGTTGGATTCCGGGGTAAGCACTCTTGCTTCAAGGCCGCTGAGCATGAGGTATTCTCTCTTAGGGGGAGGCACTCTTGGGGGAATATCACTGATTGCTTCAGCCATGGCTTTTATATGCTCCGGAGTTGTCCCGCAACATCCGCCGATTATATTAACAAAACCGTCATTGGCGTATTCGCCGGCTACAGCCGCCATATAAGAAGGGCTTTCGTCATAGCCCCCGAATTCATTAGGCAGGCCGGCATTCGGATACAAGCTGGTAAATCGGGGCGCCTTCCTGGAAAGCTCCTCTATGAAGGGACGCATCTGCTTTGAGCCGAGCGCGCAGTTAAGGCCAATGCTGATCAAGTTCGGTGTATGCATCAGGGATATTAAAAAGGCTTCCGTTGTCTGCCCTGATAGCGTTCTGCCGCTCTGGTCAACAATGGTTCCGGATAACATTACCGGAAGTTCTACTTTGCTATCTTCAAAATACCTGTAAACTGAATAAATTGCCGCCTTGGCATTTAAAGTATCGAATATTGTTTCAATTAGAAGGATATCAGAGCCGCCGTCCACAAGTCCGCGGATTTGCTCATAATAAGCATTTGCCAATTGATCGAAGTTAACTTTTCTATAACCGGGGTCGTTTACATCCGGTGACATTGAGAGGGTCTGATTTGTGGGCCCAATAGCTCCGGCAACAAAACGCGGCTTCGCGGCTGTGCTGAATTGCCGGGCGGCTTCTTTAGCAAGAGCAGCCGATTTCCTGTTAATTTCATATACCAGGTTTTCCATGCCGTAATCAGCCTGCGATATGGCATTGGCATTGAACGTATTGGTTTCGATAATATCCGAACCTGCATCAAGGTACAGCTTGTGGATTTCTCTTATAATATCCGGCTGAGTAAGTGACAGCAGGTCGTTATTGCCTTTAAGTTCAGAAGGATGCTCCGCGAAGCGTTCAGCTCTATAGTCTTCTTCAGTAAGCTTATGGAGCTGTATCATGGTGCCCATGGCGCCGTCTAGAACGAGTATCCTGCTTTTAAGTAATTCATTTAATTTATTGATATTTAACCTGGTTGACACTTTCTTCCTTTTTCTGAATTCTTATAAACTAATATTATCAAGTATATCAATAACACTTTGCACCCTGCCAAATGGGGCTGAAATCTGTACTCCGCTAATCATTCCTTTCATTTCATACAGTATTTCACCGGCTATTGCAATGCCTTCCGCCCTGCCTGCTTCCTTCGAGCCGTTGTGTTTAGCCATTCGCGCGATTATATCCTGCGGGACATACATCCCCGGTATTTCATTATTCATAAATTCCGCGTTTCGGACTGACACAAGCGGCCAGAGCCCTGCTATAAGCGGAATATCTATATGCTTAATTTTTTTTAGGAAACTTTCAAATACCTTTAGGTCGAATACAGGCTGAGTAACGATGTATTCCGCACCGGCTTCTACTTTCCAGTCGAGCCTTCTTATCTCTTCATCCAGATTCACTGCTCCGGGATTAGCGCCTACTCCTATGAAAAATCCCGTCGGATCGCCTATCGGGTTTCCTGCTATATCCAGCCCGTGGTTGAGCCTGTTGAGTATATTAACCAAACCAATCGAATCAACATCGAAAACCGCCGTCGCATCCGGATAATTTCCTAATTTGGGAGGATCGCCCGTAATGGCGAGAATATTCTTTAATCCCAGAGCGTATGCTCCAAGCAAGTCTGACTGTATGCCAATTACATTTCTGTCTCGGCATACATAGTGCAGAACGGTCTCTATACCTACTTCTTTCTGGAATGTCAGCGCCAGGGCCATCGCGGACATCCTGGCGCTGGCACGCGGCCCGTCGGGAATATTGATCACATCTATTCCGTAATAAGCCATTTCACGTGCTTTTTCAATTTCTTTATTTGGTGACACGCCATGAGGAGCAAGCAATTCCACAAATGTTACAAACCTGCCGTCGCTAAGGCGCCGAGCAAGCCGCGATTTTTTCTCTTTAAGTACAACAGGGCTTTCCGAGCTGATGTCAATCTTCACAACCTCAAATTTTCTTTTTTTTATTTCAGGCCTAAGGGCATCTATGAAAGTCCTCATCTTAGAGATATGCTCTGGGCCTGTACCGCAGCATCCGCCGATTATATTAGCGCCCGCATGTATGTAATGTTTAGCGTATTCGCCCATGTATTCAGGCGAAGTAAGGTATATATTCCTTCCTTCAATATTTTTGGGCCGGCCTGCGTTAGGCATAAGCGAAACCGGAAGCGAAGTGTGCATTCGGGAAGCTTCGAGCCATTTCAGCATTATCTGGGGGCCAACTGTGCAGTTTACACCAATAGCATCGGCTCCGGTCTTTTCGAGCTGACGGGCTAATATCTCCGGGGTAGCGCCGCCGGTAAGTGCTGTGGTATCCTCGTCAATGGTCATTTGAGCTATCACGGGTATATCCGTTATCTCCCTCGCTGCTTTTACTGCCTGCACAAGCTCATCATGGTAGATAAAAGTTTCGAATATAAGCATATCCACTCCTCCATCAACCAAAGGCTGTATCGATTGAGCAAAATGCTCCCTCACTTCCCCGCGCGACAGCGGCCCAAGGGGCTCCATCTGAACGCCTAACGGCCCTACCGAACCCGCGACATAAGTATCATCTCCCGCGGCTTTACGTGCTGTTAAAGCACCTTGATAGTTTACTTCATATATTTTATCTTCGAGCTGGTGCTTTTTAAGTTTAAATGTGCTGGCGCCGAAAGTATTTGTTGTAATCACATCGGAACCTGATTTTATATAGTCCTCATGTACCTGCTTTACCAGTCCGGGATTTGATAAATTAAGAGATTCGAAGCATTTATTAATGAAAACGCCTCTTTTGTAAAGCTCTGTTCCCATGCCGCCGTCGAAAAGCAGCACGCTGCCTTTTAACTTTTTCCTGATCTCTGCTGATCTATCCATTTTAATTTAGAATTCACACAATGAAATTATTTTCAGAAAAATTTAAGGCTAAACTAAGAAAAAAACTCAATATTAACTAATTTCAAATTGATTGCAAAACCCAGCTAATACACATGCAAGCTAATCATTTATTTTATAAAAATATATATCTAAGGTAAAAATTATATCCCACCCTGCTTTTTATTATATTCTTTGCCTTTCAATTCTTATTTTTGTTATGCAGTATATGAGAAAAATAATTTATATAATAATATTGCTGGCTTCCAGCCTTAATTTGTTCTCGCAAGGGGATTATCTGCTTATCCGTCCCAAAGCCGGTGATGGCATTTATACTATTTTAAAGCGCTATGAACTTCCTCCCGGCCAGTCTTATATCACTAAATTTAAAGAACTTAACGCGGGCAGGTTCACACGGAGCGGAGGGATTATTCTAAGCAATCATTATTACATACCTGTCAGGTTATACAAATATAACGGCACGAGCATACGATCCACTATTGGCATTAGTGATTACAACCTTGCTAAAAGCATTCAGGACTGGAACCTTTTGTTATACAAAAAAGGGGTAAAACCGGGTGATTACCGCGTGGATAAAGAACTTTGGGTGCCTGTATACTATGCTCAGGGGCTTGATGGAATAAAAGAACCCGTTCTCGAAGAGCTAAACTGGCCGATATTCGGCCCGAAATACGCGAAATTCAAACAAAAAGATCACCTGCTCAAGGATAGGGTTTACTACATTGTCAGCGGGCATGGCGGTCCCGACCCGGGCGCGGTTGGATTCAAGAACGGATATGAGCTCCATGAAGAAGAATACGCTTATGATGTATCTTTACGGCTGGCACGCAGGCTGCTGGAACGCGGCGCTACCGTTTATATCATTGTGCAGGACCCGGATGACGGCATACGTGATGACAAATATCTGAACATAGGCTATAACGAGTATTATTTCGGCGGTGATACAATCTCCATTTATCAGAAAGAACGCCTTAGAAAGCGTGCCGAAATAATCAACGGCCTTTATCATAAGCACAGCAATACCGCGCTATCACAGCAGGTAATAGTCAATCACGTGGATTCAAGATATATCAACAAGAGAATTGACATATTTTTTTATTACGCTCCGGGCAGCAAAGAAGGCAAAGGCCTGGCTCATATTTTATACAATACAATTAAGCAAAAATATAATGCCGCTCAGCCCGGCAGGGGATATGAAGGCACGGTAACAGAACGAAACCTGTACATGCTGAGGCATACTTTACCCGTATGTGTTTATATTGAACTCGGAAATATTCAGAACCCCGAAGACCAGGTAAGATTTATCGAAAAAAACAACAGGCAGGCAATAGCGAACTGGCTATGCGACGGGCTTATTGAATCAACTAAGACCGAGTAACAGGCACAAATTCTTTACCACACCGAGGGTTACAAAAATTCCCAGTTAATCCCTTTGATTTATGAAATCCTGTAAAGATTCAGTATATTTGTAAGTTCTCGAATTTCAAGAGAATAAAGAAATTAATTCTAAAATTATTTTCATCATGGAATTTAACAGGTTCTTTTAATTATAATTACCGGGAAAATTTATGAATATACTCGTTTTGAATTGTGGAAGTTCATCATTAAAATTCCAGATAATCGAAACAGATCTGGAGATGATCGACAAGAACGCAGACAAAATGCTGGCTAAAGGCTTGGTTGAAAGGATAGGAAGCCAGTCACTAATAACACTTAAAGTAGAAGGCAAAGCCGCTCTAAAGCAGGCTGCCCCTCTCAGAGACCACAAAGTAGCTCTTAATTACATTTTAAAATGGATCACATCGCCGGAAGCGGATATTCCCGGAATAGAAAGTCTTGAAGACATCCACGCTATCGGCCATAGAACAGTTCATGGCGGCGAAAGGTTCAAAAGATCCGTGCGGATAGATAATTCAGTGATTGAAGGAATGGAAGAAAACATAGACCTTGCGCCCCTTCACAATCCACCAAACCTCAAAGGTATCTACGCGGCAAGGGAAGTTTTCGGCCCGAGCGTGCCGCAGGTTGCCATTTTCGATACTTCCTTCCACTCCACCATGCCGGAAGAAGCTTATCTCTATGGCATTCCCTATCAGATATACAGAAGATTCAAGATCAGAAAATATGGATTCCATGGCACTTCACACAGGTATATCGCTCACGGTTACAGAAGGATTGCAAACAAGAGCAGACAGGATACGAACATAATCTCCATACATCTCGGTAACGGTGCTTCGACATGTGCTATCAAAGAGGGGCGTTCAATAGACACATCAATGGGATTTACTCCTCTTGAAGGCCTCATGATGGGTACCCGCTGCGGCGATATTGACCCGACTGTTATCGATTTCCTTGTTCACAAAGAAGGCGCTACCATTGATGAAGTTATGGGTATGCTCAATAAACGCTCAGGCGTTCTTGGTATATCAGGCCTTACGAATGATATGCGCGACCTAATCGACGAAGTAGAAATGCACGAGGACAGGCGCGCAAAGCTTGCTCTTGATATGTACTCCTTCAGAGTAAAAAAATATATCGGAGCCTATCTCGCTGAGCTTAACGGCTGCGACGCCATTTGTTTCTCCGCCGGTATTGGCGAAAACTCTGCATACATAAGAAAGCTGGTTTGCCAGAATCTCGAAAACATTGGCATTGAGCTGGATGATAAGCTCAATGAAAAAGCTGTTGGCGGTAAAGAAATGAAGATAAGTAAAGAAGAAAGCAAAATTGCTATTTACGTTATACCGACAAATGAAGAGCTTGTACTTGCGAGAGATACTTGCAGAGTAGTACTCAACGCGCCGATAGCATAATTTTTATATTAATAGGTTAATAAGGAGAATATAATGGCAATTTCACAATTTGTGCAGGAAACAAGAAATAATGCCGCTAAGCTCAACCTGAAGGTTGCTTTTCCGGACGCGGCGGATGAAAGAACTTTAAAAGCATCCGAATTTTTAGCTAATGAAAAAATTGCTCAGCCGGTGCTCGTTGGCTCTGAGGCTGAGATCAAAGCCGCGGCAGAAAAGCACGGCGTTAAGCTTGATAACGTAGAAATAGCAGACCCTGAAAAATCGGAATATTTCGAGGATTTTGCTGTTCTGCTCCAGGATAAAAGAAAACACAAAGGCATGACTCTCGACGAAGCCCGCGAGCTCGTCAAAAATCCTCTGTACTTCTCAGGCCTTATGCTTGATACAGATAAAGTTAAAGTATGTGTTGGCGGAAATGTTTCCAGTACTGGCGACGTAATGCGTGCCGCTATTTATACCGTAGGCGTTGGCGCCGGTATATCTATTGTTAGCAGCTTTTTCATAATGGAATTCCCGGACAGAAAATTCTGCTTTGCCGACTGCGCTGTAAATCCAAATCCGGATGCGAATCAGCTCGCGGATATTGCAATCAGCTCAGCCAAGAACTACAAAGCGATCACCGGCGAAGAACCCCGCGTGGCAATGCTGTCATTCTCAACAAACGGCAGCGCCGACCATGAACTGGTACATAAAGTACAGGAAGCAACAAGGGCAGTTAACACAAAAGAGCCGGAACTGCCCGCCGACGGTGAAATGCAACTCGACGCGGCTATTATACCCGCTATCGGCGAAAGAAAATTCCCGGGATCGGAAGTTGCAGGAAAAGCGAATGTTCTTGTTTTCCCCGACCTGAACGCCGGCAACATAGGATATAAACTTGTACAGAGGCTCGCGGGAGCGGAAGCTATCGGGCCGATTGTGCAGGGCCTAAAGAAGCCCTATTGCGATTTATCACGCGGCTGCAGCGTTGACGACATGATCAACGTAGCAGCTATATGCTCGCTTATGGCTTAAAAGTTTGAAAATTATAGGAGGAATAATGGCAATAGAATTAAAAGGAAGCGGACTAACCATAGATAAACTCGTCAGCATCGCCAGGCACAGGCAGCAGGTAAGCCTGCCCGATGATGCCGTTGAAAGAATTAAAAAATGCCGTACCATGCTCGAAAGGAAAATTGAGCAGGGCGAAATTATGTACGGCGTAAACACCGGTATCGGAGAATTTTCCGAAATAGTACTTACTGACGAGCAGATAAAGGAATTTCAGAAATACCTTATTTACAACCACGCGGCCGGTATTGGCGAACCCGCGATTGAAGAATACGTCCGCGGCGCGCTCGCGGGCAGAATAAACGTACACGCTCACGGCCATTCAGGATGCCGCCCGGAGATCACAAAAACTTATATCGAGATGCTGAATAAGGGCGTTACACCTGTTGTATGCCAAAAAGGCTCAGTAGGCGCCTGCGGCGACTTAGCCCCGATGTCACAGGCGGCACTTACTCTTATGGGTGAAGGCGAGGTTTTCTATCAGGGCGAAAGAATGCCTGCCAAAGCAGGTATGGAAAAAGCCGGTATTAAGATTCCGGGCCTGAAAGCTCGAGACGGCCTAGCGGCTATTAACGGCTCAAACCTTCTGACCGCCATGAGCGCCATACATCTGCATGATTTTAACAAACTGCTGAAAATGGCAGAGATAGCCGCGGCGATGTCACTGGAAGCACTGCTTGCTAACATGAAGCCCTATGACGTCCGCCTGCATCAGCTTCGCGGATTCAGCGGCGCCATAAGAAGCTCGACGGCTATCCGCAAGTGTATCGAAGGAAGTGACCTGCTTACGGGCAAAATGAAAACAAAGGTTCAGGACGCGTATTCCATGCGTTCCACGCCTCAGGTGATCGGCGCTGCTCATGACGCGCTGCGCTATTGCCGTGAACAGGTTGAGATAGAGCTTAACGGTGTCGGCGATAATCCGATATTCCTGCCTGATGACGATCTGACCCTTACAGGAGCGAACTTCCAGGGTACTCCGGTATCACTGCCTATGGATATGGCAGGCGTATCGCTGACCATGGTATGCGTTCTTTCAGAAAGAAGGCTCAACAGGCTGCTCAATCCCGCGCTAAGCGTGGGCCTGCCTTCATTTTTAACAAAAGGCGCTGGTATGTTCTCAGGGCTTATGCTCAGCCAGTATACAGCGGATTCCCTAATAGTCGAGCAGAGAATACTTTCAACCCCGGCCTCGATTCAGTCCATACCCGCTGCCGCGGATCAGGAGGACTTTGTCTCCATGGGTATGAATACGGCTATCAAGAACGGACAGATTCTTGATAATGCTTACGGAGTGCTTGGCATTGAATTTATGGCGGCCGCTCAGGCTCTCGATTTCCGTGATTTTAAGCCGGGTATAGGCGTACAGACAGCTAAGAATATAATCCGCGAGCATGTGGACTTCCTCGATGTTGACAGGCCGCTGTACAATGACCACAACGCCATGAAAGAACTTGTGAAGTCAGGCAAAATACTCGAAGCAGTAGAAAAAGCGGTGGGCCCTTTAGAATAAAAGAAAACAATATAACTGACATACAAATAAACAACTAAGTAACATGATCAGGCAGGCTTTGGCCTGCCTTTTTTTTAAAAAAAAAGCCGCACCAATAATGATACGGCCTTTTATTGACGTTTTTAATCAATGTCGATCAATGGGAGCAGCCACCTCCGTTATGGCCGTGGCCTTTACAGGAATGCTCCAGGGTGTATTCCGGGAGCTGGCCGTTTTTAAAAAGCATAAGTGAATTTTCAATTGCTCCTTCGGCTGCCTGGAATACTCTTATACCGGCGTTATTTAACCTAACCAGCGCGTTAGCGCCTATGCCCTGTACGAATACGGCGTCAATATTTTCACCGCTTACGGCTTCAACGGGGTTGCACTGGCCGTGCTCATGGCCCAGGTTAGCGTTTTCGATGAGCTTAAGTTCTTCATTATCGGTATTAAAAACCAGAAATCTCGGCGCTGAACCGAAATGCCCGTAAATCTCACTGCCCATGCCATCATTATCCACAATCGGAAAACACAATTTCATAACTTTATCTCCTTTGTTCCTCGATCTTTAATTCATTAATTTCATTCATGCCTTACTCAATAATTGAGCGTCTGATTATTTCTAAATTACAAAAAAAATCTTTAGCTTATACCATTCCAAGTCGTTTTCTTATTATCCATTCTCCGGCAAAAGCTAAGATCGAAAGCACCAGCAGCCAGGGGTTATTCCACAGGGCGAATTCAGTTCTCTGAGTAACGGCTCGTGGCTGAAATCCCGGATTGGCCAAAATGTCAGTGGCGGCTTGTCGGGCCTCTGAAGCAAGGTAGAACTTACCCCCTGTTCTTTCGGCCATCATTCTGAGCATGCTGATGTTCATAGTCAGGTCGCTGTACTCTATTGAAAGATCACCAACGGTAAATCTGCCGTCATCAGTGCCGATTACTTTACCCTGCTGAATGATTGTGGCCTCAAAGCTGTACTCACCCTCGGGAAGCCCTTCCATAGATGCATAGTAACGTCCGTTGCCAATGGGGCTTAGTGTAATTTCATTGCTCAGCTCAGCGCCTCTGATAGTAACATTTATCACGGCGTCGTTAATAGGCCTTAGAGCGGCATCGTAAACCTGACCGGTAAATTCGATCAATTCATTTTTAGCGAACAGATCTTTAACAGGCTTTACCCTCGTGGTTTTGCCGGTTTCTCTAACAGAGAGCCACCGCAGGGAATTGGATATTATTTTTGAATATACATCCACTGCTTCGGTATTTCCTCTTGCAGATTCGGGAGCGTACCCCAGCAGTTTCCACCTGTACAGGCCGTATCCTAAGAAAGCCATAGTTTTGTTATTGCCTATCGCGCTCGATGTTAGAAGCGGGTCATCCATTTCCACACCGTTCAACTTATAACTCATTAGGACTTCAGCTCCGGGCTTTACTCTTACAAATGTCTCGGTTTTGAATACCGGTGGCTGATTATTCCATATTTCAACATCTTCATCAGTGCCTTCTATTTTCATTAGTGGATGGTTTATCTCCGGCCTATCTGTAAACGGGGAAACATTCAGTTCTTTTTGCCCTGAAGACAGCACGGTAAAGGGCAGATAATCCTCTATCCTGTTAAGCTTCTTATAGTCAAGGTCGCCTGAAGGAATAAACATAAGGGGCTTGCCTTTGCGGAGTTCGTTTTCGATCATATCCATTACATTGGCCGGTGTAGAACTGATCGGGAATCCTGCCAAAATGATTATCTCTGCTTCGTCAAGCTGCCTCTGTGTAGGTTCATTATAGAATTCAGCATTTTTCTTCTGGATGTATTCATCTATACCCAGATTTTTCTCCTTAGTCAATTCCTGCTTCAGGAAAGAAATATCTGATGACGGCGCGCCGCCGAAAATAGCAATCCTGCGCTTATTCTTCTTTACGCGTATAAATTCCGAAGCGATATTATTTTTGTAAGTTATTTCATCTTCGAGTTCTTCGGCTTTTATATCGATTTTTCTTACACCCTCTTCTTTAGGAGTATAACTGAATACAAGTGTGTAATCCTGTTTTCCGGGAGTGATTTCCACTTCCTGCTTATTAACTTCCTTGCCGTTATCCAGCATTTTTACTGAAAAGCTGCCTTCTATACCCGAAGAATTTAAATTCACATTTACGGGCACGGGATTATCTATGTAGGCTATTTCATTAGTTATTATCGACCTGACGGCAATATCCACAGGCCTGTTAGTATCGCCAATGCCTACTATGTACAAAGGCTTGCCGAAAGATTCAGCATTGTACAGAGGATTATCGCCGCTATTGAATGATCCGTCGCTGAAAAGCACTGCCGCCCTTAAATTCTCATCGCGGGATAATCTTGAGGCGGAACTGACGGCGCTCGCAATGTCTGTCATCTGGCCTGTGAAATCAATGCTGTCAGGATGAAAAGCTTCTATAATGCTGATTTCATCTGAAAAAAGAATTTCCTTTTTAGATTCAAAATTATCTCTGCCGAATTCTTCCAGAGCATTTTTGTAAATCTCTGAGCGCTCGCCTGAGGCGTCCCTAAGCCCGGCGGATATGGAATTATCATATAAAATCGCTACAGAAGGCGGTTTTTCGCTGCCTTTGATAAAATTCATAACCGGCTCGAACAGCGCAAAAAGCAATAGTATTATGCCGATCGACCTTAGTGATGTAAGCAATATCCTCATAAAGCCGGATACCGGCGGAACCGTTTTCCTATATGAAAAAAGGGCAAGCGCTATTCCGATCAATGCTAAGAGAATTAAAAACCACCAGCTGCCGGCGAGTCCGAAAGATAAACTATTCATGATATGATTTTCTTATTATTCCATAGGTACTTCAATTGCCAGTACATGCGCGCCTTCGGAAAGGCCAAGATTGATATTATTCACGTCGTAGAGGCCAATGGCATCTCTTTTGTTAAGCTCCTCGTTCGCGGTGCTCATTTCGCCTTCGATCAGAAACAAATATACCCCATTGCCAACTTTATTGATTTGGTATACAAGCTCGGATTCTTCTTTGGTTTTGGCAAGCGAAATATAAGCGTCCTGGTTGATCCATAGATGGCCCTTGCCCGGCAGAGGGGAAACCACAGTACGGAATTTACCTGTAAATTCATCCGGATCGAAACGTCTTTGGTCATACCTGGGGCTGATATTTTGATTTTTTGGAAAAATCCATATCTGCAGCAGGTTTACCGGCTCGTCTTCTGAGGGATTGAATTCAGAGTGAAGTATTCCGCTTCCGGCCGACATTACCTGTATATCTCCCGCGCGAATAACGCCTCCGCCTCCTGTGTTATCCTTGTGCTCAAGAGCGCCTTGCAGGGGAATGGTGATTATCTCCATATTTTTATGTGGATGAGTATCAAATCCTCCCCCCGCCGCGATGATATCATCGTTGATAACTCTGAGCAGTCCGAAGTTCATTTTTTCAGGATTTTGATAAGACGCGAAACTGAAAGAATAATAAGTATTGAGCCAGCCGTGGTCAGCATGGCCTCTCTCTTCCGCCCGGTGAATAATTTTTTCCATCACTGACAATCGATTTAAAACAAATTTCAGTTAATAAACGTTCCACAGAGCAAATGATTTTTTAAAAAACGGATAGTCTTTGATCAACTCGCCATCGGCCATAAGATTAAATAATACATTTATCTTCATATAAGCAAATATTATTTAAATTCGGTTATGCCAAAGACATTTCCCGTAGTATCTCTGCAATACATCACGTAGCCTACATTTTCCACGTGCATTATATCGGTAAGGGATTTACCGCCGGCATCCTCAATTTTTTTCCTGTAGTCTTCGATGCTGTCTACCTGAATACTGACAACCATACCCTTAACGTCATTAATCGGTTTGAATATACCACCGGTTACTTTAGAGCCGGAATCGCTTTGGCCGGTATCAATAAGCCAATAATCGGCAGGGCCTTCCCATCTTTTAATTTTCCATCCGAATACTTCTTCATAGAATCTTTTAGACATTTCAGGTTCATTAGTGGCAATTTCAAAATGAGTTATTTTTGGCATCGAGCCTCCCGTTTAACTGTATATGAATTATCAATACATGAAATTAATACCAACAGCAAAGCTGAATCCCGGCATGGGATAGCCTATCATGCTTTGGTACAATTCATCAGTGATATTATTTATTCTGATGTATATGTCATTAGACTCGAAAAGGGTCTGAGATATTTTGAAGTTTATTAAAAAATAGTCATCTAATTTCACATCATTATAAGCGAACCTGTCCTTATACATGAAAAATTCCGGCTGAATGTTAGATCCCCAGGGTAGATTGATTTTGAGCAGAGATTTTGCTGTATGTTCCGGCCGGTAAGGCAGTTTTTCGCCGTAATTACTTTCTGAGCTTTTTACGGATTTTGCATATGAATAAGAAGCTTCAAATAGTATCCATTTTTCAGAATACTGAATCCGGGCTTCCACACCGTGAATATCCACATCGCTTTCGTTTTTGTAATGGAATTTATTGCCGTCTTTTTCCGGAATAATATAATCTTTTAAATTATTTTTAAATCCTGTCAGGTTTAATTCAAAATCCAAAATTGATATACTTGCGCCTAATTCAAAGTTATTGCTAAGTTCAGGAGTTAATTCCGGATTTGGAATAAAACTTCCGCCGTTGGTAGAATATAATTCCAGTAATGTAGGGAATCTGCTTTTAGAATTAAATGACCCGAAAACCCTGATTTTTTCATTAACAAGTCTGTAAGCGCTTAGATAATAATTAAAGGCGCTGTTACCGGTAACAGGAAAGGCTTTATCTGTATATAGTATTTTCATGTAATCAAAAGAAAAACCTGCAGAAAGGCCGCTTTTTTTATCAAAAGCAAAATCCTGCTCAGTTCCGAGCGATATGGTTTCAGATTCAATCCTGCTATAGCTTTTAGAAAGCTGTCTTAATTCGGTATGTACATTTCTGAAATATTGTAAGCTGAATCTGGTCGGATGGTAGAATATAGTCTGTATTTCAGTATTGATCCTGCTTCCGAATGCATAATCATTGTACTGTATGCTTTCCGCAGGTTCATCATCCGGGTTGAGTTCGCCGATATCGTCATATAATTCAGAAAAATAATAAGAATCATCGTAATAGAAATTGCCGTTCAAATTAAGCAAATAAGTTATCTGGGATTTGAAAGAAAAATTGAACATATTCTTTTTCCAGTCAGATACTTTTCTGTAGTCCTGCTCACCGGCAAAAACATCTATTGGTATGCCCATCGAATTATTCATGTTCAGGAATGAAAGAAAAACATTTGAAAGTTCATTTTTAACCCCTGCTTTTACAAAAAATGAAAAAATATCTTCCTGGCTGTTTACCCTTTTAAAACCATCTTCCAGGGGAGTGGGCGGAAAATCATTTGGGAGGTCATAACCGTTAGAGGTGAGGTAATTTGAGCTTAACCCCCAGTAAAAAGAACGCCATATTCCGGAATGATTAAGTTTTATATACCCTTCATTATTTCCGCCGTGAATATTAATATCCGTATTTAGCCCTGAAACCAATTCATCACTTATTAGGTTTATAACTCCGCCCGGAGAATTAGGCCCGTAATAAATCGACCGCGGGTTTTTTATAATGCTGATCTTCCTGAATGGGGTTACCGCTATCTGTGAAAGATCGAAATTGCCCGTAAAAGGCAGTAGAATGGGAGCGCCGTCTATCATCACTTTTATGCTTTCTGTGCTGTAGCCGCGCATAAATAACATTGATTTTCGCATTGAGTCAGATGTTGAATAAATACCAGTTTTGTATGACAGGGCGTCAGTTGGTTTAAAGATATCGTATCGATAATGATCCTGCATATTTATAAAATCTTTTTCGGAACCAAAATTATATATGGGATAAGCCTCATTAGGAAGTATTTCACCAATAAATATACCGGGCACGGTATCCCTATCCGGATACTGCCCGTAAGCCGTTGAAAATAATAGCATTATAACGGGTAAAAGCTTAAGCATTACCACCCGAAATCTGAAATTCTGACTGAATTATTTTTCATTTTTTTTAATATACTAAACTATTAGGAACATTTAATTTTTATTGATATAAGAACATAGCTATATTGCTTATTAAGAATATATTGGAATTATTAATATTTGGAATTTAAATTAATCATAAAATATCATTTATTATAGATTTATTCATAGCTTTTTTATCATTAATTAGGAATATAACATGAAAAAAATCTTCCTGTTTTTTTCCTTTGTCGCCTTGATTACATTTGTTACTTTTAGCTTAATGCAATCGGATGAAAATTCCGCAGCTATACAAAGCACCAAAGCATATACTGATCCTGATACGGCAAAGACTACTACCGCGGATCACAGCCGATTCCCTGAGCTGCAGCAGGAGTTCAGTTCAGCGGAGGAAGTTGTCGATCAATGCCTAAAGTGCCACACCGAAGCCGCTAAGCAGGTACACAATACTATTCATTGGACCTGGGTCTGCCCCAAAGCCAAAGTGAAGGATAATACCCTAGGTAAGGTGACTGTCATCAATAACTTCTGCATGGGCCTTCAATCTAATGAACCCCGGTGTACAAGCTGCCATGCGGGATTCGGCTGGAAAGATTCCACTTTCGATTTTACTTCCGAAAGAAATGTCGATTGCTTTGTATGCCATGACCAAACCGGCTCATACAAAAAATTCCCTACCGGCGCCGGGTACCCGGTAAAGGATACCACTTTCTTCCCGAGCTCGCAAAAGTGGTTCTATCCTCCGGACTGGAACAAAATCGCGCAGAATGTCGGTAAGCCAAAAAGAAATAATTGCGGAACCTGCCATTATTTCGGCGGCGGCGGAAATAAGGTCAAGCACGGAGACCTGGACGTCATAATGAATGACTGTGATGAATCGATTGATGTACACATGGCTTCTAACGGCCTAAACTTTGATTGTACAACATGCCATACTACAAAGGCACATAAAATATCAGGAAGGTGCTATACCTCACCCGCGACTGAGGACAATGATTTCCACCTCATGACTATTGACGAAAATAGAATACTATGCGAATCATGCCACAGTGAGGAACCGCATGATTTAGCCAAGCTGAACCACCACACAGACAAAGTGGCCTGTCAGTCCTGTCATATTCCGATCATGGCAAAAGGTAACCCCACAAAAATGTGGTGGGACTGGTCAAAAGCCGGCAAGAAAGGCGATGACGGCAAACCGCTTGTCATTATGAATGAACAGGGCGAAATTACTTATGACAGCAAAAAAGGGGAATTCGAATGGGCACAGAGGATTGAACCGGAGTATTACTGGTATAACGGCGCCATCGAAGCTACGCTGCTGGAATCTAAGATTGACGACTCTAAGCTGCCTGTGCAAATGAACAGGCTTACAGGCCACTACAATGATCCGGACTCAAAGATCATGCCTTTTAAAGTTCATAGGGGCATTCAGCCTTATGATCCTGTCAATAAGACTTTTGTTGTTCCAAAGCTGTTCGGCAAAAAGGAAGAAGGCGCTTACTGGAAGACTTTCGACTGGCAAGTGGCAATTAAAGCCGGCATGGATTATGCAGGCGCCCCTTATAGCGGCAAGTATGAATTCATCGAAACAGAAATGTACTGGGTTATTTCTCACATGGTAGCACCAAAGGAAGAATCACTGCAATGCGAAGACTGCCATTCCAGGAATGACAGCAGGCTTAAGAATCTGACGGGTTTTTATATGCCGGCCAGGGATCACAATATTGTTGATACTCTCGGAATAATACTTATCGGGCTGGCACTGGCAGGAGTATTTACTCACGGAATGCTAAGGGCATTCGGCAAAAAAAGCAATCAGGATAAAGAAAATGAAGTTAATGAAGGAGGTGAAGTATGAGAAAAGCGCTAATTTACAGAAGGTTCGAGCGGTTCTGGCACTGGATGCAGGCTGTGCTTGTTATTGTACTTATACTCACCGGTTTCGAAATACACGGATTCTATACCATTTTTGGCTTCGGTGATGCTGTCGAACTGCACAATCTTTTCGCTTACGGTTTGATCATACTTACCGCGTTTGCCATATTCTGGCATTTCACAACAGGTGAGTGGCGACAGTATGTACCAACCAGGAATTTCCTCAGGGAATATATCAGTTTCTATATGAAAGGCGTTTTCAGAGGGGAACCGCATCCGACTAAAAAAACTGAGCTATCCAAACTCAATCCTTTGCAAAGGATCACTTATTTAATGCTCAAGCTATTCCTGTTCCCGGTGCAGATTGGTACAGGGCTGCTTTACATGTATTATTATGTCTGGAAAGACAGCGGCGGGTTCTTTTCTCTTGAGACTGTGGCTACCCTTCACCTGATCGGGTCATATTTGTTTGTCACATTCCTTGTGGCACATCTGTATCTTATGACCACAGGCCACTCCGTTGGATCGAATTTGAAAGCCATGATTACCGGTTATGAAGATATAGAGGACGAATCAGAGCCTAAAGAACAAAAAGCATAATCATATTTTATAAAATATAAAAGCCTCCCTGCTCAATTAAGCGGGAGGCATTTTTTATGAACAGCCCCGGGGGATTGCCCTGGCAATCAATGCGGTTTGTCTGGCCCGTTTATTTAATTAAAGAAAAGCCGTCCAAAAATATGAACGGCTTTATGAATCGGTTAAACAGTTGTGTTTACCTGCTTATAACAAACGGAGCAGTTTTGACTCCGGATTTTGTGTAAATCTTCAGGTAATAAGTTCCCGGAGCAAATTTACCGATATCTATGCTGTTTTCGACATTATCGAATACCGCGATTCGTTCGCCCATCAGATTATAACAGGCCGCTTTTTTAATATCTTCCATGATGTCGATCTTAATTTGATCATGCGCCGGATTTGGATATAAGGAAATTCCATCCTCCTCTTCTACATTGGTTCTAACGGAGTTAGCCTCTGGAAGTGATATAACATTTCCGTTCGCGAAAGCAACATATACTCCAATATCATATTCTGAGGGTACCGGAACAGATTCATTGGAAGGCGTATGAAAACCGGAAATAAATACGAGCATACTCTCGCCGGCATATTCTGAGAAATCAGCTTCCCAAAGTCCGAGAAATGTTTCCGGCTGCTCAGAGGTAATAAGCCTGAAGAAATAAACATCCGGCAGAAATTCCCAAATATCAGAGTATTCGCCAAAATCAAGATTCTGGAATATGTCACCTCCGGCGACTTCCGTATTGAAAGCTGACAGCGGAATAAGATCAGTAATTCCATTGAAAACCCTTGCCTCGGCTAAGTTCGATGTAGAAGATGCAGGATGAGCCTCAGTCGGGAATACATTTATCTGAATATCACGTCCGTCAACGGGATTTTCAAAATCCTGGCCATCAATACCAGCTGCAACGGCGTAATAGTATTTTTCCGCTTCTAAGGGGCCGAGTGTAAATGTCTTATAAATATTATTATTAGGTCCGGTGCTAGCCGAAAGCGCTATCTTGACCTCTATTTCGGTTTCAGCGGGTAAGGAAAGAAAAGGCGTAGCTGTCCTGAATTCAAAATCATCGAGTACATCAGGTTTTTGATCATTTATATATATATCAACGACTTCGAATGCCGGCAGGGCAGAATTATGTACAAGCTGCATATAGGCCGAGGGAGTATCTTCCGGTATCTGATATACATTACCGTCGCGGTCAACCCCGTAAAGGCCCATACCATATGTATCCGGCAATATGGGAGGCTCGTCATCCAGGGTTAAAAATCCTGATAAAAACAGCGTAAGATCTTTATTGTCATAATCATCGCTGTTGTAATTGTATTTTCCAAGTTCTGTTGACGGTGCAGTCCCTGTTGTTATCCTGATTTTATGCTCGCCTGTCAGCGAACTGATAAATTCTGAATTTTCACCGTAATCGATATTATCAGCCAATAAGTTTTCTTCATCGCTATATATATCTATTATGGGTGCATCAGTTACTCCATGGAAAAACTGAACTTCTGCGGCAGCAGGTTCGTTGTCGGTAGTTCTGGTTTCAAAAGGATACACATTCAGGACTATTTCCCTCTGCGTATCCGGATTGGCATAGCCTTCGCCGATCACACCGTTTATCATGATGATATTTTTCGTACCGGCATCAAGCCTTCCTATATTATACTGTTTTAATATTTTATCATCCGGCCCTTCGCTGCCCGCCTGAGCTATTTTAATAGTAATATCGGAGCGGGCATCAATCTCAATGAATTCAGTAGCCGATCGGAATGTCAGGCCATCTGTGTTGCCGGTTTTGACGTCATTTATGTAAACGTCAATTGTATCTGCTGACGGGAAGGCCGCGTTGTGGACTAATTGTACTTCTGCTTCCGGTTCTGCCAGTTTAATAACTGTACCGTCTGATAACGCGAGGTATAACCCGAATATATCTTCATCCGGTAGGTTCATCTGCCCTTCTGGATCAAGAAATCCTGAAGCAAATATCACTCCGTGCAAACCCTCATATTCATTTGCATTTAGTATATAGCTGCTGAGAACATTTGTATCGCCTTCAGCTGTAAGTGTCAGTTCGTAATCTCCGGGATTAATTAGATAATCCGTAGAGCTTTCGCCATAGTCAACCCCTGTTGCAACCGTATCATCATTCAGGTCAAGATAAAGGTCTATAGCCGGCGCGTCGATCGAACCGTGCGCTACATTGAAATCAAAAAGGTTAATATCGGTCGAAACTTCCTCTCCTCTTAAAGGAAATACGTTTAAAGAAATATCTCTCCCCTGTACCGGAGTTGTGAAGCTGCTGTCACTATCCCCTGCAATCATCAATACATAGGCGCTGTCCTCTTCAAAAGGGCTCAGCATAAATTCATCTATTATTCCGTCGTCCGGGCCGGTACTGCCTGAGGAAGCAATTTTTACAGATGTCATGACATTCGCCGGCAGGCTCAGATACGAAGTCGCTTCTCTAAAGCTAAGGTCATCCAAATTAGCCGGTTTGATATCGTTAAGGTAAATATCAATCTCTCTCAGATTGGTATCAGGTGAATTATGAATGAACTGAACCTTGGACTCTGGATTTTCGAATGAAATAAACTCAACTACATTTCCATCAGGAAGAACAGCCAGCATGGCAATTTCATAATCCACACTCAAAGAAACCGATTGTGAATCAGGATGCATAAATCCCGAAATAATACCTACCGCGGCTGTGCCTTGGGGAATAGCCGTGAAATCTGCATTAAAATTAATTAATGGATTTCTTGCGTCCCACGCAGTTAATGAAATTACTTCCAGATCATTTTCGGCGCTGTTGTAAGAACTGAATGCTCCATAATCCAGGTCATCAATTCTCGGATTGTCGCCATAGTTAATATAAGCATCAGCCATCATAAGATCGGGGCTGCCGTGGAAAAGGTTCAGTTCCTTCATATCCTGTTGATCGGCATCATCCTTCGCTTCCTGATGAATTATCTTCAGGCCTATATCCCTTCCGGCGAATGGTGTGGTCAGATCAGGATCAGATACACCTGTAATAACCAGGGTATATTTTTTTTGAGATGGAAAAGAGATTGATTGCGTATGCAGGATTTTATCATCGCTGTTTGCAGATGTAGATTCAGCAATTTTTACTTCCCCGCCGTTAAATGCAAAATAAGCCGTGGCTTCCCTGAAACTAATATCATCCAAATGAGCAGGCTTTTGGCCGTCAATATAAATGTCAATAGTTTCAATAGACGGATCGGGCGAGTTATGGATAATTTGTATCTCAGGTGATATAGATCCAATTCCTGGCTGAGTGAAAATCAAAGCCAGTAAAAATGAAAAAAAGGTGATCCTGATTAATCTCATGATTTTCTCCCTAAATAAACAAACATTTCATTAAAATTAACATATAATTTATTTTTTCTTAAATAATTCAACGTATGTGAATTAAATTTAATTTTTCAAATAAATCATTATATGAAATTAGCGCCCGGGGCGAAGTTTTTCATATATGCTTATTACAAGAAGAAGCAGAAGCATACTGTATTGAGTATCTTCTATGGGTATTGTATATATCCGCAGGGAAAGATTTTCAGCGTTATTATATATCACCACCGGCAAAGCAGTCAGGATGCCGTTCACTATTAAAAATGGAATAAGGTGTACAAAATACATCAAATAGAATCGACCGAGATAAGAGCTTTTTATAACAAATACATGAATAAGAAGAAATACACCCAGAGATAAAAATGTGACAAAAGTATAGATTTTATCAGGAGTGAAAGCAGCAATAATCAATAGCAGGGCGGCATTAATCAGTGCTATGCCACGAGAATAAGGCCCGAGTATATCTTTTTTGATATAATAATTCAATACTTCATAAATAAACACACAGGCAAAAGGTACAGTTAAAAAAAACAGCCATTCCCCTAATGGAAGATTCAATAAGTATATGCCGGATATATACTCACGGTTAAATTCCCATACGCCCATTGCCGTAAAGCGGACATCCCAGGCAATGAAGATCCCCCCCGCCACTATTATAGCCGGTAAGAGATATTTCCATTTTGAAGCAAAATATATCTTCCGCTCAAAACTTAAAAAAAGCGGAACTGCTATAACGCCGAGATTAATCAGTAAATAGGTTAAGTTCATACGGTCTATTATTAATGTACATGCGGAATTTAGAAGGATAGGAAAATTATATATTTTAATAAAAAGACTCTAAGCAATAATTGGCCGGAATTTAAGTTGATTTTCTAAAATAAATTTTATATATTCATGGAGCCGGTACTGCCAAGAACTCCTAGAAAAATAATTGGCAGTAGTTCAAGCTCCGGGATTTACCGGAGCTTTTTTATTTCAACTTAAATTCCGGCCTGATATTTCTGCTCCTTCTTTATACTTCCGAAAAGTTAAATAAATTTTTCTATATTTGCAAAAGAAGTGTTGTTACGTAAACGTTACGCTATTTTTTTATAAACTTTTCTAAATAATCAAATATGCGGGATCTTATTACAGAAAAAATCTGCGATTACTGCGGGAAGCCATATACCGCAAAACGAGGCACTTCTAAATACTGCTCAAATGCTTGCAGAACAAAAGCTTACAGAAACCGTAAAAACATACCCGAACCTGACTTTAAAAGTAAATCACCATCGATTACGGCTTCGGAAAACGAATTAAGGCTGAAATTACTCCTAAGCGATCTGAAAAATTTCAGCAATAAAGAAAAAGACCTTGAGAATAATTTCAGCTCTGTTGAAAAAAAGTTCCGGCAATCACTCAAAACTTATGAAAATTCTCCCACACCCTGGACCAGAGAGTACTATTTTCGCAGGCAAAAGGAATATGATGAAGTTAAAAATGATCTCTTTTTCTGCAGAAAACAAAAAAAAGCAATACTTGAGAAAATTCAAAGCACCGAAAGGGATATACTAAAAGAAAAAAGCTTTCATGCCGATCTTATCGTTAATTCAGATGAATTATTGAAAATGCATTTTCCCATACTGCGCTTGAAGGGAGAATGGGAGAATTTTATGGGAAGCCTTAAAAGAAACTTCACTCTATTCATATCCGGCCCCGAACGTTCCGGCAAAACAATATTTTGTCTGAGATTTGCAGACATGCTCAAAGATTTCGGCAAAGTGGTATATTTTGCCCTGAGCGATACCATTGGGCTTGCCCTGCAAAAAAAAGTCAGAGATTTTGGGATATCCAATATAGATATATGTAAAGCACACAATTATAAGGAATTTGAATTAGTTGTCAATCAGGGCGGCTATGATTTTTTTGTTATCGACCAGATAGATATTTCAGGCATTAGCGCCGGGGATTTTCTCAGGATAAGGAAAAACCATCCGAATATAGCCCTAACCGTTTCTCTTAAGGAGGGTTATCTCGATGATTTTTTAAACCCGGACGAACTTGATCACTTTGAAACGCTTATAATCAAGGCCTCTGCCGGAAAAGCATATCTTAACAGTGAAGGCAAGACTAAAAAATTCAACATCTTCCTATAAATATTTTTAAAATTCATCCGATATTAATAATATGTAATAAACTTTTGAAAAAATTAACACTTAAGCTGATAAATGGTAAAGGCCGGTTCAATATCTGGCGCCTCAATAAAAGTTAACCGAGACAGCTCCCGGGATACTTACTCCGGGCCTGTCGGCAAAGGCGCGAAACCCCAAAAAGCGGAAATGCTCCACAAGGGTGAGATCGTCTATGGCAGGATTACCGAAATGCGGGGACGGGATTCAGCTTATGTTCGCCTTCCGGTCGGAACTCTGCTTGCTTCCCTGCACAGCAGGCTTAAAGCCGGCGATTCTTTGTTTTTTCGAGTATCCGAGACAAAGCCCGGGCTTGTGCTAAAAGTACACTCGGCTAATACCAGCCTTTCGGGAGCGCCGGTATTGATCGAAGAGCTCATGAGGCAGCTCGACCTACCTGATAATGATATTTACAGGTCTATAGTGGATGTTTTAAGATCACGCAGCAGTAAAATTAACCGTGAGGACGTTCTGCTTATTTACCGGGCTTTTATTTCCCTTAGTGAATCCATAAGTAAGGCGTTCCCGGCAGGGAAAATGATCTCCGTACTCGCAGAGCTGCATTTAAGCGGGCTTAAACCTGATAAAAGCTTACTGGAAACTCTTATTAATATCAAATTCGGGTTTGGCGATCTCAAGAAATCCATTGATATGCTTATCAAATACAACGAAGCCTTAGATCAGGGTATACGTGAATCCCTGCAGATTTTTTTTAAGGCTTTGCGGTCATCTGATCAGACCTCAGCAGCGCTTATGCTAAATACTGAATCCTCGGCAAAAAATGAATCATTGTTTTCTATTGTCGATAAAATATTAAAATCAGATATTTCATCTTCTGCCATTAAAGAATACGCTAAAACTGCTTCTGTGTATATAGAAAGCCTCTCGGCCTGGAATGTGCTTTCATTTAGCACCAACGCGGCCTTTTATTTTATTTACCCGCTGTTTTTGAAAAACGGTTACCTCCTTACTCTGTTTAAAACCCGCAGAAACAAAAAGAAAAACGCCGGAACCGACCGTCTGAATGAGCTCCTGGACGAAGAAATTTCCGAAATGGCCGCTTTACTGGATGATATTAAATCCGGAAAAGAAATATCCTTAAATGATATTATTAAGAATCCGGATATTCTTCAAAAGGTTGCTGAAGAATTTGAGAAATCATTTACAGGCGGCGGTAAAGCACTGCATTCGGTTAAATTTACCGATGGCGAAAGTTTCTATAAAAAGATTATACCCCAAAGCAAGCCTTCAGCCAGGGAAAGTATTTCGGTGGTTATTTGACTTTTGAGAAAAATTATCTTTAAAGTCGCCCTTGAAGGTATATTTACAGTGGAAGTATTTAGCAAATTTCATTTATATTGCGTCCTAAAATATATTACAAAGGAAAAAAGGAGCTTATTATGAAAAAGATACTTCCTATTATGTTTGTACTTTTAACGTTCACAGCTTACAGCCAACAGTTTCATTTTACTGATAAAATAAGCTTTGATAAATTCACAAAGTGGGCAAAAGCTGTAGAAATCCCTTCATATGAATTTACTGACTCATATGATTCACCGGGCCCTCAAATAGGCGATTTTTTAACATATAATGCTCTTTATGAATCTGAAAAAGGCGATACGCTTTTCCTTGCTGTTGCTGCCATTGAGAATTTTAAAAAATTTTATTCCCCGTCGGGCATTTTTGCCATTGAAAAGGAAAGCGATAACGGCAGCAGATATTTTTATGTTAATTACCAGGAAACCGGATCAGCGCTTTTGCATTTTATGGGCAATCTGAACGCTGTTTTGTGGATAAGGCTCAATACTACAAAAAGCAAAGAATATCTGGAAGACATCAGTTATCATATATATCCTGAAACTCTGCCGGACGCGTCAATGACTCAGTGGCCTTCAGTCATTGATAAGAACCTCAGAATTGAAGGCGATATAATGACTATCAGCGATATCGACGGCGATGGTTTTTCAGAAGCTGTAATACTTGTTAATGACGATACCGAAGATTCGATTAATAATATTTTAAAAAAAGCGGATTATGAAGGCAATATTATTCATGCCGAAAATTATAAGCTTGAATTCAGTTACAGCATAGAAAAAGCCTTTACACTGCCTGAAGGAACAAGGCTGATTGTAGAATATAGAAATAAAACCGGCGAGTAATAAGCTCTTTCGGTTTGCCGATATAAGGCATATTGAGAATTTACGGTGAAAATCCCACTATATGCATTAATTATAATTATTATATTCTATACGGAAAAATAAGAGCCGGATGAATTTACAATTTCATAATTAAATGGATATCCTTCCGGAAGCAGCTGCCTCCGGAAGGAGTTATTAGTTACGAATTCTCTTTCTGCTGGGCGTCAACTACCGCGATAGCCGCCATATTCACAATGTCGTTAATATCATCAGACCTCTGCAGCACGTGAACTGATTTGGCGAGCCCCTGAAGTACCGGGCCAATAATTGTTGCCTTACCTATCTTATGCAGCAGCTTATAAGCTATGTTCCCGGAATTAAGATCGGGGAAAATCAGTACATTAGCCTCATTCTTGAGTAGGCTGAAGGGAAATTCACTCTCTAACATTTCTCGTGATAGCGCGGTGTTTGCCTGCATCTCCCCTTCCACAATAAGTTCAGGCCTTCTTTGCTGAATAATCTCTCTGGCACGTGCCATTTTCCCC
This sequence comes from uncultured Hyphomicrobiales bacterium, assembly GCA_964544155.1. GTDB lineage: Bacteria > Bacteroidota > Ignavibacteria > Kapaibacteriales > UBA2268 > CAZJAH01. The sequence continues at coordinate 89,202 of CAZJAH010000003.1, read as the reverse complement.
GGTGACTGTCCCGGAGCCGATCCGAAGTTACTGTATGACAGCAGCGCTACCCCCGGATCTATTTCGAAGTTTTTGGCGAAGTCAACTGTATGGCAGGCTATATCAGCTATTTCTTCAGGTGTTGGATCGACGATAACAGTCGTATCAGCCATGAAGTAAGTCTTATTATTAGCAATGACAACATATAGGCCTGAGACTTTAACTTCCGGTACTTCCCGGCCAATTACTTCCAGCGCAGGCCTTAATGCGTCCGGATAATATGATGTCAGGCCGGTGAGCATGGCATCAGCCAGTCCGCGTCGTACCATCATGGCGCCGAAGTAGTTTTTGTTCCTTTTCATTTTATTCTCTGCTTCGGGCAGTGTAACTCCTTTTCTCTGCCTTATGGAATAGAAATCATCTATATATTCATCCAATTGGTCGAATTTGCGGGGATCGATAATTTCGATCTCATCAATATCATAATTGTGATCAGCAGCACTTTTTCTTATTCTTTGCTCATTGCCTAAAAGGGTAGCTTTTGCTATACCTTCATCGACGATAAGCTGAGCTGCTTTGATGATCTTCGGATGCTCGCCTTCAGGAAATACGACTCTTTTCGGATCGCGGCCCGCCTTCTCGAATATTCTGCGCATAATTGTCTGGGCTCGCCCCATACGAATATCCAGATTTATCTTATAGATTTCAAAATCCTCTATGGGCTTCCTGGCAACACCTGTATCCATTGCGGCTTTTGCTACCGCGGGGGCGACATGCGTCAGCACTCTGGGATCGAAAGGCTTTGGAATAATATACTCTCTGCCGAATTCCATTTCATTTACGTCGTAAGCTCTTTTTACGCTTTCGGGTACTTCTTCTTTTGCCAGTTTTGCGAGTGCATGAGCTGCCGCGATTTTCATTTCCTCGTTAATTGCAGTGGCATGTACATCGAGCGCGCCTCTGAAAATAAACGGGAATCCCAGAACATTATTCACCTGATTGGGGAAGTCCGACCTGCCTGTGGCCATAACTGCATCGGGCCTTATTTCTACGGCGTCATCGTATGTGATCTCCGGATCGGGATTTGCCATAGCGAAAATAATGGGGTCATCAGCCATTCGCCTGATCATATCCTGGCTGACAATACCACCCTGAGATAGCCCTATAAAGCAGTCCGCGCCTTCCAGGGCATCTGCGAGTGAGCGTTTAGAGGTTTCTCGCATGAATTCCATTTTTTCATCGTTCAGATTATCTCTTTCATGGTGCAGCACGCCTTTAGAATCACACATAAGCACATTATCCGGATTAACACCCAGGCTGATATGAAACCTGGCGCAGGCTATACCCGATGCCCCTGCTCCGCTATATACTACCTTCATATCTTCAATCTTCTTGCCTGAAAGCTCCACGGCGTTCAGCAGGGCAGCGCCGCTTATAATTGCCGTACCGTGCTGGTCATCATGGAATACTGGTATATCCAGCTTTTTTTTGAGTTCATTTTCAATCACAAAGCAGTCCGGGCCGGCAATATCTTCCAGATTGATACCGCCGAATGTCGGCGCCATGATCTCAATTGTACGTATTATTTCATCAACGTTTTTTGAATCGAGCTCTATATCGAAAACGTCGATATCAGCAAAAGTTTTGAAAAGAACCCCCTTCCCTTCCATAACGGGTTTGCCGGCGAGCGCTCCTATATCCCCAAGGCCGAGAACTGCCGTACCGTTAGAAATAACTGCCACAAGATTGCCTTTGGCGGTATATTCGAAGGCAGTTTCGGGGTCTTTCTCGATTTCCCTGCAAGGCTCGGCTACTCCGGGAGTATAAGCTAATGAAAGATCTCTTTGAGTTACGCACGGTTTCGTTGTTATCACTTCGATCTTGCCTTTTTTCCCACTGCTGTGGTACTCAAGGGCGTCTTCTCTTCTAATTTTCATTTTACTATTAAATTATTATTTATAAATAAATCTAAAATCCAGTTAACATTAATTTACTCTAATAATTTGAAAAAAAGAAGTGTATTAAATACATATCCTCTTATAATTGAGATATTAAAACAGATTAGCTATAGTATAAAAAATATTGTTTTAGGGATTTTTTTGGTTCATTATGTTGGATATTTGTCGATAATAATGTTATAATTTTCACAAGTTTGTATTCGAATTATAATATTTTGTATAGGGTAAACATGAAACTATCTGTTAAACACAAAATCATTGGATTCGCGATAGGCGCTGCTATGCTGCCTGTCGTGTTAATACTGCTTTTAACGTTTTTTCAAAAAGAATCTACAGTTGAAAATTCCAAAGAGATTCTTGAAAGCGAAGCCAGGTCGAATATTTCGAGGATAGCGACAGATGTTCACACAATGCTGGAGGTAGCAAATAACAAAATAATGGCTAAGCTCGAATCCGGGCTTAATATTGCCAACCACCTGATCATGCAGAACGGAGGCATTAATCTTTCAGGAAGCACTCAAAGCTGGAATGCCGTTAATCAGTACACAAAAGAACTAACTCAAATAGATTTACCGGTAATGCGTATCGGCAGCAGCCCAATCCTGCAGAATACTTCCTTCGATGTCAGTTCTCCTGTGATTGACCGCGCTCAGAATATCAATGGTGGTACTTTCACAATTTTTCAGAGGATGAATGAACGCGGCGATATGCTTCGTGTAGCAACCAACGTACAGCTGGAAAACGGCAAAAGGGCAATCGGCACATATATTCCTGCTGTAAATCCTGACGGGCAGGCCAATCCGGTGGTTTCAGAAATATTAAAAGGTAATACCTTCCGAGGAAACGCTTATGTAGTTAACGCATGGTATCAGACCGTTTATGAACCTATAAAGGATAATAACGGAAACGTAATAGGCATACTGTATACCGGTGTGCGGCAGGAAGAAGACGAAACCATACGCAAAGCCATTATGGATATTCAGGTCGGCGAAACCGGATACGTTTATGTACTCGGGGGCAAAGGATCATCAAAAGGAAATTATATTATTAGTAATAACGGTGAGCGGGACGGAGAGTACATTTATGATGTAAAGGATTCCGACGGCAATTTCTTTGTCAGGCAGATCATTGATAAAGCTTTGAATACAGTTGATGGTGAAGTCGATTACCTGCTATATAACTGGAAAAATGATGAAAACGAGAAAGCACGCAAAAAGATATCTGCCATCACTTACTTTGAGCCTTGGGACTGGGTAATCGGAGCAAGCTCTTACGAGGAAGAATTTTATGAAACTTCTGCGGCTATAGCCGGGGGGCTTAACGATTTAATGCTGTTCTCTGCGATTGGGGCGCTGATTGTAATTGGCCTGATGGGTATATTCGCGTTTATTTTCGGCAAAAGGATGGCAGATCCCATTATTAATATATCCGAGGTAGCCGACGCTGTTGCCAATGGTGATTTCTCGAAGGAAGTAAATGTAAATTCCAATGATGAAATCGGAGTACTCGCGGAATCCATTAAGAAAATGAAATCTAATATCGGTGAAGTGGTCGGCGAGACAAATTCGCTCATCGATAATGTAGTAGCCGGCAAGCTGGATGTCAGGGGTAAGCCTGAAAAATTCAAAGGCGAATACAGTAAGATCATAACCGGCATAAATGATATACTAAATGCCGTTATCGGCCCGCTGAACCTTGCCGCGGAGTATATTGACAGAATTTCCAAAGGAGATATGCCTCCTAAAGTCACTGATGAATACAGAGGCGACTTTAACGAGATTAAGAATAATATAAACATACTGATAGACAATCTCCAGGTCTTTAACAGTGAGATGAAGAAGCATTACGATATGCAGAAATCCGGTGACATCGAATACGAGATCGATACGGATAAATTCACAGGATTCTACAGGGAAATGGCATCAGGCGTTAACAACGCAGTGAATATGCACATAGGAAATATCCTTAAAATACTGGATACTGTAAAATCTTATGCTGAAGGCGATTTTAATCCCGTGCTTGAAAAATTGCCCGGTAAACAAAAGATAGCCAATGAAAGGCTGGATATGGTCAGGAATAATCTGCTCAGCGTGATCAATGAGCTCGACCATATTGCTCAATCGGCAGCTGAAGGCAAGCTCGATGTTAGAGGCGATTACGCCAAATTCAACGGCGCTTATGCCGAAATCATCAAAGGCTTTAACTCAGCGCTTGATTCAGTTATCGGGCCTCTTAACATGGCCGCTGAATATATCGACAGAATCTCCAAAGGCGATATGCCGCCTAAAGTTAATGACAGTTACAAAGGCGATTTCAATGAAATCAAAAATAATATCAATATGCTCATCGACAACCTAAATTCATTTATTTCAGAAATGAATGAAATGTATGACTCCCAGAAATCCGGTAATATCGATCACTTTATTGATAATGAAAAATTCTCCGGCGTTTACGGGCAAATGGCATCAGGTGTTAATGAATCTGTCAGAATACATGTTGACAACCTGCTGAATATTTTGAATTTACTCAAAGAATACGCCCAAGGTGATTTCACAAGGCAGCTCGAAAGGCTACCCGGTAAGCAGGTAATTGCCAATGAAAGGCTCGACCTGCTGAGAAATAACCTTCTCAAAGCTGTCGATGAACTAGACAGCCTCTCAAAAGCCGTAATAAGCGGAAACCTTAAGCATAGAGCTGACACCGGGCAATTTACGGGAAGCTGGAAAGAACTTACCCTGACATTCAACCGAATGGTTGACGGCGCCGAAAAGCCTATTACAGAAATGCTCAAAGTACTTGAGAAAGTAAGCGTTAATGACTTTACAACAAAAGTTGATTCTGATTATGAAGGCTCTTGGAATGACATGAAGGACAGCATCAATCTCGTCATGACACGATTAGAGCATATACTTGAGATAGTAGTCGATATCAGCAACGGTAACCTGCATGAACTCGACGCGCTTAAGAAAGTCGGTAAACGCAGCGAAAATGACAGCCTCGTACCCTCATTTATCAGAATGATGGAATCAATTAAATCGCTTATTAATGACGTTAACGAGCTATCTGAGGCAGCCGTTCAGGGCGAGCTTACCAGCAGGGCGGAACTTCAGCGCCATAGCGGCGACTTTAAAATAGTCATCCAGGGTATAAACAAAACACTGGATTCGGTTATTGATCCCATTTCCGAGGCTTCGCAGGTTCTCTCGGTACTTGCAACAGGCAACCTGACACAGCTTATGGAAGGAAGCTACAAAGGAGACCATGAGCAGCTCAAGCTGAATATCAATACCCTGACTGAATCATTGAATGACCTGCTCATACAATTATCCGACGCTGTCGAAACAGTTGCCAGCGCGGCAACCGAAATATCCTCAACTTCAGAGAATATAGCTACTTCGGCCGAAGAACAAAGCTCACAGGTAGCCGAAGTGAACGTCGCTGTAGAAGATATGAGCAAAACCGTAACTGAAAACGCCAACCTGGCATCAAGAACAGCGGAATTTACTGTCAGCAAGATGACGGAGATAACTACTTTCGTCTCCAGGTCTGCTCAGAAAATTGAAAAGCTCGGCGATTCGAGCAAGAAGATCGGGGAGATCATTTCGGTGATTGAAGATATTGCTGACCAGACAAACCTGCTGGCACTGAACGCAGCTATCGAAGCAGCCCGCGCAGGGGAGCAGGGACGCGGATTCGCAGTTGTTGCCGATGAAGTAAGAAAGCTTGCCGAACGTACAACGGAAGCTACAAAACAGATAGCTGACATGATAAACGGAGTGCAGCGCGAAACTGACGATGCAGTAAGCATTATGAAATCGAGCAGTGGCAACGGCAACTCACTTGAAGATATTGTTTCAAACTCGAAAAATATGCTTGTCGAAATGATTGATAAGATGGCTGCCGCCAATGAAAGCCAGTCGGCTACAGGCGAACAGATTGCACAAAATATAAGCTCCATTTCGCATGTAACGCAGGAGCTCACTAAGAATATACATGATATTGCTCACTCATCCGATGACCTTGCTAAGCTGACTGAGCACCTCGGCGAACTGATGGCAAGATTTAAGATAAGCAGAAGATTAGCTTCGGACGGAAGCGGAAGAATGCTCTCAAACGGCAGCAGCAAACATGGCAGAGAACTACCCGAATACATTGATCACGAAAAAAATTCCGAATAATTTTTTTGCCCATGACTGAGCGGTAAAGGGATGATTAATTAAAAGCAAATCCTCACAATAAGGGCTCTGCAGATTGCAGAGCCCTAATATTTTTTTATCAAGGCGCCTATAAATAAATCAGGCTAAGCTTTTAATTATTTTGAAGCCCAGGCACAGAGGTATAGTTCAGCAGGCTCAACGATATGTTCATGGTAGGGAAGCACCCTTACCGTAAAACCCTGCTTACCTGTTCCCGGGCAAAGGTATTCGCCCTCGAACTGATGATATGTGCCCTCCTTCTTAACCAATTTGAGGTTTTCGAAATGAGGATCGATCAAATTTTCATTGTGGTCAACCGAACCGTAGTAAACCTGTACAATCACATCTTCAGGATCAAGCTCCCCGAGATTGACGAGTGCACTGACTTTCATCGGCTTGCCTATGAATGCTTCACCGTTAGTCTTAAGGCTCGCATCCATGATCTCAACGCCGTACCAGTTCCCTCTGATCTTGGCTTTCCAGTCCTGGAGCCTGACTGCCTTATGAGCTTTGTCCTCGCTTAACATCTTATACCTGTCAATGGCCGGCATATAAAAGTATTCGCTGTATTGTTTGACCATCCTATTAGTTGAGAAGCGCCCCGCAATAGTCCTGATCGAATTTTTCATATAAGAGACCCACTTTTCAGGAACTCTTGTTCTGTCCCTGTCATAAAACAGATCAACTATCTGGTTTTCAAGTATATCATAAATTATTTCTGATTCCATGATCTCGGTTTCTTCGCTGTGGTCTTTCAATTCTCCTTCACCGATGGCAAATCCGTTAGTACCGTCGTATGATTCGGCCCACCAGCCGTCGAGTATGCTAAAGTTCACGGTTCCGTTAAGCCCGGCCTTCATACCGCTGGTACCACTAGCTTCCTGAGGTTTGATTGGATTATTCAGCCAAACGTCACATCCTTTCACCATTTTGTAAGCAATAACCATATCGTAATCCTCAAGGAAGACTACATGCCTTTCAAGCCCGTAAGCCCTGACTTTCTGAATAATCGACTGTATCATTTCCTTGCCCATGGTATCATGCGGATGTGCTTTACCGGAAATTAATATTTGAACGGGCTTTTCGGGATTTTTCAGTATAGATGAAAGCCTTTTCATATCCCTGAATATAAGCTGCGCCCTTTTATAGGTGGCAAACCGGCGCGCGAAACCAATGGTCAGGGCGTCGGGATCAAGGTATTCATTTATCTTGCTGATCTGGTCCGGGGGCAAAAAAGCTTTTTGTTTATTCTTAAGATATTCTCTGGCAAAGAGAACCAGCCTGACTCTTCTTCGCTGCTTTTCTCTCCATATTTCTTCAGCCGGAATTTGGGAAACACCTTCCCATATCTCCTGATTATCAACATCAACTTTCCATTGCGGGGATAAGTACCTGTCAAAAAGTTCGGCAAATTCTCTGGCTACCCATGTCATTGTATGTACACCGTTTGTGATATGCCTTATCGGTACTTCGTTTGCGGGGAAGCATTTCCAAATTTTATGCCACATATCACGCGATACTTCGCCATGGAGCCTGCTAACTCCATTATGGAAAGCAGTAAATTTCAGTCCAAGTACAGTCATTGAGTATGATTCGTTGGGGTCGAACTGATCGCCTGTCTGCCCGTAATAGATAAATCTTTCTTTATCCAGCCCGAGCTGTCCCCAGTAAGTGTTCATATACTTAATAATCCGGTCAAGGCTGAATGCCTCGTTACCGGCCGGAACCGGAGTATGAGTCGTAAATACGCTGCTGCCCTTTGTAAGCTGCTTGGCAGAATGAAAATCAAGGTTGTATTTATTCATGAAAATCATTGTCCTTTCAAGCAGAGCAAAAGCGGCGTGCCCTTCATTTATATGCACCACGTCGGGCATTATCCCGAGAGAGTAAAGCGCTCTCATGCCGCCTATTCCAAGAATGATCTCCTGTTGAATTCTGGTTTCGCGAGTACCGCCATACAGCTGATTGGTGATGTTCCTGTATTCTTCATTTTCGTTCCGGTCGATATTCGTATCCATTAAATAAAGGGGAACAATACCCACCATGAGCTTCCATATCTGCGCGTATACTTTGCCGTCAGGTAAATCAACGTCAATAAGCAGCGGCAGGCCGTTCTGATCTTTCATCAGGGTTACCGGCATATTATAAAAGTCATTATAATGGTAATGCTCATTCTGCCAGCCATTTTGTGTAAGGTGCTGCCTGAAATAACCCTGCTGATAAAGCAAGCCGACACCTACCATAGGCAGGCCGAGGTCGCTGGCACTTTTCAGATGATCGCCTGCTAAAATGCCGAGGCCTCCTGAATAATTGGGAAAGCTTTCGTTGATACCGAATTCAGGACTGAAATATGCTATCTTGCCGTCAAAATCAGGCCTCAATTTGTTAAACCACTTATCTGACTGCATGTATTCGTTAAATTCAGCATATACATTATCCAGATATGTTGTGAAATCAATTTTTTGTGCCAGGTTTTCCAGTGTTTCCTGGGGTAGTTTATTGATAAGCAAAACCGGATTATGGTTAACTTCTTCCCAAAGCTCCCTGTCTATACGGGAGAAAAGCTCTTTTGTCTCTGTATTCCAGCACCAGCGGTAATTGTACGCCAGTACCTTCAGCTTTGAAATTGATTCCGGAAGTTTTGCCGTTACAATAAAACTCTGCAAAGGTTTCATAAAAAATCCTTTTTGTGTTTATATTAACAAATTATTTTGTTTCGTCTTTGCCGTAAATTATTATATTAACGATTAAACTAAATATTGTTTTCCAATTATTTTTCCTGACTAATGAAAACTGAAATACTCGACCTTAGAAAAGATCCTGACAAGCATTTAGCCAAAGCCCTGGAAATCCTTAATAAAGGGGGAATCATAGCATTTCCAACCGAAACTGTTTACGGGCTGGGAGCTAAGATAAGCAATACGGAAGCCTGTAAGAAAATATTTTCTGCCAAAAACAGGCCGCAGGATAATCCTCTCGCGGCACATATATCAAAACCGGAACAAGTCGAAAAGTATATAAAAGATGTACCCGACTCTTTTTATAAACTGGCAGAAAAATTTCTTCCCGGCCCGCTATCTGTTATTATGGAAAAAAAAGATTTTGTGAACGACATTATCACAGGCGGCCTGAAAACGCTTTCCATACGCTTTCCTCAAAATCAATACGCGCTCAGGCTTATAAATGAAGCTGGTGAACCGCTGGCGGCAACATCGGCGAATAAATCAGGAAGGCCGTCCCCAATTACCGCCTCTCACGTATTCAGTGATCTATCGGGTATTATCCCATTAATTCTTGACGGCGGCCCGGCTCAGTTCGGCTATGAATCCACTGTGCTGAGCCTCACAGGCGATAAGCCGCTTATTCTCAGGCCAGGCGTAATTACAATTGAAGAGATCGCGGAAACGCTCGGTTTGGAAACCGATCAGATATACAAGGGGCCTGAAAATGAAATTCACGACAAATACAAGCATTACTCCCCGGAAGCTGAGCTTGTTATATTAAATGATATTTATGAAATAGATGATTTTTTAAATGAAAATAAAAACAGGAAGATTATGCTCTTGTCAAATAAGCAGCCGGACTGCGACGGGTATACGGCTATGCCCCTTAACGCGGCAACTCTTTACGCTAATTTTCGTATTGCTGACCAGGAATTGTTCGATACCGTTGTTATTCTGGTTGACGATTCAGTAAGGAATGACAAAGTCCTTTACCACAGAATAAGTTACGCGAGGAGCAGCAATAGAATAATTTGATATTTTAATAATTTTTTTGTACAATAATTATAAGCATAAATGGTAGAGAAAGAAATCACCGTGATTAACAGATCCGGCCTGCACACAAGGCCGGCAGCGACTGTAGTTAAACTTGCTTCTAAATTTAAATCAGATGTTTTCCTGGATAGGGACGGTTTTTCGATAAACGCTAAAAGCATTATAGGCGTCATGACACTCGCAGCAGAAAAAGGGAGCAAACTTATCCTGAGAACCGATGGCCCGGATGAGCAGGAAGCGGCCGATTCAATTGAAAAATTATTCACGGATGGCTTTGGAGAAAATTAACATTTAAATTGGAAACTAAATTAAATAAACCGGCAAATATAATTGAGGCTGCCATTATGCCTTTCATGAAGGTTGATGAAAAAACTGCCGCTAAGGGAAGAATGATACTCAAAGGCATTCCATCTTCTGCCGGTATTGCCATGGGAAAAGCTTCTGTTCTGACGCCGGAAAATTACATATCCCAAAGCGAAGACGTCCCGCAGGAACAAATCCCCCGTGAGCTTACCCGATATAAAGAAGCCCTGGATACACTTCAGAAAGAATTCAGGACTATTCTGAATAAGATTGGAAAGAAAAGCGCCAATATTAGCGCCATAATCGAAACAAACATTGTTATGTTGAATGACCCCGTTCTGAATGATTCCATTAAAGATAAGATCAATTCGGGGCTTACTGTTGAGAATGCAATTATCAGGGAATTCGACAGCCAGAAACAGTTCCTCAAAAATTCTCGCGACGAACTCCTTCAAGAACGAGCCATAGAGCTGGACCACCTGAAAAGGCACCTGCTTGGCATTCTGCGAAATCAGTGTATATTCTATGGAATGGCCGGTAACGGAATTATCGTTGCGCAATCACTCACACCTTCGGATATAGTTAATTTCAGGGAAGCCGGCGTTCTTGGAATAATCACCGAGCTTGGCGGCATTTCAGCTCATGCCTCAATACTCGCGCGTTCATTCGAACTGCCCGAGGTCATCGGGGTTAATAATGCTACCGGCATGATTGAAGATGGTGAATTCATTATTGTAGACGGCTTCAAAGGTTCGGTGATACGCAATCCTGATGAAACAACCATCGCTGAGTACAGGAAGAGAATTCTCGAAGTAGAGGAAAGAAAAAAATCTCTCGGAGAAATAGCAGATCTGCCCGCTAAAACCGTGGACGGCCGGAAAATCAGCCTCATGGCAAACGTGGAAAGCCTTGAAGATGTACGATCATCTGTTATGGTAAAATCCGACGGCATTGGGCTTGTCAGGTCGGAAAGCATGATAATGGGCCTGGGTTATTTCCCTGAATTAGATGAACAGTACAACTGGTACAGCGATATAGCCGATTCTTCCTATCCTGAAATTGTTACCATAAGAACTTTCGATATTGGCAGCGATAAATACGCTGAAGGCCTCCCCCACCGCGAGAGCAATCCAGCGCTGGGATACCGGGGTATCAGGTTCCTGCTATCCAGAAAAGATATATTTCTGACACAGCTTAAAGCCATACTCATGGCTTCTAAAAATAAAAACGTCAGGCTGCTGCTCCCGATGATTACCGAATCCGCAGAGATTGACGACTCACTCGATATGATCAAAAACGCCAAAAGTGAACTGCGGGATAAAAAAATATCATTCGACGAGGATATTCCGGTTGGAATTATGATAGAAACTCCGGCTGCCGCGCTTATGGCAGACAGCATGGCTAAAAAATGTGACTTTTTAAGCATAGGCACGAATGACTTAACTCAATACGTACTTGCTGCCGACAGAATGAATGAGCTTGTATCGGGAGTATTCAATTCTTTCCATCCGGCTGTGCTTAGGCTGATCAAAATGTCCATCGACGCCGCTAAGAAAAATAAAATACCTGTGGGCACATGCGGTGAATTCGCCGGGCACTCTGCATCATCTTCATTACTGCTTGGCATGGGTATTACTGAAATAAGTGTTGCCCCATCTATACTGCTGGAAACAAAGAACAGAATAAGAAGCATTAAGTATAAGGACGCCCGCAAACTCGCACAGGATATACTCAAACTGACTACTCTCAGCGAAGTATTATCGCGCCTCGACCGCCACAGGGATTGACCCCTTTAAACATTTTTTAGAGCGGTTATATGTTGATTGTTAAGTTTATGATTGGCCGGAAGAAATAATTTAGCGGAAGCTGTCTACTTAGGAATATTCTATTTATTCTAAGTTTTCCAGTAGTGTAGGCAGCAATTCCGAAACAGTGGGATGGGCAATGACTGAATTTTTCAGCACATTGTAAGGAACATCGGCGTACATAATCTGTAAAACAGCGCTGACGATTTCATCGCCGCCCACGCCCAGAATGGCAGCCCCGAGAATTTTTTGGCTGTCAGCATCTACAATAAGGTGCATCATTCCATTTGTTTCACCTTTTTCTCTGGCCCGTGCTACCCGGCTCATAGGCATTTTTGCTTCCAGAATATTATACCCTTTCTCAAGGGCTGCTTTCCCGGTCATTCCGGCGCGCCCCAAAGGCGGGTCAATGTAAAGATTGTACACCATAATCCGGTCGGAAACTTTACGGTTTTTATTGTTGAATTTATTGTCAGCAATAATTTCATAATCATTGTAAGAAGTATGCGTAAAAGCGCCTTTACCGTTGCAGTCGCCCAGGGCAAATACTCCTTCAACATTGGTCTCGAGTTGGCTGTTAACCTGAATATATCCACGTTCATCGGTTTTTATCCCGCCCGCTTCAGGGTTCAGCGAACCGGTATCGGGCCTGCGTCCCACGCCAAGCAGAAGGTGCGAACAGGTAAGCTCAGGGCTTCCTTCCTCGCAGTCCAGTTTCAGGGTAATTGACTTATCATCGTTTTGTGTACCGCCAATGCAGCCGGCATTCAAACGGAATTGAATACCCTCTTCTTCAAGGAAATTCTGAATAATGCCGCTGATTTCCTCGTCTTCACGGCTAATAATGGCAGATGCTTTTTCAATAATGGTAACTCTGCTGCCGAACCTCCGGAACATTTGGCCAAATTCCAGTCCAATGTAACTTCCACCCACAATTACCAGGTGTTCGGGCAATTCTTCAAGTTGCAGTATGGTTTCGTTGGTCAGGTAATCCAGCTTCTCAAACGGTTCCGGAACAATGGGCCCGGCCCCGGTGTTGATATAAATTTCAGGCGCCGTAATTTCTTCCCTGTTCACCGAGATAACTTTTTCTCCGGTAAACCGGGCTTCACCTTTGAAAAACGTGATGTTCTCTTTTTTTTCCACGCCGGAGCTTATACGGTCAACCGATTCCTGAACAATTTCATCTTTGCGGCTTTTTATTTTTTTCAGGTCGGCAGTTGCTCCTTCGGGAATATTGATTCCCAGCCCGGCGCCGTTACGTGCCTCCCATATCCTGCGGGCGCTTGCCACATATGCTTTGGTGGGAGTGCAGCCGTCATTTACACAAGTTCCGCCAAACCTGTTTTTTTCAATAAAAGCTACTTTATAATTTTCAGCGGCCAGTTTAAAAGCCAGTGGCGTTCCGGCCTGTCCCGAACCGATAATAATAGCATCAAATTTTTTCATATACTTTTAAACTTATTAATCAGTTTATGATTTTGATAAATCCAGTTGATGATTTTAATAAATTGACCACATCAAAAATCAGTTGATTTCTTATATTATTAAGCAGGTATTTTACTCAGCGATTTTAAGCATTAATGCCCTGTACCATAAACAGCATGCAAAACCTGATTATAACGCACGCGGCAAATCCATTTTGTATTGTGCTTTTATAAATAAAAAATCAAAATCAAAGCATATATGAAACATATGGCAAATTTACAGGCTGCCTTATATTTTACTAACTGCCTTTTAAATGGTTTACGTCAAAAAATAATTATATTTTATTAAATTATATTTTACTATAAACTTCTTCAAATATCATAATGATAAATTTTTTTTGAAATCCTTTAATTTATTTCCTAAATGTGCTATTTTAGAAAGTTTTAGTAATGAATATACACAATAATTTATAGATGCCTGATAAACTCAATAATGAATCGAAAGAAGACTTAAGTTCGGAGCAGATACGTGAATCCGCCGCTGCAACACTCGAGGAAATGACGGAGATCATTATCCGGGGAGCGCGTATGCACAACTTAAAGAACGTCAATCTCAATATACCCAGGGATAAATTTGTTGTTATCACCGGTTTGTCCGGTTCGGGTAAGTCGAGCCTGGCATTTGATACACTCTATGCCGAAGGCCAGCGCCGATATGTGGAGTGCCTCTCCCCTTATGCCAAGCAGTTCCTCGGTATGATGAAAAAGCCGGATGTTGACGTAATAGAAGGCCTGTCACCAGCGATCTCGATCGAACAGAAAACAATAAGCGGCAACCCGCGATCTACAGTTGGTACTGTAACGGAGATATACGATTACCTAAGGCTGCTTTACGCGAAAATCGGAACTCAGTATTGCGTGGACTGCAAGGTGCCGGTGGAGCAAAAAAATATCGACCAGATCATCAACGAAATTTTCGAAGAATATAAAAACAAAAAAATACAGATCCTCGCGCCCCTGGTACGAGCCAGAAAAGGCCATTACAGAGAGCTTTTTGAGCAGTTGCTGAAGCAGGGTTTTACCCGGGTAAGGGTTGACGCCGAAATTGAAGAGATAAAACCCGGTATGCAGCTATCCCGTTACAAGATACATGATATCGAACTGGTAGTTGACCGGACAATAGCCGAAGAAAAGCACCAACAGCGCGTATACGAATCCTGCGAACTGGCCATTAACCGCGGCGAAGGCTCAATGATGATACTGTACGAAGAGGACGGCAGCTGGAAAGAAAGGATGTACAGTACAAGTTATTCCTGCCCTTCATGCGGCAGGGCTTATGACCTTCTCGCGCCAAATATGTTCTCATTCAATTCGCCTTACGGCGCCTGCCCGGTTTGCGACGGCATAGGTGTGATCAAGGATATAGACAGGCAGCTTCTGGTGGATAATCCCGATAAGCCGATAACAAGGAATGCCATACCCGTACTTACGAACAAGCGTCAATCCTGGGCGATGAACCAGGCAAAGGCTTTTCTCAGAAATAATGATATCGACCCGGAAACTCCGTTCAAAGACATACCCGAAGATATCGCCGCTCTGATGCTTTCAGGCACAGAAGGCAAAGATATTGAAATTTCTTACCAGTTTTCCGGCGGCAGGGAATTGAAATACAAGCAAAAGTATACGGGTGTAATCCCCTCGCTCAGGCATCAGTACGAAAACGGCTCTTCCGGCATAAAGAGAACTATCGAGCCCTATATGGCATCATCAGTATGCCATGCCTGTAAAGGCGGAAGGCTAAAAAGTTCCAGCCTGGCAGTACTTATCGATGATAATAATATTCATGATATAACATCAAAGGATATTGAACGTTCCCTGGAGCATTTCAAAAAATTGCCTAAAAAGCTTAAAAAAAATGAAATGGCCATTGCCAACCTTATCCTTAAGGAAATCGTATCAAGGCTGCAATTCCTTATTGATACGGGGCTGGCATATCTTTCGCTGGAGCGGCCGGTCAAAACCCTTTCAGGCGGCGAATCCCAGAGGATAAGGCTGGCCTCTCAGATAGGTTCTCAGCTTGTGGGGATTATGTACATACTGGATGAACCAAGCATAGGCCTGCATCAGCATGATAACCATAAGCTGATAAATTCACTGAAAAAGCTGCGCGACCTGGGCAATTCCGTAATCGTTGTAGAGCATGATAAGGCAATGATAGAAAGCGCCGACCATGTAATAGATATAGGCCCGGGCGCAGGTGTTCACGGCGGAGAGATCATACTAGCTGCAGAGCCGAAGGAATTTCCATCGCTTAACGGCGATATAGCAGGAAGGTCACTTACCCTGCAATACCTTACCGGAAATAAAAGTATCGAATATCCCGAAAAAAGGCGCGTAGGCAACGGGCTGATCCTGCAATTAAAGGGCGCCACGGGGAATAACCTGAAAAATGTAAATCTTAAGGTTCCATTAGGCCGGCTTATATGTGTTACGGGTATGAGCGGCTCGGGTAAATCCAGCCTGATAAACGATACGCTCTACCCTATTTTGTCGAGGCATTTTCATAATTCAACAGAAAAGCCTTTGCCATATAAAAGCATAGAAGGTCTTGAAAATATCGATAAGGTAATAGAGATCGACCAGGCACCAATCGGGCGCACTCCACGCTCAAATCCGGCCACATACACGGGTTTGTTCACTCTTATACGCGATTTTTACTCTTTACTTCCTGAAGCAAGGGTTCGCGGCTATAAGCCTGGCAGGTTCTCATTTAATGTCCCGGGGGGCAGATGCGAGGAATGTGAAGGCGCAGGCCTTAAAAAGATAGAGATGAATTTCCTGCCGGAAGTATATGTGCAATGCGATGTGTGCGACGGTATGAGGTATAACTCCGAAACTCTTTCTGTAAAATACAAGGACAGGTCCATTGCCGATGTACTCAATATGACAGTCGAGGAAGCTTTTGATTTTTTCAGTGAAATACCAAAGATAAAGAAAAAGCTTAAAACTCTCATGGAAGTCGGGCTTACATATATCAAACTAGGGCAGCAGGCCCCTACCCTCTCAGGCGGAGAAGCACAGAGAGTGAAGCTCGCTACAGAATTATCGAAAGTCACCACAGGCAAAACTCTTTACCTTCTTGATGAGCCTACAACCGGCCTGCATTTTGAAGATATAAGGATTTTAATGAAGCTCATCGCTAAACTTGTTGATAAAGGAAATACAGCAATGATCATTGAGCATAATCTGGATGTAATAAAATTCGCAGACTGGATTATTGACTTAGGGCCCGGAGGCGGAGAGAGCGGAGGCGAAATAATCGCTGAAGGCACACCCGAGCAGCTTATCCGCAAGAGAAAGAGCTTTACCGCTAAATACTTAAAAGAAGAACTTAAGAATTAAATTTCAATAATAAAATTTATTATTTTGTGAAAAATTCGTGAATGAACTTAAATAATTTTACAAAATTCATTAAATTAGAGCTCAATATGTTTGCGGAGTTTTATGCCGGATAAAGAAAAACTATCGAGATACTGTTTTATAAACCCTGAGATCAATGATCTAAGGGTAAGGCTCTGGGTGGATGAAGGCCTTATGGCAGGCTGCGACTTAAAGCTGTATGATCCCGATGGAAAAGAGGTCGTTGAGCATTGGAAAATGGCCACGGAAGACGGAAAAAGCGTATCGAAATATATAAGAAAAAGTGTTAAAGAGCTCAGCAGGTATGTGCTTACATGGCAGATCGTATGCTGCGGCAAAGATCCGCAGGCTGAAAAAGGCCGTGTGGAATTGCATCTGCTGCAGGGCGATAATTCCTGCAGCATGACGACTCCGGCAAACTGGTTACTGGATAATATTCCTCCATGCGCGATCGGAAAGTCGATTGTATTTACCGAATCGCTTGTAATATTTTTTAAACAGAAACCTAAAGAAAACAAAATCTGATACTGAAATACTTTTTTTCAATTAAACCAAAATCAAATGGAGATTTCATGAACATTTTAGTTTGCGTTTCAAGAGTACCTGATACGGCAACAAAGATCATGATTGCCGATGACGGAAAATCTATTAATACCCAGGGTGTGAAATATATAATTAACCCTTACGATGAATTTGCTTTGGAAGAAGCAATCAGACTTAAAGAAAAAAATGGCGGTACGGTAACAGCCGTAACAGTAGGCCCTGAAAAAAGCCAGGATGTACTTCGTACAGCACTGGCAATGGGCGTTGATAAAGCCATCATTGTAAAAGCAGATGAAGGATTCGATTCATATTTCGCGGCTGAGAACCTCAATGCTGTAGTTTCAGAGGTTAATCCGGATATTATTTTCCTGGGCCGCCAAAGTGTAGATTACGACTCCTGGCAGATGGCATCCATGCTGGGCGAAATGGCAGGCATGCCTTCGATTTCGGTTGTATCAAAATTGGATATTGAAGGCAATAAAGTAACGGCTGAACGCGATATTGAAGGCGGTAAAGAGATAGTCGAAACTACTCTTCCCTGCCTAATTTCCACACAGAAAGGCCTGAACGAACCCCGATACCCCAAACTCCCAGATATCATGAAGGCAAAATCAAAACCGATCGATGTAAAAGATCCGGCCGGATCAGGCAGCCGCACAACCGTGCTATCAATGGAGATCCCCTCCAAGCAGAGATCCGGCAAGATACTCGGAGATTCCGAAAGCGATATAAACGAACTGGTTAGGCTTCTTCATGAAGAGTCAAAAGTAATATAATTTTTGTAAATAATAATTTCAGGGATTAATATAAATGAATAAAATATTAGTATTTCTTGAACCGCATAAAGATACGTTAAAACGAGTTTCTTATGAAGCTATTACCGCTGCTATCAAGCTATCTACAGGCACTGCGCCAATTGCAGGTATACTTATTAACGGAACTGAGGAGCAGGCCAAAACAGCCGCCGAATTCGGCCTTGGCGAAATCCACCTCGCTAATGCAGATCAATCCGGCCGGCATTCATCCACAGGAGCGGCAGAGATTGTTTCGCAAATAGCCCGGCAGGAAAACTCCGATGTAATTATCTTCCCTGCTAACGCCGGAGGTTTAGAAATTGCTCCTCGTGTGGCTGTTAAAATGAAGGCAGGCTATATTTCTGACTGTACAAACCTCCTAACACAGGGTGAAGACATAATTGCCTCTAAACCTGTTTACGCCGGTAAAGCAATGCTGCAGGCAAAAGTTGATACTCCAAACAAAGTATTCTCGATACGGCCCAATGTATTCACAGCCGCCAGGACAGAAGCTTCTGTGAATATGACAGTCAAAGAATTTAAACCTGAACTCAGTGATGCCGACATGAAAGTAAAAGTTATTGACGTTAAGAAAAACGAAGGCAGGCTCGATGTGCTCGAAGCGGATAAAGTAGTTTCTGGCGGACGCGGCATGAAAAGCCCGGAGAACTTCAAGCTTATCGAAGACCTCGCCGAGAGTATCGGCGCGGCGGTAGGCGCTTCCAGGGCAGTAGTCGATGCGGGATGGCGGCCTCATCCGGAGCAGGTTGGCCAGACAGGTAAGACTGTATCCCCCAATCTGTACATTGCCTGCGCTATTTCCGGGGCGGTGCAGCACCTTGCGGGTATGTCGAGCTCCAAGGTTATCGTTGCTATCAATAAGGATAAAGACGCGCCGATATTCAAGGCAGCTGATTACGGCCTGGTAGGAGATGTATTCGAAATACTTCCAAAGCTGACCCAAAAGTTCAAAGAGCTCGAAGGCTAATCTGTGAAAGCCGCCTTTCAGTTGATATAAACCCTGAAGGCGGCTTTTTTTATTGCCCTGAATAATTGGAAAATTGCAATAATCGGCCATAAGCAAAGTCTTATTTTTATGATAATCAATATTAGGAAAAATAATCATTTAGTGTTCAATAATGGATAAAATTCAACTTATAGTTTTGGGACTTTCGGCAAGCCCGGCAGGAAATAACGCGTACGCCCTCATATTAAAAGAAGCCGACGGTGAACGCAGGCTTCCCATCATCATTGGAGCCTTCGAAGCTCAGGCAATCGCGCTCGAAATGGAGGGAGTAATGCCTCCACGCCCGATGACACATGACCTCATGAAGCAAATGATGGATGCTTTCGGCTCTACACTACAGGAAGTTTATATAAATGACCTTAAAGATGGCACATTTTACGCTAAGCTGATCTTCGATAACCTGGAAACCGAATTAGATGCCAGGCCCAGCGACGCTATTGCACTTGCCGTGCGATGCAGTGCGCCGGTATTTGTAAGCAATGACATTCTCGAAGAAACAGGCTTACAGCCTCAGGCCGAAGAAGAAACAGCCGAAGAAGAAACAGAAGAAGGTATTCAGTTCCTTAAAAAAGAAGAGGAAGAAGAACCGCCAAAACCAAAAACAAAAATTGAGCAGCTCCAGGATAAACTCGATAAAGCCGTTAAAGAAGAAGACTACGAAAAGGCGGCCCAATACCGCGACGAGATCAAAAGAATTTTGGAAAGTTCATAAAAAAGCCTTAAGTTTGCGAACGTTTTTTGCGGGCCGGAGTAGCTCAGTTGGTTAGAGCATCGGAATCATAATCCGAGTGTCGGGGGTTCAAATCCCTCCTCCGGTACGGTAAGTCTGCCCTTTGAAGCCATATTCAAAGGGCTTTTTTTATTAAGGTATAAGCCATTGCGGATGAAAACCGCCGTTATCCCATTTATATACGGAACGGATGTGCCCTTTGTCCCTCAAATAGAGGAAATCGATACGATAAATCTGGCTTTCAATAACCGCGAAATACTTACGGCCGGCTTCGCTGTGCTCGGCTGTATACGCGTTCTTCCCTACAAAATCGGGCAGGCCGGAATCAGGCTTTTTGCTTACGGATCCGGGAGGATGCTCCCGCAGGTAATATTTTCGCGAAAAAAGGCCGGTATCATCCCAGCTTCTGTCGGCGAGGGAATCATCATAGTGCACTTTTACATTGCCCCACATTCTGGCCTGTATCTGATCTTCTTTGCTGTAAAACAGAAATGAACAATGCTGATCATTGCGCAATTGGTCGATTTTATCCGAGCGGATGTCAGTATGAAAGTATAGTTTGCGCTTTGGAATACTTACATCTCTCAGGCAGATTTTCCTCATAGAGGGTTCTTCACCGTTTACCGTGGCGAAAACAGGATAATGCAACGGGTCATCGTCTTTTTCAAGTGAATCTTCGATCATATGCCATAATTTGTATAGGATTTCCTCATGTGATTCATACCAGGGCATAAATTCCTCAATTTATATCAACAACTTACAATTATTTGGAAGAATGAGCAGGGGGTTTTAGTGTAATTTCAATAAAATTCAATCGGTATCTGAATAAAATATTCGTCATTAATGGCGGTTTATAAATAAAATATTTACAAAGCAGAGTAAAAGATGAAAACAGGTATAATTGGCGGAACGTTCGATCCGGTGCATATAGCGCATTTGATAATTGCAGACAGGTTCAGAGAAAGCGAAGCCCTGGACAGGTGTTTATTCATACCCGCAAGAGTATCCCCTTTTAAAACTGACGCCATAAGGCAAACAAGCCCGGAACAAAGGCTCAACATGCTCAAGCTCGCGCTAAAGGATAATCCGGCATTTCAAATCGATGAATTTGAGTTATCGGGAGACGGCATTTCCTATACATATAAGACAATAGAACATTTAAGAGAAAAATACCCCGATGACGAGCTCTCCCTGCTTATCGGAGCAGATCAGGCAGCGGAATTTACAAATTGGAAAAATTTCGAAAGCATACTTGAAAGTGTTCATCTTAAAATAGCAGACAGGCCGGCATGTATACAGAATAAGCAGGATGAATATAAGCTGAACAAAGCCATCCAGGACTTGAAAATATACGGGACAAAGATCAGCCTGCTGGAAGCTCCGCTTCTGCAGGTTTCATCCACTGAAATAAGGGATAGGGCCGGCAATGGCCTTTCAATCAAATACCTTGTTCCGGAAAAGCTAGAGCAGTATATTCTGGAGAACTCATTATATTAATAATCATCTCAAAATTAAAAACTCTTAATTTCGTTTTGATACTTTGCTTTTTTGGCTTATTTTAATTGTCACAAACTTGCCATATAAGCGTAGCTTTGTTAACAGGTATAATTTACGGAGAAATACATTGAACAAAATATTAGCCTTTTTCGCGGCTCTGCTGATCCTGGCTTCATGCAAGGATAATTCATCTGAGCCTTCCAACAGCCCGCTGCTTCCAATGGATGAAGGCAATTACTGGATTTACGAGCACTATGACAAGGATACGCTGGGCAATATTCAGGAATCATCTCTCGAATATGATTCCACAGCCGTTCATGGGCCCGTTACTATCAATGGCCGGAGCGGAATGGTTTTCAGGTCATACTTCCGTTCACCGGGTAATAACTATGACTTAGAAGACTACACGGATGATTATTACAGTGAAGATAATGATCATTTGTACGCCCATACAAGTGTTATGACCGATATGCTCGGAGGATTCCTTACCCCTGATGAAATTGGATTGGAAGAAGGCTGGCTAAGGATAATCGACAGAAACCAAAACATCTGGCCTATAGATACCGTGAAAATAGATACAATTAATATACCTTTTTTGGGAATACCTCTATACGGCGATATAATAATTATGGGCAGTAAAAACAACACTAAGAGTTTTACTGTAAAAGGAGAAAACATAAATGCAACAGATTACCTTATTCAGTTTGAATTTGAAGGATTTACCCAATATAACGGTTTTGCCATACCTATAGAATTCACGCAGAAACAGCATTATTACTTTTATTCAGGTATTGGCCTGATCAGCCAGGAAGTAGAACAAACAAAACTACCTTTGATAAATATGACCATACCCGGTCAAATTTCTATATTAAATAATTATAAGGTTAAATAGGAGACCTAAAATGAAGCTTTTCAGAATACTTATGATCTTAGCTATGGTTTCGGCCATGCCTTTCATAAATTCGTGCTCAGATGACGACGATAATGGCCCTACCGGCCCCGGCGATGAAAAAGATTATTATCCTACTGCCGTGAATACCTGGTGGGTGTATAATGTGGAATACCAGGATTACGAAGGCAACAACATGGGGAGTGATAAAGATTCCACTGTTATAGCTGAAGAAACACAGCATGACGGCAAAACAGCCTACGAGTTTGAATCACATACGGATTATGATGCCGAAAGCTCGAATTATGACAATAAAAATTCCGAATATTTCTACAGGGACGGCGCGAAATTCTATACAAGAACAAGCTACGTACTTCCAAACGACCCGGAAGACCTGGACCTTCCCTTCGACGCCATTCCCGACCAGTGGATAAAAATTGCCGACGCGGATGCTTCCGGCTGGACTGTGTTAGAAGCTGAAATTTCCGACGAGACAGTTGATATTGGCGGATTTCCGGTGACATTAAATGCCGATTATACTGTAGAAGCAAAAAATAATGGCGAAAAACAAGTGACATTCGATAATGGTGAAACGGTTACCGCAATGGAATATGTTCTTACAACAAATATCAAAGGCACTGTTTCAGCCATAATTGTTAGTGATGATATTGATTTTGACGTGGTAACAAAGCTATATTTTGCAGAAGATCTCGGCATGGTAAAACAAGTTGTCGAACCGGCCAGATTGACGGTAAATGTTGGCAATGGCCTGACCTTCGATGTAGAAGGCCATACAATGATATTGCAATCTTCATCATTAACTACTGTTGTTGATTAAAACTACTTATTGAATGAATTTAAGATTAGACGGAAGAAAA
The DNA here is from genome assembly GCA_964544155.1 of uncultured Hyphomicrobiales bacterium. Lineage (GTDB taxonomy): Bacteria > Bacteroidota > Ignavibacteria > Kapaibacteriales > UBA2268 > CAZJAH01. Next base: position 65,980 of record CAZJAH010000003.1, on the reverse strand, counting down.
GCGTTAGTCTGCGGCAGCTCTAAAGGTATAGGCAGAGCTGTCGCCTACCGCTTTGCGGAAATGGGAGCGGATGTGATACTTACCGCCCGCTCGGAAGAGTTGCTGAATAAGCATATTAATGAAATGCCGAATAACGGCAGGCAGAAGCACGATTACCTGGCTGCCGATTTCCAGGAGCCGGATAAACTCATACTTGCCATGAGAAAGAAATTCGGAAACGAACCCGAAATAAACATCCTGGTCAATAATAGCGGAGGGCCTCCTCCCGGGCTCTTGCACAAAGCCGGGCCCGGCGATTTTATCAAAGCAGTAGAGAGACACCTTATTTCCAGCCATCTGCTCATGAAGCTGCTTCTCCCCCATATGAAGAAAAATTCCTGGGGCCGTATAATAAACATCATTTCCATAAGCGTAAAGCAGCCTGTAGATAACCTTGGCGTATCTAATACATTGCGCGGAGCCATGAACAGCTGGTCGAAAACCCTCTCCAATGAACTCGCTCAATACGGAATAACCGTTAATAATGTACTCCCGGGGCAGACAAAAACCGGAAGGCTGGATTCATTAATATCAAATATTGCTTCCGAAAAAGGAATAAGCGAAAAAGAAGTTGAACAGGATATGATATCCAAAATCCCTGCGGGCAGGCTGGCAATGCCTGAAGAAACCGCTGCGGCAGCGGCTTTCCTGGCTTGCGATGAGGCTTCTTTTATTACAGGGGTAAATATTCCTGTTGATGGCGGATATCTGAAATGCCTGTAAATCATATCAAAAATAGCTTTAAATTATAATTAAATGAAAATATTTTTATATTTTAAAAAAAATAACTTGCTATTTAAAAGATATACTATTAGATTTGCCTACAGAGTTACACTATTTATTGCAGCATAAATGAGGAGTGGCTTCCCGGTTTACTCCCGTTTAAATTAAACAACTTATGATTTTACCCGGTTCCGTCTGCTTTAAGGCGAGGTAAAACCCGGTTTATTTACTAATTAGGGAATACTTTTGATAAGTTTCCCGAATTGTGTGTATTTATAAGGCATTGGGGGGAATCCGTCCTGTGGATTTGGCATTAAAACTAAAGAAATTACCTTTTATGGGAATAAGCCTTTCGCGTAAAGTAAGGCTTATTATGCTGGTTGTACTCATAGCCTTATTCTCACTGCTTACCTATTTTGCCACAAGCTGGTATAACTCCCGATCTGTAGAATCCATCATTATCAGCGGCAATATACTCATTGAAAGCAATGAGATCAATAATCTCATTGAAAAAGATGTATTCTCAAAGATCAGATCATCACTAGATTTTATCAGGCTGGAAAAAGAAATTGAAAAGCACCCCTTTGTTAAAACTGCTTCCATAAGTAATAAAGGGATCAGTGGAATTAGAATTATTATTGAAGAGCAAACCCCGGAAGCCCTTGTCAAAACTCCCGGGCTGGAGCTTGTGTATGCTGCCGAAGGAGCAGGGATAATGCCTTACAGGGTATTTGACAATCTGGCCTCGATCCCTGTTATAAGTAATGTGTATTACGGCGGTAAGATCGATTCGGCAGCTCTGGAAAGTGCCCTTGGGATAAGCTCGATTCTGAAAGCCAACCCTTCCCTGAATAATCTTATATCTGAGATTATCTACGACAGAAAATCAGGAGAATATGGCTTATTGCTTAATGGCAGCTGTATCCCCGTAATTATTGGAACCCCGGGGTTAAGCAGCTCCTGGAATAAAAAACTTGAATACTGTTTGCCCGGCAAAGGCATAACAGAAAGCAGCAGCAGTATTGAATATATCGATCTGCGATGGCCGGACAGAATAATAGTTAAAGAAGTATAAAAAACAAAGTAACATAAATTAATTATCGGTATAATCATGAATCAGCAAGTAGAAAAATCCAAGAACCAGGCTGCCGGAAAGGATATTGTCGTTGGGCTTGATATCGGTACTTCTAAGATCTGCGCGCTTGTAGCAGCTCCGGATCAGACCCCGGATAATCTTAAGATACTTGGTATTGGAATCGCAGAAAGCGAAGGCCTTAACCGAGGAGTTGTTGTTAATATCGACAGAACGGTTAAATCCATCAGGAACGTGATCGAACAGGCCGAACAGCAATCCGGAATAAAAATCGAAGAAGTCGTTGTCGGTATAGCGGGAGACCATATTGAATCATTCCAGACCCGCTGCATAGTCGGAATATCCGATCAGAATAGCGAGATTTCCAAAGCGGACGTACAAAGGCTCCTGGATGACGCTAAAAAGGTAGCCATACCATCGGACAGAAGGATCCTGCACGTAATACCCCAGGATTTTATAATTGACGGGCAGGATGGCATTCATGATCCCGTAGGTATGAGCGGAGTGCGTATGGAAGCCAATGTTCATGTAGTTACCGGTTTGAGTACGGCCATACAGAATATTCATAAGTGTGTGGAAAGAAACGGCCTTAAAGCAAAAGAGATAGTGCTGGAGCCAATTGCCAGCAGCCATTCGGTGCTCACTTCCGAGGAAAAAGAGGTAGGAGTAGCGCTTGTGGATATTGGCGGCGGCACAACCGATGTGGCAATTTTTGAAGAAAATATTATAAGGTATACATCTGTGATCGGTATCGGGGGAAGGCAGGTTACCGATGACATCCGCAAAGGCCTGGGCGTGATAGTCAATCAGGCAGAAAAAGTAAAACGCGAGTTCGGACATTCACATGAAAGCTCCATATTAAGGGACGATGTATTCATGATACCCGGTATTGGAGGCAGAAAGCCAATGGAGATTCGTAAAAGTGAGCTTTGCAGGATTATCCAGCCCCGAATGGAAGAAATATTCGAATTTGCCATGGCTGAGATCAGGCGTTCAGGGTTCGATCAGCGCCTGGGTGCGGGAGTGGTTATCACCGGCGGCACCACTCTGTTGCAGGGTACAGACGAACTTGCCCAGGAGGTATACCAAATGCCCGTTAAAATAGGAATCCCATCTGGTATAACATACTCTGGCCTTGCACCGGAAGTTGAAAGCCCTATATACGCTACTTCGGTTGGGCTCGCCTTGTATGGAATGAGAAATAAGCTCTACCAGACAGCCGCTGAAGAAGAAATTGCAAACACAATTAAAGAAGTCGATTCAGTACACCATGAAAACGGCAGCGTCAAAAACGGGAAAGCAAAGAAAAACATTTTCAACAAAGTAAAGAAATTTATTGAAGAATTATAAATAGTATTACACAATAATATAGGACGTCTCATGATGATTGAACTCGATACCAGTCACTACCAGGACGGCGCAAGGCTTAAAGTTATAGGCGTTGGCGGCGGCGGCGGCAATGCTATCAACAATATGATATCCAGAGGCCTCGCGGGAGTCGATTTTATCGCGGCTAATACCGATAAACAGGCTCTGGATCACAACTTAGCGCCCTACAAGATTCAGATCGGCCCGGGAATTACCAGAGGGCTGGGCGCGGGAGCCAATCCGGAGATCGGCGGAAAAGCCGTTGAAGAGAACATTGATGAAGTAAAAGAAATACTCAAAGGCAGCGACATGATCTTTGTCACCGCGGGAATGGGCGGCGGCACCGGTACCGGAGGAGCTCCTATAATAGCGCAAATAGCGCAGGAGATCGGAACCCTCGTGGTTGGTATCGTTACCAAGCCATTCCAGTGGGAAGGCCGCAAACGCATGAGGGTAGCCGAAGAAGGAATTTCTCGGCTGCGTGATACTGTTGACGCTCTCATTGTTATCCCTAACCAGAGGCTGCTTGAAATAATCGACAAAAATACGGGATTTCAGGAGGCTTTCCAGAAAGTAGACGAAGTCCTTTACAATGCCACCCGTGGAATTTCCGATATTATCGGTTGCCACGGCGTTATTAACGTTGATTTCGCTGATGTTAAAACCATTATGAAAGGCATGGGTGATGCTCTTATGGGTATCGGTGTGGCATCAGGCGAAGACAGAGCTAAAGCGGCTACTCAAAGCGCTCTTAAATCGCCGCTGCTCGACGGTATTTCAATCAAGGGATCTAAAGGAGTTTTGGTTAATATAACTGGCGGCTCTGACCTTACGATGCTCGAGATATCCGAGGCTGTTTCTATCGTTGAGCAGGAAGCCGGCGAGGAAGTTAACCTTATACACGGTGTTGTTCAGAATCAGGAACCTTCGGACGAAATCATGATAACTGTGGTCGCTACAGGGTTCGAGAACAAGAACGGATACTATAAACGTGAGCAGAGGCCTTCAACGGAAATGTTCCCTGCTAACAATGAAACCGTGAAGCCAAGGGTAACTGTAGGTAATCCTGTAAGGCAGGCTCAGCCACAACCCAGGAATATTAACGTTGAAACCCCAAGGGGCCTTAAAGAGCTCAAACGCTTCGACACACCGGCTTACGTGAGAAGAAATGCCGGCGAATCCAACGAAAATGATAAAGAACGGTCTAAATACGAGAAATTCGGCAGCTCACAAAATACAACAAGAGTAGCAGCGAGCTCATCAGTTAGCGAGCAGCCGGCTTTCATAAGAAAAATGCTGGATTAATTATATTACTCAATGCTGAAATTAGGGCTGCCGCGGCAGCCCTTACTATTTTCCGATCACTCTTATAAATTTTAAAAAAAAAGACGCACCCATTGAAGGGCACATCTTTTTGATAAAGTACATAAGATATTCAGTCAAATCTTATCCATTCAAAAAATCAATACCTGCCGGCAATTATTTTCAGCGCTTCTTCACGTATCTTCTCGGCTTTTTTGACCATGCCTTCGGCTTCTTCCATTATCTTCTTTTTATAGTTTTCATCTTTAATTCCGGGCATATTTATAACAACGTTTCTATAGGCTCCCCAAATACCAACTTCTAGCGCTCTCACTCCTACTTCGATATCAGATAGTGAGTTTTTATTACCGTAGCGTGCAACTTCCATCATTTTGTCCCAAGCTTTATCACCCAGCCGCATAGTTTTAAGCGGAACTTCGATGGCTTTTTTAAGACCTTCCTGCATGGCTTCTTCGCGGCGCTTTTTCTCATCGTCACTTCCTTTGGGCATTCTCATAGCGTCTATATAATCATTGAAAGCATCGGTATCAGCATCGATCATCGGTATCAGAGCTTTTGCTGCATTATCCAGAGGCGGAATTGTATCGCGCATTTTGCTGTCCAGATCTTCAAAGCGCCTCAGGCCGTAGGTCAGCCAGGCTACCATAGATCCCAGGCCGGCCCCGATAGCCGCGATTGCAGCAGAAGCGGAGCCTCCTCCTGGCGCGGATGATCTTGACGCAACTTCCTCGATGAAGTTCCTGACGGTCATCCCGGCCAGGGGTTCTTCTTTTTTCTCTTCGATCATGTACTCGATGATCCTCTTTTTAGGATCGAATTCGCTCACGGAATTAAGTCCGAGCCTGTTTATAACAAGCTTAATTTTCTGGTCTTCATCAATTATGAACAGATTTTCTTTCTCAATATAATAATCAGCGGCCATGATCATTGCTTCAAGCGGAATAAGACCTACTAACTCAGAGCCTGCCGTGGCAAGGTTCAATGCTTCGGCATCCTTCTTGAATTCTTCAAAAACTACATGCATGGGGGTTACTTTATAATTGGTCAGATTGAAAGTGCCCTGAGCCATGTTGTATTCATCTACCCACCAGCCCATGCCCTTGACTTCTTTAAGCCTGCCGGGATTGTCATCTCCCCTGCCTGCTTCGCGCAGATTCAGTGCAATCCTGTGTGCCTGGTTATTTGTCCCGAGGAGATTAACGTTGTAAGCAATAAGGAAAAACCTCGCGCCCGTAGCTGTGGCTCCCCATGAAGGCACAAATTCAGCGGGGCCGAAGTCAGGTTTCCATTCAGGCTGAACTATCTTGTCTTTCATCGCTTCATATTCGCCTTTTCTGATCTGCGGAAGCTTTTTACGGTAGTCTTTTTCAGCTGCTTCTTCGTAAAGGTACAGTGGAATCCCAAGCTCTTCGCCGGCTTTTTTACCGAATTTTTTCGCGCATTCAACACATTCATCCATAGTAACATTTGCCACCGGCACGAAGGGACATACATCCATAGCTCCCATGCGCGGATGCTCGCCGCTATGCCCGGTCATATCGATAAGCTCTTTTGCCACTTTGGCGGCATTGAAGGCTCCTTCGACCACTGAATCAGGATTACCAACGAATGTATAAACTGTCCTGTTCGTAGAGGCTCCCGGATCAACATCAAGCAGGTTACACCCCGGAGTATCGCTTATAGCTTTAGCGATGGCGTCAATTACTTCCTTATTTCTTCCTTCCGAAAAATTCGGCACACATTCAACTATTTTTCTCATCTTCACCTTTTCCTGTTAATAACCTTGTAATTTTTCATTATAGAATCCAAAAGTATCACTGTACTTCGTAAACTGTCATCTTCCTTACTCCTTCAATCCACCTTCTGGGAGTGGCGTCTATCGGAAAAATTATTGTTCCGTGTGTGAATAACCTCTTCTTTTCGGCTTCGGGGAATGATCTAAGCTGCAGGTAAATCCTTTTTCTGACGGCAATATCAGTTTCTTTAATAACTTCCTCGAGGTCGACCATACCCTTTTGGCCTTCAATATCCTGAACTTTAATAGTATCTCCGATAGAACCGGTCACCTGCCCGTAAAGCAATACCGGCTTGATTGGGGCAATATCGCCACTGAGGTCATTATAAGTAAATACCAGCTTCCTGCCTTTGCTGTTTTCCGCTACGATAACAAGCCTGTCGGTATCGATATTTTGGCCTTTAAGCTCGTTATCGAGAATTTCAAGCAGCTCAAAGCTGTAGAACTTCCCGGCATTCTGTTTGTTTGCAAGGAAAAATTCAGTAGACGCATAGTCATATTTCTCGTTCAATTTCACGGGGTCGGCGCTGATTGTAACGATTTCCTTAAGTGTTGCGTCAGAAAACAGGCTTTGCGGTAAAGCCAAAAAGATAAACACAAGCGCTATGAGTAATTTAGCCATAATAACAATCTCAAATTATGTTAGCAAAGAATCGTCTTTTAATCAGACATAAAGTTATGATATTTTTATAATTTTTAAAAAATAATACGAATTAAAAGGTAGAAATTGTTTTGCCAAAGAAGCAAAATTCTGCTAATTTACTTGTTTTATAATTACAAAATGAAATTTCCTTTTTAGGGGGGTTATATAATGCTTAGATATATGCTGAAGTCCAAATTACACCAGGCAAGGGTGACATCAGCAGATTTATATTATGAAGGCAGCCTTACGATAGACAAAGATTTGATGGAGGCAGCCGATATAATTGAATTCGAAAAAGTGCACGTTGTGAATATAAATAATGGCGAGCGCTTTGAAACTTATGTCATTCCGGGCGACAGAGGCTCGAAAGTCATCGGTCTTAACGGCGCCGCTGCCAGGAAGGGAGCTGCCGGAGACCAGGTGATCATTATCACTTATACCGCTCTCGAAGATAAAGAGCTTGATAAGTACAAGCCAATTATCATCCTGCTGGATGAAAAAAATGAAATAAAAGACATCGACAATAAAGTAAAAGAAGAAACCATAGGCATGACTAATGGCAATTAACAGTATAATTGACAAAACAGCCGTAGTTATACTCGCTGCCGGTAAAGGCAAAAGAATGAAAGACCCCGATAAGCCCAAAGTACTGCACGAACTCGCGGGAAAGCCCATGATAGGCAGGGTACTGGATACAGTAATGAACGTCTCTCCGGCAAAATCAATAATAATAATCGGCCATAAAGCCGAAATGGTGAAAGAATACGTTAAATCAGAAGATTATCCCGATGTTGAGTTCGCTCTGCAGGAAGAGCAGCTCGGCACCGGCCATGCCGTTATGCAGGCAGCGGAAATATTAAAGGATTTTGACGGCTATGTGCTTGTACTTTCCGGCGATGTTCCACTCATCAGAAAAGATACTCTGATAAATTTTTTCACAAGGCACATGGAGCGTGGAGCTGAAGTATCCGTTATGTCGACCGTAGTCGATGATCCCGCCGGTTATGGCAGGATAATAAGATCAGATCCATCTACTTTTGAAAGAATTGTGGAAGAAAAAGACGCGGGCAGCGCCGAGAAAATGATAAACGAAATTAATTCCGGTATTTACCTGGTCAAAAAAGACCTGCTATTTGAAGCTCTTGAAAAAATATCAAATAATAACAAGCAGGGTGAGTATTATCTTACGGATATAATCGAAATTTTGAAAAACGAAGGCAGGCGCGTTGAAGCATTTGCCGCGGCTTCGTTTGAGGAGCTTCAGGGTGTTAATTCGCCGGAAGACCTAAAAAATGCTGAAGATTTTTTAAAGCGAATGAGTAATAATTAGGGTAAAAAGTCAGTTATAATATTGGCTGTTGTTGATTTTTTAGAAATAAAGAACGATTAGGGAAGAAAAATGATCAAACAAATCAATCACATTGGAATAGCTGTCAAAGACCTTGATAGCAGTATAGAAACATTCAGAAAGCTGTTCCAGTTTGAGGATATTCACAGAGAAACAGTCGAAAAGCAGAAGGTACATGTAGGCTCATTCAGGGTTGGAGATGTGTTAATTGAGCTTACTCAGCCGACAGACGAAGGATCGCCGATTGCCAAATTTATTGAAAAAAGGGGCGAAGGTATTCATCATATAGGATTCGAAACGGATGACATAGACAGCGACCTCGAAAGGCTTAAAGGCGAGGGTATAAAGCTTATAAACGAAGAAGCAACACCCGGCGCCCATGACATGCTGATCGCTTTCCTGCATCCTAAATCAACTAACGGAGTATTAACAGAAATTTGCCAGTCAAAGTAAAATTTATTACATTTAAAAGCATGAAAAAAATATCAATAATATGGCTGCCTGCGGTTTTCCTGCTGGCAGCCTTAATTGCAAAAGGCGCGGAAAATCCGCTTCTAAGTGCGGCGGAAAAAGAAATGCACAGGACAATGAAAGAATTATACGCCGAACCTGTTCCACCCTATTATATATCATATTCCATAACGGAGACTAAATCCAATACACTCTCTGCGTCATGGGGCGAAATAGTATCAGACGATTCTGATTTCAGAAGGCTTTGCGACATAGACCTGCGCGTAGGCGATTATGAATTCGATAATACACATATTATCCGGGGTAACGCCTTCAACTTATCAGGCGGTACCATGCCGACCGAACTGCCGCTATCTGACGACGAAAACTCTATAAGGACGGCTCTTTGGTTTGCAACAGATAAGACTTACAAAAATGCCATTGAGCGTTATGAAAAAGCTAAAACCAACAAAGCCGTAAAGGTCGCCGAAGAGGATACATCAGCTGACTTTTCTAGAGAAGAACCGGCGAAGTATTTCGGCGATGCCAAAACAATCGGTTTCGATAAAGAAAAATGGAAAGGCGTTTTAAAAAGGCTTTCTGCTAAATTCCTTGATTACCCGCATATATATAGCGCTATGGTGAATATAACTACCGAGCTGCATAACAAAAATTTTATCAACACCGAAGACAGCAAGCTCTCATGGTATGAAACAAACTGCCGCATAACAGTTTACGCCAAGACAAAAGCCGACGACGGTATGAGCCTGCCCCTCTACGAAACTTACTTTGCATTTACTCCCGAAGGCCTGCCAAGCGAGCAGGAAATCGCGAATGATATAGACAAAATGATCAAGCTTTTTGCCGAATTGCGGACAGCCCCTATAGCTGAAACATTTTCAGGTCCCGCAATACTCTCGGGAGAGGCCTCGGGTGTGTTTTTCCATGAGATATTCGGACACAGAGTTGAAGGACACAGGGAGAAAGACCCAAACAGCAGCCAGACTTTTAAAGAATCAGTCGGCAAGTCCATACTGCCTAATTTCATAGATGTAGTTTTCGACCCTACGAGACCTGAGCTTGAAGGCATTGCATTATCAGGCTATTACAGGTTCGATGATGAAGGCGTAGAAGCACAAAAAGTCGTAAGCGTTGATGACGGTATATTCAAAAGCTTTCTGATGTCGAGGTCACCTATTGAAGGGTTTCCGAATTCAAACGGGCACGGCCGCAAACAGGCAGGTTTCAGAGCCGTATCACGGCAGTCGAATCTTATAGTACAGGCCGCCAAAACCGATGACATTGAATCTCTCAGGGATCAGCTCAGGAAAGAGGCCAAAAAGCAAGATAAAGAGTACGGGCTTTATTTCGAGAAGGTTTCGGGCGGTTTTACATTTACCAACCGTACCATACCCAACGCGTTTAACGTGATGCCTCTGGTGGTTTACAAAGTTTACGCTGACGGCAGGCCGGACGAACTTGTGCGCGGTGTGGATCTTATCGGAACGCCGCTTACAACTTTCTCAAATATCATTGCGGCAGGTAATGACCTCGGCGTATTCAATGGTATCTGCGGAGCGGAATCGGGCGGAGTGCCTGTTTCGGCATGTTCACCCAGCCTGCTGGTTTCCGAAATAGAAGTACAGAAGAAGAAAAAATCTCAGGCCAAGCCACCGATCCTACCGGCTCCGGCGATAAACAAAAGCGAAAATTCTTTCTAAAAAATGATCATTAAGATATTGGATAAACTCAGGTATTAAGATAAATGAAAAAAATAGTTCTAACAATTTTAATGGCTTTAACAGCGCTTCCCGCGTTAGCCGGTGAATACTATCCGGAGCTTAGGCAGGCCATGCGCGACGAGATCAAGCGTTCAATGAGCGAGCTTCACATGGAAGACCTTGAAAATCCCTATTATATTGAATACAAGATAACAATAATGGATATGTACGGCTGCCGCGCCATATCGGGGGAACTTGTGGAAAAGAATAAGACCCAAAGGGCAAAGCTGGATGTTCTTGTCAGGGTAGGCGATTATGAATTCGATAATACAAATTTCTTTGATGTAGGCGTAAGCTTTTTCGGCAGCGGTGATGATGAGGAATCTTTCACCGGCAGAAGCATATCGCCTATTGTTAATTATCCTGTGCTTCGAAGGGAATTGTGGCTTGCTACCGACGCCGCTTATAAAAGAGCCGCCGAAGCTTATTCCAAAAAGAAAGCAGCCATTAAAAACAGGATGAGAAAAGATACTACTCATGATTTCATCTACGTAGAGCCGGAAATAAACTTCGACATCGAAGAATACCCCGAATTTAATTTTGATGAAATGAGCGAAACTGTTTCGGCAGCCGCCGCTAAATTCCGTTTGGTAAACGACATACATACTTCTAGGGTAACTTTTGAATATAATCCCAACACAATTATCTTTGTCAACAGCGAAGGCCGCGAATATGTAAAAAACCGCTTCTATACCGGAATAGAAATGATCGCAGGCACACAGTCTGATGACGGGATGCCTATTTATAATTACTATTCGGCATACGGTAAATATACTGACGACCTGCCGGGAAGGGATTCACTATTGAGCGAGGCTGATAATCTTATAAAGAAAACAGTTACACTGAAACATTCCGAATTTCTCGAAGATACTTATGTCGGCCCCGTTATTTTCGAAGATCAGGCAGCCGCAGAATTATTAGCGCAGGCATTTGCGCCTAATCTTGTTGCTCAAAGGCAGCCGCTGACAGACGGCGGCTTTACTCAGGAGCAATTCACTGCTTTCCAGCGTAAGATTGGAGGAAGGGTATTACCGGAATTTATGTCCGTTTATGCCAAACCGCAGATGAATAAATATGAAGGTACTCCTCTTGTTGCCAATTACAAAATAGATGATGACGGTATCGAGGCGGAAAATGTTATTCTGGTAAAAGACGGATACCTTAAAAACCTTTTATCAGACAGAGTTCCAACCAAAAGAGTACGCGAATCAAACGGGCATAAGCGCGGCGGATCCCCCATACTGTCGAATATCATTTTTGAGGGATCTGATGATGAGAAAGTTAAAAGCATCTCTGAAATGCGCGAGCGTATGATGGAATTGTGTAAAGCCAGAGAGCTTCCCTACGGACTCATTATTAAAAGGGTAATGAATATTAATGTATTCATAACAGGAGTTTATCCTGCCTTTTACGGCGACCTTGATATGCAGTTCGGCAACAGCGATATAACCCTGCTCGAAGTATATAAGCTTTATCCGGACGGGCGCGAGGAGCCGGTTCGCGGTGCAAGAGCCGCCGGGTTCAGCGAGCAGTCATTCAAGGATATTATTGCCGTAAACGGCAAAAAATACGTGCATAATTATCTCGCTCCTGCTGTGGTTTCGTCCTTTATATCACAAGGCGACCCCTATGTAGCATGCTCGATAGTTACACCGGGCCTTTTATTCGAAGACGCTGAGATAAGAATGATAGACGAAGATTTCAGAAAACCGCCGCTTATTTCTAAGCCGGCTGTCAATAACTAAACATTTTTGTAAGAAAATTTATCCGGAAAAATAATGGAAGAAAAAAATCACAACTATTCAGATAGTGCTTTCATTTTTAAGTTGTTATACAGGAATAAATGGTACATTATCGGATTTACGGCCGCAGCCGCTATTGCTTCAATCATAATAGCCCTTACCCTGCCGGTTTGGTATAAAGCTACCATAAGCGTCGTACCGCCAAAATCTGACGATTCCGGGCTTAGCGGAGCAATGGGGGCTGTCGGTTCCGCGTTAAAGGATTTTGGACTAACCAGACTGGGCGGCGGAGCAATGCAAAGCTATGATTACATGGTTATTCTGGAAAGCCGTAGTGTTTTAGATTCAATAATCAATAAATATAATATAGCCGAAAGATATGAAATAAAGGACGGTACTTCTGATGATATTAGAAATGCATTTTGGGAAAATTTATCAATTACCCTTGAAGACGGCGGTAATTACACAATCAGCATTTGGGATAAAGATCCTGAAATAGCAGCAGAAATGGCCAATGAGTATATTGATATAGCTAACGAGATTGCAGTCAGACTTGATAAAACTGAAGCAATCCATAACAGGAATTCTATTTTTAACAGGCTTATGAAAACAGATTCAGCTTTAAAAGCTGTGGGAGATTCTTTAGCTAAGTTTTCTCGTGAAAGCCTCCTATATTCACCTGAAGAACAAGCTGCCGCGATTAGCAGTTCCCTTGCAGAGATCAAAGCTAATCTGATTAAGGAGGAGATTTCTTATGAATTCCTAAAAAATACTTATGGCGCGGATGATCCTCAGGCTAAAATGCAGGAGCAGCTTGTTGAACAAGCCAAATTGAAACTAAAGGATATCGAAAGCACACCGGGATTCGCAGGAAATTTCTCATTGCACGAAGTGGGAGAACTAGGAGTTAAATATATGCGTTTTTATGTGGAATATGAAACTTTTTCGCAAGTAAAGGCCTTTCTCCTTCCAATGGCAGAGAAAGCCGAAATTGATATAAACGCAAAAGCAAGGTATCTCTATATCCTGGATCCTGCTATAGCTCCTGATAAGAAAGATAAACCGAGAAGGTCATTCATAGTAGCCGGAAGTACTTTCGGTGCTTTTGTAGTGGCATGCCTTGTGGTTTTGCTTTTCAATGCTTTTATTGATTTCAAGAATAATATAAAAGAAGAATGAGCGGCATAAATCCGGGCATATTAGATAATAAAGCGGCAGCAGTTATATTGCTGATCCTACCCCTGCTGTTGCTGGTTTATGTTATATACATATCTTCACTGCTTGGTTATCCTGAACTGATTGCGGCCCTTGCTGTTTCACTGGCTGTTTTATTTTTCATAATCAGAAAACCTGCCCTTTGGGCTACAACTCTTCCTATTGTTTTCAGCCTTTTTGCGCTTGACAGCCAGGAGGGCATCACCGTGACAGATGTAATATTCGCTGTATATCTCAATGGCAGTCTTTATTTGTGGTTTGTCTGGCAGATATTAGTAAAAAAAGAAAAAATAGTTGAGCACTTTAGCGATTGGTTGATCCTTGCTTTTTTTGTATTTGTGTTGGCTGGTAATTTAGTGATTGGTATACTCAATGGTATCGATTTTTTGAACTGGTTGAGTGAATACGCACTTTTTACTCTTGTGCTTTATTATTTCCCTTTAAAAAAATATCTTTTCGATGAAGATCTATTAAAAAAATTCCTGGTGTTTATGTTCGCGGGATTTACAATTGTTGCCCTTTATCAGTTGTATATGTACCTTACTTTTTTATCGAGCGGATTGCAGTACGCGTATGAACTTCAGGCTGGGGTCAGCCATAATCAAACATATATGACTGCAGCGAGCACTTTAGGAGTATTACTGGTATTATTTTCTAAAAGTAAGTCGAAAAAAATATTTTTTGCCTTAACCACACTTTTATCAATGGGCACTTTATTGATTTCATTTTCCAGGACTTTCTGGATAGTTCTACTGATCAATCTTGCAATCATTTTCTTATATATACCTTTTAGGATAAAGCTGAAAATGTCGGCCGTAGCTTTTGCAGCTTTAAGTTTTTTCGCGATTGCCGCATGGTCTGTACTTGAAAATAACGTAACCATTTTAATTAAAGTGATTGAAAAAAGGCTTCAATCCAGCACACAAGGCAAACAGGATATTTCAATACGCGCAAGATTGTATGAATGGGAACAAGCCATTATCAAAATAAAGGAAAACCCTTTGGGCGGCAATGGGCTGTCGAAAAAGTTTTATTTTTACAATCCAATTAGTGAACATACAATCTATACAGCAAATATACATAACGGATATTTATCGCTGTCCTACCGGCTTGGAATTCCCCTGGCGATAACATATGTATTGATTATACTAATGGGTTTCAACCGCGCGGCTTATGCTTTTTTTAATTTGAAAGGTTATGGGGTTAGCAGAATTATTGCTTTATCTTCCGCACTGTTTTTCATTTTGCTGTTTTTATCGAACTTTATGGCGCAGATATTCATCTACAGAGACGGATTTATTGTTACTGCTTTAGCATTAGCTTTCGCAGCAATTAGTGAAAAAAAATTAATGAGTGAAAAATTACTTTCAAAAAAGTCCTGAATAAATTATATTAAATGTCATGATTTACAAATAGTTAAGTTTGATTAGAAATAATGCCCGTTAAAAATTCTTTAGGTGAAAATCCTTATTTCGCTTCTTCTTCCCGAAAGAAGGTATTTAAATATATTGTGATTGCCATTGGCTTGGTTTTTATTGGCAGGCTGGCCCAGCTTCAGATAATTGAAGGCAATGAATACCGCACTGAAAGCGAGGCCCAGGCCATTAAGCGAGTATGGGTAGAGCCATTTAGAGGCAATATGTTCGACAGGAATAATCATCTTATAGTTCATAATGAACCATCTTTCGCGGTAACCCTAACGCCTAATGAATTCAATCGTAGCACTCTTCCGCTTCTGTCATCAATTTTACATGTAGATACTTTAGAAATACTTCAAACACTTGAAAAGTATAAGACCTATTCTCCATTTTTACCGATAAAGATACATCGTGATGCCGATTTTGAAACCGTATCAATGATTGAAGAATATAATGATTTTCTTCCGGGTATCGCTATATCCGTTGAGTCTAAAAGGCTATATGAATACGACTGCAATATGGCTCATTTAGCAGGCTATACCAGAGAAATTTCTCGTGCTCAGCTAAGCAAGAGGCAGTACTATAAGCCGGGTGACGTTATAGGCCAGAACGGCCTTGAATATGAATATGAATCGCTGCTCAGAGGAAAAGAAGGTGTAAAATTCGTTGCTGTGAATAAATTCGGAAGGCCTGTTGCCAGTTTTGACAATGGCAAAAGAGATATTGAATCCCGTAACGGCTTTGATCTAATTCTTTCAATAGATATTAAACTACAAGAAAAAGCAGAAAAATTACTGGAAGGAAAAAGAGGCGCCGTGGCTGCAATAGATCCCAAAACGGGCGAAGTTATGATTCTTGCCAGTAAACCTGATTTCGATCCCAGAGAATTTTCCGGCAGAATCCCCCGGGGCCTATACAACGAACTCAGTAATGACGAAGGAAAGCCCCTGCTGCACAGGGCTATTATGTCGGGTAACCCGCCCGGATCTATCTGGAAAATGCTTATCGCACTGGCAGGATTGCAGGAAGGAATCATAACTCCCTCGAGCAAAATATTTTGTGGCGGCGGTATGACTTTCGGCGGCAGGTATTTTAAATGTCACGGTTCACACGGTAACACGGATGTAACAGAATCAATCAAAACTTCCTGTAATACTTTTTTTTATAAATTGGCACTTGACCTTGGATTTGAAAAAATCATCCATTACGGGGAGATCTTTGGTTTTGGCGAAAAGACTTTTATCGATCTGCCATTTGAAAAAAGCGGAAATTATATTTCCATGGAAAGCCTTAACAAAAAGTACAATAATAATATTCCGCGCGGCTTATTGCTGAACTATGGTATCGGGCAGGGTGAGATTCTGGCCACTCCGATCCAGATGGCATCTTATACTGCTACTTTAGCAAATAACGGCATTATGCATCAGCCGCATGTTGTTAACGCCATTTATAATAATATCACTGATAAGATCGAACCACTGGATTATAAATCAAGAAAAATTGACATAAAGGAAGAATACTTTGAAATTATTAAACAGGGCATGTTTAAGGTTGTGAATGAACCCGGAGGTACTGCAAGGATTGCGCAGGTAAGCGGAGTCAACGTTGCCGGCAAAACAGGCACAGCTCAGAATCCTCACGGGAAGGACCATGCATGGTTTGTTTGTTTCGCACCGGTGGAAGACCCGCAAATCGCAATGGCTGTATTCGTTGAAAACTCCGGTTTCGGCGGTTCTGTTGCCGCGCCAATAGCGAGAGAATTACTTGATTATTTCTTTCATCCGGACAGCCTGGATTTCAATCCGGTACCTATTCCACTTTCCCCTCCGGATAGCGCTTCCACAGATGAAATAATAACTACTAACTGATTTATACACACGGTTCGATTAAGTGATCAATCTTTCATAATGGCATTTTTAAATTATCTTAAACATGTTATTTAATAATTATAAGCCTTTTTGTTTTGATCATAAAACCATTTCTCAAAATTAATGTATATGTCCCGGGAGATAGCTTATCCCAGGGCATAATAACATTAAAGCTGCCAGAATCTGAGCGCCCCTCAAAAAACGTCATGATCTCCCTGCCTGCCTGATCGTACATTTTTAATGATGAATTTTCATCCACAGGCAGGTAGCCTCTTATTTCAGAATTAGTATTAATGACACTGCCGCTGTTTATATCGAGTTCCAGGCCTTCGTCCACAGCAACCATGCGCTTTTCGGGCAGGCAGATACCTTCGATATCAATTATGGATGTATCACTTTCTACAAAAGCATTGTGGTTTGCTTCTACATAAATTGAATCGGCATATAGTTCAGTTTCGGTTTTAGTCCCCCAAAGTCCGAGGAACTTCAGAGTAATCCAATTGCCATCTGAAATTGGGAATTGCCTGAAATCAACTTCAATATTAGCTCCATAATCAGTTTTCTCAATAGCTGCGTCATAATTTGGGCTGTCTACGATCTCTCTCAGGTCAAGAACTGTATAGTCAAAATACAGCTCAGCGTATATCCTGTTAATTTCGAGATCCCCCAGAGAAATAAAATTCTCATTATTATCAAAGCTAAGCGGCACTTCGATGATATTGCCTGCAACGGCAGTTCCCTGGCCGGGTGTAAGGCTTATAAAAGCTGTATCCGGGCCTGGAATTGTATTACCTCTTAATGTTACGATTTCGGTATCTTCGCAGGGGCCGAGACTAAATTCGATGTCGATCGAATCTTTAGTATTATAAACTGTGGGAGTATAGGCTAATTCTATCTCAAATGGCTCTCCCGGGGTTATCGTCAACGGTAATTCAGAAGGCTTAGGTTTAACCTGTTCGAAAGGATGTACCAGATAAAGAATATCTTCGAGGCTTATGTCGACAGATCCGGTATTTGTGATGGTTACTTTCATAGTCTTGGTTTCACCGGGACCCTGCGTACCGAAATAAACATCATCGGCAGATACAGTAAAAGCCGGTGTGATTCTTTCTCCCATTATAGTTATAACTTTGTTTTCACCGCAGGGTGAAAAAGTTAGCTTAAGATCTTCCCGGTAATTGCCTTCACTGAAATTACTAAATCTAATTTTTAAGTAATTATCACCGGGTAAGAGCTCATCATCAGGGTTTAACAGCTCAAACGGAGGATTGAGAGAATGTTCTGTTATTCTAACGGGCTTACCGCTAACAGTAACTAATACAGAATCCAGATAGCGCTCATTATCACAATCAACAATAGTTCCGAAATCAAGTGTATTATCCGCAATCGAAATATCGACTTCATCTTTTCCGCCTTTGAGTGTGATATTTTTTGCGACCAGGCATGGATTTGCCTGAAAGGAGAAAGTAAGGTCATCATCAGTTGATTGCGGGTAGTACCTGGCGGGGATATACCCGACGCTGTCCGGCTTAATTTCTATGCTCAGATCTGTAAATATCAGCGCACTGTTTGAAGGCTGCTCATTGAAAATGAGATTAACTTTACCCGTATTCTTTACTGCAATTAAAGTATCTATGTAAGGAGTTTCACATTCGGCGATCTTATCAAATTCCACTACGGGCTCAATCAAGCTAAAATCAGGCGTTGTAATCTCACCGCTTAGATAAACAATCAGAGTATCTATTTTACCTGCCATTTCGTAAATAACGATCAGGCTGTCAGTATAAATACCGTCTAAAGAACCATTGAAATAAACTGCTAAATTAATAGCCCCGGATGCCATGAGTTCCATCGGGTAAGCCGAATCTTTCGGCAGTTCGAATCTGAACGGCTGCAACGAATAAATCGTATCAATTCTTACAGGGGCTCCCGCGGCTGTAAGCCTTAATGTGGTATACCTGTCGTTCATACATGATAATTTAAGGCCGAAATCAATGCTGTCGGCAGAAGCAAATAATTGAATATCTGTAATTCCCGGATTCAGACCTATTAAAGAAACTTTCTCTTCTCCGCCGCAGCGGTTATTGATCCTCAAGGTATCTTTGATCTGACCCGGCTGTGAAAGAGTAAATAATATCTCGATATTAATGCTGTTATTACCCGGATCTGACTGGAGTATTATAGGAAAATCAAAATCTTTAAATTCGAAAAATGCCGGCAGGTTGAAATCACTTTCATATAGTACAAGAGGCTCTTCCGATTGATTAATAATAGTCAGGATTCCGACCGGATTACTGATTGTATTAAAATATAGCTCACTGGGAGCATAAATGAAATCCGCTGACCTGTCCTTTATTGTAATAGTCGCCGTTGTGTCGTGACATTCATCCTGAATTGATACCACAGCGAAATATTCACCTTCGAGCTCTGTATTAAGGCTCCATGAAGGCGCGAATGCCATTCCATTCAAAAACCACTGGATAGTTGCCTCTTCAACCGGCTCAACCCGCATATTGTATTTTTCGTCAGGACATTTATATATTGTAGTATCTGAATAAATTATTTCATCGTCTTCTCCATAAAGAATGGCATCCGGGCTGTCTATGACAGTTAAAGTAATGGAATTTGATACAGGGCTCCTATTATCCGTAGTTGTATCAATGAGAGTTAATGTATAAGTTCCGGGTATATCGGTGATCAGTGTATCGTGCCTGCTGTGGTCACTGCCGTTAATCTGCCATTGAAAAACTATGTTATCACCAAGCGTTTCAGGATCGATATCTGCCGCGAGATGTACAATTTCCATTTCACAGAAAACAGTTCTTCCTTCTAGAACTTCAATATCAGGCTTTGGGAGGTCATTATCTGTATTATGAGAATCCTCTTCATAGTTTTCAGTATTATAAGCCGGGCCAAGGCCGCTATCCTCGGAATGATCAGCCGAACTCGGATAGCGGTAAGCGAATATTCTGTAAGTATAGTGCGTGTTTGGCAGAACGGACAGATTATCTTCCAATTCGATTTGATCCTGAGAATCAAAATTGGCAATTACGATAGAAGTACCGATTGAATCGCCAATATTATAATTATTCCCGTCAACGGGCTTATTCCTGGGATCTGCCCAAACGGATTCATATCTTATAACTATAAAATGCAGGCCGCGGGCAGTAGGGTGATTTTTTTTAATAAAAATTTTGTCCTGCTGAGCATAGATATCCAGCCCCATGGATACTATCCCCGGTTCTCTTGCCGAGCGCCAATATGAAGAGTTTTCAAGGGGAAAAGCCGGCGAACTGTTGGGATATCCTTTTGTATGATTCGTTGAATAATATAGCTTATCAGCTCCGTTACCTGAATAATCAGTAATATTACCGCCGGGTACAACCTGTAATGATGTGTGATCAATTATAGATGTATTGTAATTTAACTTAGGGCATGTCAGGCTATTAAAGGAGTCAAGAGACCCGGCATTATGGGCGATAGAATGTACAGGGCTTTTTGTATTATCAAATAATGCGATTATATCCTTTTCCTGGCCAATCTGGAAGGTACCTATCTGCCAGTTTGGCGGATTGAACTGGCCGTTGACTTTTTCAAAAAGCATAGAATTCTCAGCGTGAACTTCAATATAGCCTTCTTTTTTTGTTACAATTTCCTGGCTTTGCTGTCTGAAATGAATTACAATAACGGTTCCCTCGAAGAGCTGCTGCCAGAGTGTTATATCTTTGAACATAACCCCTCCCTGCCATGTACCCGCCGCGCTGTTATCCATCAGATACCAGCCGCTAAGGCTGATTCCGTCTTCTGTAATAAAAATTTCCACCCATTCTTCATCGGCGCCGTGAATTCCGGAAACGTTGTAATATTCACTGATAACAGCTTCCTGAGCCGTCGTTATAGTAAAGGATGGCAGAAAAACCAAAATAATAAATATTAAATTATTCATGATCATGCATTTAATGTAAAATATTATATTTCAAATATATAAAATTATTTATATTTGTGTAACATACAGGTAACATTTTATTACTTATTTTTAACTTACTGTTTTTTATGCCAAAATATCTACAAGAAAGAGCGGAATTCAATTCTTACAAAAATTACTTTCCTTATGTTCTATATGCTGTTTCCATTACCATAATACTATCATTTTTATATCAGGCGGCAGGTGCAGGCATGATACTGGCAATACCGCAATCCTGGCGCGAAGTATTTGAACCATACATAATGGGCTCAGCGCAGATACTTTTTTTGTTACTGCCCATAATAATTATATCAGGGCAGGTGCCTATCCCAAAGAAAGAAATTTTCAGAATAAAAAACAAACCGAATATAGGTATTTTACTTTTATCACTGCTGGGAATCTTTTTTTTTCAATTCATACTTAACGGTTATATCGTTTTTCAGGATCTTTTGATACCTGAATCCATGCAATCATGGTACATGGATCTCAGGGAGTTCATTCAGGATAAATATTCCGGGATGTTAGGCGGAGATACCTGGATGGAAGCATTCAGGGCAATAGTTATCGCCGCAATAATACCCGGTATATGTGAAGAATTCCTTTTCAGGGGATTTGCTCAAAGGCTGATGGAACAAAAATTAAATTACCACAAGGCAATTATCTATACAGCTATTATTTTTAGTCTGATACACCTTAATCCAATCGACATGATCCCGCTATTCCTCATCGGGCTTCTTCTTGGATATACTGTTTTTATAAGCGGCAGCATTTATCCTGCTGTATTAATGCATATGGCCAATAATTTGATGGCTGTATTAATTTTGTACAATCCGCAAGGCAAAGAAATTGATACCGCTGTTAAAGGGATTTCGCCAATAACCGGCCTGTTTTTTATTATCGCGGGTCTGGCAGCCACTTACATATATTTTGTACTTTTGGCAAAACTAAGCCGAAAGCTCAGGGAAGGTAAGCCTCAAGCTGAAAGTTAATATGCCTGGTAGCTCCCAGATTTCCTACCATTTCGGTGTAATAATAATCAAGCAGGTTGCTTACGTTAAATCCGGCCTTTAAGGGATAATTAAATGATTTCTTCAAATCCCAAATAAGCCTGAGATCCACTACATGCACTGTTACCCTCGCGTCATGGTCATCAACCTGTATTGCAAGCCTCTCATCGATGTTCTTTACTTTTTGTTTATATCTGTAGTCAGCCTGAAGCTCAAAAGCGCCTATCGGGAAAAGAAGCCTGTTATACCAAAGCAGTTCAGACCTGTATTTGAGTATGTCGTCTTTTTCCAGATCGCGGGGGTCCATGAGTGTCAGTGATGTTTCTATTCCCATCATCCCGAATAAGAATGTTTTTATTCCCGCCTCTACGCCCTGAATCCGTGCCCTTGTTACATTCCTGAACTGAATATCACCTGAGGTTTCATCAATTTCCGGTTCTATGAGGTCGGTCATATCATTTTGGAATATGGCTATATCAAAATGCAAAGGCGAATGGCCGAACTGAGTCACATAATTTGCGCCTAATTCATACGACCAGCTTTTTTCTGCTTCCAGATCGGGATTGGGGATAACTTCAAACCCTTGAAATTCCACGGTGGAAAATCTTTCCGCGACAGAAGGCGCCCTGAATCCGTGCCCGGCTGAAACTCTGAAGTTCAGATTCAACGGTGTTTCATACAGCAAACCTATCTTAGGCGAAAATTCCCTGGCGGCCGCTAATCCGCCGGCCTGCTCATAATCGAATCTGGCTCCGAGAGTTGCTGTCAGGTCATTGATCAGTTTAATCTCTCCCTGCGAGAAAACAGCGGCGATTTGCTGGTTTTGCCCTCCGTAAGTTCTGGAGGAAACATTTACATTCTGAAATGAAAGCCCGTAAGTCATTAGCAGGAAATCGTTATGCCTATGGTTGTACTGAAGTTCCGTGAGCCATGATAATGCCTCCGATTGCCTGTATTCATCTAAATTTTTATCATGTGAAGTAGCATAGGAAGTTAAATAAAAGCCTGTATTAAAATCCAGAAACTTCCTGTCATTAAAAATATGCCTAGCCCGGCCGAACAGCGAGTACTTATTGGTTTGTATACTGATATCGGTATCAGTATCATCCGGGGGCCTGGTGGCTTTATCGAGGCTGTGCCAGTATACCCAGTCATCCCTGTGGTCTAGCGATATATTTGATGTAAGATTGAATGTGGTATTTTCAAAAACATCAAAATTTAGTTTTGTGAATAAACCCCATCTTTCTGATTTATCATAAAGCCTGTAACTTTGATCATCATAGCGGCTGCCTGAAATAATACCCCCGACTTTTCCTTCGCTGAATGAATAAGCGGCTTCAAACCCCCGTGTATAATGCGGTTTGCCGGAATATTCCCATTGCTCGTATTCGGGCTGAGTGTAAAATCCGTATTGAGCCCTAGCTTTCAGGGTAGGATTATCACGCGGCTCCATGGTTATAATATTGATCACTCCTCCTAATGCGCTTGTGCCGTAAAGCGCAGAACCGGCTCCTTTTACGACTTCTATTCTTTCTATGTTGAACATAGGCAAGGCGTCGAATTTAATATCGCCATTATCACCGGCCAGGAGCGGGAATCCATCCAGCAGCATGAGAGCGCGAGAGCCTATTCCGAACGCAAAGCCTGAAGATCCCCTGATAGAAACATTATCCTTATTGATTTCCAGGCCGGGTACGTACTGAATTATGTCGTCGAGCCGCGTTACGGCCTTTTGGCTGATGCTTCGGCTATCAATCACTGATACGGAAATGGGCACTTCCTGTACGGCCTGAACCCTTCTGTTAGCCGATACAACTACTTCGCCTGCCTGCAAAGGCTGGGTTACAAGGGTTATCTCAAGATAAATACTGTCACTTTCACCAATGGTAACTCTTTCCCTATCTGTTGAAAATCCTATCATGGAGGTAAGCACTGTATAATCACCACCGCTAAGGCCCTTAATTATGAATCTACCGTCATTAGCGCTTATAGCTCCTGCGGATGTACCTTCAATCCTGACAGTTGCCCCTCTGAGAGGGATATCATCTTCTGAGGACATCACCCGTCCCGAAATAATACCCCCGGCATTTAAATTGCTTATAGGAATCAATATTGCCAAAACGATATATAGTATTAATTTCATAACTTATTTAAAATGGTTGTGGTGGTAATTTTTTAAAATCAGCTTTTATTTCAATATACTCATTCGCGCCCAGTTCCATCATGACTTGAGTATGTAGTGTATCTACGCCTGTTTCATTATATACACCCACAGCCTGCCACTCCAGCAGTGAGCCGTATTGGTGAGCTACAGCAATATACTTCAGCAGAACCGGCGCGTCATTTATATCAAGCTCAAATTCTGCAGTATCAGAGTAAAACGGCAGTGTTTCATCAGTGAAGTAAGCCCTGCCTTCAAGCACTTCGATAAGGAAATCATCAGGCGGAAAATTCTTAAAAGCGATAATCCTTAAGTCATTCAACGAATCCGGCGGAGGCCAGCCGGCAGAATCATTTTGAAATATTACTCTGCCCCTTAAATATGACTTTTCAGGGGGCTGAAGGCCTTCTCCGCAAGAAGCGAGGAGTATCGATATTATAATCAGTAAGAAGTATTTCATGAAAAAAACGGTTCTAAGTAATACATGCAAGAATTATACGAAATTACCTCGCTAAAGTTGTTATAATTTTATCCCAAAAGTGCAATAAGAGCGATTTAATTCGTGTATTAATACAAATGAATATTTTTTAATAATTATGTGATGATTCTATGGCAGATATTGATATTCAAAAAAAAAGATTCCCGAAATGGCCTTGGTTTGTAGCCGCTATTGTTGTAATCATACTTATCTTTATCTGGTCGGGCGTTCTGACTGATAATGAAAACGAGCCTGACAGAGTTGTTGGAATCGTTGACGGCACAGCCGGCGAGGTTGAAGTAATCGAAGAAGAAGTCCCAAAAGCAGTTAATGACTATAAGGTGCTCGTTGACGGACATGATCTTGAAATTATGCTCGATATGAGCCATGAATTCACAGTTAAGGGACTGAGTACATTGCACAGGGCAATACAGGAAATAAGCAATAAAGAAGATTACTCAAGCCCGGAATTCCAGAAAAATAGCGAGCAGCTACAGGGCATAATTAATGACGTTTCGGCAGAAGCACAAGCTGCCAATCCGGAAATGATGAGTAAAGGATTTAAACTTGCTGCTGAAAACCTTAAATTGCTCCAGGAAAGTGAATTCCAGGCTTTAAAAACAGAGATGGATAAAACCATTCAGGCGGCTGATAATATCAAACCGGATATGCCGGTTACAAGGCAGGATCAAACATTGGAGAATTTCTTCAATTCTTCGAATGATCTTATACAGCATATGGCATTATAAATTTTTAACAAAAGGAGTGATAATATGGCTGATAAAAAAATAAATCAGAATTTATACGAACTTAGTAAATTGGATGATTATGAAGTAGCTGATTATGAACAGGATATAAAAGGCTGGGAAGTTATCGCGGATGACGGAAACCCCGTTGGTAAAGTAATAGAGCTGATAGTCGAGCCCAAAGCCGCGAAGGTAAGATATATTGATGTATCTATCGAGGGGCTCGGCAAAGAAGTACTTGTACCGGTGGGCCTTATTAAGATTTATGAAGATGATAAAAAGGTAGTTATAAATAAATTCAGTAAAAGCCAATTGGGAGCACTGCCGATATATAATAAGCAGATCATTAGCCGTGCCGATGAAGATGATATTTTAAATGAAATCAGCCCTAAAATAGAACTCCCCCGGCAGACTCCGGAATCAGGCCGTGAATCATCGGATTACTATGATAATGTATTGTTTAATACTGAAGGATTTATGCGAGGAAGAAGGAGAAGCGATTCATCTATCGGATGGAGCACGGAACCTCACGAAAGAAGAGGCGATACATAAACACGGCGCAAAAGCATACAAATTTAATACAGGCTCATTTGCTTAAAATAATAAGCCCCGGTCTCTGCCGGGGATTATTTTTTGTGCTTTCAGCAGGGAACTAATTTATAATTATTCTATATGTAGTTTTATTGTTTTTATTAAAAAATCCAGAACCTGTTTATATTCACCTTAGTTGATGATTTGTACTTTTCGTAAAAATTCACTCAGCTCTCCATCACCGTAAGCACCGTAAGGAACCGCAATAATGCCTTTTTTGCCGTCCTTTGTTTCAATAGCGTAAAGTATAGACATATCTGCAGGATTACTTTCACCCTCGAATCGGTGGAATTCATTTATCTGAAGATCAACCGGCGAGTAGTTTTTATTAGTATCGGGCTCATATACAAAGCCTTTTTTATATTTAAAATTTAATTTATATCCTTGCTTCTGAAGCGCCTCTATGGCTTCACGAAGATTTCCATAATTATTCATTATTTTCTCCTTGTTGCTGTAATTACGTTTCTATAGATTTTATTAATATTAGTTAATAGACTTGCGCACCACTTAATTATTTTATTTATTAAGCGTTTAGCTATAAAGACTCAATTTTATTAAAAGTCTTCATCAATAAGAATTTGTCTTAAATGTCATAAATAATGAAATTTGTAAACAAATGATGCACAGAATAAAATGAAAAGATTTCTGGATAATCCATATTTAGCCTTAATTGCAAGGCTTATTCTCGGTTTCATGTTTATAATTGTCGGGATAGCCAAGATACATGAGCCTGCAGTGTTCGCTGAAGAAATCGGCAATTACCGCATATTGCCCGAATTTATGTTAAACTTCATAGCTCTATTATTACCATGGTTAGAACTTTTGAGCGGCCTTTTTATAATTGCCGGAGTCAGGATCAGAGCTAATACGATTATTACTGGAGCGCTTCTTATTGTATTTATCATTGCTGTAGCATCGGCTGATATACGCGGCCTGGATATAAATTGCGGATGCTATTCAAATATAGCAGAGCAAAAGGTAGGTATGGCAAAAATTCTTGAAAACACAGGACTGTTGATTTTAGCCGTTTATTTATATATATTTCCGAATAACAGATTTTCACTTGAAGCATTTAAGCAGAGCTGAAAGCAAAACCAAAAATATTAAATATCGCCGGGATAATATTCAGGGCGGCCGCTGAATTCATAGCTCCCTCCCACTGCACTGTCTGCGATAAACAACTTAATGAAATTGAAAAATATATCTGCGGGGCATGCCTTGATTCCTGCTATCTTGCACCCCATCCCGAAGAGCGCCGGAACAAAATGCTTGACAATTTCCCCAAAGATGAAATTTACATAAGCAGGCCATACGGGCTTTTTTCGATGAGTGAAGATCATGCATACATGAATATCATATACGACCTGAAATACAGAGGTATTCGAGGTATTGGCCGGCATTTCGGGCAAATGCTGGGTGAAAGGATACAAAAAACGGGTATTCCCGTGTATGACGCCATTGTGCCTGTTCCCATCCATCATGCACGCAAGCGCGAGCGCGGCTATAACCAGTCAGATATGATAGCTGAAGGCCTGGCCGCGGTAATGGACATACCTGTTGACGGCAAGCTTATTTTCCGTACTTCAAATACAACTTCGCAAACTACACTATCCAAAGCTGAAAGGCTGGATAACATCAAAGGAAAAATAGCTGTCAACCCCCGCAAAAATGTAGCAGGTAAATGCTTCCTCATCTGTGATGACGTTATGACCACAGGCTCAACCCTGAATAACTGCGCTCATGCACTTATAGCCGCCGGCGCCGCGAACGTGGACGCGGCAGTATTGGCAATGGCATGATAATCCTATGATACCTTGAGTAGGGGCATGTGCCGTGATGCTTTTTGTCCTGTGTTTTCCTCAGCGCACCAGCCCGACACGCTTTCAGCGTGCCACCCCTCCTCCGGGAGGAGGGGAAAATGAGTCGTAAGTTGTTGATATTTTTATAGTTATACTCTTCTCTGTTTCTTCCCCTCTCTGAGGGGAAGTGGCCTGAAACGGCCGCTATTTCCCTGGCAGGAATAGAAAAAAATCGGGAAAATTTTGCCCGCCATTGCTTTTTGTCTTAATTTTGTTGTTCGTGTTAAAAGAACTTTAATAAATATTATGTAAGGCGTCTCTTTACAGGTACTTACGCTTTGGTAATGTTAATGTTATAAACATATTAGTGTGGTGTTATGGCGACAGATGGTAATAAGAGATTGTTGGAAGAATTCGTCTTTCCTACTTATGAGGAATGGCGTGAGGCGGCAGAGAAAGCCCTGAAGGGAGTGCCCTTCGATAAAAAGATGTATACCAAAACTTTGGAAGGTATCACACTGCAGCCCATTTATACAAAGGACGATATCGATAAAATTCCTTACACAGACAGCGATTTCCCCGGTTTTTATCCTTACACGCGCGGCGGCAGCGCTTCAGGATATAAAAAAATGCCCTGGAAGATAAGCCAGGAGCTTCCTTATCCCGAACCGGAGAAATTCAACGAAGCGGCAGTTTATGACCTCGAAAGAGGCCAGGATGCCCTTAATATAAGAATAAACAAAAACTCGGCCCTTCATTCACAGAATGAATCCGAAGTCATTGACACAGGCCTTTATCTATCACACAAAAAAGACCTGGAAAAAGCTTTTAAAGGTATTGATCTCAGTAAAGTTCCTGTTTATTTCGATTCGGGCGACTTTTCACCCGCTGCAGCAGCTATTTTCAAGGCTTACCTCGATGAACGCAACATCCCCGCGAATAAGGCCCAAGGCTCATTCGATTATGATCCGATAGCTTCGCTGGCGGCTAACGGCAGGATCAATATTAATTTCGAAAAAACCTATGATCTGATGGCTTCATACCTGAAGTGGGCGGATGAGAACCTCCCGGGCTTTAAGCTAATAGCCGCTAACGGCAGCGCTTTCCATAATGCGGGCGTAAATGCCGTCCAGGAGCTGGCTTATGCCATAGCTTCAGGAGTTGAATACATAAGGGAAATGCAGGCCAGAAGTATTGATATTGAGAAAGCTGCCACAAAGATAAGGTTCAAATTCTCGGCTGGGCCGCATTTCTTTATGGAAATCGCTAAATTCCGTGCGGCAAGGGCAATTTGGGCAAGAATAGTAAAAGAATTCGGAGGCAGCGGGGAAGCTCAAAAAATGAGCATCCACGCTGAAACTTCAAACATGAATATCTCAAAATATGATCCTTACGTGAACCTGCTCAGAAATACCACAGAAACTCTTTCGATAGTGCTCGGCGGCTGCGACAGTGTGCATGTACGATTCCTGGATGAGCAGTATGGTATGCCGACGGAATTTTCGAGGCATTTATCGAGGAACACCCAGATCATTATCCGCGAAGAAGCCCACGTAAACGATACAGTTGATCCCGCGGCAGGATCATGGTTCCTTGAAACGCTTACCCATTCACTTATGAAAACTGCCTGGCAGGAATTCCAGAATATTGAATCCAATGGCGGGATGAGTAAAGTGCTTCTTTCGGGAAAGATTAAATCAGAAGTAGAAAAAGTTATTGCAGAGAGGATTAAGAATCTTTCCTTACGCAAAGATACACTGCTGGGAACCAATAAATACGCGAACCTGATGGAAAAACCCGTCAAATCGCACGGGTTCCCCGGCAATGAAGTACTCGAAAGCAGGATAGCGGCTTTCAATGAAGCAACAAATTCACGCGATAAAGATAAAGTTTACAGGTTACTCAGGCAGCTCGAAAGCATGGAACTTAGCGAAGTTAATTTCCTCAATACAGCGCTTGAAGCCGCCCGCGAAGGCGCAGGCATTGGCGAGATCATGCACAATATATCACGCCATTCCGAACCGGTTGAGGCTGAGGCATTGCCTCAGTTCCGCGCTGGAGCCATATTCGAAGAAATTCGCGGATTATCAGAAGCTTATAAGGTAAAAACAGGCGAATTTCCAAAGGTATATCTTGCTAATTTCGGACAGCTTAAAGAATACAAAGCCCGAGCCGATTTCGCCGCTGACTTCTTTCAGGTAGGCGGATTTCAATTCGTTTCGAGCAAAGGCTTCGATAATACCGACGGCGCCAAAAATGAATTCGTCAATTCCGGAATTCCGGTAGTTGTCATCTGCTCTACTGATGATAAATATCCCGCGATAGTGCCGTCATTCTGCGCAATGGTTAAGAAAGAGAAACCGGAAGCAAAGATCGTACTGGCCGGATATCCAAAGGATTACATTGATGAATTTAAAAAATCCGGCGTGGATTACTTCATTCACATGAAAGCCAATATTTACGAAATTCTTTCAGAGATCCAGAAAGAAACCGGTCTCGCGGAAAAAATTTGAATATAATTTTGAGGAAAATAAATGAAAAATCCTGATTTCACAAAAATAGATATTAACGATAGTTATCCTGCCGCCAGGAAAGAGGAATGGCAGGCAAAAGCCGAAAAAGAAACCGGCAAATCCTATGAGCAGATGGTTGTCGAATCAATGGAAAAGATCGACATCAATCCCGTTTACTCAAAGGAAAATTATAAAAAAATGGAACATCTCGGGTTTACCGCAGGTATAGCTCCTAACCTCAGAGGCCCTTACCCTACCATGTATGTGGCAAGGCCCTGGACTATCAGGCAGTATGCAGGTTTTTCAACCGCCGAGGAAAGTAACGCTTTTTACAAAAGAAACCTCGCTGCCGGGCAAAAAGGCCTTTCGGTAGCGTTCGACTTAGCAACTCACAGGGGCTATGACTCTGATCACCCCAGGGTAGTGGGCGATGTCGGTAAAGCGGGCGTGGCAGTGGATTCAATACTCGATATGAAATTGCTCTTCGATGAGATACCGCTCGATAAAATCTCCGTATCAATGACCATGAACGGCGCTGTACTGCCCGTAATGGCCTTTTACATAGTTGCCGCCGAAGAGCAGGGCGTGAGCATGGATCAGCTATCTGGAACAATCCAGAATGACATCCTGAAGGAATATATGGTGCGTAATACTTATATCTATCCTCCCGTGCCGTCTATGAAGATCATTGCCGATATTTTCGAATTTACTTCGAAAAACATGCCCAGATTCAATAGTATATCAATTTCGGGCTATCACATGCAGGAAGCCGGTGCCACAGCCGACCTCGAGATGGGATATACACTTGCCGACGGCCTGGAATATGTTAAAACCGGCATTCAGGCAGGTATAGATATTGACGCTTTCGCACCAAGGCTTTCATTCTTCTGGGCCATTGGAATGAACTACTTCATGGAAATTGCCAAGATGCGTGCCGCAAGGCTGATTTGGGCAAAACTCATAAAACAGTTTAATCCGAAAAATCCTAAATCATTGGCTCTCAGAACTCACTCACAGACTTCAGGCTGGAGCTTAACAGAGCAGGATCCATTCAATAACGTAATGAGAACCTGCATCGAAGCTATGGCAGCGGGACTCGGCCACACGCAGTCATTGCATACTAACGCTCTCGATGAAGCTATCGCACTACCTACTGATTTTTCCGCGAGGATAGCGAGGAATACCCAGATATACCTCCAGGAAGAAACAGGCATGACAAATGTCATCGATCCATGGGGCGGCTCATATTATGTTGAAGAGCTTACTCATGAACTTATGCATAAAGCATGGGCGCATATTGAGGAAGTCGAAGGACTCGGAGGAATGGCGAAGGCCATAGAATCGGGCATACCCAAAATGAGAATAGAAGAGGCCGCTGCCCGCCGGCAGGCCAGGATTGATTCCGGCTATGAAACAATCGTAGGAGTAAACAAATACAAACTCGATAAAGAAGAGCCCCTGGAAATTCTTGATATAGATAATACCCAGGTGCGAATTTCCCAGCTTCGCAGGCTGGATCAGCTCCGCAAGGACAGGAACGAAGGCCAGGTACAGGAAGCGCTTAATGCCATTACCAAATGCGCCGAAACAGGCGAAGGCAACCTGCTCGACCTTTCAGTCAAAGCCGCTAGGGTAAGAGCTTCTCTGGGTGAAATATCCTATGCTATCGAAAAAGTCACCGGCAGGCACAAAGCTCAGACCAGGACTATATCAGGCGTTTACAGCTCTGAATATCTCGAGCATGAAGCCATAGACGAAGTACGTAAAATGGCTGATGAATTCGAGCAGAAAGAAGGACGCAGGCCCAGAATACTTGTCGCCAAGATGGGACAAGACGGCCACGACCGGGGCGCGAAGGTTATCTCCACGGCATTCGCGGATATGGGCTTTGATGTGGATGTAGGGCCATTATTCCAGACTCCGGAGGAAACCGCTAAAGAAGCCGTCGAGAACGACGTACATATAGTAGGAGTAAGCTCACTTGCAGCCGGACATAAAACCCTTGTGCCCTCACTGATCGAAGAGCTTAAGAAGCTCGGCAGGGATGATATACTCGTAGTCGCCGGAGGAGTTATCCCCCACCAGGATTACGAATATCTCTACAATGCCGGCGTCGCTGAAGTATTCGGCCCGGGTACCGTCATTCCGGTAGCCGCCAAAAAAGTGATGGAAGACCTTTTCGAAAGGATATAATTATTTCTGTTGAAAAATAAAGCCATCGGTTTATAAAAGGCCGGTGGCTTTTTTATTTAATATAAAAAACTACAATAGAAAGTCTTTTTTTACTTTTATGAAAAGGAATTAACCAGTATAATCACATGAGGAAATCCATGAAATATTTTGTTACCGCGATTGCTTTTATCTCAATTTTGGTGGCGTGCTCAGATAACGGCACTGCACAGGAAGAACTCGACTACAATGAACGAATTATTGCCGACGGCCTGGGAATCCCCTGGGATATGGTCTTAGGGCCGGACGGTTATATCTGGTTCACTGAGCGGCAGGGCAGGCTTAGCCGCGTGCATATCGAATCGGAAGAAGTTACACACATTCAGGAAATAGATGAAGTATATCAGACAGGTGAAGGAGGGCTGTTAGGAATGGCACTACATCCGGACTTCGAAAATGAGCCTTATATCTATTTGGTTTATAATTACAGAAATGAATCCGAACAGGTAAAAGAAAAGCTCGTAAGATACAGCTGGGACGGCGAGGCCATTCATTCTCCCATGGTATTGATCGACGGTATCGAAGGCTCGCACAGGCACGACGGCTCCAGGCTTTGGATTGATCCGGACGACATGACCATTTACATGACAACGGGCGATGCAGTTAAGCAGGATAAGCCGCAGGATATTGAGGCGCTCAATGGCAAAACTTTAAGAATTAACCTTGACGGCAGCATCCCGGAAGATAATCCTCTGCCGGATAGCCCTGTATGGAGCTGGGGCCACAGGAATGCTCAAGGCCTGGAGGTTGTTAACGGGATCATGTATCAATCGGAACACGGCCCTAATTCCGATGATGAGATCAACATAATCGAGAAAGGAAGAAACTACGGCTGGCCTGATGTTAAGGGTTATTGCGATGATGGATCGGAAATGCAATTCTGCCAG
The DNA here is from genome assembly GCA_964544155.1 of uncultured Hyphomicrobiales bacterium. Lineage (GTDB taxonomy): Bacteria > Bacteroidota > Ignavibacteria > Kapaibacteriales > UBA2268 > CAZJAH01. The sequence goes on along the minus strand of CAZJAH010000003.1, from coordinate 32,799 downwards.
GATTCAAATGTAGTTGAACCGATCAAAGCATGGACTCCGACCATTGCTCCCTGCGGAATGGAATACTACGCAAACTATGACACAGAGTACAATTTCGAAGAATTCAATAATTCACTGCTGCTGACTACATTGAAGAATTCAAGAGTCTATGTGCTGCCTCTCAGTGCCGACGGAAAGGAGATCACCGGCGAAAAGCAGTTTTTCGTGAATACTTACGGCAGGCTTAGGGATATACTGGTAACACCTGAGGGCAAGATTTACCTGTCAACGAGCAACAATTCAATGAACGAAAGTATCATTGAGATCACCCCAAATTTAACTTCAGTGGACAACGGTAAAACAGACAGCGGGGTTAATATCTTCCCGAATCCTTTTAAGGGAAGAGTTAACATAAGCCTCCCGGCTGAATTAACAGGAGCAGCGGCTGAGATTTATGACCAAACCGGAAATCTTTTAAAAGAATTTAAGCCGGCCGATGCTGAATTAAGCTGGGAAGGCACATCAGCAGAAGGCATAAAATGTGCAGCCGGATTATACTATATCTTGATTAAAAAAAACGGCAGAATTATTTCAAAACCAATATATCTTAAAAATTAATGTCAGAGAAATTCAAAAGGCCCGAGTGGGCGCCAGAGAACGCTGGAACTGAGTATTCTTCAAAAGTTATGGAAGGCGTTGACCTAAACAATTTAAAAAAGAAAAGAAAGACTTTTAAAAAAAACGAAATCAATACAGAAGACTACATAAATGGTGTGCTGGAAAGAGATCTGGGGCTTTTTTCGAGGACTATTACACTTGTTGAAAGTAATTCCCGCGAGCACATGCTCAAAGCCCAGGAAGTCCTGAAGGGGCTTCTTCCTTACACCGGAAATTCTGTAAGGATAGGAATTACCGGGCCGCCCGGCGCGGGGAAAAGCACATTTATCGAAGCCTTAGGCACTTTTCTATGCGATAACGGTTTTAAGGTTGCGGTACTGGCTATCGATCCGAGCAGTACAAAAACCAAAGGCTCTATCCTCGGCGATAAGACAAGGATGGAAAAATTATCCCGGGAAAAGAACGCCTTTATCAGGCCATCTCCTTCCGGAGGTACATTGGGCGGAGTCGCCCGCAAAACCCGTGAAACCCTTCTGGTATGCGAAGCAGCCGGCTATGATGTTATCCTGATCGAAACAATTGGCGTTGGCCAAAGCGAAATAACCGTCCGTTCCATGGTGGATTTCTTTATGCTACTATTGCTGCCAGGCTCCGGCGACGAACTTCAGGGCATCAAAAAAGGCGTCGTGGAACTGGCAGATACCATCGTAATCAATAAAGCTGACGGCGATTATGTGAAAAGAGCGAACATCACCAAAAACTCCTACATTCAGGCGCTGCGCCTGCTATCACCCGCCACAAAGGGTTGGCAGACACAGGTTTACACAGCCTCTGCAGAAACCGGTAAAGGCATTGGCGATGTATGGTCGGGAATTAATGATTTTCTGGAGAATACAAAGCAGTCAGGGATTTTCGATCGGCGCAGGAAAGAACAGATGTTGGAGTGGTTCCACTCAATGATTGATGACAGGCTAAAAGCCATCTTTTTCGAAAACGATAAAATTAAAGACGCACTGAAAAGCAAAGAAAAAGAAATCATATCGGGTGATATAACGCCTACTCTAGCTGTTGAAAGCCTGATTGATATTTTTTCCGAAAGAATTAAATAATGATATAATGGAGAAAAAATGAAGATATTACTCGCGTCAAATAATAAACATAAAGCGGAAGAGATTCAGAGCCTGCTCGACAGGCTCGCCCCGGGAAAGGTAGAGCTTGTAATGCCAGGGGATGTTCTTGAAGAGAAAGTTACTGTCATGGAAGACGGCAGCACACTTGAAGAGAACGCCTTTAAAAAAGCAAAAGCCTTTTACGACGCGGCCGGTATAACCACTATTGCCGATGATACCGGCTTTGAGGTGGAAGCCCTGCACAGGCAGCCGGGTATACATGCCGCCAGGTTCGCAGGTGATGAGGCCGATGACAAAGCCAACCGCGAAAAAGTGCTCCGGCTTATGCGGGAAAGAAATCCCGATGACCGCTCGGCGGAATTCATTACTGTAATCTGCGTTTATGACGGCAAAGAAAAGCAATTCTTCGAAGGCCGGTGCAAAGGTAAAGTGATTCAGGCCGAAAAAGGCAAAGCCGGTTTCGGCTATGATCCCATATTCATACCCGACGGATATGAACTGACATTCGCCGAAATGACAGATGCTGAAAAGAATGACATCAGCCACCGCGGTAAAGCTATAAGAGCCTTTATTACAGGCTATAATTTCGGAGCCTGAGCCGCGACTAAAATTTACGCAAAAAAGGTATTTCTGATTCAGAATACATATTGAAATCAGAAATACCTTTTTAATTAATATCTAAAAAGATCAGTTCTTCTTTTTATTGAAATATTCGTTCATTTTATTGATAAAGAAATCTTTGTCGCCCTTGTATGCCGGTGTGAGCGATTCCTTGCCCGGGAAAGTTTCCATATGCAGTGTCTGCGTCGGGTAAGCAAAGCGCACACCCAGTTCGTCAGCGAGCCGTATTGCCTGCAAAATCACTTCATGCCTTGCCTTCAGCTCCTGGCTCCAGTCGGGCACATCAAAAAATATGTAAAAAAGTATATTCAGCGAGGAATCCCCGAAACTGTTCATATAAATGTTGTAATATTCCTTCCATGTAGCGGGATGCTCTTCGACAATTTTTTTAAGTCCCTCAACATAAGCTTCGATCAGGTCAGGCGGAGTATCATAAGTTATAGCGATATTAGTTGAATATCGGCGATATTTCCGGCGGCCCATGTTATCTACCTTAGCGTCGGCAAGCTTGCCGTTTGGTATCGAGATAAGAGAATTATAAAAAGTCCTTACCCTGGTTGATCGCATGCCGACATGCTCTACTGTACCCTCGCCGCCGTCAAAAATTATCCAGTCTCCAATCTCAAAAGGCTGATCGGTAAATATGGTAATGGATCCGAAAAAGTGTTTTATGGTATCCTGAGCGGCCAATGCAAAGGCCAAACCACCTATAGATAATCCCGCCAACAGAGGAATAATGGCTATATCGATAGCTTCCAGGAAATATATTGCTCCGATAATTACTATCACTACCTTTAATATGCGCTTTAGCATAGGCACGATGTTGTCATCTATAGTGGTCTTGGTTTTACTTGCCAGGCGCGACATAAGCTCGCCGACAAAATCGGTCAGCCTAAAGGCAGTAATCGCTAAAGTTACGGGGAATAATGAATTGACCAGCATAAGCACAAAGGCTCCGGTTTCCACAGGCATCCTTAGCAGAGGTATAAATATTTTCAGCAATAAAAGCACAAGTAAAAAACTCAGAGGCCGCGCGATTGGTTTGATATAACGAGAAGCTATATCATCTTTCGCAAATCGTACCAATACCCGTATAACGAAATATCCGAATATCCAGGAAAATACTCTGTAGAACAAATACGCAAGCGACACATAGAGAAAGAATCCAAAATATTGCCACAGATACAGGCCAAGGAATTTCTCTCTGGAAAAAGCAGGAAGCATCTCCACTAAAGGGCTTATCTCTAAGGGATAAGTTGCTTTATACAGATCGGGAATCGCCTCTACCGTTTCTTCCGAATAAAGCCATTTATTGCCGTATTTTTTTAAATATACTTCGGGAAGGCTCGGGAACAGCCTGTATATATGCATGCCTGAAACGGTATCCGTATAATCGGGTTGCTTTGGAATATCGGTTAAATCAATTATAAGGCCTCTGCCATCCAGTATTTTTTTTAAATTAACGGCCAGGTTCCGGGCTTTCTCAGAATTTGGATTATCGACTTGCAGGGCTCGGGCGGCTTTTTCGGGAGCGTAAACATCTTTTTGCAGGTAGCGCAAATGTATATATATAGTATTATGCGGTGTTTCAAGCGTTATCTCAGGAGTATCGTCTAATACCTGCGCGCGGGCATCATTCTTAAACGAAAGCAGCAACAATATCAGAAGCATTGGTATTTTTGATTTTTTCATTTTTCAGACTGAATTTTTTTTACTTATGAATTCCAACAAATTTATTAAAAAAATATGTTTAATCATTAATTTCATAAGATATCTTGAGTATTAGAGCTTTGTTTAATTTCTAAAAAAAAATTTCGCAAATGTAAACTAATTAATTAATTTTGACATCTATATCATGGATGTAATAAATAATTCCGGCTGAAATCATGTACATAGACAAAGAAAAAGCGCTTGAAACAGTAAAAAAAATAACTGACGAAGTTGAATCTTACGAGCACCGCGGCCAGCTTACGCTTACCGTTCCCGCTCATAAAATCGTTGATGTTGCCACAGAATTAAGAGATAATCCGGAAACATCCTTCGAGCAGTGCTTAGATATCACTGCCATCGACTGGTACGACAAGCGCAAGCCGCGCTTTGAGGTGCTGTATTTTCTTTATTCCAATAAGCACACAAAACGTCTGCGCTTAAAAGTTCAGGTTGAGGAAAGTGATCTGCATTGCCCGACACTAACGGGAGTGTGGGAAAGCGCCAACTGGTACGAGCGCGAAACTTTCGATATGTACGGCATCATATTCGACGGGCACCCCGGACTCAGGCGCTTTTACATGCCCGAGGATTTTAACGATCCCGATACAGGAGAGCCCCTGTATCCCATGAGAAAAGATTTTCCGATACTTGGGATACCCGGTTCACTGCCTCTTCCGCCCTATCCCGAGAAATACGGGCCACTGGAGGAATAACATTCAAAATTTGCCGCCCTGCCAATTTTGATTAATCTGCTTAGTTATTCCATGTATGAAACTTTTTTTAGTTAATTAAGTATTCTGCATGGGTAGATTAATTAATATTGAGGAAGAAATGAAAGCTAAATACTTAATCGGATTAGGTTTTATAATATTAGGGGTTTTTCTGCTGCTTGATCAGATGGGCGTTGTGCCGTTCGGTATGATTATTGGCGACCTCTGGCCTTCAATCATAATACTGATAGGTGTTTACCTGATATCGCATTCGCACCGGTCGCTTTTCAGCGGAATAGTTGTAACATCAGTCGGAGTGCTCCTACAGGCGGATCAATTAAATATGCTGCCCTGGGGCTTTTGGAATACATTCTGGCCTGTGCTGCTGATACTGATCGGCGTATTGATCTTCATGAAAGGAAAGAAAGGCCACGGTCATGGAGGTTTTCCTAAAAAGCAAACCGGTGAAAATGATTTAAACCTAAATTCAATATTTGGCGGCAGCAGTGAAAAGGTAACAGCTTCAAATTTCAGGGGCGGAACGGGTACGGCGCTATTCGGCGGTATTGAACTCGATCTTCGAGACTGCGTAATCGCTCCGGAAGGCGCCAGGCTGGATCTTACTGCCATGTTTGGCGGATTTCAACTTGCGGTCCCCCGGAACTGGAGAGTAATACTCAATGGCACGCCATTTTTAGGCGGAGTGGAGAATAAATCCAGATTAGATCCCGATATAGAAAATCCGCAGGTGATTCATATTGATTATTTTGTTATGTTTGGCGGTATTGAAATTACTAATTAGAAAAAATTAAAATGGCCGAACATACTTCAAAACCTGTTATCCTGAGCGGAATACAGCCATCGGGTATTCTTACTGTGGGGCACCTCACCGGTGCTATGCTAAACTGGAAAAAAATGCAGGAAACTCACGACTGCTATTTCATGATAGCTGACCTGCATTCGATCACCGTCAGGCAGGAGCCTGCCAAATTAAGAAAACAGACTCTGGATACTGCCGCGATGTTTATAGCCGCGGGCATAGATCCTGAAAAGAGCGTGCTTTTCATTCAGTCGCATGTCCCCGAACATTCCCAGCTTGCCTGGGTGCTGAATACATTTACAGGAATGGGAGAATGCAGCCGTATGACGCAGTTCAAAGATAAATCAGCTCGCCACAGTGAAAATGTCAACGTAGGGCTTTTTGCTTATCCGGTGCTGATGGCAGCAGATATACTGCTCTACCAGGCCGACCGGGTGCCAGTAGGCGAAGACCAGAAGCAGCACCTGGAGCTTTCCAGGAATTTGGCGCAGCGCTTTAATCATCATTACAGTGATACTTTTAAAGTACCCGAGCCATATATACCCAAGATAGGCGCCAGGATAATGAGCCTGCAGGAGCCTGACAAAAAGATGTCAAAATCAGATGAGAATGAGAAATCGATCTTATTCCTATCAGATGACGATGCCCTTATAAAAAATAAAATAAAAAGAGCCGTTACCGATTCAGGCAGCGAAGTGAAATTCTCAGATGACAAGCCCGGAATAAGTAATCTGATGACGCTCTATCACATTGCTACGGATAAGTCATTCGAAGAGATTGAGAAGGAATTCGAAGGCAGGGGATACGGTGAATTCAAGCCGGCAGTGGCTGACGCCGTGGCTGAATATATCAAACCTGTCAGAGAAAAATTCCTTGAAGTACGCTCGGACAAAAACCTGCTGAACGGTATCCTTAAAACGGGCGCCGAAAACGCCCGCAATACAGCCTTCAAAACAATGCGCAAAGTGTATAAAAAAATAGGACTGGTACAAATATAGCCTGAAATCCGGGACTTAAGAGTCATCCTGAACTTAGTGAATAATCCATTGACTGATAGCATGCAAAATTTGCCGCCGTTGCCAATTTTGATTAATTTGCTTAGTTATTCCATGAGATTTTCGGAATTTATAAATTAAATATGAGGATAAGAACATGGCAGTATTCAAGCCTTTTAAGGCGTACAGGCCCAGGCCGGAAGAAGCCGGCAAAATAGCGGCTAAACCTTATGACGTGCTAAATTCGGAAGAAGCCAGGGAAGAAGTTAAAGGTAACCCCCTTTCATTCCTGCATGTCGGCAAACCCGAAATAGACCTCGATCCGTCGGTCGATATTTATGATCCCAAAGTATATGAAAAAGGTAAAGAAAATCTTCAAAATCTTATAAAAGACGGACATTTGGTTGAAGACCGGCAGCCTTATTTCTATCTTTATGCGCAGACTATGAACGGCCGCACACAGAATGGCCTGGTTGGATGCGCCTCCGTCGATGATTACTGGAATGATAAAATCAAAAAGCATGAAAAAACACGCAAGGCAAAGGAAGAAGACCGCTGTAACCACGTCCGCGTTACAAACGCGCACACAGGCCCAATCTTCCTGACTTACCGCGACCATAAAGAGATCAACGATATAGTAGCAGAAATAAAGAAAAATCCACCGGAAGCTGACTTTACTGACGAAATAGACGTGCGCCACCAGACATGGGTTATCACTGATACCGAAACAATCAATAATATAGAGACAATCCTTAAATCTGTGGATTCGTTCTATGTGGCTGACGGCCATCACCGTTCCGCTGCCGCAGGAATAGTAGGAAAAGAACGCCAAAAAGCCAATCCAAATCACAAAGGCGATGAAGAATACAACTTCTTTCTCGCGGTGCTTTTCCCGGGCAGTGAGCTTCATATCATGGATTACAACAGAGTAGTTAAAAACCTGAACGGCAATAGTCCCGAGGATTTCATAAACAAAATAGCCCAGAATTTCAATATTGAAAAGATCGGCAAAGATCAGTTCAAACCGCGCCACAAAGGCGAAATTGGCATGTACCTTGAAGGCGAATGGTATAAGCTCACGGCAAATGAAGAACTTATTAAAAATCCCGATCCGGTGGAATCTCTGGACGTAGCTATCCTTCAGAAATATGTGCTATCCGGAATACTGAGTATACACGATCCGCGCACGGATGAAAGAATTGATTTCGTCGGTGGCATACGCGGATTAGGCGAACTTGAAAAGCGTGTAAATTCAGGCGAAATGAAAGCAGCCTTCGCAATGTACCCGACTTCGGTCAGCGAACTCATGGCAATCGCAGATTCCGGGAAGATCATGCCTCCGAAATCCACATGGTTCGAGCCCAAACTCAAAGACGGCTTATTTGTTCATTTTCTGGATTGATGATCGAAGAGAATTAGCATTTAGCTGCCCCGGTATCACACTACCGGGGCATTATTTTAAAAGGGGAAATATGTTTCAGTTGATATTTATCTCTACATTAAATCCAGCTGCTTAAGGCTCGTGAAGCTGTCGCCTGCAATGATAATATGGTCAAGTACTTCAATTTCAATCATTTTACCTGCCTGTACCATTTTTTTAGTGGTAGAAATATCCTCTCTCGAAGGCTCCGGATTACCAGAGGGGTGATTATGCATGAGTATTACCGAGGCGGCGCTTTCTATGATCGCCGGGCGGAATACCTCGCGGGCGTGAACCAGACTGGCATTCAGTATTCCTTCGCTAACAACGGCTTCTTTAATGAGCTGGTTTGAAGAATTAAGCAGCAGGGCGCGGAATATTTCTTTTTTAAGGCCTTTAAGCCGTGGAATGAAATAAGAAGCTACATCTTCAGGTGAGCGAAACATTTTGCGGCTTTTAAAGGGATCGGGCTCAATGCGTTTGCCAAGTTCGAAAGCCGCTGCAAGGCTCACAGACTTGGCCATGCCTATTCCCCTGAGCTGCCTGAGCTGGGATACCTCGCATCGCGACAGCCCTGAAATGCCACCATACATTTCAAGCAGCGTATTTGCCAGGTCCTTGGCGGTAGTGCCTATTGTACCCGCTCCGATAAGTATCGCCAGCAGTTCAGAATCAGAGAGCCTTTCCGCGCCTATTTCAATCAGCTTCTCACGGGGACGGTCATCGGGCCGCCATTCCCTTATGGACTGAAATTTCTTAAAGCCTTTTGTATAGCTGTTATCTGCTATTTGTGCCATTATTCCGAGACCGCTGTATTCATCCAGTCGAGATAGCTATCCAGGCCGTTATCGAGCGGCACGGAAATGATTTCGGGCACCTCGTCGCTATGCATTTCCATTACACGGTTTTTTACACTATCGAATTTATCTTTTTTCGTTTTAATAATAATAAGAAATTCATTTCTCTGCTGAATGGCTCCCTCCCAGCCAAATGTAGATGTGATGTTTGAAATTACCGAGCAGCATGCAGCCAGTTTTTCGGATACGAGTATTTTCGAAATATTCTTCGCGGCATCATAACTAACGGCCGTAACATAAATAACGCAAAAGTCTGTGGTTTTTATCATGAATTTTTCCAATATTTGTAATTAGAAAGTTTCACGAATATAATAAAAATATCCGGTTTATGATAGACATAATTATTTATTATTTGCACATCATCGGCGCGATCTACGCTTTCGCAAAGATATGGCAAAACGGCAGCGCAAAAGAAGGTGGCCTCGCAGTGGCCATTATCGTGCTTGTTTTTTCTATAGGCTGGGCGCTTACCGGAACCGTGGCTCATACAATTATGCCTGATTCATGGGACAGTACCTACTTTACCGTGGATACGCTATCGCTGATTCTTTTAGTGATCCCGGAATCATTTTTCTTCAATTTTTTCTTTGTAAAGAATAAGTAGGAGGATTTCCTTTTAAGCTCAAAATCATTTATGATGCAAATTACAAGTCAGATTTGAGTCTATTATTATCCGGAACAGATGACAGAGGGCATTATTGTCCGAAAACCATTCATTTCTGCTCGTATCGCTTTGGCTTTACACGGGTTAGCTGACCGCTATCGGTTTGGCACGGCCGGTGATTCTATATCCGGAAGTTGAAGGCAGCAGACATCTTTTTAGCAAGCGCTAAAAAAGAAATTTTATTAAAAAATGCAGTAATTATGGCAGGAATACACTAAAATAATATTATTACTGCCGATTTACTAACCGCCGCTGTTGCTTCAATAAGTATAAACGATAAATATCGAGGCGAAAAACTTTTAAGATTATTTGAGTCCGGCAATAGACTTAATTAGTTATGTGCCTTTGGGGCCGGGCTGTAATAAGAAGTAGCGCATAGGGGAATCGAACCCCTGTTACCGGCGTGAGAGGCCGGCGTCCTAACCGCTAGACGAATGCGCCTTTGAGTATTAATACAAAGATAATTATATTCTTTTAAAAATAAAATTTCAGGATTTTATATTGCAAAGCTGTAAATATTTCGTTTTTAATGTGTTATTTAAATATTGAAATTTTCATTTATAAAAAATTTGCATTATTTTTGCTGTAAAGCAGCATAGAGTTAGAATTATTGGGTAAGCAATATGAAATTTTTGAGATATCTTCCGTTTTTGATATTATTAATTTACACAGCCGGAGCCGCAGAAAATCTCAGGATCACCGGGTATGACACAGAAGGATTTCCCGACATCAAGCTTAAGGCATGGCTATTAGGAAACGGCGCGGTACCTGTTACTGATCTTCAGCCGATTGATTTTATCCTTCAGGATAACGGCTCAGAAATCGGAATTAAAAAAGTAAATACTTTTCCGGCTGATTTTAGCTCGGACGTATCATTTATTTTTACATTCGACCTGGCCCTGAATGAATCCTCCGGAACGGACAATTTCGGATACGCGAAAAATCTTCTGACAGAGCTTAACGAATTAATTGATTATACTAAATCGGAAACGGCTCTTATTAGCTATGATAAATTAAGCTATCTGAATATGGATTTCACTGATGACCCAAATAAGGTAATTTCCATGCTTAATGTGCTCATACCAGAAAGAGGGTCATTTTTTGATGCCGGATTTCTCGGCGAACCCGCCGGAGCGCTCAGGATATCCGAAAGGGCTCAGTACCGCAAGGCACTTGTAGTTGTATCCGACGGTTCCGGCAAAGTTAATACGAACGCAATTATCGAAGCTGCCAATCAGCAGGAAGCATCGGTATATTTCGCGTTTATTGATAAAAAAATCCCTGCTTCTCTGAAAGAAATCGCTGAAAAAACTGATGGGGGCTGGCTCGATCAAATAAAAAGAAGCAGCAGCCCCGAAGTTAACGCTAAGGTGCTTTATAATATAATTTACGGTACTCAGCCGATGGAATTAATTTATGAGGGCCGTTATATATGCAATGATCAACACGATATTCAAGTTGAATACAAAGGTTCAAACAGTGTCGATTATTTAAGTTATGAACTGGAAATAGAAGATAAACCGGCTATCATCGCTAATCCCCCCTATCTGGGATTCAGTTCTGTTTTACCAGGCACAACTCTTGATATTCCCGTTAGCTTAAAAGCTGCTAACGGCGATATTACAATAGAGGATACATATCTAGAAAATGATGTCAACTTCGAAATAGTGAGCGGTGAAATTGACGACAGTTTCCTGCTCGCAGAAGGTTCGAGTCATGAAATGGTGATCAGGTATAAACCACAGGATTCGGCGATAGTTTTTACCACTCTGAATATTGTTTCTAATGCCTGCGATGGTGAGTTACTATTTATAACCGGAGGATTTCCGAATACTCCCCCGAATGAACGGACTATTGAGATGATCTCACCTGCCTGCGGGGAAACAGTGGTTGTGGGTGAAAGCGCTAAAGTCGAATGGAGAGGGCTGCTGCCGAAAGATGTAATTCAGCTTGAGTATTCGGTTGATAACGGCATGAGCTGGGATACACTTGCTACGGACGTCACCGGGCTGGATTATGACTGGACTGTTCCTGACAGGCCCAGTGATGAATGCCTTATCCGGGTAATTCAATTATGGCCTAATAATATCGGTCGAACACTAAGCTTAAGGCATAGAGGAGCTGTTAACTGTGCATTTTTTAAAGGTGTTGGCGATACTGTGTTAACCGGTAGCGACTCTGCCGAAGTAACTATTTGGAATTCAAATAACGGCAAAATTATTAGAGAGCTTGAAGGCCATTCTAAGAGGATTACCTGGGGGGATTTTCATCCTCACAGGCCTGAAGCAGTTACTTCCAGCGAGGATGGTACCGCGATTGTGTGGGACATTTCAACCGGCAAAGCCAAATGGATACTTGATGCCGGCCCGAAAATGGTCTGGTCAGCTAAATACAGCCCCAACGGTGAGATGATCGCAACGGCAAATAATCAGGGGAACGTAATTATTTGGGATGCCTCAACGGGCAATAAGATAAAAGAATTCTCTGTTGCCCTGACGGCTAAATTCGCCGAATTTGATCCTAATAATCAGTTTATTATAACATGCGGCTGGGATGGTGTAGCCCGTATGTTCGGAATTCAAACCGGGGAATTATATAAAGAATTTGATACAAGGTTCGGTGAGCCTGTATCATTCGCCCTGCTTTCGCATGTCACTTTTAATGAAGACGGAAGTAAAATAGCTGTTACAAGCCTGGCTTCTAAGAAAACAAGTGTTTGGGATGTTGCAACAACGGATACATTGTATTGTGTTTCCCATAAGGATACCAGCAATAACGTAACCATTAATTCAGCCAGCTTCTTTTATGATGAAGAAAGCGATATAGAGTATTTGCTGACATCAAGTGTCGACTGGACAGCCAGAATATGGGACGCGAATACCGGAATCCCACTGGATACTCTTGAGGAGCATTTTAACTCGGTGCAGACAGCCGAATATAACTTTGACGGAAGCAGGATACTTACTTCAAGCTGGGATAGAACAGCTAAGATTTGGAATCTCGATCAGCGCGACTTGCAGATGGATAGCACTGACTGCCCTTTCAGTATAGCTTATGCTCTTGCTGAAGGGAATATTATTGATTTTGGAAATGTCCCTGTAAGTTCAGTTGTGGATACTTTGGTTAGCGAAGCGCTTAAGAATCTTTCAAAATTCGGATATACTGTCGAAACTGTCAGAATATCAGGGCCACATCAGGAAGACTTTAGCATAACATCAGATGATCCTGTACCGCACGAGCTTGCGGCTTTTGGGGAAATGCCGATAGAAATTCAGTTTACCCCGTCCGGACTTGGCCGCCGGGACGCTAATCTCGAATTTGAAATACCCGGTTCTACTGTAATTGTTCCTATTACAGGCAACGCTACAGATCCCGGGCTGGAAGTTGTGACAAGGCTTGTTGACTTTGGTACTGAAGCACTCGGTGATTACAGTGATACGACCATAGCAGTAGTTGTGAAAAACAGAAGCCAAAATACCATCAACATAGAAAGCATCGAAGAAATTGAATCAGGAGGGAATAATTTCAGTGTTGTTACAGGAAATCACTATACAAGCTTGAATCCTAATGAAGTTGTTACCATGGAACTAAGGTTCATCCCCGAAACTACCGGTTTGAAGAATTCCCAGGTAGTGTTCTCTCATAACGGGCATGGTTCACCCTCCAAGCTAAGCCTTTTCGGTGAAGGCGTTTTGCCTGATTACGGCAGCGCCGTTATAAGTATTGATGATATAGCGGCTCCTTCAGGCAGTATTATCGAAGTGCCGGTAAGAATAAACGATCTAAATATGCCGCCCGGCTCCGGGGATTTAGAAGGTTTTGAATTTAACCTTACTTTTAATAAAACCATGCTCTCACCCATGGATGAAACAATCTCAGATGAAACCGGCGAAAGAACGCGAACGGTAAGATACAGATTCGATGCCGATAATGAAAGCGACGGCTTATTGGGCTGGCTCAAATTCCATTCAGGGCTCGGCAATGATACGATAACAACACTTGCCCTTTCAGGCGTATCGACAATTGGCAACGCCAGGCTTAACTTAAGCGCTAATTCCGGAAGCTTCAGGCTTACAGATTACTGCTCTGACGGAGGAGTAAGGCTCTACGACCAGGACGGAAGGCTCTCTTTAGAGCAAAATGAACCTAACCCTGCGGAAAGTCAAACTATGATAAATTTTGAAATACGCGAAGCCGGAAGAACTGTAATCAATCTGACTGATATGAGCGGTAGGTTAGTTAAAACTCTTGTCAACTCTTCTTACGCTCCCGGCAGATATTCGGTTAATCTGGATGCTTCAGAGCTTCCCGCAGGTAAATATATTTATACATTGGAGACACCAAATCAAAGGCTGTCGAGAACTTTAGAGATAATTAAATAGCTGCTTTAGTATTATTAACAAAGGCTGCCGGACTAAAGGGCGGCCTTTTTTGTAAATCATAAGAACATCCAATGCTATTTAACCGGGATTTAAGAAATAAATTTTTTTGGTATTTAATAGTTTATTAACATCCTGATTATCGGAGTGAATTTTGAAATTTTTGTTTATATCAGCGCTTTTTCTTTCCTGCATGGAAGTTTTCGGCCAAAACGCAGATGAAGGACGGCTGCCCGTTCAGGATACTGTTTCTGCCGCTAAGCAGGATACGGTGGCGGCAGATACCGACTCTGTTACAGCTCAGAAACCCATTATCCCGCTGTATGCTCACGGGAGCATCAATCAGGCCGGTATTTTTGAGAATAAGGAAATAACAAAATATGATCTTCTCGATATTAATTATGTGGCGGCGTTCGATATTTTAAGTTCCGAAATGAATAATTATCCGCTTGATTTGGCTAATTTCGGGCATTTCAATCACATTTCAGTTTACGGCAGCCTTCCCCGGGATATTAGTTTTAGTTTTAATGGCAGGCCTGTTAATGATATTAGATTTGGAAATTACAACCCATCGGATTTTCCTGTTGAATTTATGGAAAAAGCAGAGATATTCACAGGATCGGAAGCCGTGATACTTGGGGGCAATTCTTCGGGAGCATTAATAAATTTCCAGGAAATAAGGTACAATACAAAGGCGCCATATACTAGAATATGGTACGCGCAGGCCGCTTTTGACCTTGTCGCTTCGGACGGCATTTTCAGCCAAAACTTTGCCCGCGAATGGAATTTTACTTTTGGTTTCCGAAATTTAAGCACTCCCGGAAGCAATGACAATACGGATACAGATATTTGGAATGTTAGAGCATTACTCAGATGGAATGTTTCAGACAGGATCAGCTTCTCACTGTCGGAAATATTTACTAATCACGGCATATCCACCAATGGCGGGATAGACCCCGGCAGGTCTTCTGATATTTACGATGAGATCGATGCGGTTAATTATTATCCGGAGTTGAGGAAAAAGGTAATTAAGCACGACCTTACTTTAACGGGAAATTATTTAAGTGAAGATTCAACGGCTGGGATCACCGCACTGGCCTATGCCTCTACGGCTAAATGGGAGCACAGAGGCCGGCAGGATGCTTTTATTAATGATACCGATTCAATGAGAAATATTTTTTACCGCGATGATTATTACGGAGTTAAGGGTTCATTTCATCAAATGCTGCCTGGAAATTTCACATTAACCGGAGGCGCTTTGATCGATTACTATGATATTCCCGGCGATATTTATGCGGAAGGTTTCAGCGGAACAAATTTCGCTGTTTATGGTGCGGCAAATTTCGAAATTCCCGGTTATTTGAAATTATTTGGCGGTATAAGAAACGGAAGCAGCTACGGCATACTCTACAGCAGTTTTGGCGCTGGAGCTCATCTGTACCTAAAGGATGGCCTGACATTTTTCGCGGATTACTCATTCTCTGAAAGGGTGCCTGCCCCGGTCGAAGGCCTTGGGTTAAATACTGAAAAAAACAATCTCATACTCGCGGGTGTAAAATATTCCGACACAAGAATTGATTTCAAACTGGAAGGATTTCACCGGATAATAATATCGCCCATACACGCTGATCCGGTATTTAATGAAGATGATGTGCCGGTGTTTTTAAATTATTTTACAGCTGAAGACGAGGCCGTCTCCGGTGTAGTTATGAATTATTCTATGGAGCTTATCAGCAATTTCAGGTTCAATGCCACGGGTAAGGCCCATTTCTCCGGCAGTGAATACATGCAACGGTTATTCCCTGATTTTTTCGCTGCCGCGGGCATTTCTTACGGATTGAGGATAGGCAGCAGTGAGCTTAATGCAGGCATTGATATCGCCATAATTGGAAAAAGCTATGGTGCCAGGTATTTCCCGCAAACCAGGTCGTATTTTATTAACGATCGGGAAGGCAATTACCGATACGACGGCGGCAATGCCTTCCTGAAATTAAAGCTTGGTAACGCGGACGTACGTATTACATACGAAAATCTGCTTCAAAGTAACTTTTATTATATGCCTTATTACCCGACAATGGCCGGAAACTTTAAAATTTCGCTTTCATGGGCATTCCCGGGGGATTAATATCACCTTATCAGCATAATTCGCCCTCTCGCGGGATTATCGTAATATCCGCCGTCCACCGTAATAACATAATAATAAGCACCCGGTGGCAGGGGTGCGCCATTGCTGTCAGCTCCGTTCCATGTTATTGTATTCTCACCGAATTCAGCCTCTTGCTTTAATGCCGCGACAAGCTGCCCGGTGTAATCATAAACGCGGAATTCGGCTGTTCCTACTTCCTGAGGGGTAATCACATCAAAATCAATATCTATTTTTGTGCTAAACGGATTAGGATACTGGCGCGATATGCTTATGTTGCCTTCTTTAGGCTTTCTCATAAGTACTTTGAGGGTTTCTCTGTTACCTGCGGGATCAATTCCCTCAACCCTGATAAGATTATCAATATTTTGATAAAAATCAGTTTTAGGTATAATTGTCAAGGTCGCCTTATGATCGCCTTTATCCCTGTGAGACTGAAAATCGAACAAATCGGTGCTGTCGGGACGTTGTATCCTTAGGTTAATGCTTATTCTCAAATTATTCGAATCATCAATTACCTGGGGGGTGTTATCGTAAAGCTCCGCACGGATAACGGGATGCCTTGATATATAGTCACCTTCCCGGGGTTCTTTATCGTCCACAAAAAGCCTTACGCGGGGCTTTTCAGTATCCTCGTAAACATTAAGCTCTATTTCGTTCACATTATTAAATCTGTATTCTTCATTTCCATTATTATCCGGTTCGACATCAAATCGTACAATATTATAATTATCAAAATTCGAAGTATTTAATGTGTATTTGCCGCTTACCCTCGAATCAGGGGCTATTTCTGGGAATTCGATATTGAATGATTCCTCCTGTCCGGTATCAAAAATAACTGATATTTTAGCAAAGACGCTTTCAGCTTCCGACCGCAGCGATAAATTAGCCAGGCCATAAGTGTATTCGGCGTATTCAGACCTTAAGTATTTATCCTTATCCATGCTGAAATCGTCTTTAATCACTGCAAGCTCCGGAGCAGGTTCATAATCAATTTCAATTCCGTTTATTCCTGGGTTGATCTTTAATTCATCTTTTTTTATTCTGCCTTTATAAGTTAAATAGGGATATTCAGAGGCATCCAGATGGCTAATATCCATTTCTCCGCCTGTGTAAACGAGTGTGTCTTCCAGGCCATTCCTGTTGATAGCTGTAAGTATTATTTCGGAGTCTTTTCCAAAACCATCCCTATCGGGAAGGAAACTAATCTTTTCCCACTTTTTGGCCGGGCCGATCCTCGAACTTGTAAAATTCCCTTCTTTTTCATATTTCGTAATTTGGCCTTTAAGCAATACTGAATCACTGAACATATTAACGCCTTCGAAAACCTCTTCGTGCGATGCCCCTTTTCTTCCGGCGTAAGCGTATGAAACTACATTACCCGTAACATGGAAACCCCTTAATGAATCCGAAAGCTGAGCTCCGTACATTTTCATTACTCTTTTGAGTGAATCAAGGGTGCCGTCGTCTGTAGAATCATGAACACTAACATGATGGAACAGGTTCATGCAGGCGCCGCCAAGTGATATAAACACATATTCATCTTCCGATACGGAATCCCTTAAAAATCTCACTATTTTTGTTGAATTATACAGCGCAAGAGTATCCGGGCCGGGCTCGTCTTCATCATGGATAATAATAGTATCCTGGACGGGATTAAAAGTATCATACAGCCTGAAGCGGGGTTTCTTTCCATTATTATACACCGGAATGGCAGCTAAGCTGAATCCGGTTAGTGACTGGCTTATATATACACTTTCGCCTACTTCTATAATACTGTAGGGAGCCAGGCCTTGCCTTCCGCCAACGCTTAATACCTGAAAATCCAGATCATTTCTGTCTATATTTAAGTATTTACCTGTAAAAGACATATCCTCTGTACTGAGATGGCTCAGAAATTCTTCAGATATATTATAATTAGCCTTAGACAGGCCTGATAGCGGTTTCAGGTGAAAAGGTACTTCAAGCCAGGCGCTTTTATATCCGCTTGATTGTTCAATTATGCGGGCTTTGAGCAAAGCATTCCCTTCAATTTCGAGGTAGCCCGGTTTCCAATCCACATAATTATCTTCTATGGTTACTTCGCTTTGATCAGAATTTTTTTCAACAGTATCTGAAACAATCATGAATTCATAGTCAAAATCTGCATTATCGCCGGCTGGATTTATAAATCTGAACCTTGGTTCCACGGGGTCAACATCCCAAAATGGCTGAGGATCCAGGGCAGCCAAGCCTCTTCGGAATACTTCAACATTTAGGTTCAGAATATTATTCATCCTGTTAACGTCAATGCCGCTGGAATCCGGATCAATATGCAAAGTAAAGGAATGCCTGCCGGTTTTTTCCCTGATATCAATCTCAAAGCTGAAATCACTTTTATAACATAATGATGTATAGCCAATGTAGTACTTGTCCACGGAACCTTCGAATTCATGACTTAAAACCAAGGTCAGAGAATCCTCATGGCAGTATCCGTTATTGAATATTGATCCTTCGATAGTAATATGTTCATCATTCTCATCGAAATGAGTAGTGCCATCCTGATCGCTGATTTTCGTATAATTTTTTAAAAGATAAGGATCCGGCTCTGTAGTCGGTTTTATTTCCAGCATTGGATCGCCGAGCAAGGAATAGTTATACTTCGTCGCGACACCTTTCCAATGATTACTTAGCTTAGATTTACCGTAGTTAAGCATGTCGCCCAGCCTTCTCATAGCGAGATTTTTTCTTGTCATGGCAATGAACATATCCCGGAGCAGGAATGTATGAGCATCTACATATCCTGTGCTGGTAGCTCCCATTGACGCGACAAATCCTTTTCCTGGTTCCAGGATATTATCTTCATTACGTGAATGAACGAAATCGGGCTGAGCGAAAGCTCCCGTATTACAGGATAGAGTACTCAGAATGGAAAAGCGAGGCCCGTTATTTAGTGTATGTACCTGCCAGCCATCCATATCGAAAATACCGGATGAGGCATGCCCGAGATAAAGCGTCCAGAGTACTCCGTCATTAATGCTTTTTCTGATCTGACCGGCTTCCTTTTCCGAAATGTCCGATCCGGTGCCTTTCCTTATGGAAATAGTATCACCGCAAAACTCCGGTTTAATTATGGATTCTGAATATAAATATCTTTTATTATAAAAATCAATAACTTCAACATCATTCAGGCCGCCTGACAGAAACAATATCTTCTTCATCCATGGCGCAGCGGGAAGTTTATCATACTCGATGACTTTATCGACATAGGCATAAACTTCATTAATATTCACGGCAGGTATCCTGCCGACAGACATTTCTGGCATGATATCATCATCGCCGTCGAGCAGGCCGTACCAGTAATCGCTGGCAGGAACGCCGTAAGTAGGTACGAAATTGTAAGCCACTGAAAACGGCCTCTGCCGGCGGCTGTCTATGGAAGCGTCACCCACAATGAGCAAATACTCCGGAGCGGGCTTATCCAGGCTGCTATAAGCGAATTTCAGATAATCCTTTATGGCATGGGGTGTTTTTATGCCATAACCGAATTCTTTATATATATCATCGGCGTTGATAATTTTAACGCTGACACCGCTATGGCTTTCCCTGTGAGCGGCAAGCTTTTCAGCGGCTTCCATAAAATCCGGATAAACAATGTAAATGGCATCGGCCTGATCTGTTTCGGAACGCAGATCGGATTTGCTAACCATTTTTAAATTAGGTTTGATAAGATTTTTTGAAGATGATATTAGTATTTCCGGGCTGTTTCCTATAGTAATAAATTCGGCTCTGTAAAAATTCCCGCTATTAATTTCATGATTTAATGACAGACTTCCGTTCCCGGTTTTTTCATCGATTAAGCCGTTTTCTTTTTTGAATAATCCTAAATAGAGATTTGAATCAGCGCTGCCGGCTAAAAGCGAGCCTGAATTCTTTAACTTGTTAATGAGTGTTGAAGGCATCGGCTGACTACCGTTATACGCAATAAAAACCAGTTGGCCCGCAGCGATGGAATCCAGGTACTTAATAGCATCAGAGGCTGTTCCATAGTTCCTGTAGCCTGATGTATCTTCAGGCAATGCGATATGTATATTATTATCACCTGA
This sequence comes from uncultured Hyphomicrobiales bacterium, assembly GCA_964544155.1. Lineage (GTDB taxonomy): Bacteria > Bacteroidota > Ignavibacteria > Kapaibacteriales > UBA2268 > CAZJAH01. Next base: position 12,668 of record CAZJAH010000003.1, on the reverse strand, counting down.
AAACTGGCTGTGATCTCCATAATAATATGAGAAGGCCCCGGCATTTATATTTGCACCTGACTTAATGCTATTAAAAGATCCGGGAAAATAAATATTGTTGTTTTTTTGGTCAATAGCTATTATTGATTTATCCGGAAGGCCGTCAATTCTATTGATGGTGCTTCCTTCAATATCGGTTGAATAATCAAGCAGTCCGTTAAAAGCATACGGAACAGATTCAGATTCGACGATGAATGACTCAACGGCAAACAGGCCGTTCAAACCATCATCGGGAAGCTGGCTAATTTCTAGGCTAAATCTGTTTTTTCCCCGGAAAAGCATGGAATTATCAAATTTGAAAGTCAGCGAATCATCTAAAGAGCCTGTAATCGTCGTATCGAGTACAGGTATTTGGTTAATATAAGCTTTTAATTTAACTCCCGGGATAATAGCCGTGTAATGAATAAAATGGTTATAATGAAGTTTAGCTTTCACTTCAGAATCAGAGGGATATATATCAAAATCAATATCCAGCCTGTCCCTGTAATATCCATTATCCTGGTAGTATAAAACAGCGTGATACCAGCCTTCATGAACAGCGGTGTGGCTGTTTTCCAGTTCAGGGCCGGAATCATAGTATCTATCCTGATGGATATGATCCCTTATGTATGCCTGAGTAAGCTCTGAATCATATTCGGATTCGTCTATATGGCTATATGTATAGGCAAGTGAATTATTATCAAAATACAAATAAAAAGCTTCATATTCGGCATAATGGTCTAAGTAAGTAGTATCACCTAAAGGCCTTGATCCTTTAAAATAAAGTGTATCGCCGCTATTGAGAACATCATCATTGCTTTTTATATAATATGGGTATGCTTTCCCCCTGTATAGCAGGTGTATCCCGCTATGAGACTTTCCGGATAATTCAGGCATAAGGCTGATCAGATCATCAGCCGCGATCGAAGCAATACCGTCTTTTACGGTTTGAATCTCTATATAATCTCGTTCGGGTGAATACCAGATTGATTCATTTAATAAGCGTTCTGATTTTTTTACTTTTTTTCTGCTGTTATCTTCAATGGCTGCAGCCTGGTATGGATTATCAGCCATCCGAAATGGTTTTAGGCCTTTTCCGGCAAATTCAACTTCCTGCCCGAAATGAATATTCAATTCGAAAGCGTTTACAAATCCGGCTCTGCCTGTGAGAGGATCAATATAAAATGGCGTAACCCTCACATGATGTATGTGAACTCCCCTGGCCGTTCCCATATATTTTGAACTGACTATATCAGATTTGTAAGGGAGTTTAGCCTCTGTTATCAATTCGGATATACCGCGAATTGTAATGTCATAGTTTAAAGTATCGCGAGGCGCTCCAATCACAAAAAGCATTGAACCTGCGCTCGATGAATCTGCTAAATTATCAGCGTAATCGCTTTCAGGCTTTGGTATCCCATCAATCACGGAGTAAGTAAAATCGTCGGCACCTATTTTAATTCCAGTGGGGCCCGGCTCTAAACTGACCCGGGCGTCAAGATCCGTTCCTGCTATTAATAGCGCTAAAACTGCTATAATATATTTCATTTATTTTTCCTGCTTATCCTATTCACTATTATATAAGACTGTTTAAGCCGCCTTTTGTTAAAAAGAAAAAGGCTGCATTTATAATAACACAAATGCAGCCAAAAAGTCTCAAAAAAAAATTATTTTTTTATCTGCGCCTTTCTTCGGGTTCTGCGCTTCTGAGATTGAAAGTTATCTTTTTAGCAATTTCCTCTGCTATCTGCTTCTGTACCTGGTCGCCTGAAGTCATGTAATCAGAAATCGCGTTTTCAACTCTGGTTCTGATAATCTCAGATGTCTGGCCTACAAGGGCATTGGCAAGCTGATGAATATCTTCCTGCGATCCCTTGAGTGTTTCAAGCTGGCTCTTTGAAGCATCCTCCATCTTCTTGAGCATTTTATCCATACGTTCTTCTTCTTCGGTATAGAAGAGTGTAACAGCCAGAAGACTAAGCATGGTAAACTCAAGAAAAATAGCAAGCATAATGAACGAAGGCCTTGCTGCCGGGATAAACTTAAGTCCGCGTATACCAACCGCAACAATAAGGAATGCCGCGCCTGCGTAAGCAGCGCCCGTAACATTATTAGCGTATTTTTCAGTAAAGTGATGCGCCATATAAAGCCTGAGCCCTTTCCAGAAAAGGAGGTGGTTCTTCTTCCACATGAGGCCTTCTTTTGTATCTTCGATCTCAATAACCACGAATTCTGAGAAGTATTCCTTGATCCTGCTGAGCAGAGCCTGGTTACGGAAAGCTACTACATCAGTGTCATCATCATAAAGATCGTCAAAATGAATGGACTGCCGTGATGACATCTCAGCATCTGAAACAGTCCTGTCCCATACTCTGCGGAATGCTTTTTCTACTTTAGACCTGTCGACTTCGGGTAGTTTGTCGTCAGGCATGGTCAGAAGTTCAACAATGCTGTCGGCAAATCCTGTCTGAAGCCTGATCTTGATCTTGGTATTATCAATCTGCCGTTCAAACATAGCAGCTAAAATACCAATACTGGAGGGTAAGACCATCGTCACAAGGGATGCTATCGCCACCGCCAAAACCAATGCGATAACCGAAAAGGCTATCCATGGCTCCAGAATGATCGCGTGCTCACCAAGTAATGGGGATCGAGAATAAAATTCCCACTGGCCCTTCACATAGCCGTGCTCATCATCGTTACGAGGCACAAATGTAAAGTCGAATATATATTCTCCGTTAATTGCTTCTTTGCTTACCTCAACATTTTTGCCCTGGTACAAAGGCTCTTTGTCTTTTGATGTGGTAGCATAAACCAGGCCTTCAAACTGAACAAAGCCAACTTTCTCGAGCTCATCACCGCTGGGTTTAAATAGTGGTACAACGAATGATGACACAAGCACTGGTATAGCCTGGAAGAATAAAACGAAAAAGAGGACCGCAACCATTACGAGCCATAAAGCAACATGCTGGAATCCTGTTTTTCCTTTAGCACTATTTGCCGTTGCGAGTGTTTTTGCCATTACTACTATACTCCTCAAAATTATAAATTATATTATTAAGCCAATTTTTTTCTTGTAATAGGCCATTTCAATCAATTCAATTTTTAATATACAAAAAATAACGCACTTTTTTAAGGAATTATGAAAAACAACATTGAATATTAATTATTCCGAATATGTCATTCTAATAACTCCGTTAACAATTTGACAAAGTTAACTTATCACGAAAACTTATTCAATTAAAAACTTTTTATTTTGTAAAAAAAAATGGACAGCGCACCACTGCTATTGGTGAATATACGGTTATATTTATTAAAATAAAATTGTTATTTTAGGATTATGAGATCAAATACTTTAAAAGCAACAGAAAATCTTAATAAAAAGGGCACAATAAGAGGCGGGTCTTTCATTTCCTGGCTCAGCCTGAGGTCTGTTCTTATTGCTTATATCATCTTTAATACTTCATTACCTTAGATTTTTGACCTATAAACGCATACTGAGATAATTAATAATCAAAATTTAGAATTTAAAAAAAAGGAGTTAATCATGGCAGATGTTAACTATCGGCCCCGTTTTTATGTACCGCCTGAAGATGTTCACGGAACTTTAAGTGAGTTTATGCTCGCGGACGGTTTCGATTTTGTGCTCGATATGCATAAAAGCAAGCGTTCGTATTTCGTTGAATCACGCAGCGGCAAAAAGTATATGGACTTTTTCACTTGCTTTGCTTCCATGCCGATCGGCATGAACCATCCTGAAATGACGGATGAGGAATTTATCAAATACATCGGGCTGTACGCGCTAAATAAACCTTCGAACTCAGATATTTACACCGACGCTATTGCCACTTTTGTCAAAACATTTTTTAAAACTGCAGTGCCTAAGCACTTCAAGTACTCATTTTATATCGAAGGCGGAGCCCTGGCAGTCGAAAACGCCCTGAAAGCCGCCTTTGACTGGAAGGTAAGGAAAAATCTGCGAAAAGGCATTGAGAATAAGGGCCATCAGGTTATCCATTTTAGAGAAGCCTTCCACGGAAGGACCGGATACACAATGTCGCTTACAAATACTGACCCTAACAAAGTCAAATACTTCCCCAAATTCAACTGGCCGCGCGTCAGCAACCCAAAGGTGAAATTCCCGCTGGAGGGCGAAAACCTCGAACTGGCTATCGCCGCGGAGAAGAAATCTATTGATGAGATAAAACAGGCTTTCGCTAATAATAAGGATGATATCGCGGCTATCATTATAGAGCCGATACAGGGCGAAGGCGGCGATAACCACTTCAGGGATGAATTTCTGCAGGAGCTTAAGAAGCTTGCCATTGAGAATGACGCCCTGCTTATTTTCGATGAAGTACAAACAGGCGTGGGCCTCACCGGTACTATGTGGGCGCACGAGCAAATGGGCGTAGAGCCTGATATACTCTGCTTCGGAAAGAAAATGCAGGTTTGCGGGATACTCGCCGGCGAAAGGCTCGACGAAGAACCTGACAACGTTTTCCACGCTTCAAGCAGGATAAACTCCACATGGGGCGGTAACCTCGTCGATATGGTGCGCTCAACCAAGTATTTAGAGATAATAGACAAAGAAAAGCTTGTAGATAACGCCAAAATGATGGGCGATAAACTCGCCAAAGGTATAGACGGGCTTAGAGAGAAATTCCCCGGACTGATCGATAATCCACGCGGAAGAGGCCTTTTCAGGGCCTTTGATATGCCGGAGGCTGATAAAAGGCAGAAGCTGCTGGATGAGTGCTTCAACGAAGGGCTGCTTATACTTCCCTGCGGGCCTAAGTCGATCAGGTTCAGGCCGCCGCTTAACCTGACGGAATCCCAGCTTGAAGAAGGCATCGATATAATCGAGGATTCACTAAAGGCAATCGCCTGATCTATTTCGGTATATCTGATATTTCACTTATATACGTTGAAAGGCGGAACCCGGGGTTCCGCCTTTTATCTTTATGATGCACGCTCATCATGCCAATCAGCGCTTTCATCCTCTTATACTTTTAAAGCCTTGCCATGGGAATTAATTTTGAAGCAGTTAAATGATTTGATCATTATTTTTTGTTTCATTATTAATGGAAGGGCATCATGAAAGCAAGAACTTTTTTCAGGATAAACAGAAAGTATATTATAAATATCGACTCAATCGAATCCATGGCCGCGCTATCACGCAGCAGGATAAAGCTGGGCCTGAAACCTCCCTCCCCTGATGACGGCGCCATAGTAAGCGTGGAAAGAGCAAAAAGCTTCCGCGAATGGGCCGGGGAATAAAAATTACCCGTATACTCTTCCGTCGGAAATTTAAATAATTATTTAATTGAAAGGGAAAGTTATGGCTGAGCTGAAAACCAAAGTAAATGACGCTGATGTAAATGATTTTTTAAATAAAATAGATGATGAAAAGAAAAGAGCCGATGCCTTCGAAATCCTCGGCATATTTAAGGAAGTAACCGGAGCTGAGCCCAAAATGTGGGGAGGCAGTATAATCGGATTCGGCGATTATCACTACAAATATGAAAGCGGACGCGAGGGCGACTGGTTCGAGGCAGGATTCTCACCGCGCAAGCAGAATTTCTCGATTTATATACTGTCAGGCCTGACAAGCCGGGGAGAGTATCTATCAAAGCTCGGCAAATATAAAACAGGTAAATCATGCCTTTATATTAAAAAGCTTGATGACATTGATAAAAATGTTCTCCGCGAAATGATAGAAAACTCTGTAAAAAGCATTAGGAGCGGCAATCAATCCGGTGCCTGTTAATAGAAAATACCTGGCCGCCGGGTTAATCATTTATTTCGCGGGTATGGCGTCAATACTTGCGTTCGACCTTAGCCTCGGGAAGCCTCACGGCGCCGTTTTCTTTATATGGGGTACGGCATACAGCTTTGTATTCATGGTAATAAGCCTGCTTATTTATTTTACTTACCGAAATAAGAACGACGGCCTATCCAAAGCCTGCTTTATATCCTTTAGTACGGCACTATTTACGGCGGCTGCCATGGCGCTATGGCTCAAATATTTTGGCTGATTCCCAATCTCATAATCAATTAATTCAATTTAAGCACATAACGGACAAATAGCTTCCGCGCCTGAGATGCTCTGTTTAAAAAGGCGATATTCTAACGACCGCTCCACCCCGTCACGCTTTCAGCATGCCATTACTCCCGGAGCAGGGGAAAATGATTTGTAAGTTATTGATATTTTTATAGTTATACTCTTTCCATTTTCTTTCCCTCTCTGATGGGAAGTGGCCGGGAACGGCTCGCAGAGCCGGTTCCGGGCGATGGGGTGCGGACAGAAGCAGATGGCTTTTTTATCCGGAAATTCCTCAGCGCACCACCCCGGGCCTTCCTTGGATTCTTCTCTGCGTACAGAATGACATTTCTGCAAACAGCTCAGATATACTATCCCATGATAAATGAAATGATAAGGCCGATAATGCTGATCGCTGCTACAGCAACAGCAACATTGATCTTACTGCGGGATGAATCAATCTTTTCATCAAGCCGGCCTATTTCATGTTTTTGTGTATCAATAAGGCCCTGCAATTTATTTATGTGATCAATAAACATTTGTGACTGGCCATCGGCTGACTGATCGCTTTTGCTCATATTTTTTCCGGCAAATTCATATTTTTCGAATTTCTCGAACATATCTTCAATCAGTTTAGATTTATCATTCAGGCGGTTATTGATTTGCATTATTTTTTCGAGCAATTCCCGGTTATGGGTATCAGCGACTGAATTGATCCCTGTCGCAATACTTTTAAGCTGGTCTATTTCCCTTCCCATGGCAGTCAGGTCGGAATTAACTCTTTCGTTGATAGTCCAGGCGATTTTCTCATAGCCTTGGAGCTTGCCGTCAAGAACTTTCTGCCTGAGAGCAATTGAGGCTTCGATTCTCCTTCCTTCATCTTTGATCTTGTCGTTTATTGTGGATTCCAGCATATTGAGGGTTTCATCGAGCCTGGATTCAGATTTTTCCCTGAAAGCGGAAATAAGAGAATAATAGTTTTTTTTCATTTCTTCCAGGTCGGCTTCATAGCCTGAGATATTATTCCTGATTCCCTGCATTTCAATTCTGGTATTATCGAGCACAGACCGCAGCTCTTTAATTCCACTTAAGTCATCAACAAGTTCTTTGCTTCTTTGTAGCTGCTGCCCGAGGTAAATAAGAGTATCATCTACTTTTTCTTTAAGCTCAATTATCAGTTTATCAATCTTATCCCTGTATTCATCTCTTTCAATGTTAAGATTTCTGCGCAGAAGAGCTACATGCTCAAGTTCCTGCTCAATGAGGGCAAAGGCAGTATTGTAATCCTCAGCCTGCTTTTTTATCACATCGAACAGTCCCTGGATTTCGGGGCTTATTGCTTTTGTTCTCTGCATTGCCTGGTATATTCATTAAAATAGGATAAACTTCTTATCAATTCCTGCATGTAATGCTTTTCTACTTCAGCAACTTCGCTTTGTGAATGCCGGTAGAGAAGTTCGATCATCTCATTTTTAAAATCCTCGTCATTCTGATATTTATCGCTGAAAAATGTACTAAGATAGCTTTCGAGCAAGCCGTATTCGGCAAGTTCCTCGAAATAACTGCGAGGCTTAAGTAAGCGTTTGAGCCTGTTTAGCTTAATTAATTTCATGACTGAGGACTTTTTTTCGTAAATTTGTAATTATTTGATAAAAATAATCAGAAAATTATATTTATGTAATTGTTTTCGGCATATATATGATAAACTTGATAAGGTATAAATATTAGATTTTATAAATCGTTATTAATTACACAGAAAGTGGATCGCATTATTATTATACAGCCAAACGTTTTATGGCCCGTAGAGGTTCAGTTTTAGAAATTAATCGAAATTATGGGAATATCCTGAAACGTCATGTCTGAGTTTTCGTATAGATATCCTGAAAAAAATTTTCTAAAATATTTATAATCGGCGCGAATGTTTAATATAGATATTAAAAAAATTATCCGCAAGGGCGATAAGCAATACATTTTAGGCGAAAGCGCCCATGCTGATCTTGAGGTTTTGATCAATAAATGCAAACAAACCCTTCCAAATCCAAATATTGAAATCATAAAGAAAGCTTTTCATACCTGCTATGAAGTACATAAAGATAAGAACAGAAAATCCGGGATGCCCTATTATACCCATCCTCTGGCTGTGTCAATGATAGTAATGAACGAGATCCCACTGGATGAAACTTCTGTGGTGGCAGCGCTTCTGCACAATACGCTTGACGATCCCGATAAATATACTGTTAAGGATCTTCGCTCAGAATTCGGATCCACTGTTGCCGATATAGTAGAAGGTATAAGCAAGATAAGATATATCGAATCATACAAGCTTGATCATTTGAACCAGCTTGAAAATTACCGCAAGCTGCTGCTTTCACTGTTTAAAGATGTAAGGATAATTCTTATCAAGCTGGCCGACCGACTGCACAACATGCGGACCCTACAGTTCATTTCTCCCGATACACAGATTAGGATCGCGAAAGAAACTTTAGAAATATACGCGCCATTCGCTAACAGGTTCGGCCTTAGAAATATCAAATGGGAACTTGAAGACCTTTCATTTAAATACATCAACAGGCCTGCTTATGACGAGATTAAAAAAACTCTTTACGGCACCCGTAAAGACCGCGAAGAATACATTAAACAGCTTATTTCTCCTATTAAAGAAAAAATTGCCAAAGATGAATTCTTAAAGAAAAACAAACTTAAATTCGAAATACACGGGCGGCCGAAGCATATTTATTCGATTTATAATAAAATGAAAATACGCAAAAAAGGCATCGATGAGCTATACGATCTTTTTGCCGTAAGAATCATACTGGATAGCGACGACCCTTACATGTGCTTTTATGTTTACGGGCTCGTCGGCTCAGTTTATCCGCCTGTACCGGAAACTTTCAAGGATTATATTTCAAGTCCGAAAAAAAACGGCTACCAGTCGATACATACCGCTGTGGTTGGAATTGATAATAAACCGGTCGAAGTGCAGATACGCACAAAGACAATGCATGAAATATCCGAACGCGGAGTCGCAGCGCATTTTAATTATAAACGCGGCCCTTTGAATATTCAGTCAGTTCTTGATGACAGAAATATCCAGGAGTGGATGAGTATCGTAAGGGAAATATTCGAGAACGCCGGCGACCCCGTTACCAGGGAGCTAATGGAAAGTGTTCGCAGGGATATTTTCCTGGATGAAATAAATGTAGTTACTCCGGCAAATGAATTCAGGACTCTTCCCAAGGATTCAACACCCCTTGATTTTGCGTTTGATATCCATACCGAAATCGGCTACCACTGCATTGGCGCTAAAGTCAACGGCAGAATAGTCCCCTTGAACCACAGGCTACGCAATGGCGACCAGGTTGAGATACTTACTTCACAAAATCAGAAGCCTAACAGCGAGTGGCTCAAATTCGTTGTGACTTCAAGGGCAAAATCCCAGATACATAAATATCTCCGTGATGAGCGCCGTGCTGCTATAGACCAAGGCAGGCTGATTTGGAAGAAGGCATGTAAGGATAATTCCGTTAAAACTGACAGGGAATTATTCGAAGAAATACTAAAATCCATTGGTTATGAAAATGAGGATGAGTTCTATCTGGCACTGGGAAATGATGAGATAAGCGTTGAAAAGATCATTCATCTCCTCAGGATCAAGATACGGAACGGAGTCAGAGATTCCCGCGAATTCACGCGAACTGATAATAATGCATTACTTAAGCAGAATGCTGTTAAAGGAATCGCTGACGGTTACATCAAAAGAAACGGCAGATACCGCACTGTTATAATCGCTCCCTGCTGCAATCCCGTAGAAGGCGACCATATTAAGGGATACAAGGTTGCCGATGACGAGATTGTCATCCACAGATCCGACTGCAGAAGGATAAGCGGACTGCTTTCGAGCGGAAACCCCATGCTTATTTCCATAACCTGGGATGAAATTAACCCCAAAAAGCAGATTACCGACCTCGCCATTACCGGTGAAGACCGTCCTGCCATGATGAATGATATTTCCAGGATAATTATGGCTTTCGACGGAGCTAATATAAACGGCGTTTCATTCGATACAAATGATAATATGTTTGAAGGCATTGTCAGCCTTGATATTAAATCACCGGAGCATGTTGATAATATGATCAGTGAAATTTACCGGGTTCCGGGAGTAAAGAAAGTTGAAAAGCTCTATAACGGGTAAAAAATAACGAAAACCCTATTGAGCAGGAAAAGATATTCATCACATTCCTATTTGAAAAACCGGAATCATTCGATTCAGATGATTATACAAAATATTCCGCCCCCGGGGATATCATCATTTATAAGGAAGACGTCATATATTTATACTGCCCGGGAGGATACGGTAAATCGAAGTTATCCAATAATATTTTCGAGAAAAAACTAAAGACACAGGCTACAAGCCGCAACCTGAACAGCGTCAGGAAGATACTTGAACTTGTCCTAGCCCGTTAATTCAGCAAAATTATCAGGTTAATTCAGCAGTTTATCGAGCTCCTGCCTGAGATAAAAGTCCGACCGAAGATTATTATAGACTATTTTTCCTTCCTTATCTATAATCACAGTATAAGGAGTTCCCGGAATAGCGAATAGGTCGCGTATATCACGCCTGTGATCCCATGCCTGAAGCCATTTCATGCTATTTTTCTCAATATAATCAGTCCATGTCCCTTCCTCGTAATCGAAAGATAATCCTATCATTACAAGTCCTTTGTCACTGTAATCCTCGTATAGATCAATCATTTGAGGAGTAGAGGATCGGCAGGGGCCGCACCATGAAGCCCAAAAATCGAGAAGTATGACCCTGCCCTTATTGGCATTTAGAACAAATTCTCCATTTTGCGCCGTGTTTATGGTAAAATTCGGCGCCATATCGCCAACTTCATGGCCAGTATTTTTATCGGCAGGCTGGTTGACTGCCTCGTTTTTAGAGCATGCAAAACTCAAAACAGCGGCGAAAATGATTGCAAAAAAAATCTTTATACTCATTTTGTTGCTCCGAATATTAATTTAAAGTTCAACTATTTTTAGATTCAACTAAATAACAGTAAATATTTAAAAATGTAACAGGGCTCTAAGATATTTTTCAAAGAAATGTCTTTATCAAGACAAACATACTATTCAAGGATATGTTTGTTTCCTTTTTATTTGGCGCGTAATTTTCTTAAATTAATGAAAAATACACGTTTTAAAGCTGTTTTTTTAAAATATTTTATTATTTTAGTATTCCATGTTATAATTGCAAAAGAGTATTTGGCCATTAATTTTGATAAGGTAAACCCCATGGACAAACCGTTTATTTTGGTTGTAGATGATAATAAGATTACAACGAAACTATTAAGAAGATACCTGGAAGCCAACGGCTATGAAGCTAAAGAGGCCTATGACGGCATTGACTGCTTAGAAAAAGTAACCGAGAGACACCCCGATGCGGTGGTTCTCGACGTTATGATGCCCAGGATGGATGGCTATGAGACAGTAAAAAGGCTCAAGGATGACGAAAGTACAAAGCATATTCCTGTGGTCATCGTTACGGCATTAAATGACGTTGCCAATCAGTTAAAATCTATTGAAGCCGGCGCTGATGACTTTCTGAGTAAACCCATCGAAGAAAAACTCCTTATTGCCAAAGTCAAACTGTTATCGAGCCTGAACCTGGAAAAGAAAAAATCGCAAAACCTCGCGAACATACTCGATCAAATGATCGACGGGAAAATTGGAAGCGACGAGGCAAGAAAAATGCTTGAAGAAGCCGAAGTTTAATGAGCCCGTTAAATATATTTTGCGGAAACTGCGTCATAAAAGCAGTTTCCGCTATTTATTTTAATTAATCCGGATTTTTTTTAATTAATCCAAATTTGAAAATGAATATTAAAAAATTCCTTTTGGCCGCTGTTTTTTTGGCGGCAGGCCTTATCCTTTACCAGGGCTGCGAAACATTTAAAGAAATCAAAAAATCACTCGACGATTTGAAAAGGCTTGAATTCAAACTCGAAAGTGTGGATAGTTTCCGGCTGGCCGGTGTTTCTCTTAATGATAAGAGTAAATTAAAAGATCTCTCTATATCCGACGGCCTTAAGCTTACAAATGCTTTCAGGTCGAACAAACTGCCTGCGAACTTTACCCTTAATGTAGGCGCTCGTAATCCTAATGACGGCTCAGGGCAGACAAGACAGACTTCTGCCACCATCACAAGCCTCGATTACAGGCTTATAATAGATAATAAGATGACAATCAACGGCGATATCGGAACTGACTTCATTGTTCCGGGAACCGGCAATGCAACGATTATACCTTTAAACATGCAGCTCGATCTCTATGATTTCTTTGACGACAAAGGATATGAAAGCCTTATTAACTTAGCATTGGCTATAGGAGGAGTGAACGGCAGCCCGGCTAGAATTAAGCTCGATGCCAGGCCAACCGTAAAAACTTCACTCGGGCCGATTACTTATCCCGGGAGGATCACAATTGTCGATCAGGAATGGAAATCCAAATGATCAAGTTGATTTAATCCGCTAGGGCTGTTAACACGCCTGAAGTTGTGCTTTGATTAGAAGATGGAATCGCCAGGAAACATTTTCCATGAGCTTTTAAA
>CAZJAH010000002.1:154893-209376 GCA_964544155.1 uncultured Hyphomicrobiales bacterium | reverse complement strand
GACGAATTTTTCTATGTAATAGAAGGCAAGCTAATAATTGAGATTGAAGGCCGTGACAATATCGAATTAAATCCCGGGCAGGGCGTAACTATAAGCAAAGGCCTGATGCACAGACCCTTAGCACCAGTTAAAACAGTCATGCTTATGGTTGAAATCGCGAATATAAACCCCACCGGCGATTCATAGTTATTTTTTACGATTTTTTTTGTTAAATTAATAAAGCACTTTTAATAGTTATTAAAGTAAAAAAATAATTGAATTGAATCAAATAGATACCGGCTGCCTTATATGCGGCTATCCACTGGAATATTACATGGAAGATACAGAATTGAGCTGCCATGTTTGCGGCAGGCTGCTTTCAGCTAACGCCCGCTGCACCGAAGGCCATTTTGTGTGCGATGCCTGCCATGGCGCCGACGCCTATGAATACATATTACGGCACTGCTCCGGCAGCGACGAAACCGATCCTGTTATGTTGGCGGATTTTCTTATGAAAAATCCCAAAGTTAAAACGCATGGGACTGAGCATCACTTTCTGGTTCCTGCCGTACTGCTGACAGTGTATTACAATCTTAAGGGCAAAGAAGACCTGAAAGAAGAAAAGCTGCTGGCAGCTTTAAAAAGATCAAAATCAGTTAAGGACGGATCTTGCGGATTTTCAGGAAACTGCGGAGCTGCTGTGGGGACCGGAATTTTCATGAGCATAATCCTGGGAGCCACAACCCTTTCCCGAGAGGAATGGAAGCTTAGTAACCTCATTACGGCCGAGAGCCTTAAAGGATATCGCACTAAAAGGCGGCCCCCGCTGCTGTAAAAGAAATACATTTGCCGCAATAGAAACCGCCGCGGAATTCCTTAATGTACATATGAATTTTAAAATGGAACATTCCGAGCCGCAATGCGTATTTTCACATAGAAATAGTGAATGTTTGAAAATAAACTGTATTTATTATCAAAATTAGCCTGTTTTTAACTTAATAAATTATTATCTTAAGCTGATTAAGAAAATTATTCCGGGAAAAAAATGAAAAGCACAATCAATGTATTCCTACTTTGCGTCACGATAGTCGTGGCTGTGTTGATACTTGCCGGTACTTATGAAAACCGGAATAAATCGCTTGAAACAATAAACGTTACAGGCTTAGGAGAAGAGGATTTCAAATCGGACCTGATCGTTTGGAGCGGCTCCTTTACCCGCAAGGACAAAGAGCTCAAAACAGCTTATGACCTCTTGAAGATTGATAACGAAAAGATAAGGGAATATCTGAAGGCGCAGGGCGTAGAAAGTTCGCAAATGGTTTTCTCCGCTGTTGATATCAATAAGGACTACGACTACAGCTATGACAATGAAGGCAACCGCCATACCCAATTTTCCGGCTACCGGCTTACCCAGCGTGTGGAAATTGAATCCAAAGATGTCGAGAAAATTGAAAAAGTTGCACGCGAAGTTACTGAAATAATTAACCAGGGCGTTGAATTTTACTCAAACCCGCCGCAATATTACTATACGGGGCTCTCGCAGCTGAAGATCGAAATGATCGCCGCCGCCACCGAGGATGCCCGCAAACGCGCCGAAGAGATAGCCGGTAATGCAGGGGCAGAAATTGGCGAACTCAGGAATGCCCAGATGGGTATATTCCAGATAGTCGCCCAAAATTCCAACGAAGATTATTCATGGGGCGGCACTTATAACACGTCGTCCAAGATGAAAACCGCCACAATCACTATGAAGCTGGAATTTGGAATTGATTAGATATATAATTAATTATCTTTACTCGCCCTGCCCCAGGCTGTAAGCTCTTTCGCCATCGAAAGTATACAAATGCTCTGTTTTTATAAAATCGAATCCGGCTTCCCTGCATGATTTCAGGAGCTCCAGAATGTCATCATGGCTGAGCGCTTTACCTTCCTCTTTAGCTGTAAATCGGCAGCGCCAGTGGTCAGACGCAAAAGTCTCCGGCAGCCCGCCGGGATATACTTTTACTCCGCGGTTGGTTATCATCTTCAGTTTCATATTGCTTAACTGCATGGCTTCAAGCTTACTGCCGATTACTTCAGGATCCCTGTCTTTTTTATCCCAATCAATGAAAACATCACATCCGACAAGCTCTTTCTTTTTCTTTTTAACGGGAGTGATTTTTATCTTAATTTTACCCATTTTCTCATATTTATGTACACTCAGGTATTTAGATTTCGGCTTTTCGCCCAGCCTTTCTATAAGTGCTTCGGCAAATTCATCCGTACTTGTAAGCTTTTTGCTGGTATCAGTGCGGTAGATATCAGCCGTGTGATAACCGTCCTCCAGGGTTTTCATCCAGGCGTTCTCGATAGTGAGAGCCTTGTTAGTCCTTCCCAGATGCACAAGCATCATAATTGCCGCCTGCAGCAATCCCGAAGGGTTCGCGATTTTTTTACCGGCAATTCCGGGAGCCGAGCCGTGAATAGCTTCGAACATTGAATGTTTCATCCCGACATTTGCCGAGCCTGACATACCAACCGAGCCGGCGATCTGCGCTGCTATATCCGAAATAATATCACCATAAAGATTCAGTGTGACCACTACATCAAGTTCTTCCGGACGGTGCGCCACAAAGGCCGAGCCTATATCGATTATACGGTGGTCAGTTTCAATATCCGGGTATTCGATGGCAATTTCATCGAATACCTTGCTGAAAAGGCCGTCTGTCTGCTTCATTATGTTATCCTTGGTCATACAGGTAACTTTTTCCCTGCCGTAATGCCTTGCGTACTCAAAGGCGTAACGAATGATCTTCTCGCATCCCGGCCTTGAAATGAGCTTTAAGCACTGTGCTACTTCATGCGTTTGCTGGTGTTCTATTCCGGCGTAGAGGTCTTCTTCATTTTCACGGATTATCACCATATCCATATTATGGAAGTGCGATTCCACATAAGGGGTATATGTCTTGCATGGCCTGACATTTGCGAAAAGCCCCAGCGACTTTCTAATAGTTACATTAAGGCTCTTGTATCCGCCGCCCTGGGGAGTAGTAATCGGAGCTTTGAGAAACACGGGATTGCGTCTGATTATATCCCATGTTTCAGGCGCTATGCCTGAATTATGACCTTGCTTATAAACGTCAATTCCGATTTTAACTTCATCATATTCGAGCCGCGCCCCGGCGGCATCAAGGATTTTTAAAGTGGCATCCATGATTTCCGGGCCGATGCCGTCACCCCCGGCTATTGTAACGCGTGTATTGTCTGGCATAAATAATAATTTCTGTTTGAATAATTTATGGAATATTAAATAATATTCACGAAAGGGAAGAGCTTTTAGTGCGAATACTGAGGTTCCGGAGAGTATCTCTTAGTTGTGAAGGCAAACAGCAGTTAGAATAAGGCCGCTTCCCTTCGGTCAGCAGCCTTTACCTTCTAATCATTGTTGTTCCCCATGCCTCTGTTCTTACATCGGCCAAGTCCCATACCGCGTCCTTTTCGAGGACCGTACTCAGGAGCATTCTCTTCTTTGTTTTTACATTTACCCAGCTGCCTTCCTGATCTTGGCCCTTTTCCTTCAGGGCCTGTCCTGTTTAAATTAGGCATATCAGCCTCCTTTTTTATTTCAACATCACCGCCCTCTATAATTATAGCGGCCCCGCTTATCAGGGCGCCGGCGGTTTTCTTTCTCGCGTTTTCGATAATTCTTCCAAAAGTCTGCCGGGATACATTCATTTGCCGGGCTGCTTCCTCATGATACATTCCTTCATGGTCGGCAAGCCTCAGAGCTTCGTATTCATCCAGGCTTATTATAATCTCAGTCAGATCCTTCGATCTGACTCCTACCGGCTTGTAAACGCTTATTCCCGGCATCCGCGATATATATTTCTTACATCTTTTGGGCATATGCTCATAAACTTAAGCATTTTTTATTAGTAAAGCAAGCTCGAAATACTTTTTTTTCAAAAAAAAGACAACCCTTCTGAGAGATGCCTTCCGAACTAAGAGTTGCTCTAAATAAAAAGTGGTTCTAACTAAAACTTATACCCAATAAATACCAATGGGAAATGGAAAAAGTATTTATCGCCGAAACCCTGATCCATCCTGTCATAAAAGCTGTCCGGTTTATTAGAACTGTACAGCCCGAATCCGAACGGCCAGGTGACATTAACATGGAATGGCAGGTCGCTTATGGTAAAATCGAACTTGTAGCCCACGCGGAATTCATTCCAAAGGTCAAAGCTTTCGTAATACTTATCTTCATTCTTTTCATAGAATTTGTCGTAGCAGGGCCAAATTTCATACTCTACAAAGAGATCTTTCCAGATATAGCGGCGGTAGCCGAATATCAGGCCGGGAGAATTGGTATTTCCTTCATCAAAATAAAGGTTCATGTAAGCCAGCCCAAAGTGAATTTCATCTTTCCGCGTTGGCGCGTAACCGTATTTAATACCCCAGATCCCTTTATCGATCATTTGCAAAAGGGGCGAAACAGGGCTTGTTTCAAGCGAATGTAAGTAATGAATATCTTTGCCTTTTTCTGATACATTTTGCTGTGAGAAAGCTGTACCGGAACCAAGAAAAACAAAAACCGCGATAAAAAAAATTAGCGTTTTCATTCCCAAAACTCCTGTTATTAATATTGACCGTGAATAATAATGCTTTATGTGAATACTCCGGATTGCAAAATTAGCTAAGCTCTGATAAACTTACAATATGCTATTGGATAGAAGCCCTTTATTAAATACAAAGATATATCGCGTAAAGCCGCTAAGCCCGCTAAGGTTTATTTGAGGGGACATTCTTCCCTTCGCGCTCTTCGCGTCTTTGTGTGAGTATCTTTCTTCCGGCAAGCTTCGCTAACAAAAAGAATAGGATATTTCGATTTCTACTTCATAATTATTTCTGTAGTTTTATTGTTTATACCTT
Source organism: uncultured Hyphomicrobiales bacterium (assembly GCA_964544155.1). GTDB lineage: Bacteria > Bacteroidota > Ignavibacteria > Kapaibacteriales > UBA2268 > CAZJAH01. Next base: position 204,489 of record CAZJAH010000002.1, on the reverse strand, counting down.
TTTTAAATGAGGGGATAAATAAGACGAGGAATGATAAAGATGCTATACCGTGAACGCTTCTGTAATAAAGCAAATTCTCCACCGCGCCGCTGATCAATAATATCCAGGAAATGCCGATAAACCCGGCAAGTAAATATGATACCACTCTGGTGAGGGTAAACCGAATAAATAAGCTATCAGTCAGAATGGAGAGTGATAAAAAACTAGCTCCTGACAGATAAAGCAGTTTCAATTCAGCAGTATTAAATTCAAAAAAGGTCAGTAAAAAAAACACTACTGATAATAAAAATAACAAAAAAGATATTATTTTCATAAGAAATTCTCCCATATTGATAATCTGGACTAGGAGAACCTAGCCCAGATTAATTCTAAAAAAATCTTACCAAACATCAAAAAGACTGCCGAGCCAATCTGCTGTTGCTGAAGCGGCAGCAGCAACTTTTACAGTTCCAACTACTGCCGCATGAACTGATGTGCCTCCAGTCCACGGAGCTGCTGCTATACATGAGCCAGCAAATCCCGCACCTGCACAGAAATCAATAGTAGCATTTGCTGCTACTCTACCTCTATTTATCCCTTCTATCTCAAATTCTTGATGGTATTGTGCAGAATTTTTATAAATGGACATGCAAGTTAATGCAATAAAATTGTTTCAAGCTTGAATACTAATTTTCATTGACAAAAATATTACTTTAAGAAAAAAAATTAAATTTTGATCATTTAAGCAATTTCTGTAAACAAAAAAAAAGGATACCGGCTCAAAGCCAATATCCTTTTTCTGTCGGGGCAGCAGGATTCGAACCTGCGGCCTCCTGCTCCCAAAGCAGGCGCGCTAACCGGACTGCGCCATGCCCCGATTTTTACAGAATACAAAATTGCGAATAATTACTCAATAATCCAAAATTTTCTTTCTATTTCAGGCGTTGAGATGCTCTATCAGTATTTTTAGGCCCAGTCCTATTAATATGATCCCGCCGATCACTTCAAAGCGGAATTTAATTCTATTGCCCAAACGCCGCCCAAGCCATATACCGCCGTAAGAAAATATAAAGGTCATCATTCCTATAAAAAATACCGCCGAGTAAATATCAGCCCCAACCAATCCAAGGCCTATACCGACGATCAACGCGTCGATGCTGGTAGCTATCGCCATCGAAAAGAGTACGGCAGGCCTTGAGGGGCAGGCGCATTCATCCCTGTAATTTTTTGAAAATGAATCATGTATCATTTTTATTCCGATAGCTGAAAGCATAACGAAAGCTATCCAATGGTCAAAAGCCGATATGTGTTGCTCAAGACCCTTACCGGCCATCCAGCCGATAAATGGCATTATACCCTGGAAAAAGCTCATTACAAATGCAACATAAAGGGCTCTTTTTTGGCCGCCCAGAGGCATACAAATACCCGTTGACAAGCTGGCCGTGAAGCTGTCAATAGATAAACCAATACCCAGAAATACCAGATAAACAATTTCCACGTTTTAAAGAACTATTGATCAAACAACAACTTCTAAAATAATTAATAATTCAAGGACATTAAATTAAGATTAGTTAAGTATTTAAACAGCTATCACATGTATCTGTCGAATGGCTTGTAATTCAGTATCTTTCTTTCATCGGGATCTACCGTGGGGCGGCCTATTTGCGTGGTAATAAAGCGTTTTTCTATTCTGCCGTTGACTTCATAATAATCATAGCCGACAATACCCTCCTTGAGCAGCGCCGCGAGCGTTTTAAGGTATGTTTCTTTTTCATCATTGCTCATATCCGACATATCGAAATCTGCTGCCCGTCCGAGGTTAAAAAAGCTATCGAGCCTATCAGAGATTTTCCCGCTGAAAGGCGATGCCGTGTGGGCCCGTTCAGTAAGCTTTGAATCCGGTTTCTGAATCGGTTTCACGTAACTGTTATTTATGCTGCTTGTTAGCATAATATAATTTTCGGCAAAATTATTACAAAATTTAATGGAATTTTTGATACTTCTTTATTAAGTTTGAATGTTATAGATGTGTTTATACCTGATTAAGGAACGGTTAACCGCCGAAATAGCGCAGTGAAAACAAATAGCAGGAAATTCGGACTTATTTTTAAAATATTTGTGGGATCAATATTATCTCTGACCGGGATACTTTTGCTTCTTGCGGCAATTTTCATATATTCATCAAATAACGTAAAAAAAATTGCTAAATCAAAAGATAAAATCGAAAAAGTACGAATAACAAATCCTGGTGACAGCAGCCTCGACACATCAAAAACTTACTCTAAAGCCTTTATCGAAGCAATAAGCACTGATAAATACGGCTCAGCCCTGCGGGTTAGCGACAGCTCTGTACTGGCGCTCAGGCAGGACGATCAGGCAGCTTTTGGCAGGAGAAGGGTTTTTGACGGCAGAAGGATAAATATTGCTGTAACCGGTGTGGATTCAAGGCTGGGCAGCAGATACAAGCATGCCGACGCCAACCATGTGCTGTCAATACTGATAGATAAAGGCATAATCGAGATCACCTCCATACCCCGCGATACTGAAACAGATTGCGGCCTGGAAGATACCACCGTTCAAAATAAGCTGACTATTCTCCGTGCGGTAAAAGGGCGACGCGTTTACCTTGATTCACTCGCCAAAATCGCAGGTGTTGATCACATACATTATTATGTGGAATTTGGCTTTTCGCAAGCTATGGGCATATTGGAATGGCTGGGCTATAAGGATTCTAAATCTACCCTGCAGGTGCTAAGGGCACGCTCAGGCCTAGGAGGTGATGATTTCCAGCGCACCTATAACCAGGGGCAATTCATCAGGCAAATGCTTATGACTCAGTTCCACAGGTTTACGGGGCTTTCGGGTGAAATATTTATCAGGGGGGGATTAACGCTTACTGAAACAAACATAAATTATAAAAAAGCAAAAGAGATAATCCAATGTTTAAAAAATGCCGGATTCCCAAGGGACGCTCATTCCGTTTATATCAGAGTACGCCCGGCTGTCAAAATTAAATTCGATATTTATGATTTTACCGATGAGAATATTGTTTACGCTCTATCGGAAAGAATTTCGTCATATAATACATCAAAGAAAAAAAACGGTCTGCCTAAAACTGATTTTTCCGTGTTGGTTACAGAAACTCTAGATAAAGCGATTAAAAGCTCTGAAAAAGACAGCGCAGCTAGGCCGATTTTAGTTATCAACAAACTAAAGACATATTTCGATCAAAAAGCCTGGCTACAGGTAGATGATAAAACAAAAAGGCGGGATCTGAGGAAAAAAATCTGCGAGATGCTTGAAAAAGCTTATTCGAAAAAGGGAGATAAAAAACAGGCCGGTATGATTCGCGCCGCCTATCAAAATGAAGTTAATCTGTTCGGCCAAAAATAAAAATATCTTCCGTTTTTATTCGCATTTAGTTAAGTTAGGATAAATTTTTAAACCAATTTTTAACTATATATGAAGAAACTCATCCTGGTAAGGCACGCGAAATCAAGCTGGGAAAACGACGATTGGACGGATTTTGAACGGCCTCTTAATGACAGGGGAAACAAAGACGCACCCATAATGGCCGATGCCATTAAGGATAAAGGCATTAATCCTGGGCTGATCATTTCGAGTCCGGCTAACAGGGCAGTCACTACTGCCAAAACATACGCTCAGGTTCTCGGTTATCCTGAAGAGGCCATTATCACAGATATGGGCATATATGAAAAGGGGCCTAAATACATCATCAGCCTTCTTAAGAAAACTGAGCGCAAGTACGATACAGTTATGCTTTTCGGGCACAATCCCGATATTACTTCACTGGCTTCCTATTTCAGCGGTAATCATTTCGATAATGTGCCTACATGCGGCATAGTCGGTATAGAATTCAAAATTAACAATTGGGATGACGTCGAAACCGAAAACGGGGAGCTTTCATTTTTTGAGTATCCAAAAAAATATAAGGAAAGGCTGGAAGCATAGGCCTATTTCCAAAACATACACAAAAGCCGGGGTTGATAGTCTCCTGCTTTTGTAGCTTTGAGTCGATTTGATGTGTTATCTGATCAGTGTTTCATTTTTTAATATTCGAAATGAGAGTATTTTCCGGACTTCTGCGATCAGGAAGGCAATATCGAGTGGGACAGGCTGATTGAGTTTAATTCGGCTGTATAGGTTCTATTATTAAATAATATTAAAATGGTAAGACATTATGCTAACATTTTTACATAGTTAGTATTTGGTATTGATTAATATTCAAATTTTTGGAAGTTTAAAATTTTTTGTAGTTTATTGAATTTTAAAATTATACGTGTAAAAAATGAATAGCTTTTTCCACCATAGATATGTCACCTTGAAGGAAGCTGCAAATTGGGCTTCTCAATATAAAAATAGAAGTGTATCAGTATCAAATATATCATATTTAATCCAGTATGGAAGAATTACAAAGCATGGCATTAATGGTAGTATTTTAGTTGATATTAAAGAATTAAAAAAGTATTACGATCTTAATGACAATGAATTAAACTGGAAAAAAAAAATAGGAGATGATTTAAACTGGAATTTATCATTTGCCGAATATAAAGAATCAGAAAGAACAAAACACGTACATAGAATACACCCTTATAAAGGTAAATTTATACCTCAACTAGTTGAATATTTTATTGATTCCCATACAGATAAATACAAAAATGATGTTTTTTTTCATTCTCAAGATATCATTTTAGATCCATTCTGTGGTAGTGGTACAACATTAGTTCAAGCTAACGAGTTAGGTATAAATGCAATAGGTATTGACATATCTGCGTTCAACGCATTGATCAGCAATATCAAGATAAAAAAGCATGATATAGGCACATTAAAAACTGTCATTGATAAAATCACTAACAATTTAAAACTTTTTCAAAGTGACAAAAGTAATTTACTTTTTGAAGAAGAGCTACTTAATGAACTATCCCATTTTAATAATCAATATTTTCCATCACCAGAGTTCAAGAAAAAAATTAGGGCTGGTGAAGTTGATGAAATGAAATATTCAAAAGAAAAGGAAAAAGAATTTGAATTAGTCTATAATTGTTTGATTAATAAATATAAAATCCCTAGTAATGCAGGCAGTTCAACTAATTTTCTTGATAAATGGTTTACAGCAACAGTTAGAAAAGAAATTGATTTTATTTTTAATGAAATAAAAAAAGTATCCAATTCTGATATAAAAAAAATTCTAGCTATTGTTTTAAGTAGAACAATAAGATCTTGTAGAGCAACCACTCATGCAGATTTAGCCACTTTAAAAGAGCCTGTATTAAAAACTTATTATTGCAAGAAACACAGTAAAATTTGCAAACCTATATTTTCAATTTTAAATTGGTGGTTGAGGTATACAAAAGATACTTTAAAGCGCTTTCAAGAATTTGATAGATTAAGAACTGATACATTTCAAATATGCTTAACTGGTGACTCTAGATCTATTAACATTATTGAAAAGATTTATGGAATAAATAAAGAATTCGGTGATCTGTTAAAAGATAAGAAAGTAAAAGGTATCTTTTCTAGCCCTCCATATGTTGGGTTGATTGATTATCATGAACAACATGCTTATTCTTATGAACTCTTTGGATTTGAAAGGCAAGATGAGTTAGAAATTGGGCCTTTATCCAAAGGCCAAGGCAAGAAAGCTAGAGAAAATTATACAATTGGAATAGCTGATACACTTATTAATTGCAAGAAATTTTTAAAATCGGATTATGATATTTTTTTAGTAGCAAATGACAAATATAATTTGTACCCAAAAATTGCTGAGTTATCGAATATGAAGATTATCAATAAATATTTAAGACCAGTATTAAATAGGGTAGAAAAAGACAGGTCTAATACTTATTCAGAAATAATTTTTCATCTTAAGGAAAAGTAAATGCTCTTAACAGCGAAACATCCGGAAATAATTAAACAAATCTTAAAAAATAGTCTTAGAAAAAAATTTAAAAGTTACAATCCAGAAACTAAGCATATGCCATTCCATCATAGGCTTTTAGGAAAAGATAGGATGGCATTGTTTTCTTTTATTCATTCATTGAATACTACATTTGGAACATCCATTTTTGAACCTGTTGCGGAAACCCTTGCATGTCTAAAATATAAAGAGGCCAAAAAACAATACATTGTTGGGAATGAAATATCAGAAAATGCACAATTTGAAATACAAGCAATCATCAATGATTTATCAATGGGAAAAAATCCTAACAAACTAGAAGAATTAAAAAGAATTCAGAGCAAAACTAAAACTGGAACCATTAATAGGTTAAAAACAGTGAAAGTTGATCTATTTTTGCTTGATCACAAAGGTAATGCCCATTTATTCGATATAAAAACAGCAAAACCTAATATTAGTAACTTTAAAGATTTCAAAAGAACCCTATTAGAATGGGCAGCCATTTATTTGACGAAATTTCCTGACAAAAGCGTAAACACTTATATCGCAATACCATATAATCCTTATGAACCAGAACCTTATCAAAGATGGACAATGAAAGGTATGTTAGATCTTGATCAGGAACTAAAAGTAGCAAATGAATTCTGGGATTTTTTGGGTGGAGATAATTCATATGAGATTTTGTTAAAGTGTTTTGAAGAAGTTGGTTTGGAAATGAGAAATGAAATAGATTCTTATTTTACAAAGTTTAAATAGCTTATTTTTAATTCTATTTCATAAATAATTCACTTTTGATACATTAAAAAACGCTTCTGAAAGTCATTTATGTAGCTGCTTTACAGATCATTTTTCGCGGCTTTTTATCATTTTGTTTAAAATTTATTTAATGACTATGCAAAAGCCTGATTTTAAAACAATTAGTACTGAAGAACTGCGCGAATCACTCGATATGGCAGGGACAAAATTAATCGATATCCGTTCTCCTAATGCGTATAACGGCTGGAAAGAAGCCGGCGAAACCCGCGGCGGACACATTAAAGGCGCCAAAAGCCTGCCCGCCAAATGGGCTGATTATATCGACTGGCTGGAGATCATATATTCAAAAGGTATTAAAAAAGATGACTCGCTAATCATTTACGGCTATGATGAAGCAGAGACAGAAAAGGTCGCTAAACGCTTTGCCAAAGCGGGATATAATGACATTACCTTATATAATGCCTTTGTTTCCGAATGGTGCGTGAATGACAATCTCCCAATGGATTACCTGCCCCGCTACCGGCAGCTCGTTTCAGCGAAATGGCTTAAAGAGCTCATTGATAGCGGCAGCGCGCCGGAATACGGCAGCAGGAAATATGTAATATGCCACGCCCACTACCGCAATCCGGGTGATTATGAAGAAGGCCATATTCCGGGCGCCATAGCGCTCAATACTTTAGCGCTTGAATCACCTGAAACATGGAACAGACGGCCGCCTTCAGAACTCAAGTCCGCGCTTACCAAGCACGGCATTTCGGCTGATACCACTGTTATTCTTTACGGGCGCTTCTCCTATCCGGATAATGAGGATCCCTACCCGGGAAGCAGCGCAGGGCATCTCGGAGCTATGCGCTGCGCATTTATTATGCTATATGCGGGCGTGAAAGATGTGCGTATTCTCAATGGCGGCTTGCAGTCGTGGGTCGATGAAGGCTTTGAAATAACAAAGGAAACAACTCCCGCAAGAGCGGTTTCGGATTTCGGCGCGGCTATTCCCTCAAAGCCTGAGTATGCTGTTGACCTGGCCGAAGCCCAGCAGATAGTAAAAGATAGTGACAGAAACCTATGCTCGGTCAGAAGCTGGCGCGAATATATTGGCGAAGTCAGCGGCTATAATTATATTGTAAAAAAAGGCCGTATCCCCGGATCAGTCTTTGCCGATTGCGGTTCTGACGCTTATCACATGGAGAATTACAGGAATCTCGACCATACTATTCGCGAATATCACGAAGTAGAGGCAATATGGCAAAATTCAGGCATTACCCCGGATAAGCACAATGCTTTCTACTGCGGTACCGGCTGGCGCGGCAGTGAGGCTTTTATTAACGCCTGGCTTATGGGATGGCCTAGAGTGTCTGTATTTGACGGCGGATGGTTCGAGTGGTCTAATAATAACCTCCCGGCAGAAACAGGTGTTCCCGAAAATATGAAAGAAAAGGCCGGCTAATGTTACAAGTCAGACTCAATATTGAAAAGATTAGGGAGGAGTTCCCAATTCTCAGCCGAAAAGTGCATGGCAGGCCGCTCGTTTACCTGGATAATGCCGCCACTACACAAAAGCCCCGGCAGGTGATAGGCCGCTTAGTAGAATTCTATACCACGCTCAACAGCAACATACACAGGGGGGTGCACTACCTGAGCGAGCAGTCCAGCGCAGCTTACGAAGAAGCACGCGAAAGTGTAAGGAAATTCATCAACGCGAATAATTCGAATGAAATTATTTTTACTCACGGCACAACGGAATCCGTGAATATAACAGCGGATTCTTTTGGCGAGGCTTTTATCAGAGAGGGCGATGAAATAATAACCACTCAGATGGAGCACCACTCTAATTTTCTTCCCTGGCAGGCCCTTTGCCTCAGGAAAAACGCCAATCTGAAAGTCATACCGGTGGATGGCAGCGGCGGACTTATTTTAGAAGAATTTGAAAATCTTATCACAGATAGGACAAAGCTCATCTCTCTGTCGTATATATCTAATGTCACAGGCATCATCAATCCGGTTAAAGAAATCATCAAGATTGCCCACAGCCGGGATATACCGGTATTCATCGACGGGGCTCAGGCGGTTCAGCATAAGCCTGTGGATGTCAGGGAACTTGATGCCGATTTCTTTGCTTTCTCCGGCCATAAGATGTACGCGGAAACAGGTATAGGCGTACTTTACGGTAAGGAGGCGCTGCTAGAAGCAATGCCTCCGGCGCGTTTTGGCGGAGGAATGATCGAATACGCAGGCCCGGAAAAGAGTACTTTTTTGGAGCCGCCATTGAGGTTCGAGCCGGGTACGGCTAACTATGCCGGGGCTGTAAGCTTGATGACAGCCATAGAATACATCGAATCAATTGGCCTTGAAGCCATTGAAGCATATGAAAAAGAACTGTACAATTACGCCTGGAAGAGGCTCAGCGAAATCGAAGGCCTTGAACTTCACGGGAGAAAAAAAAACGCCTGCGGAGCAATATCATTCAACCTGGTGGGAGGCCATCATTACGATGCCGGACAGCTTCTGGATAAGCTAGGCATAGCCGTACGAACAGGGCATCACTGCGCGCAGCCGCTGATGAGGCGGTTTAATGTACCGGGTACGATAAGGGCCAGCTTTGCCGTATATAACACAAGGGAAGAAATCGACTCTCTGATAGAAGGTATTAGTAGAATAAAAACAATGCTCGTTTAAAATGAACATAAATGAAATACAGGACAGAATAATCGAAGAATACTCCGGATATGACGACTGGTTCGACATGTACGAAGCTATCATCGCTGAAGGAGATAAGCTTACTCCGTTTGATATGAAGAACAAAACCGATGATAATTCCATAAGCGGCTGCCAGTCTAAAATATGGCTGCTGACTGAAATGAACGGCAAAAACATGAAAATAACCGGTGACAGCGATGCGAAAATAACCCGGGGGATACTCGCCCTGCTGCTAAGAACGCTCGACGGCCAGCCACCGAAAGATATAGCCGGATCAGATCTTTACTTTATTGAGAAGATAGGCCTTGGTTCGAATCTTTCACCTGCCCGCTCCGACGGCCTGAATGCCATTATCCGGGAAATTAAAGACAGGGCCGGGAAGTATTATCCTTTATTAGAATGTGGCAATATTTAAAAACATTACTCTAATTAACCTTACTTTACCATATTCAAGCGAATTAGAAGTTCTACTTTTAGATAATATGGGTAGCTTCATAGGATTAGTACATGATGGAGAAGTTTCAGCAGGAACAAAACAAATCATCTATCAAAATTCCTCTCTAGCTTCAGGCCAGTATTACATGGTATTCTAATGGGATGGAGGAATACTTGCAAAGAAAGTAATAGTAGCTAAGTGATTTTTATATAGAAGGCGGATTTTTTAATCCGCCTTTATTTTTTATTTTATCTTTTTAGTTTTTCGGAAAGATTTACATGATATACCATAAACCCCCGAAGGAAAATGCTGATTTCCTTTTGAACAGCTCGAATGAGTTCAGTTATCCTGTATTCACTCTGGCAAGGCAGGCTATTTATCATTTCTTTCGTCAATTTCAGGGCAAGTCGATTTTACTTCCTGCATATACAGCCGACGGTGTTTACCTGCCTTTGAAGCAACTGGGTTTTAAAATCCACTTTTATGATTTAGACTTGGACCTCCATTTGCAGGAAGATTATTTTAATAACTTTAATCCCCAAAACACCATTGTGTATTACATCCATCACTATGGATTATGGATTGACGATAATGTTAAATTACTTCAAAATCTCAAGGATAAAGGATTCCTTATTGTTGAAGATAAGGCTTTGACCTTACCTTATAAAAAGGTTAAAACTATTGGCGATATCGAAGTTTATTCATGGCATAAACTGCTTGGATTGCCTTGCGGTGGAGCTGTAATTTCAGAAAAATATGATAAGCTGGTATATAATGGGGGGGGTCTATAAAGTCATCTGAACTTAAAACAGTACTAAAAATATTTTTTTATTTCTATTCAAACCACTTCATAAGATTTATTCCTCCGCTACCATTCAGGATCTATAATAAATTGGTTTGGCAATTATTTGGAAAAAACTTATTTGTCATATATGAAATTCCTGAAACAATATCTCTCGCAGATCCTATAATAAAAAAACAAATCTGCAAAATCGATTTTGATAAGGTCAGCACAAAAAGAATCCTCAATGCCGAAATTCTCTACAAAAATATTCATCCGAAATATCTGCTGCCTGTTGGTAAAGGGGCATATTTGAGGCAGTCGCTGATTGGATTTCCGATAATGGTTGATGATCAAGGCCGGATGATGAAATACTTGCTTAAGCGAGGCGTTCACGGATTTGCGCTGCGCAACGGCTGGAAACCCGATGAACTCGATTACGAACCCGAGCTGCTTAAGAGCGTCTTTTTATTGCCTGTGCACCACTACTTAAATGATAAAGAACTGATTTATACATCGAAAATACTAAATGAATTGTAACAACCCTCTTGATGATTATTAGAATTTCCATCACCTATAATACAGTTCATCTTTGAGGCGCTCCATTACGTTGAAAGTGATAGGGCAGAACGAGTAATTATTTATATTGTCGAGTATAAACATAGTTCGTTGATATTACTAAGAGCAATCAGGCAGCTTGTATCAGCGATCACTATGTTATTCATTTATGATTCGCTCTATATCCTCAGGACTTTCCCCAAAAATCGAAATCTCAAATTCGCCAACCTTTTCCAGAAATTGTCTCTTACTTATACCGGCTATCTCAGCGGCTTGTCCTGAACTCACCAAGCCTTTGGCGAATAATTGTGAAGCAATAATCATTTTTATATCGAATTCATCTATATTTTCGGGAATTTTAACAGTTAAAGCTTTCATTATTTCTCAAAAATTAATTATATAATATGATTAAATAAACAAAAAAAACCGGCAACAAATAATTAACTACCATAACTGTTTAGGTTATCCTTCCGATGCCTGGTGTATCTGTATCCAGTTGCCGCAGCCGTCATCGAACATTGCTGTCATGCCGTAGGGAGTTTTCAGCGGATCGTTCTTGAATTTAATGCCATTTTTCTTTAACCTTTCATAATCGGCATTAATATCTTTAGAACCGAAAACTATGGCCGGGATGCCGGCGGTATAAAGCCCTTCACGGTATTCTTTGGCAAGCGGGTTCGACGATGGTTCAAGCAGCAGAGCTGTGCCATCGGGCGCATCATCTGCGGCTACTATGGCTAAATTTGATGCCGGGTCGTGCATTACTTCCACAAAGCCGATTTTTTCGGTATAAATAATGAATGCTTCTTCGGTATCTTTCACAAATATTCCTGTCATTGCTATATTCATTGATTCAATTCCGTATGATTATAAAATTACCGCTTAAAATAACTTATACTTCTCTTTCATTCAAATTATTCTTTCCATGCGGTAGTTAATTAATTCAACGTTCTGCCTGTAATTGATATTTTGCCTTATGATAGCGAATCCATTATTAATGAAAAAGGGCATGGCCGATATGCTGACATCTGCCGAAAGGCTCCCGGAGTTCAGGCTTTTTGCCTTACTGCTAACGGCCTTAAGAAGTAAACCGGCAACTCCCATTCCCTGATAATCCCGGTGAACATACAGCAGATCGATATATCCGCCGCCTTTCAGTGATGCAAAGCCTGCCGGACGGCCTTCATATTCGGCAAGGATAAAGTACTGTTCATTTATCCGCTTGAGCCAAAACTGCCGATCTTCAGCAGAAGATACCCATGCCGCGATCTGCCGCGGCGTGTAATCACCGGCGCAGCTCTGCTCAATTGATTCCTTGAAAATCTGCAGTATATCAGGCAGATCATCCGGTAAAGCCTGCCTGAGTATTAAGTTGCTATTCATTCAATTTAACTATCTTCAATTTCCTTTAATATCTGAGTGATTTCAACATGCATGTTGTTTATCAAATCGTAATATTTATCAGTATTTTCATCCAGTGCTTTATAAATCAATCCATAGGCTTCTTTTCTGAGCTTCATATATTTTTTTATTAATTTATTTTTTTGAAATAATTCATCAGGCAGCCCTTCCAGGATGTCTATATCAAAGGCGAGATTCAGATTTTCATCCCATTTAGGGATCCCCTGCTCTCTAATAAATGTAAGCAGGTTCTCCGCCCTCAGACTATCCATTAAAATATATAGCTCCATGGCGGCGGTTTCATTTTCAGCCATCTTTTTCATAATTCCATGATATTGCTCCAAAACATCCAAAAGAACCTGAGAATCCTGCTCTTCTTTCCCATTGTACCTTTCAGTCAAAGGAATACCTTCTACCGCAGGATTCTCCAGATTTTTAACACCAAAAAAAGTAATGAAAATAATTGCTGCGGATGAATATATTATTGTAAGATATTTCATCATTTGTTTTTTTTCTTCTGTTAATCCGGGGATAAATGCATAGCCAATCAAAGCGCCGGTTATCAACCCGCCGACATGCGCCGCGTTATCTATACCGTTTTGAGTAAAGCCGTAAAATAGATTGTAAGCGATAAAGATACCTATGCTTGATAAGAAGGCTGTTTTGGTTTTAGAATCAATCAGTTTTGTGGAGAGTAGAGCTAAAAATAATCCGTACATACCGAATATCGCGCCAGATGCCCCTGCGCTGACAACATTATCCTGGAAAAGCAGGCTGGCAAAACTAGCTCCTATACCTGATAGCAAATATGCCGAGATAAACCTGGCATATCCAATTAGCGGTTCCAGATATTTTCCGATAAAATATAAAGCGTACATATTCACCGCCAAATGTACAATGCCTATATGCAGAAAAGTATTCGTCAGTAGCCGCCAATACTCGTTATTCAAAGTATAAAGTTTGTAATTAGCGCCCCACTCAGTCAGGGTTACCGGAAGCGGATTAAAGAAATTAGCGCCATTCATTACCATAATGGCAAATATCAATAGATTTATACCAATGATGACAGTTGTTACCCATTGTGTATGATTTGGAATTAAAGTGCCGTCTTGATCTTTCTGTTTTTCGCTACCATATAACCGCATTCCTGTTTTGGGATCGATTTCACTTGATAAAGCTTTCTTGAATTTTAAAATGTTTGTTTCGGTACTCGTTGTTCCGGTGATTTCTTCAAATTCCTCCAGGAATTCTTTAATTCTTTTTTTGTTTATTCCCCAGTCAATTACCTGCATAAATGCGCATTCACTTTCAAGATAAACGGTGTCATCTTCAACAGTAATAATGATCTCTTCGCCAAAAGATAAGAAGGACGTCATGGTGCGGACAGTAAGAGAATCCTCATATACATCAACAATATTCCATCCTAATGATTTTACAGTTTCAAGCGCGTTTGCTATGTATTCTTCTGTCGTAAAGCCTTCTAAAGGAAAAGAGGTATAAGCGCAGGCAGGAAATCCTGCTTTGCTAACAATCAAATCTTCCCGTTCCTTTTCTAATTCCAACCGGAATTTTTCAGATTGCTTATAGTCCGTCTGCCTTAAATGTAATTCCCGCTTAGCATTGATGACATCCTCTTCAGGCCAGTATTCCGCGTTGTCTATTATTTCGTGAAGCTCATCGTCAGGTCGATGGCCTATGGTTATTCTCCATTTTCCCATTTCCTACCTCCGCGCGATTATTGGTAAAATGAAATAAACCATCTCACTTATAAAAAGCAGCAAACCCTTATTTTTAAAATAAATAATTTGTAAATTAAATAAAAATCATTTTTTAATTTTGAAGGATATATTTTGAATTTGATGGCCATAATTCTACTTAACTTCATGACTTCCGTCTTCTTTAAATATAATTTTGGGTATTCTTCGGGCCTGCTCGAAAAGTACAAAAGCTATTTTGAGTTCCTCCCAAAGGTGCAGGTAATCATCTTTGTGTTTGTAATCTGCTTGTAACTTAGCCATGTATTCTGAAGCGGGCTTTGCCGGAAATATATGTACGGGAATCCTGTCCTGGCCGGCGTTTCTAGCTTCAACGCATAGCAGATACAGCTCGCGGATGCTATCGTCGCCAATCGGCAGGCATCCGACGGTTTCCTTTCCGCCGTGGATGAATATATCCCCGCCGGGATTATCCTTATCCGCAAAAGCCAGGTCGGAAGCATTGGGGTAGTTGATCCCCAGAGAGAGATAATACTTGCTTTTTGGGTTAAACCTCTTGATATAATAAAATCCTTCAGGTGTTTGCTTATCGCCCTGTTTTCTTTTGGGGCCGGGCCCGCCCGTTGAATTAAGCACTTTATATTCGCGTACGAGTGTAAAAGTGTCGTCAGAGCGGTTTTTAGCCCACAGCTCGATCTTTTTTTCAGATTTAAATGCTCTTATGTACAGTTCGATCTCATCTGAAATGATATTGTGGTTCGACAGCAGCTTAATTAACTCACGGTTCTTTTCCTCATAGGCCTGCTTCACCCGTGGAAATTCCATCTGGCGCTCCCTGAATGAATTTCCGGAAGCGCTTATCAGTAAAAACATAATTATTTTGTATAATGATTTCAAAAAATGGAAATAATAATTAAAATAAATTGAATATAATAAAAAGAGGCCAATCTATTAATATTATCCTTTACCATAATCTAATTAATTTTTTCCTACACTAATAATTGGTTATCAGAGGTAATATAATTAAAGGTAAATGAAAAAACTTCAATAAGGCAGGAGTATTAATAATAAACTAATTGGAAGCCAATTCCAAAATATTCGTCGTAATCTTTATAAAACATGCCATGCATGCTTTTACCGGCGTAATAGTAGGCGCTAAAGAATATGCCGTATTGATCCATTGTACGGAATATTATGCCGGCCTGAGCCGCGTTGTTGCCTGAACTAATACCATTAATGCCTGTGAGTTTGAAATCATAACCGGCGCTGAGATCTATAAAACTGTTGATCCTGTAAAGATAATCCAATCCAAGATTAGGAACAATCATGCTATTGTCATCCGGGATGGATGAAAAAATGAAGTTTATCCCGGCATAGGGGCGGAGGCCGCTGAAATTGCATGCAGCCGTAAATTCGAGGAATTCCCGGCTGTAAACGAAAGGTTCGCGGATAAAAGTAATGCTGTCGGCAAGTCCGTCCACAAGATGCGAGGAGATATGGGCCAGCCTTGTCCGGAGCTGAAGGCCGTTTTCGGAAACCAGGGCGCCGTTTATTCCGAAATAGTAGTCACTGGTTTCAACAGGGAATTTAAATTTTCCCGCTGTGCGGAGCCTTGTATAAGTGAAAAAATCCCCGCCAAAGGAGATCACGGAATTTTTTTTGTGCCATTTTTTAAGGTCATGGGAGGCTCCGATATCCAGACGCAGCTTTTCTGTGCCGGCTTGATAAACCGAACCTGTTCTGGGTTCGAACACATTTGCCGTCAGAGGCCTGAAATTAAGGCTGCCGGCATGGAGCATGAAGGGCATTATGAACGCTATAACTACCGGAAAAACTTTTTTCATAACAGCTTTTAAAAAAATGAGAATTTAATCCCGTTAGTTTATTCAAAATTAATACCCGTTATTCCCCTTAAGAATTACCGCGACAGTGCGCGAAGCCAGGTAAATATCGAGAAACATAGACCAGTTTCTTATATAATATACATCAGTAAGGTTTCTATCCTCAAAGCTGGAGGAGTTCCTGTCGGTAACCTGCCAGAGGCCGCTGATTCCGGGCTTGACCTTAAGAATTATCTCTTCATTGCCGTTCATTTTTGGCTTTTCCCATGGCATATAAGCCCGCGGGCCTATAAGGCTCATTTCGCCTTTAATGACATTCCAAAATTGGGGTAGCTCATCAAGGCTGAATTTACGCAGGAATTTTCCAACTCGTGTTAGCCTGGGGTCTTGCTTTAGCTTATGATAAACTTCATATTCCTGTCTCAGTTCGGGGTCTTTTTCAAGAATTTCATTGAGCTTATTTTCGGCATCTTCATGCATGGTGCGGAATTTGACTATTTTAAATCTAGAATCATTTTTTCCCATTCTTTCCTGCCTGAAAAAGACGTGCCCCCTGGAGTCAAGCTTAATCATAATGGCGATAAGAATTATCAGGGGCAGGGAAATAAGGGATAAAATTAAAGCAAAAATAAAATCAAAAATCCTTTTTTGCATCATGGAAGTTTTTTTAAGCAGTTTCTGCTGAACTTCAAGCCCGATTATACCTCCAAGATCCCTTGTTGATACCCAGAGGCTTGAAAGCCCGAAAATATTCGGGATCACAGTAGCGTGAGTGAAATATCTGGAATATTTGTAAATAATTTCCTGCTGGCGCCTGCCCGATACTCCGGGCATAGCAATTATGGCATGGTCAACTCTTAGCTTTTTAGCGAGTTCAGGAATTATATCCAGGCCTCCGATTACAGGTATTTTTTCGATATAGCCCCAGCGGTCAACGTCATCATCAACGGCTACCACAGGCCTTAATCCTATATGCTTATGTTTATCGAGAGAACGGATAACCTTTTCTCCGGCCTGCCCGGCTCCTATGATAATAACGGGTATTCCCCACCAGCCGGAAGAGCTGAAAGTTTTTCTGACAAGGGCTCTTCCCATGGGAATGGTTATCATAGAGAAGAGCAGTGAAAGCATGAACGCGAGCCTGCTGTATTCCCATGCACCCTGCACAAAGAATGACATTGCGGCTAATATGGCAAAAACAACAGTTATACTGTAAGTTATTGAGCGTAGTTCTTCTATTACGTCTATACCAAACCCCGGGTATAGGCCCCTCAGATAAAAAGCAAGCGGAAATAAAGGAATAATGAAAGCAATTATCGATGTATAATCAAATACATAGATTTCTCCGGGCATCATCGCGTCTCTGATTTGCAATGATAATAACATGGAGAAAAAAAGAAGGGTTATATCCGTAAACAGAAATAATGCCGTGATAGCCGACTTTTTAAGCAAAAGGCTGCTACCTGATAAATTACGGGTGCGTTCCTGCAGCAATTCTGACAATTGCTTAAGATTTAATGTTTCCATTCTCTTAATTTATAATTTGTACAATCCCATATCGGAACAAATGTTCAACGGCATTCCTTAACCATTTATTAATTATTTTTTTTTAGTATGCCTGATAAAATTCACAAAATATTAATATAACATTATTTTGTTGTACAGCAAAGCAATTAATGTCTGAATTTCTGCATTGACCAGGCTTAGGTAATATTAACCCTCGCAAAACAGTAAAAAACCTGACGCATTGCCTCAGAATATTTTAAAGCAGGTAAATTAAGAAGTCATATAATTGTTGTTGTATTTACATCCCAAAAAAAATAAACGAAAGTTTAGTTTTTATAATATACAAAATTTATCTGTATATTCCGCGAGTTGAATTTTCAATAAATTCAATACATTCATTAACAATATCAGACGGTTCATGCCTCTGAAGGAATTTGGCTACGCCATCCCGGTTATTATATCCGGAGAAAAGCAATATATCATAAAACTTCTGTATTTCAGCGATTTGGTCATTGGTGAACCCTCTTCTTCGGAGGCCTACCTTATTAATTCCTTCTACCTGTGGAGGTTTACGGCCAATAAGAGTATATGGGGCTATGTCTTTAACGGCGTAAACATCAGCTCCTACCATAGCATGTTTTCCGACTTTGCAGAATTGATGAACCTTTGCGACACCTCCGAGTACTACCCAGCTGTCAATTTCAACATGCCCTCCGAGCTGAACGGCATTAGACATGATCACATGATCTCCTATACGGCAGTCATGAGCAACGTGGCTGTATGTCATTATCAGGCTGTCGCTTCCAACAACTGTTTTGCCGGTAGCTGAGGTACCTCTGTTGATAGTGGCAAATTCCCTAACTACAGTTTTATCACCGATAAATGTGTAAGTTTTTTCACCTGCGTATTTTAAGTCCTGTGGGTTAGTACCAATGACTGAATTAGGCCCAATCCTGCAATTATTCCCTATCCTTGTGCCTGTGGAAAGAACTGATCCAGATAGTATCAGGGATCCGCTGTTGATTTCTACGTCTTCTTCGATAATAACAAAGGGGCCAATCATGACATTATCGCCTATCCTGACGTCCGGTGCCACAATTGCTGAAGGATGAATATTAATATTTTCTGTCATAAATTTATTTATCCACTATTGCTGCCTGTAAATCCGCTTCCGCAACCAATTGGGTATCAACGAATGCTTTTGCTTTAAACATAAATGTGCTAAATCTTTTATTAACCAATGCCACTTCCATTACGAGCTGATCGCCCGGAACAACAGGCTTGCGGAATTTTGCGTTGTTAATTGCCATGAAAAACGCCAGTTTGCCTATATATTCATCTGATTTGTTGAACATAAGCAGTCCGCCGACCTGTGCCATTGCTTCCAGTATGAGAACGCCCGGCATTACGGGTTTGCCGGGGAAATGCCCCTGGAAGAAAGGTTCATTCATAGTAACATTTTTATATCCGATGATGACATCATTTTTATCATCGAAATCAGTGATTCTGTCCACTAAGAGGAAGGGGTATCTGTGTGGAAGAAATTCCATGATCTTTTCAACATCCTGGAATATCTTCGGTTGTTTGGACGGCTGAAGCTTATTAAGTTTTTTCTTATCGAGATAAAGCTTTCTGATCATTTTACCGAATTCGATATTGCTGGCGTGCCCCGGCCTTGCCGCCAATATTTGTGCTTTAAGGGGAACGCCTACCAAAGCAAGGTCGCCGATCATGTCAAGCAACTTATGCCTAGCAGGCTCATTTTTGTAACGCAGGTCAGTATTATTAAGAATACCGTTATTGCCCAATACAGGAGCTTTATCAAGCCCAAACAGGTCTTTGAGGCCAGAGAGTTCGTTATTGTCCATATCTTTATCGATAATTACCAGAGCGCTATCGAGGCTTCCGCCTTTAATTAGCCCTTGCTTATGCAGCATTTCAACCTCAGTAAGAAAGCAAAAAGTCCTTGCCGGGGCAAATTCGTTAACGAATTCTTTTTCCAGGTCGAATAAACCGGTATGCTGGCTTCCCAAGGCGGGATTAAAGTAATC
Organism: uncultured Hyphomicrobiales bacterium; assembly: GCA_964544155.1. Classification (GTDB taxonomy): domain Bacteria; phylum Bacteroidota; class Ignavibacteria; order Kapaibacteriales; family UBA2268; genus CAZJAH01. Next base: position 184,851 of record CAZJAH010000002.1, on the reverse strand, counting down.
TATCATTACAGTGATCCTGAAATCATCAGTTGGAAGGGCGACTATATCGACATGCTTTTCTTCGTTGGTATATCTGACTGTTTCATCCATAACGAAATACTCTCTTTCCGCGTCGAGTTCTTTTTTCCCGGCTTTGAGTAAAGCATCCACGTATGGCATGGAGCTTCCGTCAACTACCGGGGGTTCGTTAGCCGACAGCTCTATCTTGCAATTGTCTATCTTCAAGCCTGCTAAAGCAGCAAGTACATGCTCGACCGTATGAACTTTAACATCATCGATGCCAAGAGTAGTACCCCTTGATAGATCGACAACATAGTCCACAAGCGCCGGAATTTCAACGTGCTTTTCTATATCGGTTCTGATGAAAGTATATCCGTGGCCTGCTGGTGCGGGCCGGAAAGTTATTGTAGAGGGATTGCCCGTATGCAGGCCTATCCCCGAAAATGAAACTGGTTTATTTATTGTTGTTTGCTTTTCCATCAATTTCTCAGTTAAATTTTCCATTTAATTACAGATAGAAATAAAATTTCTCTTTAGAAAAATTATGCAGTAACAAAGATAAGAATAAACGCCATAATATTTGAAAAAATATAAAATATAGAATTTTAACATCATTGAATTATAAATCCAATATAATTTAAAAAGTGTGAAAAAAATTACACAATTAGTTTGACTTAATTATCATTTTTTGTAAATTTGGCCTAATTAGTAAATTAACTTAGGTAAACATTGGTCAATCGTTGGAATTTTAGAAAAGTTGCTAATGAAGAGATCATCCATAATCTGACTAAAGCCCTGAAAATTCCGGAAAGCTTAACAAAGGTATTGATATCAAGAGGTATCTCTACCGAGGATAAAGCAAATAGTTTTTTTCAGCCGTCACTCGATGACATCCACAACCCATTCCTTATGGACGGAATGGAAAGAGCGGTGGATAGAGTGCTTAAAGCCATAAAAATGAATGAAACTATCTGGATACACGGCGACTATGATGTGGATGGTACTGCTAGCACTGCCATGCTGTGCAGTTTCCTAAAAAGAAACGGCGCGACGGTGGAATATTATATTCCTGACAGATTTGATGAAGGCTACGGCCTGTCAAATAAATCAATAGACCTTGCCATAAAGGCCGGAGCTACTCTTTTAATAACCGTGGATGTGGGCATTACGGCATTTCAGCCGCTATCCTATGCCAATTCAAAAGATTTTGATGTAATTATCTGCGATCATCATGAGCCGGGAGATACACTTCCCCCGGTATATGCCATTTTAGATCCTATTAAAGGAAACTGCAATTATCCTTTTAAGTTTTTGGCGGCATGCGGAGTTACATTCAAATTCATTCAGGCAATTGCCGAACAATTAGGGCAGCCCGAAATGGCTTTCGAATATCTGGATTTCGTTGCTCTTTCTTCCGCAGCCGATATGGTACCCCTCATTGATGAAAACAGGGCTTTGGTGCATTACGGGCTTAAGCTTCTTAATCGTAACCCGAGGCCGGGAATAAAAGGGCTGGTATACTGTACAGGGCTTAAGCAGGGTATGATAAACGCAACAAATATCGTGTATGCCATTGCTCCGCTTATTAACGCCGCGGGAAGGCTGGGTGATGCTAAGAGATCGGTCGAAATGATGCTGCAGGAAGACGAAATCGCGGCTTTTCAGATAGCCCAGCAGCTGGAAGACGAAAACCGCAAAAGAAGGCTTTACGACCAGCAGACTTTCGAGGAAGCCATACCAATAGCTGAAAACCTTCTTGCAGAGAAGGATAGACGCTCCCTGGTTATACACCATCCCCACTGGCATGCCGGGGTAATCGGCATTGTGGCTTCCAGGCTCGTGGACAGATTCCATCTGCCTACCGTTCTGCTGACTACTATTGAAGGCGTTGCAAAAGGTTCGGCCAGAAGTATCAGCGATTTTGACGTGCATACGGCTTTAAAGCAATGCGAAGATCTTCTTGTTGAATTCGGTGGCCATAAGCATGCAGCCGGCTTATCGATTAAAGAAGAGAATATTAGGGAATTCAGAGAAAGATTCGACGCGATCGCTGCCCTGCACATTACAAAAGATATGCTCATGCCGGAGATCATGATCGACTCCGAACTTAAGCTTAATGAATTATCTCCCAAATTTTTTAAAATACTCAACCTTTTTGCACCTTTCGGGTTCGAAAATCAAAAACCGGTCTTTTATTCAAGGAATGTGCGTTCCATTAACGGTGTAAAAATTGTAGGTAATAATAATATTAAATTCAGGGCTTTCCAGAATAATTTCGTTATTGACGCCATCGGGCATAATCTGGCATCAAAAATTCATATCGCGGCCGGGGGAAAGCCGTTTTCAATAGTTTACAATCTGGAGACGATCAACTTCAATGGCCAGCGCTCTCCGCAGCTTACCATAAAAGACATTAGATTAGATGAAGCGGATAAATGATTGATAAAGAAACCGCCGGTTTTTTTTTAAAACAGGCGAGAGTTATCATTGCTAACAGATTAAGCGGGCCTCGGGAGAAATTTCTTGAGGCCGACAGGCTTATCAGAGAGCTTATGCTGGTTTCGGTAGAAGCCGAACCCCAGCTATTTCCGTCATATTTCGCGGTTTCGGTCTATGTGGCTGATAAATACGGCATTCCAAAGCAAATGGCCGATTACATTACACATATATCCTATGCTGCCCAGGCAATTACTAAAGATGAAACAATCCGCTGCACTCCTTCTGACGTCAGGTCCGCCGCACTTGTTATCATTTATCTGGTCGATTTATTCAGCCCGGGTTTAGTATCGCAGCAAGAGAAGTCTCTAATTAAAAATGAGCTTTCAGGTGATCATAAAAGATTAATTCCCGCAAGGGCGGCTGGGGCTAATTTTACTGCGATAATCAAAGGACTTGTGAAAAAGCGCGACAGCTCTATAGGGCTAGAAATTATTTCGCCTGAAAAAGGGGAAGTACAGGTATTGCTAAAAGGATTGTGGCTTAAGTCATATAAAGTTTTTAAAAAAGGCCTCCAGGCAAATTTTATCGGGTTGAGGAAATCCGCGTCAGGCTTTGAAGCCGGACCGGATTCATACATAGTAATTGATCCTGAGAATCTTATTCATGTTACCGATATCGCCGGATGTTTCCAGTCTTGTGGAAATAATCCTTTACTGAACCTCCTGGGCAGGTTCAGAAATACTGATACATCTTACGGTATTGTTCTCGGTAATCTTGTTAATAGTATGTTCGATGAGCTGATAATCGACCGTGAGATAGATTTCGAAACAGCTTACTCACGTGCTATCAGCTATAAGCCCCTTCAGATATTTGTACTTTACGAAAGGCAGCGGGAGAAAAGCAGATTTCTGAAAAAAGATGCCGGCGTTCATTTTGAGTCTTTAAAAATGATCGTACAGAGGTTCCCTAATGGAAAAATTCATGTTGAGCCTGCATTTCTTTCACCAAAATTCGGTATGCAGGGCAGGCTCGATGCTATGATAGAATATGACTCCGATCCGCAGAGAAAAGACGTTATTGAACTTAAATCAGGCTCTGCCCCAAAACCCGACCTGACTGTGGAAGGTGAAAACGGAAAGCGTTATCACGCGGGTATGTGGAATAACCATTTCGCTCAGGTATCCTGCTACAATCTGCTGCTTGACAGTGTTTATCCCGGAAGGACAGGCAGCTCACAGCTGCTCTATTCAGCCGCCCCGGATGAACATCCGCTAAGAAATGCCCCCAATACATATTTAAAAAAGGCAGAAACAGTAAATACCAGGAATATGATAGCTCTCATTGACTTACTTCTAAGGCAGGGAAAGTACGCCGTACTGGATAAACTTAATCCGCGCGATATTGGCGCCTATCCGCCGTATTTAACTGATTTCATAATAGAATTTGAAAGAAATTATAAACGGTCAGCTGAGATCATTCAGGATTATTTCAGAGAATTTTTAACTTTTATAATGAATGAGTCCTATATTGAAAAAACAGGCCTGCCCGATAATAACCGCCCCGGTGGGCATAATTCTCTCTGGCGCGACAGTGTGGATGACAAAGTTTCTTTCGGCAGTTTGATAAAGGGACTTAGATTTAATGAGGCTGAATCAGATGCTGAAAAGCTGCACCTTACATTTGACATTGATAGCGGCGATTTAATGGCAAGCTCCATCCGACAGGGTGATTATATAATCATTTATCGTGACGAAGGCAGTTTGACCGATCCACTTAAAGATATTATGATGAAAGCAGTTATCAAAATACTTGATAACAGCCAAATAACCGTCAGCCTTAGAAATAAGCAAACCGATATATCGGTTTTCGGTAAATATGCTTACTGGATAATTGAGCAGGACCATAGCGATTCCGGTACGAAAAAGCTCATTTCATCTTTGTACAGCATACTGAATTGCGCCGAACAAAAGCAAAAAATACTTCTCGGAGAGGCAGAACCTCGTTTCAAACCCAGGGAAAACATATCTGATCCAACACTTAATCCGGTAAAGCTTAACCTGCTCAGGAATGCCGTAAGCGCCGAGGATTACTACCTTATTCAAGGGCCGCCGGGCACGGGAAAAACATCCTACATGCTAAGAGCTATTGTTAATTATTATTATAGAAATTCCGATATCAATATACTTGTTTGTGCCTATACCAACAGGGCTGTCGATGAGATATGCGAAGTTTTGAACAAAGCCGGTATCGATTATCTAAGGCAAGGTGCGCGAGAAACTTCTCCGCATAAAGATAAAATGATTTCATGCCTTGCCGCAAATTTAAGTATGAAAGAGCTGTACAATCGGATAAGCGAAACCCGGATATTCATATCTACTGCCGCATCTTTGCAAAATGGAAATGAAATTTTCGAATTAAAAAAATTCAGGCTTGCTGTTATAGATGAAGCCTCTCAGATACTCGAACCTCAAATTCTAAGCGTTCTCACGGCAGTGGATAAGTTCATTATGATAGGCGATGAAAAGCAGCTGCCGGCAGTTGTTTCTTTAAGTGAGGAACAAAGCGAAGTAAAATCCGGAAAGCTTAAAGGAGCCGGACTGTTTAACCTTCGCAATTCACTTTTTGAAAGGCTGCTTTACGTATGCCGAAAAAAACACTGGAACCTTGCGTTCGGAATGCTTTATCAGCAGGGGCGGATGCACATGGATATACAGGAATTCCCCAACCTGAAATTTTACGGCGGCAAACTGGAAACATTCCCAGGCTCAGGATGGCAAAATTCCCAAAGCCCGGTATTCAGGACTGATAATGAGGATAAGCTTAATAAGCTGTTATATGCTAAAAGAAATATTTTTATCAGGACAGAAAAAACCGAAGAGTTGAAGTATAATTCCCGCGAAGCAGCTCTCGTATCAGAAATAGCTTCGAGAATTTATGAAGCATACGCGGAAAAATTTACTTGCAGCACTTTAGGGATCATTACTCCCTACAGGCTTCAGGCTTATGAAATAAAGAAAAAACTCCCACCGGGCCTGCGTGAAATGATCGATGTGGAAACAGTCGAAAGGTTCCAGGGGTCTGAAAGGGATATTATAATTATCTCTATGGCAATTAATTATTATTCACAGTTGAAAAATTTGCTGTCTTTGTCTGTATATAATGATGTCAAGGTGGATAGAAAAATGAATGTTGCTTTAACGAGAGCAAAGCATAATATTATTATGCTGGGCAATGATCAAATATTAGAAAGATCAGAATTATACGGAGAATATATCGAATATTTAAAGAAAAAAGGGAACTATATGACTGAAACTGATTTTTACTGAAACTGATTTTTATAACTAGAACCGGCTTTGAAGAATTATCGATAAGTCCTAAAATGATCATGCAGTGATATTAGGGAAGAGTAATCTACGAGAAACAGGATTCAGACCTATCAAAAATTAATCAAGCCGGTTCAGTTTTTTTCACGCCAAAATATTTAGGCGATCTTAATATAAGATGCTAATTCCCCAGATCCTATATATATCTAACAATATGTCATTATTCTAACATTTTTAATATAACTAATTTGTTAATAACGCGCAAATATTTTTATGAAAAAACTTAAATTATTTAATTTTTTTTCTTTTAATCCTTTTAGTATTTTAGTTAGTTAGATGAGATTGAATTATTATAGAGAATAAAATTATTTTACCTATAAAGAAATTTGTTTAATTAATAATAGAAATAAAAAGCTATGGCCGGTCACAGTAAATGGGCGAACATAAAGCACCGAAAAGGCAGGCAGGACGCCAAGCGCGGAAAGATATTCACCCGGCTTGCCAAAGAAATAACCATTTCCGCCCGCCAGGGTGGGGGCGATCCCGATACAAACCCGAGGCTCAGGCTCGCGGTAACTAATGCCAGGGCAGTAAATATGCCTTCGGATAATATTACCAGAGCTATTAAAAAAGGTACGGGTGAAATTGAAGGAGTTAATTATGAAGAAGTCACTTACGAAGGATACGCTCCCAACGGAGTAGCAGTAATCCTGGAAGCAGTTACTGATAACAAAAACCGTACTGTTGCAGAGATTCGTTCCATGTTTAGTAAGCTCGGTGGAAACATGGGCGAAACCAACTCTGTTGCGTGGAACTTCGACCGTATGGGCGTTATCATCATCAAAACAGACGGGAAATCAGAAGACGAACTGCTGGAACACGTTCTGGAATCAGGAGCAGAAGACCTCGAATACGATGAAGATACTTCAAGAGTTGTCTGCCCGATGGAAAACTTCGCGCAGGTTAACAGGTATTTCGAAGAGAAAGGTTTCGCGGTGGAGGAAGCCAGGCTGGAATACATACCGCAAAACATGGTTAAGATCAGCACTTCGGACGACGCTAAGAAGATCTTGAAATTCATCGATACGTTTGAAGATCATGATGACGTTCAGAACCTCTTTTCTAACGCAGATATAGAGGAATCACTGATGGATCAGTTAGATTAAAATAACCTTATTAGCATGAATAATACTCCCGCTAATGATTATTGGGAGTATTTTTTTATATTTGATCCATGGAAAAAGTAAGAGTACTGGGAATTGATCCCGGATCGATAGTTTGCGGCTATGGCGTCCTTGATTATGAAAATGGGCGATATACTCTGGTGGAATACGGCGTGGTTAAGGCGAAAATGAAATCCGAAGACCTGCCGGGCAGGCTCAAAGAAATATTTATCAGGCTCACCGGGGTAATAGAAAGGACAAACCCTGATATTTCTGTTTTTGAAACAACCTTTTATTCCAAAAATCCCCAGTCTCTTACCAAACTATCACATGCCCGTTCCGCGGCAATGCTGGCTGCTTTGATGAAAGGGGTGGCCGTATGCGAGTATTCCCCCAGGGAAGTTAAAAAATCAGTCACCGGCAGGGGTAATGCCGCCAAGGAACAGGTCCAGTACATGATCAGAAAGCTCTTGAGTATTGATGAAAAGCATAAATTTTACGATGCCACCGACGCGCTGGCCGTCGCGGTCTGCCATACAGTGAAAGCCGGAACTATCAATTCTAACGGCAGGTCATGGGAAGATTTCATCAGGAAAAATCCCGGCAGGGTTATTAAAGAGTAATTTATCAGATTAATAATTTTCCGGTATTATTAAGAGCTTATAGCGCATATATCTCAGCTCAGTGAGGTTGTGAACTTCCGCGGGTGAGTTTTACATTTAAAGAAAAAACAACATTTTATATATTTATGCTATTGGATTATCAGATTTCATAAATACAGATCATCCTTCATCATCTTTGCTGTGGTCATAAAAATGCACATCCCTTTGAGGGAAAGGTATTTTGATATTGTTTTCTTCGAATTTCCTGTATATAGATTTGTTGAGCTCGTGTGACGTAATGCCTCGCTGGGCAGGTATTTCTCCCCAGCAAAGCAGCTCAAAGTTCAGGCTGGAATTACCAAATTCCCTGAACCTGACCCGCGGATCAGGTTCTGTGGCTACTCTGGGGTTTTCCAGTGCCGCGCTTAACAGTACTTCCTCAACAAGATCAATATCGCTGCCGTAAGCCACTCCAACAGGGATCCGCATTCGGTACTTTGTTACAGGCGCGCTTTCATTAATGATTTTTTGATTTGAAATAATGGAATTAGGCATGCTAATAATGATATCGTCCCTTGTTTTTATTCTTGTACTTCGCATTCCTATAGCGACAACCTCGCCTCTTTCGCCGGATTCCAGATTGATATAATCACCAAGCTGATAAGGCTTATCCATGAAAACGCTTATCCCGCCGAAGAAATTCGCGAATGTATCCTTCGCGGCAAAAGCAATAATTACAGAGGCAACACCTGCCGAGGCCAGCAGGGGAGTAAGGTCAAGGCCCCATATGGCTATTCCCAAAGCCGCCGCGCCAATTACCACTATAATCTTGCTGAAATTTGCTGCCAGAGGAATTATATCCTTGCCCAGCCCGGTATTATCCTGTCTGGAAATAACAGCGTTCTGAATAATGACATTGCTTACCTTGATAGTCGCTACCATGCTGATAAGGGTGATCACCGTCAGTAAAATATTCTCAAAAATATCTCTGTTTTTAGGCTCGAATTCTAACAACTTGCTGCCGAAAATAACACCCAGGAGCAGAAAAATGTAAAATATCGGCATTCGAAGCTTTCTGATAACGATAGGGATATCAAGTACTTTGATCTTGAATAATTTTATGATCACTGCTTTGAGAAAAAGATTCAGCACAATAGCAGTAAGTACAAACGCTCCGAATATAATCAGGGCGTTAAGGTATCTGTTGGAGGTAATATTCAGATTTTCTATTAATTGTTCCATCACATTTAAATAATTAAGATAACTGTATTATCCGCCGGCGAGCATGCTTTTTGAATAAGGGTCGCCGTTATTAGCGCCTCTATGGATGATCCTGGCCGCTTCATCCTGCTTACCCGCCGCAATAAGTATATCGGACATTTTTTTATAAACAAAATGAAGCCGTGGATTGAGTTTTATTGCTTTGTTGTAGCTTTCAAGAGCCTTGTCAAAATTATTTATCCGAGAATAGGCGGTTCCCATATTCGCGTAAAGTATAGAAGCATTGGGATTCAGCTTTATCCCTCTTTGATAAGTTTCGATAGCCTCCTGGTGCTTGCCCATACCGTTATAAGCATTGGCCAGATTTGCAATTGCGGGCAGATTATCGGGATCCATGCTCAAAGACCGGCTCAAATATTCGGCGCCTTTTTTAAAATTCCCGGCGGAATTATAAGCTGAGCCGAGAGCTATGTAAGCTATCTCGAAATCAGGTTTTAAATTAATGGCACGGGATAAAATATCTATGGCCTTATCGAATTCATTTGTCGAAGTATAAACTGTTCCGAGGTTAGTCATTGCCTGGTAATAAGCGGGATCGATCTTTATAGCCGTGAGCAGAGCCTGCTCAGCTTTCTCATATTCTTTAACATTCCTGTAAGCAATCCCGAGGGCGTTATAGGCTTTTTTGTTGTTTTTGATTGAAGCCGCCTTTTCAAGCATGGGAATCGCCTGTGGTGAACGGTTCGAGCTGTTGTATATGCCGCCGAGGTTTATCATGGCATCGTCGTGTTCAGGATCGATCTCCAAAGCTCTAAGGTAGAGTTTCTCAGCTTCCCGGATATTTCCTGTTTCCTTGTTTTCATTTCCAAAATTAAATACGGGCCGTGCTTTATTAGGTGATTTCTCGTATGTATCTTCCCAGAGCCTGTACTCTGTCTGCCAGACCTCATTACGCGCGTGAGCCGCGAATCCGTAAGCTATGGCCAGTACCGCTACTACTCCAAGCGCGGGATAAGGTGACTTTTTGCCTGCCAAATACCATAATCCGGCACTAAGGCTAAGGAAGAAACCTATCATTGGCATATAAAGCCTATGCTCAAAAATAACATCTTTTATCGGCATAATGGATGATTCAACAGATAGGGCCACATAGAAAAAGGCTATCCCAAATGAAATGATCTTGTCTTTCTTGTAAATCCATACAGCAAAAGCTATTACGGCAAGATTGATAAGCAGTCCCAAAAGAAAAACAGGTTCGAATAAGTTGTTCACTATCTGAAAATCATAGTCCAGATTCTGGCTTGCCGGGATAAGTAAAAGACCTAAGTATGTCATTATCACTCCAAACTGGGTAGTGAAATACTCCATACGTGTGTAATCCTGTGTTTCCCGCGGGATAATGTCTGCCGCAAGCCCGATAACCATAGTAAATCCGAATAAGGCCAGCGCTCCGTAGATCAGTTTTTTATTTAAGCGGCCTTTTTTATTCCTTATTAAGAAAAACTCCATAACAATCCACATGAGCGGCAGGGAAATAGCGCTCTGCTTCGATTTGAGAGCAAATAAAAACGCCAGCAGCGCTGCAATGTATAACAGTATAGTCCTGCCGTTCAGCTTTTCTTTAATGTGATTTTGCCTGCCCGCCACATAGGCAAATAGTGATAGAATGTAAAAAAAGGCGGCCATGGATGTCATCCTCTGGACTATGTAAGTCACTGTCTGCGTTTGAAGAGGATGCAGCGCGAATATTAAAGCTACGGCAAATGCAATATAGTGCCGATTATCCCTGATATGATTATTTGCGGCGCTTTTAAATGATAAAATATAAAGCAGGAATAAAAATACCAGCCACACATTCAGCAGATGAATAATCACATTGAAAATATGATATGGAACTACATCCATACCATGATTAACCCAGTTCCAGGTAAGTGTGATATGCGAAACCGGCCTTTCTAGGATATCAAACCAGATATCGCTTTTTGTATAAATATCATAGTTCTGGTATTCGGGGGCTTCGAGCAGGTTAGGCTCATCATCAAACTGAAAGGAAGCGTCATAGCTGTTAGAATATGCCAATAACACAGACAGCGTAAGTATAAGGAACGCGGCCGGAAAGATAAACTTTGTATAGAGCCCGTCGCTTCTTTTTAATGATTGCAACTGCTTTACGCTTTTGTTCTTTTTAGGATTTCTTCTACCCATGGCATAATCCGCAATTAATTAGAACTAATGGAATAGTTGTTTTTGATCTTACCCGCCCGCAGTGCTTTTGCGGCAAATTCTTTAGATTTTGATTCATTGCCAATTTTTTGATGAATATGGCTTAGCCGTTTATAAGCAATAGCCATATTCGGGTCAATTTTAATTGCCTGCTCCAGATTTTCAATAGCTCTTTGGGTCCTGCCGGTATTTTCAAGCGCAATTGCCAGATTATAAAAAGCGCCCGGTAAATCAGGCTCTAACTCAACGGCTTTGCTGTATATTTCGACTGCTTTTTCGAACTGCCCCGACTGATTATAAATACCGCCCATATTTATATATATCTTACCGCTTAAAGAGGGCGCCAGTTCAGCGGCTTTGTTATAATTTGCAATAGCTTTATCGTATTCACCAAGTTTTGAGTAGATTAAGCCTAAATTAGCATATGACTCGGCGAAATCCGGCTTAATGCTAAGAGCCTTAAGCAGGAATTTTTCCGCGTTTTCATAATCTTCTGCCGCATGATACGCCAGCCCCAGGTTGTTGAATGCTTTATAGTGCTTTGGCAGAGAATTTTCCAGCGGCTTTAGAAGGGCTATTGTCTTTTTGTATTCACCTTTCTGATTATATATTGTTGAAAGATTGGTATAGGGCATTTTAAAAGATGGATCAAGCCTTACGGCTTTTTCGTAAAGACTTACCGCTTTTTCAGTTTGGCCCGTATCCTTATATTCATTTGCCAGATTATATATTACTCTTGGCTTATCGGGAGCTTTAGCGTAAGCGTCCGACCAGAGGGTGTATTTAGTCTGCCATATTTCATTTCTGGCGTATGACATTGCCCCGTAAGTTATGCTAAGAATTAAAAGCAGTGCTGCCGCGACTGCTGAGCTTCTTCTGCCGGACAGCCTGAAGACGCCATAGCTCAGGCTAAGTGCGAAACCGAATATCGGCAGGTACAGCCGGTGTTCGAACATAACGTCTTGTATAGGTATAACACTGGATTCTACTAATAAGGTCAAATAAAACCAAAATATTGAGAATGAAATAATCTTGTCCCTTTTGTAAAGCCAGACGCCAAGCGCTACCGTCGCCGCCACAAAGAGAAAGCTTAGAAATTCCCTTAAATTAAAAAAGCTTTCCGCGAGAGCAATATCGTGGTCAATATTTTGCCCGACGGGAAATATCATTAGTTTGAAGTATTCCACAATGACGTAGAACTGAGTAAGGAGGTACTGCCCGCGGCTTATTTCCTCAGTTTCTCTAGGCAGGCCGGTCAGAGCAAGTGCTAAAACAAAAAGGGCGGCCAGTGCTATTAACGAAATAAGCAAGAACCTGATATCCCTTTTGCCTTTCGGGCCGCGGATAAAATAGAATTCCACCAGCAGCCATGCCGCGGGAGCCGTAAGCGCGTTCTGCTTGGAAAAAAATGCCAGCAAAAAAGTCAGCAAAGCCCCGAAATAAAATATAATGTTCCTCGAATTCATTCCATTTTGTAAATGGTTTTTTCTGCCGAGTACGTAAAAAATAATGCTCATGATATAGAACATTGCCGCCATGGAGGCATGCCTTTGCACAATATAAGTCACTGCCTGAGTCTGCAAGGGGTGCAGAGCATAAATTAGAGCGGCAAATAAGGCTGCGAGAGTGATCTTATCCCTAAGATGCCCTGTATCGGCATTTCGCAGAATAAACAGCGCGAAAAAGAATACCAGTACCGATACTGCAATATGTATGGCAATATTCACTATATGATAGCCGGTGACATCTTCGCCGTGGGCCTCCCACTGCATGGCAAGTGTAAAAGCGCTCACAGGGCGTTCCATGTAGTTCAGCCAGTTGGACGGTTGCGAAAACCACTCGGGTGTTATCCCTTTGCTATGCTCAACGAAATTCAGGTAATCATCGAACTGGAAAGAAGCGTTGAGGCTGTTAGAGTATGAAATAATAACCGCCAAAGAGATTAGCGCTATGGCAATGAACTTGAATGTACTGCCACTAATAAAAGATGATCCTCCGATGAACTTCTTGCTTTGATTTATATTTTTTTGATTATTCTTCTTGCGCATTTAATAATTTAAATTAAATTAAATAAAATATTTAGCGTGGCTTAACTGATAATGATTCAAAAATTTATACTTAATGATAATTCCATTACGTAAAATTACAAAAATATTTTTATGAATAAATGGTTATGTTAGATTAATTAAGATTTTTTTCATTAAATTGTTTATTAAAAATATAATTACCGGGATTAAGTATTGAAGGTACTTCTGATAATACCCGCGTACAATGAAAGTACGAATATAACCCGCCTGCTTGTGGATATTGGCCGTAACGGGAATATCTACGATACGCTTGTGGTCAATGACGGTTCTGAAGATGACACAGCTGTTAAAGCCCGGCATAAGGGCGCCAAAGTGCTCGATCTGCCCATGAACCTCGGTATCGGAGGAGCAGTCCAGACAGGATACCATTATGCTTACTCAAAAGGATATGATGCCGCGGTGCAGGTGGACGGCGACGGCCAGCACTCCCCGGAGTTTATTAAAAAACTTATCGAGCCCATTGAAAATGGCGAGGCGGATATGGTCATAGGATCACGCTTTATAGAAAATAATGGCTTTCAATCAAGTTTTTTCAGAAGGATAGGCATCGGTTATTTCCGCGGACTGATCAGGTTTATTACCGGGCAGAGTATCAGCGATCCCACTTCCGGATTCCGGGCCTGCAATAGAGCAGTAATAAAGGCTTTCACAAAGTACTACCCCGCGGATTATCCTGAGCCGGAATCCATTGTTTTCCTGAAAAGAAAGAAATTCAGAATAAAAGAAGTCCCTGTTCAAATGAGGGAAAGAAACGGCGGAATATCCTCCATCAGAGCTTTCCGGATACCATATTATATGATAAAAGTTACTCTTGCCATACTAATTGATAAATTCAAAAAGAAATAATTATCTTTGCTAAGTACAGAATAAAAAATTTGTGGATACAAAATAATCAAAAGAAAACGAAATGCTAAACGAAAAGCTTCAGATTTTTATTATCATGGTAGCATTGCTTTTTTCGGGGTTCATATTCAATTATGTGCGTAAAGGTAGTCTTGAGCTGCGCTACGCGATTGTATGGATTATTGTCGGAATTGCCTTCATTTTAATGGCGCTGGTGCCGGATATCGTATTCATGGTAGCAGGTTTTGCAGGCATAGAGCTGGCATCTAATGCCCTATTCTTCCTGGGGCTTCTATACAGCCTGATCATTATTTTCACTTTGACAGTGACTATATCTAATCTTTCAGTGAAGGTAACTCGGCTTACACAGGAAATCGCAATTTTAAAAGATGTTGTCAATGAGAAACTGGAAAAATGAATGACCAGGCTGCAGCCTGGCAATGAGCAGCCTGGCAATGAATTGAGTATTTGATGATAAAAAAAGTGAGGGCGAAAATATGAGGGCAAATATATGAGGCTGATATCAGTTTTAATGATATTGTTTGTTACATTGAATACCATATCCAGCCAGCTTATACTTAAGAAAGCTGTCAACAATACCTTGCAAAAGGTCTCCAGCGGTGAAACCTTTCAGTTTATATTTACTATCGCTCAAACGCCTTGGTTGTGGCTTGCTCTCAGCCTGCAGGGGATCGGCTATCTGGTTTGGATATTCGTTATAACAAAAGCCAAGCTGGGCCCGGCTTTTGCTGTGTCGGGATCTTTTTTCTATATACTGCTTGCTTTGGCGAGCTGGTTTTTCTACGATGAAAGGCTTACCCTTACTCAGTGGGCAGGTATCGTGGTGGTTACTATAGGAGTAATATTACTAATCTTACCCACAGGTAAATAGTGTTGTTAAACTCAAAAAGCCTTTGAAACTTACCTTATCATCCGTTCGATGGCTTCTATAGTCCTTTCCAGGTACCATTTAGGTGTACTCGTAGCTCCGCTGACTCCTATGCTTTTTACTCCATCGAACCAATTGGGATCAATCTCTGTTATATCTTCTACAAAGTGCGATTTGTCATTAAGTGATTTCACCATATTAAAAAGGCTTCTGCCGTTTGAAGAATTTTTTCCGGCTACAAATATAATACTGTCATTTTCGCCGGCAAATTCTCTCAGGTGTTTTTCTCTGTCAACAACTGATTTGCAGATGGTATCTTTTGTTTCGAAAATCCTTTCAACCTGTCCGGTCTGTACCACATCATTAGAGCGCTGTTCGATGTTTTTTCTTATGGCGTCATAGGTTATCCCGTTCATGGTAGTCTGCGAAAAAAGCGCGGTTTTCTTATTGTAATCCACCATATGTATGGATTCATCCACTGTGCTGACCACAATGCAGTCGTCATTACATACTCCGCGCAGGCCCAATACTTCGGGATGGTCTTTCTTGCCGTAAATGACTATCTGATACCCTTTTTCATAATAATTTCTGATGGATTCCTGCAAATTTTTGACCAGCGGGCATGTAGCGTCAATTAGCCGTACGTCCAGAGCTTCTGCTTTTTTGTATGTTTCGGGAGGTTCACCGTGGGCCCTGATAATTAATATAGCATTATCATCCTTGAATCCGCCCAGCTCTTCATGAGTCAGCACTTTCATGCCGAGCTGACGAAGCCTTTCCTGTTCTTTGGGGTTGTGGATTATTTCTCCTAAAACATATACCTGTCTTCCGGGATTATCTTCAATAATTTGTTCCACTGTTCCTATTGTGCGGTTTACGCCCCAACAGAAACCAGAATTTTTGTCTAAGTTAATTTTCATTTTATGGATATAATTTATACAACTTAAATGATTAAGAATTATTCATAATTATCCTATTATATAAATAGCACGTTATGAAGCGCTGCTTATTTTTCATTTATAATTAATTTTTTTAAATATTTAGGAGCATAATAAAAGTTAAACAGGGATTATCCGTATATTTGCTGTTTTGTTATCAATACTTTAGCGGAATGTGATATGAAATTAATTATAATTGCTATGTCTCTGATAATGTTCGGACAATTGCTTTATGCCAATGCTATAAAAGGACGTATAGCGGATGCGGAAAGCAATCGGGGCCTGGCGGGAGCCGTTATTCGTGTTGACGGGTCTGATGCAGGAACAGTTGCCCGTAATGACGGAAGCTTTGAGCTGGATGTGCCCCCTGGAGATTTAACATTGATTATATCATATATAGGATATAAAAAAGAAAAATTCAGTATAAATACAGCAGGCGATGAAGAAAAACTATTCCTGCTAAAACCCGAACCCGTGCGGTTAAGAGAAGGCGTTACAGTACTGGGATCCGGGACTAAGATATCCCGTTCTAATATCGAATCATCGGTGCCGGTGGATATTATATCATCAAAAGAGCTGGAGGCTTCAGGAAAAGTCAATGCCGCTGACGCCTTAACGGAACTCGTGCCTTCATTTAATTCTAGGAGCCAGACTTTTGCCGACGGCACAGACCATATAGACCCCGCTTCGCTTCGCGGGCTCGGGCCTGACCAGGCACTGGTGCTCATTAACGGCAAACGCCGCCATACTACAGCCCTGGTGAACGTAACCCCTATTATCGGCAGAGGTTCGGTTGGTACTGACCTGAACGCTATCCCCGTGACTGCCATCCAGAGAATTGAAATACTAAGAGACGGTGCCTCAGCGCAGTACGGTTCTGACGCCATCGCGGGAGTGATCAATATCATCTTAAAAGAGCAGACCGACGAAGTTTACTTCAATACTTACGCCGGACAGACAACACAGGCTGACGGCGAGACTATATCACTCGGCTCGAACTTTGGCACGGCCATAGGTGAAGGCGGTTTTATAAACCTTACCGCTGAATTGCGCGACAGAGGCCATACCAACAGAGCCAGGGCCTATACCGGTATGTTTTACCGGACGGCTGATCAGGACGGGCTCAGCGAAGATGAAAATCGCAGGATAGATGACAGCATCATGTCCGCCAGAGCTAAGACGCCTTCAGACTTCAATCTCAGGATAGGCCAGTCAGAACAGCTTAACGGAGGTATTTTTCTTAATTCGGAGATACCCGTGAATGACAGTACAGATTTTTACGCCTTTGGCGGAATTAATTACAGAGATAGCCGTTCGGCAGGATTTTACCGATTCCCGAATGACAGAAGAAATAATCAGGAGATTTATCCTGACGGATTCTTACCTTTTATAAATGGTAGGATAATGGACAGGTCATTAGCAGCGGGAGTGCGTAACACAAGGAACGGCTGGAATTTCGATCTTAGCAATGTTTACGGCGGCAATTCCTATAAGTATGATGTCGATAACTCACTAAACCGTTCATGGGGCAGCAGCAGCCCGACCTCCTTTTACAGCGGGACATTGTTATTCGATCAGAATACCTCGAACCTTGATATATCAAAGGCATTTGCCGATGCGGCGGGCTTGACGATGATCAGCTTTGGCGCCGGCGCTGAATTTCGGTACGAAAGCTTTACGATTGAAGAAGGCGAACTTGCTTCATACAGCTATAAGGACAGCACTTATGAACCGGGAGCACAGGTATTTCCGGGATTTCGTCCGGAAAACGCAGGTACGCACAGCAGGACTTCAGGTGCGCTATACGCCGGAGTGGAAGCGGATATTACCAATAGCTTCCTTATTTCAATTGCCGGCAGGTACGAAAGTTACAGCGATTTCGGCAACAGCCTGAACGGCAAACTTTCGGCAAGGTATATGTTCGGTGACTTCCTGAACCTGCGAGGTGCGGCCAGCACCGGATTCAGAGCCCCATCATTACATCAACAGTATTTCAGCAGCACTACAACTGTATTCTATGCCGCGGGAGAAGACCTTATCCCCCTTGAAGTGCTTACCGCTCCGAATGACAGCAGGATTGCTCAGGCATTCGGTATTGGCGAGCTCGAGGAAGAAACTTCAGTTAATATCAGTTTCGGATTGGCATCAAAGCTGACCGAATCAACCATGCTGACGGTTGACGCCTACAAGATAGATATTAATGACAGAATTGTGCTGTCAGGATATTTTTCAGCATTTGATCCGAGCATAGCAGGTATGCTGGAGGGATTGCCCGGAGTGGACGCGGTTCAGTTCTTCAGCAATGCAATTAATACAGAAACATTGGGTATTGAAGCAGTTATCACTCAAAGGCTTAACATATGGGATGATGAACTGGATATAACCGCTTCGATCAATTACGCGCAAACTGAAGTAGTCGGAGATATTCAGGTGCCTGAAAATTTCCCTGATGATGAAGACCTGAAAAGCACGCTTTTCAGCAGGGAAGAGATAGCCAGGCTTGAAAGAGGACTGCCGCTTACAAAAGCCAATCTGACACTCAATTATACGACAGGTAATCTGGGCATTATGCTTAGAAATGTCTATTACGGTGAAGTCGGCTCTCGTACTGCAGATATCGAAAACGCCGCTTTGCTTGACCAGGATTACTCCGGCAAAGTATTGACCGACGCGGAGATTTCTTACAGGATTAGTGACGGGCTTAAAGTAGCTGCCGGCGGTAATAATATTTTTGATGTATATCCCGATGAAAATGTCCCTGCCAAGCAGGATGGCGGCCGCTTCCCTTATAACACAGCGGTCACACAGTTCGGATTTAACGGGGCCTTTTACTATGGAAGGCTGGAAATCTCACTGTAAGATTTATAAAACATTTAAGGGCCGGAATTAATCAATAAGATCGGGCGGGAGATATTATCTTCCGCCTTTATTTATTCTACTTTGATCTCGCCGTTAACATAAAGGATAGCGTTAATAAAAGCCTTTTTATCTTCAGGTGATAGAGTAACAATTTTGCCTTTACCGTATTGTATCTCTATCCGCTCGTGGGAAAGCGCAGAAGCCGGATGCCATCCGTTGCTCTCGCTTTTGATCTTTTTGATAAGCGAAATAGGTATTCTGCCGTTAATCGGCCCGGAGTGATATTCTACATACAAGGTAGTAATCACATAATAAGTTCCGAACCAAAACCACATAACTAAAGCCGCAGCAGTGATTTCAAGTAATACAAATATTGCCGGCGGTTTGCCCAGCAGGATAAAAGCCATTGCCGGAGTAAGAATAGCCATCCATACCAGCCATTTAATGAAAGGATCTTTTTTTGAATTAAAAATTAATTTCATTTTTATTTTGAAATATTTGAAAATACGCTTACCCCGATCGTAATTAGCCTGTACAAAGAAAATGAATTAGCTAAACCTAATATCGAAGCGCTTCAAAATGGTTTTTGAACAATTAAAAATATTTAATTGATCGACGTATTCAATGTATAACTTATTACTTTTAAATGAAAATACGGACTATAATGAGAAAGGTCATAATAATTACAGGAATGTTTATTGCCTTGCTGCAATATTCTTGTTCAGATAACATAGTTTCAGAATGTGAAACCTGTCCTGATGAAAATGGCGAAATACCGGCCGGGTTTTCTGCTATTCAGGATCAGGTGTTTAATTCAGGCTGCGCTATATCAGGCTGTCACGCGGGTGAATTCCCTGCCGGCAACCTGAATCTGACCGAGGGTAATTCTTATGAGAATCTTGTAGGAAAAGAAGCTCTGGGCAGCAGCATACTTCTGGTAGATCCGGGAAATAGTGAGAACAGCTGGCTTATTAAAAAGCTCAAAGGGGACGGCACGGCCGTTATGCCACCTGAAGTTGCCGGTGGTAAATTGCCTCAGGCAGTTGTAGATTCCATAGAAGCCTGGATTGACGCAGGCGCTCAAAATAATTAAAAAGGATAAGGGAGAAATTGAAAATGTATAAACTTTTAATAGCATTTGTTTTGTTTGCAGCAGTTAATCTTACCGCAGGCGAATACCATGTGGATACCGGAAAAGACAATCTTGTTAAATTCATTTCCGATGCGCCGGTAGAGGAATTTGAAGGTGTCACCGATAAAATTGACGGCTACCTCCTGGCGGCAGGATTAGATAAGCTTGAAGGCGCTAACTTTTATTTCGAAGTGGATATGAATTCCGTGGATACAGGTATCGGGCTTAGAAACAGGCACATGCGTGAAGATTACATACACACCGAGAAATACCCCTATACATATTATAAAGGAAAAATTGTGGAAGCCGCTAAGCAGAAAGGCCTTTCCTACAAAGTAAAGGTCGATGGAGTGTTTTTTATTCACGGTGTTGAAAAGGAAAGGGTAATAGAAGGGATTATAAAGAAGAACAATTCCGGCTTAAAAGTGAGAGCGGAATTCGGAGTTAAACTGACCGACCACAACATAAAAGTTCCGGAATTCATGTTCATGAAAATAGATGAAGAAATGCAGCTTGTGGTTGATTTTTATATGAAAAAAGCCTCATAAGCATAACAGGATAATTTTTGAAAAAATAATCAGAGCATAATGAAATATTACGGAAAGATTTTACTTATAACTGCCATATTTATGGCAATGATATCATCGGTGTTTTCAAGAGCAAAACCTGTAACACAAATACCGAACGGAATTGTATATAACTGCGCTAATTTCCACACAGAACCTCAGGGCGACAGCCCGGGGGACTCTTTCGAAAATGATATTAAAGAATCATCTCTCGATAGTTATGTTGATATTATTTGGAAAGAAGCCCCGGCTAAAGAGGATAGCGACGGAAACGGCACGTCTATTGGCAGGAAGCTGCAGGAAAAGGACAGAAGCCGTCAGACCGGAGATCCGCCCCCCGGGCAGAGGGCAAAGGTAACTACCCGTGTGAATACAGAGAAACTCCCGGCAGATATGGCTTCCGCCAGCCGGCAGGAGGGGGCGTCATGGAGCAGGGCAGAACCTGCCGTGAAGCCTGATTTACAACTGTTTAATTCTACTTATGTTTTAACATTACCTACTACGGAAACATATAAACAGGGAGATATTTTCTTTTTCGTCGGGCACCGTTTTCAGGTGCCGGTTTCCGCCGGAGCTGAAGACCTTTTCGGCATTGACGGCGGCGTGATAATGAGGCTGGCATTGGGTTATGCTGTCACCGATAAACTAATGGTCACACTCGGCAGAAGTAATCGAGAGGGTAACTGGGATCTAAGAGCTAAGTACAGGGCACTTTCATTCAGAAATGAAACAGCGCCTTTGCAGATATCCTTTATGGGCGCTGCTGCATATTCCCAGAAACCCATTGTCGAACCTGAGGAGAATATTAACAGGCTGCAGGCTTACGGATTCGTTATTGCCAATACGCTGATCGATAAAAAGCTTGGACTTGGTATTACCCCGGGATATTTGTACAATGCTTATCCGCCCTGTGCATGTGATGATAAGCAGTATTCATTCACTATGGGAGCTTATGCACAGTACTTTATCGATGACATGTGGAGTGTGATAGTCGAGGCCAATCCAACTGTAAGCGGCTGGCGGCAATATCATGATTCCTACACATTCGGTACAGAGCTTGAAGCAGGTGGGCATTTTTTCAAATTTTTTCTCGGTAATAATGTGAATACGAATATGGTTCACTTTTTGTCGGGAGCGCCTGTCCCGCTATCTTTTGATAATCTGCATCTTGGATTTCAGATAACCAGAACATTATAATATTATAAAAATCAGGAGAAAGAAGAAATGAGAATTCATAAAATCTTATTGGTTACAGCCATATTTGTTTTAATACCTGCCCTTATATGGGCACTACCGAAGAGGGTCAGTCAGATACCAAACGGGTCTAAACTTCAGTGTTCCAACTGCCATATTAATCCCGCAGGAGGAGGCGCGCATACTCCTTTTGGTGAAGTTATAAAAGCTGATTACCTCGACGGTAACGGCGACGTTATCTGGGGAAGCAGCCTTGCCTCTCTTGATAGCGACGGCGACGGTTTTACCAACGGCCAGGAGCTTCAGGATCAGAACGGAACATGGATGCCAAACGATCCCGCGCCTGGAGAGTTTGATCTGGTGAGCAATCCCGGCGATGATGATGATTTCCCTGTCTCTGTTGTTGAAAATCTGCTAAATTCTAAGGGTAAATCAATAAAAATAACTAACACCTACCCGAATCCCATGGAGAATCATTCGGAAATAGCATTTGAACTGAATGAATCCTCAAGAGTACGAGCGTCCGTTTATTCAGCGGAGGGAGTTCGTATAGCGGAATTTTTTAACAGCTATATTAGCGCGGGAAATTACACCATTAACTGGGACGGCAAGCGAAATGACGGTATAGAAGCATCTCCGGGAACTTATTTCATTATGCTGAGCGCCAATGGTACAAATTCGGCAATACCCGTGAGAATTGTCAGGTAGGTTCTTATTATCAATAGTCAGGTGATTTTTTACAAAAATGCCGGAGCAGCATTGCCGCTCCGGCTTATGTTTAAGCTTCCACAACCGGCCTTTTTATCTCTTTCTCCCAGCTTACTTCGCAGCCTGCCGCCTGGAATAAAGCAGATGCCCCGCAGTAAGTAGTCTGCGATAGATAGATCGAGCGCTCCAGATCACTCAGCTCCGAGTCAGGGCTGGTCAGGATAAACTTCATATGCACCTTCGTGAACATCTTAGGGTGTTCTTTTTTTCTTTCTCCATGAACTTCAATTTCCAGGTTATCCACCTGCTTTCTCTTTTTTCTTAAAATCGAAACAGTATCCATAAAGGCACATGCCGCCATAGCCTGCAGCATTACTTCCATAGGTGTGGCAGCTGTATTTTCGCCGCCGACATTCGGGTTGGTATCGAAATAGGTTTCGAGCCCTAGCTCATTTGTACCTTTGATACGCATTTTTCCGTCAAGGCTTAGTTTTACGTCCATTATTTACTCATGATTGAATTAAGAAATTGCTTTATTTTGCTTAACTAATGATTAACCGGATTATGACTATTAGAATAACAAAAGATTGATATATTTTAATTGTTAAATCTCTAACGGTGTATTAAATTATAAAGTCAAAAAATATCAAATTTAAATTATGCATAAAGATACTATTGAATCCGTTAATCACGAGAAAGAAGAGCTGAAGCGAAGGCTTTCTAACAGTGAAGACCAGATCATGGAAATAATGAAGTATTTCGATCTGGCAGTTATTGATACTTCTGAAGATATGAGAATTGTCGGGTCAATGGGATCCGTCGATTCAGTTTTCGGTACATACAGCAGCGAAGTAATTCAGGGGAAAAATTTACTTAAGGCCGTTTACAAACTCACAAAAAATACCCGCGAGAAAGACGCCGTTAAAAAGAACGAAGATGATTTTGAAAGCCTCGAAGATACAATAATGAACTTCACCGACGGAAAAAAATCTGAAAAAAGCATGAAAATTGTCGGTGAAAATGATGAGGGAGAACTTTTCCTACTCAAGTGGAGCATTAAAAGAAACGGGAAATACTTCAAGTCTTTTTTTAACATCATTCCGTCGAATACAATTGTCGAAGAAGTTCACGCAAAGCATAAAAAGCAGTTGGAACATTTAAAGGAAAACATGCGCCGGGCTTTCAACAGCATTCATGAAGGGATTACCCTGATTGATAATAAAAACAGGATCATCTTTATGAATGAAAACGCAAAGGACGCGTATATCCCCAGTGATAATACCCTTCTGATGAATGCTAACTTCGAAGGTAAATACTACCATGAGCTTTTCGTAAATGAAGAATCTGAAGAAGTAAAGGAAAGACAGGATATTAACGCCGGGGTGAGGGCCAGCGGTGAAGATGAAGTATACAGAAGACGAAAAAATAATAAGAATATAGTTTTCAGGGTAAGCCCGACCTATGATGAAGACAAAAATATTAACGGCCTGATGATTGTTTCAAGAATTGAAGAAGTTAATAATAATAATGACAGTATAGATACAAACAAGCTTATTTCTGCCTTTAGAAAAGTGGCCGGTGAAAATAAAGAGCTTAAGGCTTCCATTACTGAAATGCAGAATAATCAGAAATGGCTCATGAAAAAAAATAAGGAATATAATGAGAGCATATTTCTTATATACAACTTTCTCGACTGCCTGCCATATCCCCTTACGATCATAAACGCCCAAAGCATGAAATTTGAATTTGCAAACAGAATGTTTGAGAATAAAATCGGATTAAAAAGGCAGGAAATAAGAGGCAAAACAGACGAAAATATCTTTGATAAATCAACAAGTGAAAAACTGCTCAAAGCTATTAAAGCCGTCAAAAGAACCGCCTCACATATTACTTATGAGGATGGGCCACTGATAATCAGGCAGGCGCCGGTTTTTAAAAACGAAAAGATCACTCACATCGTAAGAGTATACACAGAGAAAAAATCTGAAGAAATAAGGAGTGAAAATGGTTAATCCCGCACCGCTAGTTGGAATTATAATGGGGAGCGATTCAGACCTTCCCACCATGAAAGACGCTGCTGAAATTTGCAGGGAATTTGACGTACCCTACGAAATGAGAGTTGTTTCTGCCCACCGGACCCCTTCGGATATGGCGGATTACGGCAAAAACGCACACAGGCGCGGTATTAAAGTCATAATTGCCGGTGCAGGCGGCGCGGCTCATTTGCCGGGAATGACAGCGGCTCATTCTCCCCTGCCGGTTATTGGCGTACCCGTCAAATCAAAAGCTCTGAGCGGAGTAGATTCGCTGTATTCCATAGTGCAGATGCCTCCGGGAGTGCCTGTTGCCACAGTTGCTATTGGCGGAGCTAAAAACGCCGGCCTTCTCGCCATGCAGATACTCGGCGCGAGCAATAACAAGATCATGGAAAAAGTTATCCGGTATAAACTGGCAATGGCGGAGAGCTCACGGCGCAAGAATGACGCTGAGGATTTTACCGTTCTCTATGACCCCGATGGTGAATAAGCCACTGAGAAATTATTTAACAAAAGCACAGGTTTCGCCCTGTGCTTTTGTACTTTAAAGTAAAGCTATTGAAAAAGATAGAACATGTATCCCGCGTAAAGTGATAACAAAAGCACGCCTTTAGGCCTGTTCAGTTTAAGCCCGAAACCTGCTAAAGGCAGTATAAGCAGGCTTATGAATATAAGCATACCTATATCTGTGTTTTTAATTCCGGTAATAGTTATAGGAGAAATCAAAGCCGTAGCGCCAATTATAAGTAAAATATTATAAATATTGGAGCCAATGGCATTACCAATCGAAATATCGCCCTCTTTTTTAACCGCGGCGACTACCGACGTTGCGAGCTCAGGCAGGCTGGTGCCGAAAGCTACTACAGTCAGGCCTATGACAGCGTCGGAAGCGCCAAATATTTTTGCCAGATCGGTGGCTCCGTGCAGGAAAAGATTCGCACCGGCTACAAGTATAATTATACCGCCTATAATGAAGAGTATATCAAAAAAAAGCTTTCTTTCAGGATTAGCAGCTTCTTTGGCTTCCCGCGCTGCTTGACTTTGATTTTCCTTTCTGGAAAAGTATATAGCTATGAAATTGTACGCGATGATCATAACAATGAAAATCCCGCCTTCTATCCGGTCAAAATGCTTATCCATAGCAAACAATACGAATAACAGTGTTATTGCTATCATTATGGGCATATCCGACCTGATAATCTTTTTATTCACTTCGATTGGCCTTATAAGAGCCGCCGCGCCGAGAATGAGGGCAATATTGCAAATGTTAGAACCAATGATATTACCGGCAGAAATATCCCCTTTGCCCTCAAGGGCCGCAGATAAACTAATAACCAACTCCGGGCTGCTCGTTCCGAAAGCTACAATCGTAAGCCCGACAACCAGCACTTTGATCCCGGCTTTGATCGCTACCGACGCGCTGCCGCTGACAAGGCCTTCAGCGCCGAAATAAAGCCCGGCCGAGCCCATTATTAACCACAAAAATGCTAATACTACTTCCATCAATTTCCTTGAGCTATATGATCAATTTTCTTAATTCTCTTAAGCACGGGAGGATGGGAATAATTAATGAATACATAAAATTGATGAGGAGTCAGGTTGCTTAAATTATTTTTCGAGAGTTTTTTGAGTGCGTCAATCAAAGCCCGGGGCTTTTCGTATGTCTCCGCGGCGAATCTGTCAGCCTGATATTCGTTTTTTCTTGAGAAAATATTCATCAGCACTGATAAAATCATCTCCACCGGCGAATAAAGCATACCGAAGAATACGAGGCCGGCATAAATTGGCGTTCTATCCATAAAGAAAGCCCGGTAAAGGCCTTCGTCATAGAGGAATATCGAAAGCAGATAGAATAAAATCCCGGTATGTGCTATACTTATTAACATACCGGCCGTAATGTGCTTTTTCTTGTAATGGCCGATTTCATGCGCCAGTACAGCGACAAGCTCATCATCTGTATGCTTTTCAATCAATGTGTCGTAAAGAGCTATCCGCTTGTTTTTACCGAATCCGGTAAAAAAAGCGTTAGATTTGGTTGACCTTTTGGATCCGTCCATCACAAAAACATTAGTGAGCGGAAAATTCACTTTTTCCGCGTAGCTGAATATTTTATCTCTTAATTCGCCTTCTTCCAGGGGTTTGAATTTATTAAAAAGAGGCATTATCCATCGCGGTGCGATATACTGCATAATCAGCATAAATACCACAAGCCCGGCCCAGCCATATAGCCAGGCGTATTCGCCTGTTTCTCTGAGTACCCACAGCAGGCCTGCTAAAAGAGGCGCGCCAATAAGTACGCTTAGTCCCGTGGATTTAAGCCTGTCGATTACAAAAACTTTAGGCGTGGTTTTATTGAAGCCGTATTTTTCTTCTATTACAAATGTTGAGTAAATGCTGAATGGCAGGGATATAAGCATTTGCGCGAAACCCAGTATCCCGATAAAAAGCAGACCGCGGATAATAAAGGAATCGTTTAGTGATACCACAAGGCTATCCAGCCATTCGAATCCGCCCGCGAACCAAAAAGCCAGCGTGATCACCAGAGATAGTACCGCGGGATAATAGCCGAATTTAGTCCTTTCCTTAGTATAATTCTGCGATTCTCTGTATTTTTCCTCATCGAATAAATCGGAAAATTCACGCGGCAATCCCTTATTTAAGTTTTTTAAATTAAGGTAATCGGCAATCGTGTCGAGCAAAAAGCCCGTAACTATTGCGGCTAAAACAATCCATCCGTAAATATTCATGGCTTACCGAAAATTTTTGTCAAATAACATTATCTTTCGTACAGGAGCGATTATTATTACAAAAAGAATAAAAATTAATTTTATAGAAACATTTGCAATCCGAATTAAAATCAATTAATTTCATATTCGTTGTTTAGGCTTATTAAAACACATTTTTAGTATTGTACAAATCAGGAGGTTTTTCATGAGGCGTTTTTTAGTATTAAGCGCTATTGTCGCATTTCTTTTTATTTCCGTAAAGGAAACTAAAGCACAGGATACACCGATCCTTTTAGGCGGTAATGTCCTTATCAACGCTCCCGTTGGCGATTTCGGAGATTTAGCAAATCTAAGTTTCGGCTTTAACGCCAAAGGCGAATTCGGTGTAGCCGAAAATATCTCCATTATCGGTCAGATAGGTTTCATACCCTGGAGTATCGACAGCGATATCTATGATGATTACAGCTATAGCACCTTAATGATCAGGGCCGGAGGCAGGTATTATCTATCGGCTGAAGAATTCAGGCCTTATATTGAAGGTGATTTGGGATATTATTCCCATACAATTAGCTATGATTCTCAATTCGGGGAATTTGATGATACCGATTCAGATATAGGTATTAGGCTAGCCGGCGGAGGAATGCTTGAACTTTCTCCCGGATTATTTTTAAACGGTGAATTAGGCTTCAACATAGTTTCCGAAGCTAATTTTATCGAAATTCAGGCAGGCGTTATGTTTGCTATCTAAGCATCTGGTCTTAGAATATATTAAAAAAAAAGCCTTCCGCTGTATTAAAGCGGAAGGCTTAATTTATAAAAATCAACTTTTATCTGCTTATCTGCAATCTGACTGATTTGAATTCTGCTCCCTTGCCTAAACGCAGTAGGTAAGTACCCTGAGCAAGCCCTGAGAAATTCTCATTAATGGTCAAACTGCCGGCAGCGTAATTGCTGTATAGTTCTTTAATCAGGTGGCCGTTTAAATCATATAGCTTCAGGCTGATATGGCCGTGATCTGGCATATTTATACTTATCTCGGTATTATCCGATACCGGATTGGGCGAAACTTTAACTTCCGTATTATTCAGGAAAATCCTGTCGGCAACTGATGAGGCATCCATGGTCATAAAGCTTCTGACTTCACTCCATTCTCCATTGCCGGCATCGTTTACACCCCGCACTCTCCAGTAATAAGTGGTTAATGATTTCAGGTCTTCTGAAGGCGTATAAGTGGTACTATGAAGTTCCTGCTCGAAAATGTCTATTGTATGGATAACGAATTCCGGATTATCATCTATTTGAAGTTCATAATAATCTGCCATATCCGTAGCTTCCCAGCTGAATTGCGGTTTCAAAGGCATATCCTGTGATTGGTCTTCAGGCAGGAGAACTGCTACAGTTTCCGGCAGGCCCGCAGTGGTAGTAAAACTCCAGGTATCTGACCATTCGCTCCGGCTATCATCGAGCTTTGACCTGACCTTCCAGTAGTAAACCGTATTCAGCTCTAAATTACTTACGGAAGCGGTATTGGTGCTTAACTGATCGTTCTCGTAAAATGTACTGCTAAAATCCTGATCTGTGGCTATCATTAAATGATAGGAGTCAGCGGGTGTATCCACCTGCCAGCTGAGGCCGGTATCAGTTGCTATGTCTTCAGCGCCGTCTGAAGGATCCGGGCTATGAGGCAGTGGCGGTGGTACAGTTCCCTGATCGGTAAGGTTAAACCAGTATTCGTATTCTTTTGCCGCGCCGTTAACTGTTATGTTGCTGATATTCACTGTGTATTTTGTGTCATCCTGCAGGCCGTTTACTTTGAACTTCAGGCAGTTGGGAACTGAACCCCAGCCTTCAGTATCGTAAATGATCTCTGAAATTGTAAGCTGGTTCTCGTTTTCATCGGTAATTGTGATCTGAGCGTTTGTATAATCCACGTTATCATTATTGAACCAGCTATCGTGGTCATAAAATACTGAAAAAGAAAGGTACCAGTCCTTATCTACCCATTTGGGCGGATAGTTATTATGAGGGTGAGCGACAAATTCAATCGAAGGATCGATGCTGCCCGACACGTAATCCTGGTAATTCATTGTCATCACATTAAAGAAAAAATTCTGGTTCGGGCCCGAAACCGGGTTACCGTCAACCCTTCCGAAAGCGACTTTTTTCAGGAAGGGATTAATTATCGAGCGCCTGTGCCCTACATTAGGAGTATTATCATCATGCATCCAGGCAATAAACGAATTAATAATTCCCGGATAGCTTGCAGATCCCGAGCCTGAGAAAAACAGGTTAGACTTCATTGCTCCGTCAGCCGCTATCTGTGTATAGCATGTCCAGGTTTCAGGCGGAAAGTGTGAAATAGACCCGTTCGCCGCGCAAATCAATGCTGCCTGCTGAGCTTCCTCTTCGCCTGTAGGTTCAAAATCCACCGGCGCCAGGCCGTGCAGGGCACGAATTTCGTTGATAATTTCTACCGCATCGAGTTGGACCTGATCTTTCAGAATGCCTTCATCGCAGTTTCCTATATTTGGCATTTCCTCATATATATCACCGGGCCCCTGTGCCCTGGCCGAAAAAATAGTTATAAGTAAAATTAAAGATAATTGTACAGTTATTTTCATGCTAAAACCCCTAGTTAATGATTTGATAAGTTTTAATTTCATAAAATAACAAAAAAACATCTATTATTAATACACAGCATTCAACTTTAAGTTACTTTTTGGTTCAATTATTTTTAATAAACGGTTAACAAAGAAAAATTAAAATTAATTCATATAATGACGTCTTATATTTTGAATGTAAGTAATATTTTTCATAGTTCTATGATCAAAATTAAATTAAAAGAAGCTAAGAACTTAATCATCGAAACTATTGAACAGCTTGACGATGATAAGTGGTTTAAGCTGGCAGGGTCGCTATCTTTTTATACAATGTTAAGTCTGGCGCCTCTGCTCGTTGTAATAATTGCCATTGCAGGTTTTATTTTCGGCACAGATGCTGCCACGGGTG
>CAZJAH010000002.1:143542-154793 GCA_964544155.1 uncultured Hyphomicrobiales bacterium | reverse complement strand
CTGCTGATTTGGATATACTACTCAGGAGTGATATTTTATTTCGGGGCTGAATTTACACAGGTGTACAGGAATAAATACGCGGGTAAAATCCTTGAAACCAAAAATTCGGCGATCAAGGTTGCAAAAACTTCCCAGCTTATAAAGGACGTAATGCAAAAAAATAATAAAGTTGAACAACCCGATGACACTAAAGATATCAAAGATGAAAGAGTTATCAGAGAGGTTGAAAAAAAGAAAAAAAACAATAAGAAAGATCAAAGCAATGAAGATTGATGTAGTTGTTAATGTCAAATCCGGAGTTGACAGTAAGTCACCGGAAGAATACAGATCGAATCTCGAACAGGAATTCAATAAATATTTAAAAGAAAATGATAAAATCGATTTTCATATAATTAAACCGGAAAATTTTATCGATCAGATCAAGAACATATGCAAAAACAGCAGGGAAACGGTTGTAGCCGCAGGCGGCGACGGTACGGTCAGCGCGGTTGCTTCGATGATAGCCGGCACGCCGGTCACACTGGCAGTAATTCCTGCGGGTACTTTTAATAATTTCGCCAGGGATTGCGGTATTCCGCTGGAAATGTCGGATGCCGTGCGCAATATATTCTACGGCAATAAGGATACCATTGATACGGGTAAGCTCAATGGCAGAGTATTTATCAATAATTCATCGATCGGCATATATCCCCATGTAGTCAGGTATAGAAAGCAGCTCGTGCACCAGCTCGGATACAGTAAATTTCCCGCTATGTTTGCTGCCATGCTCAAGATATTCAGAAGATTTCCGCTTTATAAAGTCAGCATGAAAGCGGGTAATGAAAAGAAGCGGTTTAAAGCGCCCTTCGTTTTTGTGGGTAATAATACCTACGATACCGAGCTATACAGGCTGGGCAGAAGGAAAAATCTAAAGGATGGAAAGCTGGGAGTTTATTATACAAAATGCACTAACAGGCTGTGTATTTTTGCGAACGCGGTAAAATTCCTTTTCAATAAACTAAACACGCTCGAAGATTTCGAGAAGTTGGAAGTAAAAGAGCTTACCCTTTACCCGAACAAAAAGAAAGTCAGCGTTTCGATGGATGGGGAAGTGGTTAAAATGAAGTCACCCCTGCATTATAAAATAATGACAAGATCACTCAATGTAGTCGTTCCAAAGAATAATATGAAAATGGAGGAATAAACTAAAAATGAGAAGAGTAGTACATATTTCAGATTTACATTTTGGCGCGGTTAACGAAAAAGCGGAAAGAGCGATCGTTAGAGATATTAACGAAATCAGTCCCGACCTGCTCGTTGTCAGCGGGGATATGACCATGCGCGCGAAAACAAAGCAATTCATGCAGGCAGAGGAATTTCTTTCAAAGTTCGATTCTCCGATTGTAGCCATTCCAGGCAATCATGATATTTCACTTTTTAATATCTTCCGCAGGTTTTATAAACCGCTAAAACGATTTAGAAAATTTATCACCGATCATAAATTCCCCGCATACGAAGATGATGAGATAGCCGCATTCGGCATTAATACGGCAAGGTCGCTAACTATAAAAGGCGGCCGAGTATCAAAAACTCAGATAAAGGAAGCCCGTGAAAAACTTTGTTCAATCGATGAAGGCAAATTTAAAATTTTGGTTATACATCATAATATTATCCCCACACCCGGCAGCCCCGATGAAAGTTTCCTCGGGCGGGCCAATCTGCTGCTCGATGAAATTGAAGACTGCCGGCTCGATATGATGCTGGCCGGGCATGTGCATAGAGCATATATCGAATATCCGGAATCTGCCGAGCCGGGAAAGAAATTCACTATTCTGCTATCCGCGGGAACAGCTATTTCGACCCGTACACGGAACGAGCCTAATAGCTTTAACCTGCTTGAGATTGACGGCAATGTGCTGGATATTAAAATTATGAGCATGGTTGAGGATAAATTTATCCCGACCGTAAATAAGCGCTTTTTAAAGGAAGAAAAAGACTGGAAATTCAAAGAAGAAACTGTCTATAAGAATTAATTATTCCATTCTATCTGAATTTTATTCATTTTTATAAATAATTTGTACCATTCGGCACATTCAAGTGTTATAGTTATTAAAAGCTGTTAACTAATTAATGTAAATATGTTTGAGGAAATAGGCGATTCTGAACTGATCAGACAAATGAAAGGTTCCAAATCCGTGAAGGACGGCGCTTTCACAGAGATCTATGAACGCTATTCCTCAACGGTGATTGCCTATTGCCGAAATAAGCTGAAAGATGAGGAACTCGCAAGGGATATTTTTCAGGAAACATTCATAAAGTTCTATAAAAGTATAAAACCTGAAAGCAATATTACTAATATACCGGGCTACCTCATCGTAATTGCCAGGAACCTGTGCGTTAATTACTTCCGCGACAGAAAAAACAAGGTACCTGTGCAGGAAAACACGGTTATCACAAATGGTTCCGATGATAACGACAGCACGGAAATGATTAACCTTATCTTTAAAGCCGTGGAATATCTCGACCCGAAGTACAGAGATGTTTTCATTAAAAGAGAATTCGACGGAAAGCCATACGAAGTAGTAGCCCGGGAAATGGGAATCACGGCAAATAACGCGAAAGTCAGGGTAATCAGGGCAAAGAAGAAGATCATTGAAATTCTGACTCCTTATTTAAAGGATATGAATAAATAGCAGGAGAAAGTATGAATTATTTCGAAAAACTGCATGAGTATCTTGATGGTACACTCGATAAGGCTGGCGAAGAAGAACTCTTTGCCGCGCTGCTATCGGATGCTGCTCTGCGTGAAGACTTCAGACAGCTTCTATCGATAAATAACGCTCTGGATTCCAACAGGGCGCTTTTCGATGTGCCGGAATCAGCGGGGAAGAATATCTTCGGCGCGCTCGGCATTGAGAATAATCCCGGCGCCGGCAGCGCGCCTGTAAAAAGCTCATCAAAAAAGCAGAATTTTCTCAGCGCATTAGCGGGAGCCGCCGCTATGCTGATCATTTTACTGCTGCTTGATTGGCCGCTTGGTGGAAATGACAGCTATAGCGCGGCAGATAAATCTGAAAACCAGAACCCTGAAAGCGCTGTTACTCAAAATGAAAATTCTGAGCAAAGCTCTAATGATAATTTTGGTAATGAATTTATTTCAAGCGACATCGCAGAGGGCAATGATAGAGATGACAATGATAGATTTGCAGGACAAGCTTTTAGCAATGATGCTGAAAATGCTAATGGTTCCTCTTTGGATGAGAGACAAGGCGGAAGGAGACAATTTGTATCAGCCGAAAAAAGAGATAATTCCACTGATGCAGGCACTCTCTACGATTCCGAAATAAGCTACAGCGATAGATACTCTCTGAATAAAAATGACAAAGATATATCTGACAGGTTTGTACAGCCCTCACCCATCTTCCCGCGTTATTCGGATCCGGTAGAAAGGGAAATAAGAGTTATACCTGTGACAGGAATATCTGAAGGCGGAATGACCGGTTATTTTAATTCTGAAAAGAAATTTTTACTGGAACTTAAGGGATCGCAGTACTGGATGATTCCGGAAGCTACCATAGCTCCGGCAGAGATAGCGGGATTTCATAATTTTTCCGGCGGAATATACTATAAGCTGAACCCCAATCTGCATATAGGAGCGGAATTAAGGCAGGAAAGCTATTACCAGGTATTTAACGGACTTGATGAAGCAGGAGATTATTATGAGTACAGGCAGCAGCCCAATTTCACTACATACTCCGGCGTGCTCAGATACAAAGCCGGAACAGGTAAAATTGAGCCCGTTTTGCAGGCTGCGCTTGGCGGTAACAAAGTAGGAATGGTAGGCAGGGTATTAGCAGGCCTGGAATACAGCCCTTACAAAAATATTAGCTTTGTGGCAGGCCTGGAATACAGCCACATGCTTTATAAATACCAGAATGAGATCTTTAATTCATCAAAATTCGGACTTAATTACGGAATAATTTTTGGATTTTAAATAAAGGAGGTTTTACTATGAAACGCCATTTAATTTTAATAGCAGTAATTATAAGCGGAATTGTTCTAAATTCATGCAACAAATTTCCACCGGGCCCGGATCCCGAGCCGGTTCCTATTCCCGGAATTGAATTTGAGACCTATTATCAGGGAAGCCATTTTTACATGAATGAAACTGATTCTCCGATTAAGATGGTGATCAAAAACGAAAATGACGAGGAAGTATTTCTGAATAGCGTTACTACACCGCCAACTTTCGCGCCGGTGGATCTGCCGGATATTTATGACGATAGAATGTATATTGCCATAATTATGCCTCAACGGCCCAGCGGCGGTTATGAGCTCGATATCAGGAAAGTATTTGTCAGGAATAACACACTTTACGTGAAAGCAGTTGAGATCGAACCTGAGGTAGGCGACGCGTCAATAGGCTATCCCGGGCATATTATAAGACTTGAAAGAATGGATATGCCTTTGAATTTTCTTGATATTGAATTAATTAAAGAATAGATGAAAGGGAAGGGCAAAATGCAAGGATTAGTTATGATCATTGCTGCTCTGGCGGTACTCCTCACTTCATGTGAGGAGCCGCTCGGAGTGGAAAAGAATGTGGATGTCACCGAACTGGAAGCTCCGGTACTGGAAAATCAGACTGACAATGTTATCATGCCGCTTGCAATCGGGAATACATGGAAATATGAGAAAAAATATTATGGCCATGACGGAAATGCTGTTGATAGCGATGAATATACATTATCTGTGGTTTCAGATACTGTGATTGCCGGAAAGAAATGGTTTAAGGTCGTTTCCAATATGGGAGAGGTGAATTTTTATCACAACCGTACAAACGGACTCTGGGAGGCATTTATTCCTTTCTGGAATGATACTGTAATAACATACCTGAAATACTCCTATCCCGGCAAGAAAAAAGTGGAAGTTATATTACCCGGCACTTTCTTTAAAACACGGATAGCCGCTTTCTCTGAAAGCGATTCCAATAAAATTATAACCCACTACAATAACGGTGAACTCAGCACATTTAATGAAGCCCTGGAACAGCGCAATACCGTTTCGGTAGCAGCAGGCTCATTCGATTGCTATAACTACAAGCAGATAGTTAATTCGCAATACGAAACCATAGATAATAATTTGTGGAGCTCACCGCAGATAAATCTGTTTTTTGCTCCTGAACTTGGCCCCGTTAAGGTAGAGCCCGCGGTACTGAGCAACTGCATAGGCTACGAATTAAAAGAATACCGGTTGAATTAAGAAGCCCGGGCGCCACCGCCTGTACAGAATAATATCATGATCTTTCGTTCGCACCCCCCCATCGACCGAAAACGGCTCTGGGACCCGTTCCCGGCCACCAGACGCATTATAATGCGTCTCTACGGTGAGGGGAAGAAAACAAATTATTGCTAAATCTAGCATTATCAATAAGATAACAAAAATTCCCCTCTTGAGGGGTGCACGGCGTAGCCGGGCGGGGTGGAAAAGTTGAAACCCCGACGATAGAGAAAGAAGCAAGCCTAATTAAGGAATTATAAAGTGTAACCATTGTAGCACAGGCGCCCCGCCTGTGCAATGTCTTGAACAAGATTAACTCGATTAAAGGATTGACAGGATGAGAGATGGCGCAAAGTCAGCCCGGAGCGTCATTCTGAGTGAAACGAAGAATCCAAGGAAGGCCTGCGCGGAGGCTGAGGCCCTCGAAGCCCGCGGGAACAATGATTTTATCCAGGGTGGGCACAGGCGCCCTTTGCCGTCAGCCCTTATTATACTGCGCCGCGGTAATGATTCCCTTCCTAAAGGTTATTTTTTTCCTGGCCGCTGTATCTTTTTTCCGCCCATAGCGCCCATTAGAGCCGTCTGAAAGCCGGCGGCAGGATCTTCCTTTTTGATTCTTTTCTTTGAACCACTAAGGTAATATAAAAATTCATCGTATTTCACGGTGTTATTGCGGCGTGCCTCGATGAAGGCCGAAAAAACCTGTTCGAATTCGGCATCCCAGACCCTGAACAATCCATAGGGTTCGGGCATAATACTAACTAGGCTATTGAACGTGTTTTCAATGCCCTTGATTTTTTTATTGTAATACTGAATAAACTGATTTGTGTAATAATTAGCAAGGCTTTCTGCCAGTTCTACTTCCAGGTCATAAAAATTCCTCCACCAGCATCCGTCCTTATCTCTCCCGATGTGGTTGTATCCATGCGCGAGCTCGTGAGCCAGCACTATGATCAGTAATACATCAAGATCTATCTTTTTCAGCTTGCAGTAGGCTATACAAGGTAAAAGATATATTTCAACTCTATGCGAAAAAATAGAATAACTGCCGAAAATATCCCTATAATCCTTGCCGAGTATGTTAAAAAGCTGCCTGATCATATTATTTATATTATGCTTTTGCTGGAGGTTTTGCGCGAAATCAATACTATTATTCAAACTTTCTAATGCATACGGTTCAGTAAAATATTTTCGGGCTTTGAGTGCGTTTTCTAAATAGTCAGAAATAATCTCGGTTTCGTCAAAATCAAAGTCAGAAAATAGATCATTTAACAATTCAAAGATCTCCCTTGTGGGCGCCGGCATAAAATTAACGGGAATCATCAGCCTGTCACTGTTTTCAGTAAGGCTCACCCCCATAGATTTAGAATAAAAATTGCGTATGGGCATGTTCCATTTCAGCTTGATATCATCGAAGAGAGGTTTATATATATCATCTAATGATTGAGCAATTTTTTTAAATCCGCGGTTTTTGACTTCCATACCAAAGAAATTCATTACAGACTCCACAGGTTTGAATAATTTATATTTATTAATTCAAACGTGAATATAATTATTTTTATTACAAAATAAAACTAGGAGAATCTCAAAGCCTTCAGAGGAGTGACTTTTACCGCTACATATGCAGGTATCAGGGTGGCAAAGAAGCTGAATGCCAGTGTGATACCGAATACAGCCAGGTAATGCAACGGATCTATCGATACCGGCAGCTTATCCAGAAAATATACTTCTCCCCTGAGCGTGATCAGCCCGAACTGATTCTGCAGGATGGAAAAGGCCAGAGCCAGGGCCATACCCGTCAGTGATGCCTGCGCCGCGAGGCTTACCCCCCGGTAAATAAAAAGCCTCATTATTAAAGAGCCGTTAAGTCCGAGCGAGCGCATTATGCCTATTTGTTTGGTTTTCTCGACAACCGTGATAAGCAAAGTAGTAATAATATTGAAAGCCGCCACAAGGCTTATAAGGCCAAGCACGAGCGGAATTGGCTCTTTTTGAAGTTCAATCCATGCAAAAACCGCGCTGTGCAGGTCGTAAACGGTTAGCGCGTAATGCGGGTAGCCCAGCTTTATTTCCATTTCCCGGGCAGCCATGGGCGCTTTGGTTACATCATCAAGTATTAGTTCGTAATTTGTGGCGGAGCCTTCAGGCAGCTTCATGAGCGAAAGAGCCTTTTGGTAAGGCATAAAAACTACCGTGCCGTCGTATTCAGCCATACCGGATTCGTAAATCCCTTTTACCCTGAACGTAGAAATACCTGCCTTTGGAAGCGATGACATATCCTCCGGTTTGATGGAATAGATAACTACCTTATCTCCGCTATCCGCGCCTATTCTTAAAGCAAGCCTTTTACCGAGGATTATCTCGCCTGCATCGGGCGATGAAAAAGAATAATCGCCGGTGATCATTTTTTCTGAAATATTAGTTATATCCTTTTCAGGATGAACCCCGCGCATAACAATGCCCTCGATTTCTCCGCCGGCCCTGATAAGTCCTTCATTGTAAAGGGCCGGGGCCGCTGCTTTCACCGAAGGAAAGCTTCTGATCTTATCCAGGGTTTTATCATAATTTGTAAAAGGCTCTTTGTCGAAGGCACGAATATTAATATGGGCGGTGAACCTTACGGCGTTTTCCCGAAGCATATTATCAAAGCCTTCCAGGACGGAAAGCGAAATGATCAGCGCTATAGTGCCCAGCATAACACTGATAA
The DNA here is from genome assembly GCA_964544155.1 of uncultured Hyphomicrobiales bacterium. GTDB lineage: Bacteria > Bacteroidota > Ignavibacteria > Kapaibacteriales > UBA2268 > CAZJAH01. The sequence goes on along the minus strand of CAZJAH010000002.1, from coordinate 146,827 downwards.
AAGCCACAACGCGGGCGAAATTAAGAAAACGCCTCTGCGTACCCCCCCGGGAGAATTTATCCGAGATATATTTGATCAGCTTAAAGCTCAATATAAATAATCCTGCTACGTAATATTGTTAAATTGTGAAAAAAAACTTTACATATTTCTTACGGCCGTTCGCGCTGCTTCTTTTAGCGGCATTCCTGAATGTCAGCACGGTGCAGATATGGCATCATCACAGCCATTGTGATGACGGCTGCGATACGTCAGCCGGCCACAGTTCAATCACCCGGTATGCCTCTGAAAAAAGCTCTTTGACCTGTTCGCTGTGTAAAGCTCTTACAAATTTAATTAAAATATATGTTCCCATAGAATTTCAGTCAAATTTATTTACTGAAAAAGGCCAGAGCCTCTTTGAGGAACTAATCAATTCCATTTCCGCAAAAAAGCAATTTTCATATAAGATAAGGCCTCCGCCTACTGCCATGTAAACAGGCTGTTTTTTTTAAATAATTTTTTAAATTTTTTTGGAGGCTTAATCATGTTTAAAGTCAAATATTCGCTATTGGCTTTTTGCTTAGTTTTTGTATTCGCTTTAACATCGTGTGATGAAGACGATCCGACCGAACCTCAGCACGAACATTTTGAAGCTGAAGGTATTGTGCTTTATCAGGACGGCGCGAAATTCCTCGAAATTTTCGAGGCCGAATTTGATGAGAACCTGAATCAGTCCATTTCAGTTCAGGCGGGATCGGAAACAGATGTTTTCGAAATAAAATTCCTGGATCACGATAGGGATGAAATACTGCCCGAAGATGATGACAAGACTTTCGGCTATCTGATCAGCGATGAATCGATTGCCGGATTATCTCAGGCGGACGGCGGCTGGAAATTCAAGCTAGAAGGTATTTCTGCGGGTACTACCGAGCTTGAGCTCAGAATAATGCACGAAGGGCACCCTGATTTCAAAACACCGAAAATCCCTGTGGTAGTAGAATAGTATGCTTTCAGTAAGATATATAGCGGGAGCGGCGCTCATACCTCTCCTGCTTTTGCTTTTCCCGGCTTTCGTTTTTTCTTATGAAATAAAAGGCAAAATTATTGATGCCGAAAGCGGAAAGCCGGTGGAAAACGTTATTATCAGGGTTCAGGGAATTTCCGTGCCTGCTCTCAGCGCTGCTGACGGAACGTTCAGTATAAGCGTAGGCAATGAAGATGTTTATAAAGTGCAATTTTCCAGGATGGGCTACGATAAGGAAATCAGAAAGCTCAGGCTAAGGAATGAAGATTTGTTCCTGACTGTCAAGCTGGTACCCGCAGGAATACGTTCGGCTACAGTTATAGTATCCGGCACGCGCTATGACTCGGAATTTGCCGAACTAAACGAAACCGCGAACACCCTCGAAGGCGATGAATTGCAGCGCGGCCTTGGTATGACTTTAGCCGAGACCCTGAAAAACGAAACAGGTATAGCCGTTAGCAGCATGGGGCCGGCTCCCGCTCGCCCGGTTATCCGCGGGCTTAGCGGTGAGCGAGTTCTGATTACAGAAGACGGAGTTCCCGTTAATGACCTCTCAGCCTCTTCGCCTGACCATGCCGTATCAATGGAAGCTTTCGCCATGGAAAAAATTGAGGTCGTGCGAGGGCCGAAGGTACTTATGTACAGTACTAATACCTTAGGAGGCACGGTAAACGCGCAAAACAGAGATATACCTGAAATTATGCCGCATAGCATAAACGGACAGATCTCAGGGTATTATGAATCGGCAAACTCCGGGTGGCTTGGAGCAGCTAAGCTGAGCGTACCTGGAGGGAATTTCCTTACGAAAGGATCATTCAGCTATAAAAAAGCGGAAGACATCAGCAGCCCTGATAGAACTTTGGATAATACAGGCCTGCTTACCCGTGATTATTCCCTGGGCAGCAGCTACATAGAAGATGAATTTATGGCGGGAGCGTCATTCAGAGAATTTTATACTGACTATGGCATACCCGGCGGATTTGTCGGAGCGCACCCTGATGGCGTGGATATTGAAATGCGCCGGCGGGATTACGAAGCCTCAACAAAATTTCACACACATACAGACGCTTTCGATAATATTGAAATAAAATTCAGGCGGTCATTTTATGAGCATACCGAATATGAAAGCAGCGGCGCGATAGGTTCGGAATTTGTTTCCGGGGATATCTTCGCGAAAGTACTTGTAAATCATTCGCCATTCGGGATAATTAATTCCGGCGCTTACGGAATCGAAATAGATTACAGAGACCTAAAGCATGGCGGATTTGTTTTCACACCTAATACAGTAAGCGGCAATGCCGCTTTATGGCTATATGAGGATATGAAGATCGGCAGCTGGTTAATACAGGCAGGCGCGAGGTATTCATTTATAAGCCATGATCCCGAAACCGAAGGAGAAACTCCCATCGGAGTGATCAGAGACAGGAATTTTCATCTTTTTTCGGCTTCGGCGGCGGCAATGAGGGAATTCGGCGAACATATTTACCTTGGCGCGAGCCTCTCGCGTACTTCCAGAGCGCCGGCTCCAAACGAGCTGTACAGCCGGGGGCCGCATCTGGCGGCATATTCATTTGAAACAGGCAATCCTTCGCTTGATCAGGAATACGGCTACGGAGCGGAGATATTCTCCTACCACAGGAATGAGAATGTGTTCGGAATGATGAACTTCTTTTATTATGATTTCCAGAATTATATTTCTTACAGAAATACCGGCGAGATCAATTACCAGCAGCTTTTGCCCATATATAAAGCCTCAGGGATAAAGGCCAGGCTGGCGGGCGCGGAACTCAGCGCGGATTTCATTCTGCCTGGCCATTTGACACTTTCCGGGAATATCAGCTATACTTACGGCGAAAACATGGATGAAAATAATCCGCTTCCGATGATACCGCCAGTTAAAGGCTTTGGCGAGCTGGCATTCAAACCCAATGGCTTTGCCGCGGCGCTGAAAGCCGAATTTGCGGGCCCGCAAAAGCGGGTGGACAGCTTTGAGGAATCTACGGACGGATACGTAATTTTCGGAGGGTATTTGCAGTACAAATTCATGAGCGGCAGCTTTGTACATAGTGTTGTGGCAAATTTCGACAATATCTTTAACACGACATACCGCAACCATCTTTCCAGGATAAAATCAATAATGCCCGAGCCCGGCTTCAATCTTCGGCTGATCTATAGAGCGATGATATGATTTTTTTGAGCAAAATTTTTGTTGATAAAGAGCAGGGACGCCGATACGTCCCCGCTCTTTTTTTATCAAAGCTCAATACTTCATCAGGAAAAAA
>CAZJAH010000002.1:142064-143442 GCA_964544155.1 uncultured Hyphomicrobiales bacterium | reverse complement strand
GAAAAAAGGCAGCTAACAAAGCATATAGTATATGGCAGGTGAAGGGCAGACAGTTTGCCTTATGCTTTGTAGCTTGCTTTGGTTTCTGGGGACAGGAAAGTGCTTCGAAATGCCACAAACCATACCCAATCCCTTATGTACAATATTCTGTACATCACAAAAAAAAGCCCTGCAAATAATTGCAGGGCTTTATTTTTTAAAGCAAACTAAATATCAGCGGCAATCTCTGATAATTACAAAGTTTTTATAGAAAACTTCATCCTTCAGAGTAAATTTAACAAAATAGACTCCTGAATTAAATCCTGAAGTATTGATCTTTGAAATCGCTTTACCTTCACTGATCAAATATTCATCTTCAAATACTTTTCCAGCGCTTGTACTGAAAATTTCAATAACAATATCATTTCCTTCCAGGCCGGCCAGATCAATTGTTAAGAATTCATCAGCCGGATTTGGATAAATTACTATTTTATCTGTCATTTCATTATAAACAGAAGTAATAGTAGTGGATGCATCCGCTATACCTGTGTTATATTCTATATTTCCGGCCTTATCGGTAGCTATGGAATAATACGAGTATCTTACAGATTTCTCGCCATTAAATTCAGCTTGAGTATCCCTTGTTTGAAGCAGCCAGGGTATGAATTCACCGTCATCAATGCTAACATAAACATCATAATAGTAAACTCCGGCCCCTGCATCACTTCCCGACCAGTCAACAACAAATTTTTGACTTGAAGTAATATCCAGGTTTGAAACCCGGCTCTCCGGTTCAATTTCATCTATTGTATTTATCCATGCGTTCGTAATTATTTGTTCATTTGCATCAAAAACAATGGCAGCACGGTTTGTGTATATTTCACCATCAATAGGCGTACTTAAAGGATATGCTGTATATGAAACAAAACCTTCTCCTTCAGGTGAATTAACGTTTGGAGGCAAAAAGCCGGTCATTGGATCTTCATGAATGTCCATTGTTAAGGGATCAAGCGATTGGAATAACCATGTGATTATTCCTGTTTCAATATCATACTCTCCTGATACTCTCAACAATAATTGTTCATCTATTTGAATATCCTGCGCGAATGAATATTGATTTTCCATGGATGGATAATACACTTTATCACCAAATCCGAATGCTCCAAATGTAAAATTATCTCTTGAATACATTTCGTTCAATGTATCAATTACCGTAACAATATGAGCAGGAGCAGTTGCATCAGCTATGTTTTCAAAGTAAATAGTATATGGTAATTTTTTCTGAGGCTGAATAAAGCCTTCATTACCAAATCCTGAAGGTCCTGTAATTTCATTTGGATCAAATGATGAGATCATTCCGACATCTTTGATAGCTCCGCTTTTTACACCTTGCTCTATA
>CAZJAH010000002.1:102559-141964 GCA_964544155.1 uncultured Hyphomicrobiales bacterium | reverse complement strand
TTTTATCAGGCACTTTGCAAGATCAGCTTTTGCCTGGTTGGTTAGTTCATCATCTTTTTGTTTGGTAATTCCACCTTCGCCGACGTACTCGACTATAGGCTCCATTAACCATCCCCGCATACTTAGATCTTCAGGAGATTTAACACGAATTCTCATACTTATGGTAGAATTCGCGGGTATTACAGGAATAATGAAAGGATAAACCCGTGCATTAAGTTTCTCACCGTTTACTTCATCCAGAACAGCATATAAAGGAAGATCAGCGATCTCCGTTGGAAATTCATATCCTGCTCTTTCGGGAGTTTCAATCTCAAAATCCATGAACTCAACCTCAGTTCCCGGAAAATCAGATATTGCAAGGCCAAATGGCACAGCATAAGCATCAATATCCGAATTATTTCCCATAACAATTGTGTAAGTCTGCCATAAATTAAAAATTGCTGCTCCTCTTCCATGCAGTTCAATCCAAAGCTCATATTTAAAATCAGGATCTGCTTGTATAATTTCGAAAGCATCTTCTAAAACCTGCTCTTTTCCTGAAACTTCCGCGACAACATCACAAATTGAAGGATCTTGACCCGAAAGATCAAAAATTGCTTCAACAACTCCTGCTTCGGGGTTCGTATGCATTATCGGTTCAATTATTTTACCGGAACTAGTTCTCAGGCTGAAATCATCATTTTCTCCTAATCCGCCGCCAAACAACCTTATGGTTATACTACCGTTATTAGTGCCTTTCTTTTTATCAATTTCTGCAAGCCCTTCCACAGTTGTAGGTAAATATGCCGAAAAAACAGTTGTTTCATTTTCTGTTGTAAGTGAAACATTATATTCGCCGTATTTTTTATAAACATTAGTTGGATTTGCAAGATCACTTGTATTTCCATCATCAAAATCCCAGTGAGAATTTTCCGCGTTTTGTGTTTTATTGATACATAACAGCTCAAATCCATTTAAAACAGCACTGAAATCAACATTTGGAGGATTAGCAACGTCATCAGAATATTCAGCACTTAATGCTATTGCCTGAATATCATGCTCGGCATCATACATTGAGCCGTTAAAATCAGAATAATACAGAAGAGAGGTTTTATCAACATTTTGGATACTGTTCAATGCCACATCTTTGATCTCTTTTGGTGATAAAGCACGATCCCAAATGTTCAAGTCATCATAATAATATATATCTTCGTCGTTGTTTTTTGTTGTTCCGAAAAGAATTGTTCCCGCTTCATTTAAAAGATTTCCTGTTGTAAATGCCTCAGCAACAGGAATGCCATCCAGGTAAACTATCAAATTAGGATCTATTCCGTCGGCATTATAAGTTAATGCGTAATGTTGCCATTTGTTTGCAACAACAGTACCTCCTTTTTCAGTATGAAGAAATTCTTTATCAGTTTTAATAGATCCTCTAAGACCACCTTTAATCATCTGCAAGTTGAATACTGGTTGATATTCACTGTGTTTTCTGATAATTTCACGGGTATTGCCTTCCTCTCCTTCCGCACATTCATATTTAAACCAAAAGCTAATTGAAAATTGAGAAGGTGAATTATCTAATAAACCAGGGGATTCACAAATATTTGCATGAACGAATTTTGCATCGTTGGCAATTTTAACTGACTTATTTACATCAGGATTTTCAGAGATCTCTTCTAGCTCGATCTTGCCAAAACGAATTCCTTTTTCACTTCCTCTATCATAGCCAATTATATAAATGGCATCATCAGTATAAATAAATTTTGAAGTGTTATAATTCATCAATGCGTGGTAATGTTCCGTCAGCATAAATCCTTTATCGAATGTTTTGCCGCCATCATATGAAATTCGAATCCTTCCCGGGGAAAGTCCGATGGCAAGCATGTCATTATTATCTGAAATTATTTCAGCAAAATCCGAATGAAAACCCCCATATCCTCTATTGCTGAAACTCCAGCCAACATCTATCTGTTTAATAGCATCAAAATTATTTCCACCGTCAGAGGAATGAACAAGCCAATGAGACATGGAACCGCTGCCACCTCGTCTTTGAAGGATATTGACATTGTTTTCTTTTACTTTTAAATCAAAGATCGATCCTAATCCTGTCACATCATCAACGCCATAACCGGTCACTTTTTTATTTGTAAATGATGAACCGTTATCTGATGATTTTGATAGCATCATACATCTTTCGCCATCTTTAACAGGTATTTCGTGCCACAAAACATACAGGACATCATTTTCTTTTGCCATCAAGCGATTTTCGGTACATTCATCATAATCAAGCATAGCACGATGATTTTCATCATCGGGAACAACTTCAGATATTTCAGTAATATTGAATATATTTCCCCCATCCATAGAAGTTGCCATTGAAAGAATACCCCAACGAAATCCATAATAATAATGAGATTTATAAAGCAAAATATGAATTTCACCATTTTGAACCAACAGCTCTTTGGAGTGAATATCAACAGCTTCTTCCACAATAATCTGCTCGAAAGAATCACCATTATCAGTTGATTTAAAAATTAATATCTTTCCGTAACTATCCGGATTAAATCGCTCTTCTGTAAGAATATAAATAGCTGAGCCATCAATTCTCATATCAACCATATCGATCTTGTAATATTGCTTTGCTTCTGTAAGCATCTTCGGTTTTGTGAAAGTTTTGCCGCCGTCATTGGACTTAGCAAAGAATAAACCTTCAGACCAACCGCCATTTGCAGTAGTTCCACCCAATACTGAAATGTAAACATTATCACCATTTACTTCCAATTTCAAAGTACCTTGTTTTAAACCTGTTAACTCTTCGTCGGGAATAATAGCGTCGATCGGTGTTTCAAATGTTTTACCATTGTCTGTCGATCTTCTGTAAGTAACTTTTTCAGGTGAACTATCACCGGCTTTTGACATCCAGGCAGTATGAATGATACCTTCTTCCAATTCCATTCTTGCCATTTCATAGCTTCCAACTGAACCTGGCTCTGTGTCGATCTGTTTGAACATACCACCGGGATCGGAATGTAAATTCAAAGCAAAAAAAGAGAAAACAAATAAAATTGCTGTAAAAAACTTAGAGGTTTTCATTTTCCTCATCCTTTTAAATGTAACAATCTATTGTAAATATATATTTTCTCTTTTTCTTAATTAAATTAATGCTATACCTAAACTTAAAGCAATATGTTTAGAATTATCAGGAAGTAAATTGTAAAAATAATTCAAATAAAACAATAGAAAATTATTGTGTATAAAAATGAAATTTCATAATAACTGAAGAAGTATCTATTGAATTTAAAATGCTTTCTGCCGATTCTTTATCCAGCTTCGAAAAGGCAAACCATTTTTTCGTTTTGAACAGTTGCAAAATTTGCGACAGTTGAAACTTTTTCAAGTTTTAAATCGGTGGCAATCCTAATTCTTCTAAATACTTATTATGTTCATCCGCATGCGTTTTAATATTATCATTAATCATTCATAAATATATACCTGGCAGCGAGCAGAATCATGCTGATAGCGATAATGATCTTAATAATAAGGGAAGGCAGGTACTTTTGTACTACCGCTCCGAAGTAAACGCCCGCCAGTCCGCCTAAACCGAACAATAAGCCCAGCAGCCAATCGGGGGATACGCTTTTTTCCGGATAAAAAGCCGCTAATAATTGAAAAAATGCTACCGCCGTGAATGAGGTCGCCATAGTGCTGATAAGGGCCGCGCCCGCTATTATGTACACAGGCAGCCTGTAGAGCACGATCAGCAGAGGCGCGATTATCGCGCCGCCGCCTATGCCGTAAGCACCGCCGGCTATGCCTACCACAAAGCTAATCAGGAATACAGCCGGAACATTCATCCTGTAAGGCTCCCCGTAAAAAGAAAATTCCAGATCTGTTTTAGAAAATGACTCTGTTTTCAGGCTTCTTACAGATCGGTCTTTCATTTTCTGCCTGAATATTAAATCCTGTTCTTTCTCGGCAGTATCCTTTTTAAAAATATCCCTAACAAGCCTGAAGGCAATATAAAGGAGTACGAGGGCAGCAAATTTTTTAAAATCCGAAGGGTCGTCCAGCCAGTTTATGCGGATCAAAGCTCCCGCGAGTACACCCGGCACCGAGCCAGCGGCGATTATTCCGGCAAGGGGCCACACCATCCGCCCTTCGCGAATATAGCGGATAACTCCTCCCGGGATTGCGATTACATTATAGAGCTGATTGGTCGCGCTTACCGAGGGAGCAGTATATCCCAGAAAGCTGACCTGGTAAGGCAGCAGAAGAAATGCCCCTGAAACCCCGCCCGCTGATGTCAGCGATGATATCAGGAATGCCGCCAGAGGGGGCAGCCACCAGTCTACATATATGCCGGCTTCGGGAAAATACATCTTAATTCCTTATAATATTAAAAAAAGCCCTCCGAACTTATGAAATTATCCGGAAGGCTCATTCTTATATTCAAAATTCCTAAAAAGCTGAGACAAATCCTAAGGCAAATCGGCTGTATTCATTTCCGTTAATGGAAAAATCATAAGTCCATTCGCCGGTCAGCCTTAAGTTGCGCCTGAGCATATACCCCAAGTGAAGCGTTCCGGTACGGTAATCGGGCACGCCGGGGTCATCAGACATAAGCCGGTTAAAAAGCCCACTCCGTACCATTTGCTGTCATCACCGTTAGGCAGCACTATCAGTTCGGCAAGCGCGGATATAGCTTTGAGGAACATATCCTCCTCCTTTTATTCTGACCGGGGTAAAATGTATTGCTGTGCGGGAATAAGTTAATAAAAATCTTTATGTTTTACAAGAATTAATGAAAATATATTAATAATTGTGTTTGTATTTATAAGGGTATAAAATCATATAAGTATTTCCTGCGTAATCTGCCCGCATTTTATTAAATTTGATAAATAGCATAAGGTTTAAATAAAAAAGATGATTAAGCAAAAAGCACTTATTCACATAATTTTATTCTTCACTCTGATTTTTAGCGTGAATGCCGCTAATTATACATTAGTTGTATCATTGGACGGTTTCAGATGGGATTACACGGAAATATACAAAACACCAAATTTAGATAAGATCATATCACGAGGCGTAAAAGCGCGTTCACTCAGGCCTGAATTTCCAACTTTCACTTTTCCCAATCACGTGTCAGCTTTGACCGGTATGGCCCCTCAGGATCACGGTATTATAGCCAATCACTTTTTTAATCCGCTTACAGGTGATGAATACTCTTACAGAAACAGCCATTCCATAAAGGAACCGGAGTGGTATCACGGGGAATTTTTCTGGGAAACAGCGAAAAAGCAGGGAATATTAAGCGCCGCTTTTTTTTGGCCCGGTTCGGAAATGAATGACAGCACCCGAAGGCCGCGATATTCAATGAAATATGATAAAAGCTTCGATTATCGTAAACGGGTGGACAGCGTTATGGGCTGGCTTTCACTGCCGCATGAAATAAGGCCAAAATTCATCACACTGTACTTTGACGCCGTTGACGGCGCCGGCCATGCATACGGGCCGATTAGCGGGGAGCTTTTTAAGGCAGTTGCCCTGCTGGACAGCATTATGGGCTACCTTATCGAAAGGGTTGAAAGTTCCGCGCTTAGTGACAGCCTGAATTTGATTGTCATGTCAGATCATGGTATGGCCGAAGTAGATAAAGGCTATATCAACCTTTCCGCTTATTTTATTGATGACAATTTACAGTTCAGGAATTGGGGGCCTCTGCTTATGTTTACTAACATTTATGGTGACAGCTCCCTTTACAATGAATTGAAGGAAAATGAGAAAGGATATAGGATCTACCGTAAAAATGACATGCCCGAAAGGCTGAATTTCAGTCATGGGCCACTTATTTTTGAAAACATAATGATAGCCGCAAACGGTTTGCTTTTTAAAACCGACTCACTAGAAAGAAAGCCTATTGCAGGGGCGCATGGCTATGATAATGCCGATATGGATATGCATGGGATATTTATAGCTGCGGGGCCTGACTTCAAAAGCGGGTATAATATAGGTACAATGAGCATTAAAGATGTTTACGGCCTGCTCTGTGAGCTTTTCAGCCTTGAGCCGCCGGCTGAAAGCAACTTCAATTTTGAAATAATCAATAAAATTATAAAAAGAAAATGAACAAATTATTATTATTATTCACGGCCGCTTTAATATTATTTGGCGCAGTGAAGTTAACAGCCGGTCCCGGCATTAGTGAAAAGCAGTCCGCTCTCATCGATTCAGCGCTTTCGAAGATGAATATGAACAGGGGCGATCTATGGCTGCCGGCGGACTTTTCGTCTGAAACGCACCGGCCTGCCGAACTGGAAAAGATTTTTCACGATCCATTTTATAGTGGTATTATACTTCAGGACGCAGTTAAGGGTATCAACAGCCTGGATTATAATAACGCAACGGATTTCATCCGTTTTTTAGGCAAATTGATCGAATTCAACAACACAGACGCTATATATTTTGATAAAAGTTTTCCTGCTGAAGAGATTAAAAGAGAATTGGCAGCCAATATTGATTCAAAAACAGATTTTGTTGGAGCAGCCGTTTTCAGGCGCTATATCTCGTTAATTCTTCAGGCGTTTTCAGTGCTAAAAAAAGATCCGCTTATTGCTAAAGGTGAAGTACAAAATCTGATAACCAAAAACTATGAGAAACTATTCCCGGAATTTATTGGAAACAATCCCGATGAAGCAAAAATAATTCTTGCCCAGACAGATAAAATGCGCCAAAGTGATATTTTTCGCCTGGGGATTTCATTATTTCTTGCTCTCAGAGAGGAGAACAGGAAAAATTTTGAGAATATCGAAATTATCCGCAATATTAAAACCGTTGAATTAGAAACAAATTACGGTAGGATAGCTCTCGGAGGCCCGGGCGACGACCATTATTCGGGGGATTATACCTTTATTTTGGATGTAGGAGGCAATGACACCTACAGCCTTATAGATACCAACAAAGTATTCCTGTATTCAAAATTAAGATGCTTAATTGATCTGGGCGGCAACGATACTTATTCTTCGCCGGATAACTCGATAGGCGGCGGCATTTTGGGAATAAATATCATAATAGACGAATCCGGAGATGATGTCTATACAGGGGGAGACATTTCACTCGGCGCTGGATTCTTCGGCTGCGGTATCCTATATGACGGATCCGGCAACGACCGCTATTCGGGCGGCAGAATGACTGAAGGTTTCGGAGCTTACGGTATCGGGCTCCTAATAGACGCTCTGGGCGATGACTGTTATTCATCATCGGGTATGGCCCAGGGTTGTGGTTATACACGTGGTGCAGGCATTATCAATGACAGGGTAGGCAATGACCGCTATTTTTCTTCAGGGATAGATTTTAGCCGTAAAAAAAGAGAGTACAGATCTTTCAGCCAGGGAGCGGGATTTGGCATAGAAGGAATTATTGGGGGCGGATTCGGAATATCCGTCGATATGGCCGGGAACGACATATATATGGCAGAATCATTCGCTCAGGGAGGCTCGCACTGGTATGCTTACGGCGGCCTGTATGATATGGAAGGCGATGATATTTATAGCGGCGGAATATTTTCGCAGGGCGGAGCTGCCATGAACTCACACGCGATTTTCAAGGATGAATACGGTAATGATAACTATAGTAATAAAGTCAGGCCGGCTGAGGCTGCGGTATTTTCATCAGGTATTTTCTGTGATGATAACGGCGATGATAATTATTCGGCGGAAGGAGATGCAGCCGGTTATTCAGAAAAATCAGCTGTTTCATTTTTTTGCGATATCAGCGGAAATGATGATTATAAAATCAATTTATTGCAGGGCGATTCGGAATTTAAAGTATATATATTAGCTGATGGAGGAGGAAATGACAGTTATTCAATAAATGAATTTAAAAATAATTCTGTAAGGAAATTAAAATCGCTATATTTCTTTGATGAAAACCGTTATGAAAGCAGGGAATTTCCAAAAATGCCTGGTAATAAAGGCAAAACTGATATCATTGATATTATAGTGAGCGATAACGCGGCCGGCTATTTTGAAAATAAGGAAGTTGAAGAAATTGATCATTTGGCCGCTTATATGTCAGGCCGGGAAATGAAATATAACCTTGCTCTTGAGAATTTATTCGCCGAATTATTAAAAGGCAGGCATGGATCAAAAGTTAAAAGCCTGCTTAAGGATTCCCTGAGATCACTTAATTATAATTCCTTTGAAATAAGTGCCGGAGCTCTTTCAAAAGCAGGCATCGAAGATGCTAAGAAGGATTTAGCTTCATATTTATCAGCCGATGACTGGCGATACAGAATGGAGTCGGCGGAAGCGCTCGGCAGATACGATGATGAGAACTACGTAACAGACCTCGCGAAGATACTGAAAGACGGCCATCCTTACGTGAGGGCAGCAGCAGCATATTCAATTGCTAAGATTACAGGCGGGGGATCCTCTGAAATGCTTCGTATAGCGCTCCAGGATAATCAGAGTATAGTCAGAAAAAGAGTGATAAGAGGATTGCAGGAAAAACAATATATTCCTGCCTCACTCATACTAGACCTGCTTGTTTATTTCAATCCGGGCAGGCAGACAGAGCTTATTTCCCCTTTGTTTGCAAAAATTTCAGCCGAAGATACAGATATCGGTACCTTTATTGAGCAATTAATGAAAATGGATGAAACCAAAAGACAGTATATTTACAAAAAGATAAAGAACTACGGTTCGCCGTCATTGAAGCAGGCTTTAGAAGAAAAATCGGATAACGAAAGAAAATGATAGCTTATGTCATTTTTAAATAGATTTATTTAAGGATAAAAAATATTATGGACTCAAAACCAAAAAGCCTGATAGTAATTTCCTCACCCAGCGGCGGTGGTAAAACCACAGTTGTACGGCACTTAATGAAAATTTATCCAAACATGAGGTTTTCAGTTTCGGCTACCACTCGCAATAAACGGCCAAATGAAACATATGGAGTAGATTATATTTATATCAGTAAGGATGACTTTCAAAAAAAAATAAAAAACGGCGAGCTGGTAGAATACGAAGAGATATTCGGTAATTATTACGGCACTCTTCGCTCAGAAATTGAAAACGCTCTGAGCACCGATGAGATACTGATATTCGATGTCGATGTTAAAGGTGCGTTAAACCTTAAGTTAAAATATCCCGAAGATTCCATGCTGGTATTCCTGATGCCGCCGTCAGAGGAAGCGCTGAAGCAGAGGCTTACTTCGCGCAGTACAGAATCCGATAAAGAGATAGAAACACGCCTTGCAAGAGCAAAAATGGAAATGGATATGACTGAAGGATTCGACTATGTTATAATTAACGACAATTTGCAGGATACTTTTAGGCAAATTGAAGAAATAGCCGCTAAGCACCTGAAGAAGTAATATGGATGTATCACTTGTATTCCTTGGCGGGACGGATGAAATAGGTGCTAATTCCATATACGCGAAAATTGGCAGTACAGGTTTTATCCTGGATTCCGGCCTGCATCCCAATAAACGCGATAAAGAGGCTCTGCCTGCGTTTGAATTTATTGAGAATGAACAAACAGATTACCTGCTTATTTCACACTCACACACTGACCATACAGGGGCTATCCCGTACGCATTAAAGTTATTTCCCCATCTTAAGCTCTTCAGTACTTATCCGACCAGGGATATACTTCCGCTAATGATTAAAGATACCGCCAGAATACTGAGGACAGACCTTGTTAATGAATTTTCGGCGGATATGCTCTCACTTTACTCAAGCGAAATGCTGGAGAAAATCCCACTGGTTAATCGCGGCATTAAGTACAGAAAATCAATTAAAGCCGATGAAGTCGGTACATCGTTTAAGTTCTATCCCGCGGGGCATGTACTTGGAGCAGCGTCAATCCTGCTGGAAGGCTTGGGAAAAAGGATATTCTATACCGGTGATTATAACTTAAGCAATAGCGCCCTCATCAAAGGAGCAAAGCCCCCCGGGGGCCCGTTTGACGTGCTGATCACTGAAATAACTAATTTCGCCCCGGGCGAACTGCCCCCCAGAAAAGATGAACTAAAACGGCTTGCGGCATTCATAAATAGAGTGGCCGACAGTAATGGCTCTGTACTGCTGCCCGCTTTCTCGCTCGGCAAAACTCAGGAGCTGCTGAAGATCTGCCATGACATGATGGTATCAGGTAAAATACCCCATTTGCCTGTTTATTCCGCGGGGCTGGGGCAGAAGATCTCACGCGTGTACGATATATATTGCTATGAGGAAGAAATGCTCAGACAGGGATTTGAGATTTCAGACATACGCCAGCACAGGATTGATAGAGAAAACATATCCAGGAACAAATTCTTCAAGGAAGCATCGCTTGTTATCGTTTCTAACGGAATGCTGGTTAAAAACACTCTCTCATACAATCTTGCTCTTGAATGGATGCGGCTCCCCAATTACGGAATAGCCATAACGGGCTATATGGACCCCGACTCTCCAGGAGTTGCTTTGGCAAATTCTGAAAAAAACGTGAAATTTGAATTCGGAGGAAAAAAGGTTTTCCGTGGTTGCGAACTGGGTGTTTACCGTTTAAGCTCACACTCTTACCCTGATGATATGATCAATTTCTTCCTGGAATCAAATCCAGCGAAAATATTTGCTGTTCACGGAGATGGTGATTCATTTCTTAACTTCCTGGAAATATTGCAGGATAGAGGATTCAGCGGCGATATTGTCAGGCCGGTTCTTAACAAAAAATATATAATTTAATTTTGAATTAATGTTTTTATTTCTTTAAAAATATTATATTAGTTAAAAATAATATTAAAGCCTTAAATAAATGAAAGATCCCAAAATTTTACTAGTAGAAGACCAGGAGCTGATTGCTGGGAGATTTATCCGGATACTCAGAAATCATGGATTTAAAGATATTCATTCCGTAAGAACTGCCGGTGAAGCCATAAAAACAGCCGAAAAGATCCATCCGGATATTGCCTTAATGGATATCGTTCTTCCGGGCAATTTGGATGGCATAGACGCGGCAGCGATTATCAAGAAGATAATAGATATACCAATAATATTTATTACCGGCTCAAAATCCAACAAGATAATGAACCGAGCTAAAGAACTTGCACCGGCCGGTATAGTCTTTAAAAATGAATTTTATGATGATCTTCCGGTAATGGTTGAATTTGCTATCTATAAACACAATCAGGAATTAAACCGCGAAAAAGCGCAGTACGAGGCTATCAGGAGGGAAAAGAAGTACAGGCATATTCTCAATGCCGCAAGGGACGGTATCTTCTTTATGAATACTGATGCCGAGGTTTTCTTTTGGAACAATTCGGCTTTTAAAATATTTGGATATTCAGAAAAGGAAGCAATAGGAAAAAAAATTTACGATCTCATCATCACCGAAAATTACATACCAAACTTCAAACTTGAATTTCACGGGTGGAAAAATTCCAATGACCCGGGATTTTTTCATAAGAAAATGGAATTTTACGCGAGACGAAAAACCGGAAATATCTTTCCTTTGGAACTGACCATGACTATTGTGGATTATGATCATGAAAGGCTTATATGCGGTTTCGTCAGGGATATTACCGATATTGTCAATGCCGATGAAGAGATCACAAGACTGATAGAAGAAATGCAGATCACTAAGGATATGGTTGAGCAGAATGCCAGTGAAATGACCCAGCTCAACGCTAAGTTAGAAGAATCAGAAAAAAGTCTGAGGGAATTGAACGCCAGCAAGGATAGGTTCTTTTCTATCATCGCTCACGATCTTAAAGGGCCATTTCAGGGGCTGCTCGGATATACCGAAACTCTGGATAAGGATGTTGATAATCTTGATAAAGATGAAATAAAGCAATGCGCTAAAGACCTTCACAAATCGGCACAGAATCTCTTTAAGCTGCTTGAGAACCTACTGGAATGGTCACGCATACAAAGAGGTAGTATTCAGTACGAACCGAGCCATTTCCAGCTTCATAATTTGGTGGACATTATTTTCCAGATCATCAATACAAGAGCAAAACAAAAAAATATCGAACTGGACAATGATGTGGATGAAGAGATTTATCTTTATGCCGACTTGAATATGACAAATACCATTATCAGAAACCTTGTATCCAATGCAGTGAAGTTTACACCAAAAAACGGCAAGATTATGGTATCCGCCAGGAAAAGAAAGAAAAATATTATTATCTCTGTTTCGGATACAGGTGTCGGGATGAGCAGGGAAAAGATAGATACATTATTCAGGATTGATAAGCAGAAAAGTACTCCCGGCACCGATAACGAACAGGGTACGGGCCTTGGGCTTATATTATGCCATGACCTGGCTCAAAAGAATAGAGGTACTATAGAAGTGGAAAGTGAGCCGGGCGAGGGTACCACATTCCACCTTATCCTTCAGGCAGGAAATAAAGAAATGGAAAATATGGAGGCGTGATGAAGATAATTAGCTGGAACATTAACGGGTATAGGTCTGTAAGCGGCCAAAACCCCAGCAGAAAATATGATAAAATAACCAAAGAAAATAAGCTCTTTGAATATATTGAAAAGGAATCACCCGATATACTCTGTATGCAGGAAATAAAAGCTGATGTGGAGCAGATCAAACCGGAACTGCTCTGCCCCGAAGGGTACCACAGCTTTTATAATCCAGCCAAAAGCAAAAAGGGATACAGCGGAGTAGCGGTATTTTCAAGAGAAAAGCCAAGGTCAGTTAAGATGGGGCTCGGCATCGATAGGTTCGATATCGAAGGCAGGATACTGGAGCTTGATTTTGAAGATTTCATCATATTTAACATCTACTTCCCAAAAGGATACGCTGATTCTGACAGGCTCGAATACAAGCTGGATTTCTACGACGCGCTTTTTGAATATACCGAAAAGCTCAAAAAGCAAGGCAAAAAACTGATCATATCAGGCGATTACAATACCGCGCATAAGGAAATAGACCTCGCACGGCCAAAGCAGAACGTGGGGACTTCCGGATTTATGCCTATAGAGAGGCTCAAGCTTGACCGCCTGGCGGATAACGGCTATATAGATACTTTCAGGGCAGTAGTAAGCGAAGGCGGCCATTATACCTGGTGGAGCCAGAGAGGGCGCGCCCGCGAGAATAACGTCGGCTGGAGGATCGACTACCACTTTGTGACTGATAACCTCTCAGGAAAAATCAGGAACGCACTTCAACAGCCCGATCAGGAAGGCTCCGACCACTGCCCGGTAGTATTGGAAATGGATTTATGAATAACTAAAGCAGAAAATAGTTCCTGCCTTAATTATATATTGCCAATTATCACTGCCAGAGGCATATCAAGTGAGTGTGGAGCAAAGGGATGCAGGTAAAAATAGATCAAATTACGGCAGTATACTGCTGTTATTTCAGCTTAGTTAATCGAAGAACTTTTTACAGTTACCAGGCGACCAAATTATCTAAATAAACTCTAACAGCTCACAGATCGCATTTCGTCATGCCCAGCCATTGGGATATTTTAGCCCGGTTACGGGCAATTAAACGATAAAAAGGATTAAATAAAGCCGCGGAGCTATTCGCGAATATGCCGCCGAGCTTCCAGGGAAAGGGCATACGCTTAGCTATTTCGAAAACGGCTCTGGAGCCGCCGTATAGCCTCCCGCCGGCCATTGCCAGGTAAACCTGCCGCGAGGCTTTGTCTTCATCCAGATTTTCATTGATGGCTTTCAGGTCGGTAAACTGGTAGGGAGCTATATCAAAAATTCTTTTTTTGTCCTTCTTAAGTATATAGCGGGCAGCCGCGGTACAGATGCCGCAGCTGCCGTCGTATATCACCGTGTGCTTCATACCAGGCCTTTCCGGCCAATATCCTTTCGAAAATATTTACCTTCAAAGTTAATCCTGTAAGCCGCCTGATACGCCAGGTCTATCGCTTTTCCGAGAGTTTCGCCGATGGCGGTCACTCCGAGCACTCTGCCGCCGTTAGTGAGCAGCCTGCCGTCTTCTTCCTTAGTACCGGCATGGAATACAATAGCTTCATTTTCTACGAAAGCGCCGCTTATCTCACGGCCTTTTTCGTAGCTTCCGGGGTATCCTCCGGCTGCCATGATCACGCAGCAGGCATTGCTTTTCGCGCGGGTATAGAGCTTGCTTTTGTCAAGTTTGCCCTCTGCCGCCGAATAGAGCAGCCCAAGCAGGTCGCCGTCGAATACCGTTAGAACGGCCTGTGTTTCCGGATCGCCGAAACGTGCGTTGAATTCAACTACTTTGGCATCACCGTCCTTTATCATCAACCCGGCATAAAGGCAGCCTATGTAGGGATTGCCTTCTTCCGCACACCCGTCGATAGCCGGGCGGATCACTGTATTCTCGATCTTCTTAAGTATTTCTTCAGTCACAACCGGTGTAGGCGCGTAAGCTCCCATACCGCCGGTGTTAGGGCCTTTGTCGCCGTCAAGGGCGCGTTTATGGTCCTGTGAGGGCGCCAGGGTAATGAAATCCCTGCCGTCGCTTATAGCGAATACAGAGGCCTCCTCTCCTTCGAGAAATTCTTCGATAACTACTCTTTTACCTGCTTCTTTGAATAGCCCGTCGAACATTTTCTCCAGGTATTCTTTCGCTTCCCCGTAATTGCCGCAAATAATAACTCCTTTGCCCGCGGCGAGTCCGTCAGCTTTCAGCACAACCGGATATGGGCAGCCTTTAAGGTATTCCAGGGCGCTATCCATCTCATTATGAGTGAATGACCTGTAAGCCGCTGTGGGTATATTGTGCCTTGCCATAAATTCCTTGGCGAAGTCCTTTGATGTTTCCAGCATAGCGGCCTTCATATCCGGCCCGAAAACTTTCACGCCGTCGATCCTGAGGCTGTCGGCAAGTCCTTCAGCTAGTGGCTGCTCGGGTCCTATAATCACAAGCGAAATTTCATTTTCTTTGGCAAATTCTGATACTTCTTTGTGCTGACTAATATCGATATTAACATTATTTCCTAATCGGGCGGTGCCGGGGTTGCCGGGGGCACAGTAAAGCCGTCCGCATCCGGGGGACGCATTGATATACCTTGCCAGAGCGTGTTCCCTGCCGCCGCTTCCAATAACCAGTACGTTCATTATTTCTCCGCTTTTGTTATATCATTTTTTAGTTCGTAAGCTCCGGACTCCCAGTATTCCGCGGCTTCCGAAAGAGTCTGGTAGGTAACATCGGGCCGCAGTTCTTTGTCTATCCCTTCGAGAATGAGCCTGATATTATCGGTGTTGTGTATATCTTTCATATGGCCTGAAGCGATAACGGGCAGTACATTGCCTTTTTCGAACAGCTTGTGGTTGGATTTATTATTGAGTATGTTTTTCAGCATTTTGATGAAAGCCGTAGCCGGAAGCTGGTCGTAGTCCAGTTGAGTTACATTTTTGGAATAAATGGAATCAAGGTAAAATTTTGGGCTTTTTTTGATATTTTGTTTGTAGAACCTGTTTTCCCGGGGATAGCGGGAATTTTTTACCTCATCCTTCTTTTTCAGCCATTCAAGCTCGTTATGGGGAATGGAAGTTCCGTACTTCAATTTATAGTACAACCCGGGGCTGAATTTTCTTAAAGCAGGCGAATCACCGGATGATTCGGAATAAATTGGAAATTCTATCACACCCCTGCCTTTTTCGCCGGGCTTATTTATGTCTTCCGAGTCAGTATGCCAGGGCAGAATGTTGGAATGCGCCTTTCTGAAATCATAGAAACGGTCGCTTTTAAGGCCTTTGGTAACTGAAGTATCATATTTCAGGCCTGCCGCTTTCATTGCTCGTATAACTTTATCCGAAGGCTGCAGGCAGTAATTTCCGGCCCGGAAAAATGTGCATCTATAGAGATGGTCCTGCGGCTTGAGTAGGCTTTCCAGGTAATTCTTTCCTTTTAACATCAGGGCGATGATATTCATTTCGGATAAAGAGGACAGCTTCCAGTAGCGCATACTGAGTTTCCAGCGTCCGTTGCCGAATTCCGCGTCCTTCCATTGCGGATGCAGGTGAAGCTGTACATCTGAGCCCTGTCTGACCGTTGAACGGATAATATCTTCCCAGGCCTGTGATGCCTCGCGAGCGAAATGATGCTCTACGCCGAAATCCTTAAATGTGAGCTGCTGAAGAACTTCGGCCATTACACTTATATTAGCCCCGTATTTTCTCAATAGTTCGAGAGTGTTCTCCAGGGGTTTATGCTGTACTTCAAAATAATCCCCGGAGCCGTCACCGTACAACTCCCAGTCGTTTGTCAATATCAGGGCTATTTTGCTCATTATTTTTTATATTTTTTTGAATAAATTGTTATTCCATTTTCAGCCAGCCTGCGCATTTCTTTGTACATAGCGCCGGCATCGGCGGAAAAGAACTTCATCCCTTCAATATCTATATCCCTGCAAATTTTATCGTTTATATCGGCGAAATATTTCGGCAGGTCGAAATTCATTTTCTTCATATTATGAGCATAAGTCTTTACTATTACTGTGTTTCCCGCAGTGTCAACACATTCAGCGTTGAATAGCTCCGGATGATAGGGGTTTACGGGAAATCTTTCCTTCAGGGTATCATCTATAGAATGCACAGCCGAGAGGTAGGTAGTCATCACACCAATGCCGATGATCTTAGCTCCCATTTCGCATATTTTATAGTAGGGGCTGTTAAAATCATACGGATAAGGAGAAAGATGGTGCGAGGTAGTTATTTCATCGGCCGCGGGGCCTATCGCTGCTACAGATTTGGTAGGGTGGAGGCTCCTGACGGCTTTTTTCTGCCTTCTGGCAAATTCGCTTAGTATTCCTGTGTAGGAAGGGGTTTTATTTATATCGAAAATATGCCCCGCCTTTAAGAATTTGTATGATGTCAGCTCAGGATAAGTAGGGAAAATCAGTGTTCCTTCATCGCCGACAATGGTTCTTAAAACGGATAATGCCTGATAAAAAGGGAAATCCAGATTAAGCCTGTCCATGGAGCTGTGCACGAATACATTGTCGCCGGTTTTAAGGCCTAGCTCATCCCGAAGTATTTCTTCCAATTTTTCATAGGATAATTTAGGAAGTGAACGCACATGCTCTTTAAGTTTTTTTTGCTGAGCCGCTCGGTATCTCCGCCTAATGAAAGCGGGTATGATGTTATTGATAAATTCCCTGATCATTTAGCATGCCTCTTTTTTTTATATCTGTCCGAATATTGCTCTTCATGAACAAAATTTATCTTCACGGGAACTTTATAAGTTTCAAGCCTTTCCCGGCAGAATTTTTTAATATTGGCCGCTTCTTTTCTTTCGTTTTCAGGTTTATTTTTTAATCTGACATTAGCGCAGACAATATTTCCCATTATACTATTTTTTTCTGAGAAAATTGTCACTTCTACGACATTTTCATACTGGTGTATGACATTTTCCACCTCAACGGGATAAACTTTTTCTCCGCCTACATTAATTATCTCCGTTTTTCTGCCCTTAAATCGAATGTAGTCACCTTTCTGCTCCACTTCATCGCCTGTTATAAACCAGCCGTCATCCGTGAATGGGCTTTCGTGATTAAGATACCCGAGCATAGCCGAATCGGCTTTAATATACAAAATTCCGTCAACAATTTTTGTATCAAAGCCTTCACCTCCGATTTTCACCCATGTAGATCCTGAGCTTTCGGATTTTGAGCGGAGTGTGCCGGTTTCCGTGGTGCCGTATTTTTGAAGCAGTTTGGCATCCGGGAATATTTCGTTACATTTTTTAAGGGTAAATTCAGGCATTACTTCCGTGCCGTAAGTTATGTACTTAAGGCTGGACAGGTCGTAGTTCTTGTAGGCTTCGCTGATTATCAGCAGATTGATAAAAGTCGGCGTTACTGGCAGTACTTCGACTTTATGCATTTCTACCATACGGCAGACTGTTTCAGGCGAGCGGTCGTCGGTAGTGATAATTGTGCTGGCGTTGGACATACTGTAAAAAAGTGTATCAACACCTCCGATATGATCGAATTGCATAAATACAAGGGTTCTGAAATCCTTCCCGCTTTTGTGGTATTTTTTTAGCAGCTTTCCCATATCATGCACGGCGGCTTTGCTTTTACCTGCAGTACCGGAAGAAAAGAGTACCAGGCCCGGGCTGCCGCTGTTCCTGAGGATTTTGTAAAGCTCGTGTCGGGCGTTTACACCGGTTTTAATAAGCTCTGTTTCGTAGTTTAATTTAATTGAATATTCGGCCAGCGCAATATCGAAGTATTCCTCTTTTTTGGGAAGAAGCCCGGGAGTAAAGGGTATGCAAATGCAGGAATTATCAATCAGTGCAAGTAGCAGGGCTATAGCCGCCGGTGTTGTGGAGGATTCGATCACTACAACGCTACCCGGTTCGATCGATTCCTTTATTATGAAATCTCGCCATCCGCTGTATAGAGAGAGGAATTCCCTGTAATTATAAGATTCATCATTCCTTACAAAGGCTTCTTTTTCTGAACATGCCCTGAACCTCTCTATGAGAAAATCCAAATGCATTACACACCGCCCAGGAATAATACCTGTCCGGTAATAAAATCGCTTTCATCTTTTAGAAAGAAGTCAATGGCGTTGCTGACATCCCTGAATTCGCCCAGGCGTTTTACGGCCTGCCTGTTTATCAGGGCGTCCATTTTTTCTTTGGGTACAGACCTGATTAGGTCAGTTTCGATCGGGGTAGGCCCGACGGCGTTAATGGTAATTCCGTTTTCGGCCAGTTCTCTGGCCATTACCCCTGTAAGGCTTTCCACTGCAGCTTTTGAGGAAGCGTATGCCGCCTCACCTTCGAGCTTAAGCGGTGTTGCTACCGTCGCGAAGTTTACAATACGTCCGAAATTATGCTTAGACATTATTTTGGCAGCTTCTCTGCAGAAGAGGAATGTCCCGAAAACATTCGTGCTATAAATTTTTTCAATTGTTTTGAGTGGAGTGAGCAGCACATGGTTCATGGACGCGATTCCTGCATTATTGATCAGGTAATCAATCCTGCCGAAGTCTTTCTTCACGGCTCTGAACATATCTTTTACCCTCTTTTCATCGGCGACATCCAGGCAGAAGTGCCTGTAATTATCATGACGGTAGTTGCTATCCGAGCGGCTGCAGCCAATTACGGTGAATCCTTTTTCAAGATAATACTCAGCGAGGTATCTTCCGATGCCTTTGCGGGTGCCTGTTATTATCATTATTCTATTCATATCATTCCTCCAAAAGTGACGCGGTGTAATCGGCGAGGCTGGCAACAGACCTGAATGGGCTGTTTGCCTGAGACATTGCCTTTTCGTCGGCCAGGGTTACGCTTTTGTCGAATTCATCCTCGATCAGGCCCTCTATAGTAACTATGAGATTTACCAGAGTGATGGAATCTATACTGCCGCCTTCACCGAATAAAATAGTATCCGGTTCCTTTTTGACTCTTCTGTTTTTTGGCAGCTCTTCATTGATCTCTTCAATAGCTTCATAAATAATTGAGATGATCTTATCATTATCTGTCATTATTTTCCCATTTTATTATTGTTTTCAGGTAAAAACCGAATTTCAAAACTAAATATTTGAAAATACGCAATGTGAAATTTCACAAATTTAATACATATTACAAAAAACCCATTCTTAAGCGGGATTGTTAAAGATTGCTATTGTTAATAATTGCTAAAGAAATCAACCGAAAAAATGACATAAAGTGTTAATAATAAAGTATTTATGTGATTTCGGAATATTAACAGATCCTGAATTGTTTTTTTTGCTAATTTTCGATTGATCATGCGTAACAGATAAGAATTAACCGTTATTGTAAAACAGGGTTCGCTATTCACTAAAATGTTAATAAACAAGAAAATAATCTATTCCGGTATAATCGTATTGTTGATTATAATATTGGCCGGTAGGGTTTCGGAAACTGACATTACACAATTGAGTTTCCCGGTTCCTGTTTCAAATTCTGTATTGTGGATGGATATCCTGGAAGTACTGATTCCAGTTGTGTTTTTCGGGATATTCTTATATGTAGTTATAAGAGAATTTAATTCTTATGCAAAACAAAACAATAAAATAATAGACAGGTTGAATAACAAAATTGAAGAGATGGATTCCAGGCTCGACCTTTATACTAAGCTCATCGATAACGTGCCGGGGCCGGCTTATATAAAGGACAGAGACAAACGCTATATAGGATGCAACAAGGCTTTTGAATTATTTACAGCTCAAAGCAAGGATGATATAATCGGAAAAACCGTTTGGGACCTCTACAATCCAGAATACGCAAAAATATATGATTCAACGGATGATAAGCTGTTTAGTGAGGATAATATACAGATGTTCGAGACCATTGTGGAAGATTATGCTGGCAGAAAGCGCAATGTCGTATTTCGAAAATCCTGCTATCATAATGCCGGTGGCGAAATAGCTGGTATTGTCGGCACATTCTGGGATGTCACAGATTTTCACGCTGCTGAAGAAGAACTGCTTATTGCAAAAAATAACGCGGAGATGCTTTATAAAGTAACTCCCAGCGGCCTTTTTACAATTGATAATAATAACAGGATAAAAACCTGGAATTCCAGAGTGGAAGAAATAACCGGTTATTCTGCCGAAGAGGCAGTGGGTAAAACCCCGGAATTTCTTTCAGTTACAAATAGTGAAAGCTGTACTTTGACTAAAGTGATAAGCGCGGATCCCCGCTATGGGCTTGAACAGAAAATCAGGAATAAAAAAGGGCTGGAAAGGATAGTTTTGACAAATACAGACCTGCTGAAGAACAGCTCAGGGGAAACAACAGGAAAGATAATTTCATTCGAAGATATTACTGCAAGAAAAGAAATTGAAAAAGAGCTATACCTGCAGTCGGGTATAAATCTTGCCATAGCCGATCTTTCGGAAGCAATTCTGTCACTTGCTTCACTGAAAGAAATATCCGATATCATACTCGAGCGCGCGCTCAAACTTACCGGTTCGAACCTGGCCTTTGTCGGATATAACGACCTGAAGTCCGGTTCGCTCATTATTCCCTCATTTACAGATGATATTTTTACCACGAACGGCAGTACGGAAAAGAAAATCAAGACAGGCAAGCTGAAAGGATATCTCAAAGCGCTTACTGAAAAGAATGAGCCTATATTAATGAATAATAATCCCGGCGACATCGGGCTGAACGGCACTGCTAATTTGGAAACCGAATTTCGCAAGTTATGCATCGTGCCGGCAGTATTTAACAAAAAGCTTATGGGTATTATCGCCATCGCCAATGCAGACAGGGATTATGATTTCAGCCACATGGAAATGCTTGAAAGAATGGCTTCATTATACGCGGTCTCAATACAAAGAGTCAGGTCGGAAGACGAGATTCTGGCCGTACTGGAAAACGAAAACATGCTTTTTAACCTGAAAACCAGGTTCATAGCATCATCACTTCATGAATACAGGACACCGCTTACCTCTATTGCGCTTTCATCCGACCTGCTGTTTGAATATTCTGATAAGCTCAGCCCCGGAGAAAGAGAGACTCAATTTAACAATATCAAGGATTCAATCAGAAAAATGAAATTTCTGCTTGATGAAGTTGTTACATTCAACGAGCTGGAAATCGGCAAAATGAGGTTTTCCCCCTCGAAAGTAAATGTTTATATTCTGTGCGCAGAAGTTGTTTCCAATACACAGTATATGGAAAAGGGCAGATATAAGATCAGGATGAATTTTGAGGAAAGTCATTTTGAATCTTATCTGGATGAGGAAATAATCAAACGAGTACTTACAAATCTATTGATATATATGATAAAATACTCTCCTTCTTATTCAACAATAGATTTCACAATTGAGACAAGCGAAGACGAGATCGAGTTCACTTTACGTGATGAAGCGCTGTATCTGCCAAATGAAAGCGGGCGGAATTTATTCGATCCCGGCTTGAGGTCTGCCAAGAGCAGCTGCGAGCAAGCTATAGGATTCAGCCTTGCCATCGCTACTCACATGATTGGCATACACGGCGGCTCGATTGATTTCAAATCAGATAAGCAGGGGATATCATTTTTTCTAAAGGTTCCTCTGGTAGATAAAAAGCTGATTTGTGAAAAAGTAGGCTAATAACTCCAAAAAAAATAATTAATTTACCCTTTGCTTTATGAGATAATTAACCGAATTATTTATATTTGTATGATTATTACTCACTAAATAAATCCCTAAATTATTATGGCAAAAGATAATAAACAGGCAGAAAAAACCTCGCAGCAGATAAGCCCCGATAAGCTCAAAGCCGTTCAGTTCGCGATGGAACAGATCGAAAAGCAGCACGGCAAAGGCTCGATAATGAGGCTCAATGATAAAAAAGTTGTTAACGTACCCGCGATCTCTACCGGGTGCCTCTCGCTCGATGCCGCAATAGGTGTGGGTGGTGTGCCTCGCGGAAGGATAATTGAAATTTACGGCCCGGAATCATCGGGTAAAACCACTGTCTGCCTGCACGTTATCGCGGAAGCGCAGAGAAAAGGCGGGCTGGCCGCCTTTGTTGATACCGAACATGCTCTTGACGTTAATTATGCTGAAAGGCTCGGTATAGATCTGAATAATCTTCTGCTTTCACAGCCTGAATTCGGCGAGCAGGCCCTCGAAATAGTTGAAACACTGGTACGCAGCGGTGCTATCGACGTAGTAGTCATTGACTCAGTCGCAGCCCTTACCCCTAGGGTAGAAATCGAAGGCGATATGGGCGACGCGCAGATGGGTTCGCAGGCAAGGCTTATGTCGCAGGCAATGCGTAAGCTCAACGCTGCCATTGGCCGGTCGCAGACTACCGTTATATTCACAAATCAGCTGAGAAGCAAGATCGGCGTTATTTACGGTAATCCGGAAACCACAACAGGCGGCAACGCGCTTAAATTCTATGCTTCGGTGAGGATAGATATCAGGCGTAAAGAAGTAATTAAGGAAGGACAGGATATTGTCGGCAACCGTGTCAGGGCAAAGATCGTTAAGAACAAGGTGGCTTCTCCCTTTAAGGAAGTGGAATTCGACATCATGTACAATGAAGGAATTTCCAGGCTGGGCGACCTGATCGACGTAGGTACAGAATTCGGCATAATTAGTAAGAGCGGATCATGGTACACATTCAATAATGAGAGGGTACAGGGCAGAGAAGGTCTCCGAAAGCTGCTCCAGGAAGATGAAAGCCTGATAGAATCGCTGGAAAAGCAGGTTAAAGAATCCCTAAAAATGACTCCCAAAAGCGAAGATGGGAAACAGGAAAAAACAGCAGAGTAATTAACCGGCAAAGTTTTAAAAAGACAACCTTCCGGATATTAATTCAGAAGGTTTTTGGTTTTTATCAAATGGCGGTAAACAAAGTACGTCATTATAACGATACCGGACTTTCTAATAATTAGCTGAAAAAATTGAAAACAAACAATAATAAATACACAATGGTTGCCAAGACCTTCCACGGCCTGGAAGGTGTACTTGCAGCAGAACTCAAAGAAATTGGCGCTGAAAACATTCAGAAACTGAAGCGAGCCGTTAAATTTTCCGGTGATAAAGAGCTTATGTACAAATCAAACCTGATGCTCAGGACAGCTGTCAGGATACTGAAGCCAGTGCATATGTTCCGTGTGCAGAATGAAAAACAGCTATATCTGAGAAGCAAAGAGGCGAAATGGAATGAGCTCATATCGCCTGACATGACAATTGCCATATCAGCGACTGTTAATTCGCCAAATTTCAATCATGCAAACTTTGCAGCACTAAAAGTCAAGGACGCCATTGTTGATAAGATCAGAAATAAGGAGGGCGCCCGCCCGAATATCGACCGTGTAGACCCTGATATCAACCTGCATGTACATATTTCTATGGAGGACTGTGAGATTTACCTCGATTCAAGCGGTGACTCTTTGCATAAGCGCGGCTGGCGGACAGGACAGGCCGAAGCGCCATTAAGCGAAATACTGGCCGCGGGCATGGTAAAGCTGTCAGGCTGGGACGGAAATGAAGATTTCCTTGATCCCATGTGCGGTTCAGGTACTTTGTGCATTGAAGCAGCGATGCAGGCCGCTAACATTCCTCCCGGTATAAACCGCGAATTCGCGTTCATGAAATGGCCGGACTTTGATAAAAAGCTTTGGAATAGAGTGCTTAATGAAGCAAAGGCAGCCATCAAAGAGCCCGTATGCAGGATATACGGCAGAGACATTTCTTCCAAAGCCCTGAATATTACGAGGGATAATGCCGCGAAAGCCGGCGTTGACAGATTTGTTAATGTTTCCAAAAGGGATTTTTTTGATGAGCATCCCGAAAATTTTGAAGGCAATATAGTGATCAACCCCCCTTATGGCGAAAGGATCGAAATTGAAGATCTGGTAGGCTTTTACAGGAATATCGGCGATTCGCTGAAGCAATACCACAAAGGATCAACAGCCTGGGTGCTATGCTCGGATAAGCAGGCGATAAAGAATGTCGGCCTAAAGCCTTCACAAAAAATGGTTCTTTTCAACGGTAAGCTGGAATGCAGGTTCCACAAGTTCGAGCTGTATTGAGCTATTTACACTATTTATTCAATCTTTATATATCAGGCCAAAACTTAATAACTCAAACGCAACTAGATTTCCAATTATAAACTGCATGTCATATATGTGTTGCAGCCTGTGTTATGCTGCCTGTAGTTAAGCAGCAACCCAGATTATTAATTCTAATTCTCCAGGATTGAAATATTATCAGAACTGTATAAACAAAATCTGAATTCTAAGCGCGCCGACAGTAGTATAAGAGGCTTTATATGGAATTAACTCCCATACTTCAGTATCAGATTGCATATCATAGAATTACAATTATTTCATAATAGGAGCGTATAAAGAATTAATACAATAATGAATAAAAATTAATAAAATGCAGGGGCGTTTAGAATGGCACAAACTGTTTCGGATGTATTAGTAGATATACTGCACAAATGGAATGTAGATATAGTTTTTGGAATGCCCGGCGACGGCATAAACGGAGTTTTCGAAGCACTCCGTAAGAGAAAAGATGATATCCGGTTTGTGCAGGTGCGGCATGAAGAATCTGCCGCTTTTATGGCCGCGGGATACGCAAAATATACAGGAAAGCTTGGGGTTTGTGTAGTTACGGCAGGCCCTGGCGGAATACATCTTCTCAACGGCCTTTATGACGCCAAATTCGACGGCGCCCCGGTACTGGCGATAACAGGCGCTCAATTCCACGACCTCACTAACCAAAACGGCCAGCAGGATGTACCCCTGGATATGATATTTCAGGATGTATCAGAATATAATGTAAGAGTTATGGGCCCGGCGCATATAGAAAACGCCATGCATCTGGCCTGCAGGACTGCCCTGGGGAAAAAGGGTGTGGCTCACGTGACAATACCTGTTGATATACAGTCAATGCCTTTTAAAAACAGTGGAACACAACGGAATGTACCCCGCCACATGACAAATGTGTTTGCTGAAAGAAGGCCTGTACCTGATGAAGAAAGCATTCGCGCTGCCGCGAATATACTCAATGACGGCAAACGAATTGCCATCCTTGCCGGCAGAGGAGCTCTCGGAGCCGGTAACGAACTTGAAGATATAGCCGAAACACTTCAGGCGCCAATAATCAAAGCGCTGCTTGGAAAAGCGGCAGTACCTGACGACAGCCCTTATACGACCGGCGGTATAGGCCTGCTCGGTACAAAACCTACTTACGAAGTGATAAAAGATTGCGACACACTGCTTATAGTCGGGTCATCATTCCCTTATATGGAATTTTACCCAAAGCCGGGACAGGCAAAATGCGTGCAGATAGATTCCGATCCTACAAGGATAGGACTCCGCTATCCAGTGGATGAAGGCCTAACGGGTGACAGCAGAACAACACTCAAAGCATTAAAAGGTCATCTGAAGAAAAACAGACACAAGAAATTCCTCAAAGAAGCACAAAAAAGTATGGAAGAATGGAATGATCTGATGAAAGAAAGAGGCACGCGAAATGATAAACCCATGAAACCTCAGGTACTGGCATGGCAGCTAGGGCAAAAATTAAAAGATGACGCCATAGTTGCCTGCGATTCGGGAACGATAACCGTTTGGTGGGCGAGGCATATACCTGTAAAGAAAGGCCAGATGCACACTGTATCGGGCACAATGGCTTCAATGGCTTGCGGGCTGCCCTATGCCATCGGCGCCCAGGCAGAGTGGCCGGAGAGGCAGGTTGTCGCACTCGTGGGTGACGGGGGCTTCTCAATGCTGATGGCTGACCTTGTGACCGCAGTCAAATATAAGCTGCCGGTAAAGATATTCGTAGTTAAAAATAACAGCCTGGCCATGATAAAATGGGAGCAGATGGTCTTCGGAGGAAATCCCGAATACGGCTGCGAACTCGAACCCATCGACTTCGCCGCGTTTGCCAGGGCTTGCGGCGCCGCGGGATATACGGTAGATGATCCGGAAAAAGTTCCGGGTGTAATAGATGACGCCCTGAATAACCCCGGGCCGGTAGTAGTAGAAGCAGTAGTTGATCCTTATGAACCGCCTTATCCGGCGCATATAACTAAAAAGCAGGCCTTAAAAATGGCGGAAGCGCTTGCAAAAGGCGAACCCAACCGCGAGAAAATCGCCTGGACTATGCTATCGGATAAAGTCAGGGAAATGATTTAATATTTTTGAATTTCTGCCTAACTATTGATAGAAGGGGCGGTTATAATAATTGCCCCTTTAAACTGATTATCAAAATTTAATTAAAAAAATTTGTTAAAATTTATTCAATATTTCTTATCTTGGCCACTCGAATGCGTTGCAGAAAAATAAAGAAAGCACTTTTCTTTTCAAAACCCGATTAAAGAAGAAAATTCGATGACTCCGGTTGCAATATCAGAGACTAAGCCGGCGCCACCGGCCTTATTCCGTTGGACTGTGCTTATATTCGTGTCGCTTGCCATGTTTGGCAACTACTATGTCTATGACAGTATTTCGCCTCTGGCTGATGTATTAACCAGCCAGTTAGGCTTTACAGACAGTAATATCGGCCTGCTGCAGGGGATTTACAGTATCCCTAATGTACTGATGGTACTACTCGGCGGCATATTGATTGACCGCCTTGGAACCAAGAAGTCGGCACTGCTTTTTTCAGTTATATGCATGGTAGGCGCGCTATTTACATTCGTTAAGGGCGATTTGGCATGGATGGCAACAGGCAGGCTCATATTCGGCCTTGGAGCGGAATCGCTCATTGTGGCATCGACAACTATCATAGCGAGATGGTTCAAGGGCAAGGAATTATCATTTGCTTTCGGTATTAATCTGACCATATCCAGGCTGGGTACATTTGCTGCTCTTAATTCGCCCAGATGGGCCAGAGGGCTTTATGAAACATGGCAGGAACCATTAATGCTCGCTGCCGGATTCGCGGCAATATCAGTATTCTCGGTAGTTGTTTATTTCATTCTGGATAAAGCGGCTGAGAAAAAGTATATACTCGGCGAAGAACAGGAGCCTGATAAAGTAAATCTGAAAGAAATAGTTAAATTCAATAAATCGTTTTGGTATATCACGGCATTATGCGTGACATTTTACTCGGCAATATTCCCGTTTCAGACTTTCGCTATCAAGTTCTTCCAGATACATCACGGGCTTGAAAGGGATGCCGCAGGATTCGTTTCAAGTATGCCGATATTTTTCTCTATGGTACTGACTCCGTTTTTCGGAATTATTTCCGATAAGGTAGGTAAAAGAGCGGTTCTCATGATGACAGGCTCATTTATACTTATACCTGTGTATTTGATGATCTATTACCTGGATGTCAGCCTTTATGTGCCAATACCAATAATGGGAATATCATTCTCACTGATCCCGGCGGTTATGTGGCCCGCAGTATCCATAGTGGTTAAAGATAGCAGGCTGGGAACGGCTTACGGATTAATGACAATGATACAAAATATCGGCCTCGCAGGATTTAATTTACTAATCGGCTGGACAAACGATTTCACGGGAGGATATGAAGCTGGCATGTGGATATTCTCATCATTAGGATTATTCGGGTTATTCTTCGCCTTCCTCTTAAGGCGCGCGGAAACCGGGCCGAACAGTCACGGACTTGAACTGAGCGAGAGAGAAAGAGCGAAGGAATTCGCGGCTAAATAAAAGATTTCCGGTTTTTGATTTTTGGGGGCATGCAGCATAATAGACCGGAAGAAATGATGAAAGGCATGCGGCAAGTTTTTTAAAATAATTGTTTTTGGATAAACGTATAGGTTACTAATATCTCTAATCGGTTACTTATTCGTTTGTCAGTTGACCTTTGTAATGTATTTTTCACTTAAAATATTAAAGCCTTATGGTATCGAATATGCAGTTAAAAAAGGCATCAACCCTTGCTCTGAGAGATTTTATGGGATTGGTGGAAGAAGAAACGCTTCTGGTGATTAGTGATGAGAACATGCGGGAAATCGGCCTTGCATTGTACGAATCCGGCCAGAAGCTCGGAGGCGAAGCCTATTATTTCGAAATGCCCGTTGGTAAGGTCAGCGGAGAAGAACCTCCTGAACCCGTAGGCGAAATGATGAAAACAGTAGATGTTGTTGTTATTCCGACAACTCATTCATACACTCATACCAAAGCAAGGAGGCAGGCTACCAAATTGGGCGTAAGAGTGGGCACTATGCCCGGCATAACCCCCGATACAATGGTCAGATGTTTTAACGCCGATTACGAAAGAATTGTTGAAACAACTGATAAATTAACCGAATTGCTGCGCCGTACGAATGAAGTACATGTGACTACTGACCTCGGCACCGATATCACCATATCACTGAGAGGCAGAAGAGTGGTCGGGAGTTCGGGAGTCATGCGTAAGATAGCTTCCAGCGGCAATCTGCCTTCAGGGGAAGTATCCTTTGCTCCGATCGAGGATAAAACCAACGGCATTATTGTTTTTGACGGAGCAATGGGCGGTATGGCTACAATTGAAAATCCAGTTACCGTCGAAATAGAAGACGGAAAAGCCGTTAAATTCTCCGGCAGCGGCGGTGAAGCAAGAGTGCTTTCAAGGCTCATCAACAGATACGGCGATTATGGTAAAGTACTTGCCGAATACGGCATTGGAACTAACTATAAGGCTGAAATTACCGGCGAGATACTTGAAGACCAGAAAATACTCGGAATGTCTCATTTCGGGTTCGGAAATAACTTAATGCTCGGCGGTAAAAATAAAGTGCCGATACATATTGACGGCGTGGTCAAAGACGCTACTGTTTATGCTGACGGAAAACTAATCGTTGATAGGGGTGAAGCCGTTTTCATTTAATTTTTCGGCTAAATTTTCATAAATTGCAGGGCGGACAGGCTATTAGGCCTTTTCGCCCTTTTATACAATGTACTCTGTTTTGCGGTGAGCAATGAAATATAGCCTTATTTCCATGTTGACAGCAGTATTGCTGATGATGTCATGCGGATCTGAACATAGTGAGCCTGAGAATGATTCTGATAAAAAGAATAAGATTACTCAGGCACAGAAGGATTCTCTTTTAATATTAAAAAAAGAGAAAGAAGCCGATATTTACCCGCAAATAAATTATGAAAAAATTTATATTGCCGACAAAGATCAGCTATCTGAAATAAGGAAAAAATTCGCGTTCAGCAAGGAAAATCCTTATCCACAAAAGATCATCAAAACTTTAAACAGAAAGGAATTCCGCTATATTAGCGTTGGTGATACCATAATAGTTCCCGATACTATAATCAATAACCAGAATGCGTATTCACTTTTTCCTCATTACTATCACGGCTCTAAAGATATACCGAAGTTGATCTTAGTATCCAATGAATATCAGGCCTACGGCTGTTATGAGAGCGGCAGGCTGGTTAGATTTGCTGCGGCAAATACCGGCAAGGAACGCACACAGACCTACCCCGGCAGGTACTCCCTGGAATGGAGAGACCGCCTTCGGAGGTCGTCACTGGACAGCAACTGGGTGCTGCCATTTACCTGGAATTTCCACGCCCAGGCCGGCAACGCCTTTCATCAGTTCGATATGCCGGGCAGGCCTGTATCCCACTCATGCATACGCCAGTTTATGGATGACGCCGAATGGCTGTTCAATTGGGGAAAAGGCTTTAGAACCGATACATCCGGTAATAGAATTCCGCTTTCGGGTACCCCCGTTATTATACTCGATCATTTTGATTTCAAAATAAAAGAATACGGTCCCTGGCTATGGCTTAAATCTAATAAAGACAGATACGCAGATTTGCCTGAAAATCCCATGGAAGTTGAAGAGGCGTACATTCCTCTGGAACAGATACCTAAGGAAGCCCGTTGGGGGCTTAGGAATAAAGAGAGATACGAAGTAGCGTTAGATACTCTAAAAGCAAGAGGTATATTGAGGGAAGGTGTAACAATTATCCCATCGATAAACTATAATAAGCTCAGGAGAGAGAAAAAAGCGCGTGAAATGGCTGAAAAAAAGAAAAAGCAACAGGCAGACAGCGCGAAAACCAATATGAATGTGATATTGGATAACCTGGATGCGCTGGAAAGCGATACCAATAAGAAGAAAAAGGCTGAGGAAGAGACATTCCTGCCCGAAGCAGGTACCGAGGAGGACAGCCTGAATATCAGGTGATTTTAATAATTGGGTTGGAAAGGAGTTAAGTTTGAAAGCCTGGAAGGCGGAGCTGGCGTTATTATCGATGACTTTTATCTGGGGCGGAACATTTACGTTTACAAAATTGGGCATTCAGGATGTTAATCCTTCTTTATATATTATCCTCAGATTTGTAATAGCCTTTATACTATCAATTATTATATTCGGGAAATATTTTAAAAATATAAGCCCGGATGTTATCAGGCAGGGCCTTATACTGGGTTTTTTCTTTGGCGGAGGCTTCCTGCTTCAGACTTACGGCCTGAAATTCACAAGCGTTACTAAATCTGCATTTATAACCGGCCTGGCAGTACCACTGGTACCTTTTGTATATAAGCTTGTAGAGAAAAAGTTAATCGGCTTTTGGTCAAAAGTCGGTGTAGTTATTGCCACTATAGGGCTTTGGATTTTTACGGATCCCGAATTAGATACCATCAACCTCGGTGATATTCTAACTCTCGCTTCTACCTTATTCTGGGCATTTTACATTACTTACATGGATGTTTTCACCCGCGGAAGGACCGAATTTGCAGAGACCGCGCAGTTTGTTATTCTGCAGTTTATAGGAGCGGCTGCACTATGCCTGGTTTTCTTTCTACTGTTTGAGCTTCATGAACTTAAAATCAATCCGGGCGCTAATTTGTATATATCCCTGGCATTTAACGGGATAATGGCTTCATTCCTCGTAACCTTCATACATACCGCGGTACAAAAATACACAACCCCTGTAAAGGCGGGGTTGATATTTTCGCTGGAGCCTGTGGTAGCAAGCATAATAGCTGTTATAGTTTTTTCGGAAATTATGACCATTAGGGGGTATACCGGCGCGGTGATATTACTTTGCGGTGTTTTGGCTTCGGAACTGGGCAGCCATTTTTTTTCAGGGAAAAAACATAAAATTTATTAATTATTAATCCTTCAATAGTTTATTAATGATTGTTATTTAAAAAAACAAATGATAATTAATTAATAAAAATAAGAATGAATATTTTTTAAAAATGATTATAGGGATATTGAAATGGCGAAACACGAAGCTGATGTAGTTGTAGTCGGATCAGGGCCGGGCGGATATGTAGCGGCCATCAGAGCACAACAATTAGGATTCAAAACAATTTGCGTGGAAAAAGCCGAACTCGGCGGAGTATGCCTTAACTGGGGCTGCATTCCCACAAAAGCTCTTCTTAAATCAGCAGAGCACATGCACTTTCTGAATCACGCGGATGATTTCGGTTTCAGTGTGAAAAACGTTAATATTGATTTTGAAAAAGTCATTAAAAGAAGCCGCGACGTAGCCGGTAAAATGTCTAACGGCGTTAAGTTCCTATTCAAAAAATATAAAGTCGATACCGTGGAAGGCCATGGATACATTAAAGGCAAAGGTAAAGTAGAAGTAAGGGACTCCAGCGGCAAAGCAACCGACGAGATCAGCTGCAAACATATCATTATAGCCACAGGCGCCCGCCCGAGGATGTTCGAAGGCATTAACGTTGACCGCAAGAAAATCATTACCAGCCGTGAAGCAATGGTTCTCGATAAAATTCCCAATAGTATGATAATCATGGGCGCGGGAGCAATCGGTGTTGAATTCGCTTATTTCTATAATTCAATGGGTACCGATGTCACTATAGTAGAAATGAAGGACAGGCTGGTGCCTGTCGAGGATAAGGAAATTTCCAAAGAGCTTGAGCGTAACTTCCGTAAAGAAGGCATTAAGATCATGACCGGCGCTAGAGTGCTCTCAGCTAACGTCAAAGGACGCGGAGTAGAAGTGAACCTTGAGGACAAAAAAGGCGAAGAACAGCGTATTACCGCTGCTATAGCCTTAAACGCCATTGGAATTCAGGCGAATATCGAAAATATAGGCCTGGAGGAAACAGGAATTGAAATGGACAGAGGATTTATAAAAATTGATGAGCTCATGCGCACGAATGTGGAAGGCATTTATGCCATTGGCGATGTTGCAGGGCCTCCCTGGCTCGCGCATAAGGCATCGGCTGAAGGCATCGCGCTCGCCGAATATCTGGCAGGCGAAAACGACAAAGGCATCAATTATAATAATATACCCGCCTGTACATACTGCCACCCGCAAATAGCCAGCGTCGGCATCACTGAAGATAAAGCCAGAGAACTCGGGCACGATGTAAAAGTTGGAAAATTTCCTTTCACAGCCAATGGTAAGGCCCAGGGTATCGGCGAAGCAAAAGGTTTCGTAAAATTAGTATTCGACGCTAAATACGGAGAAATACTCGGGGCCCATATGATCGGCCCGGATGTAACCGAAATGATATCTGAGCTGGCAGTGGCAAAGCAATTAGATGCTACAGCCAGATCGCTCTTCAAGACAATACATCCTCATCCGACACTTAGCGAATCAGTTATGGAAGCCGCCGCTCAGGCATACGGCGAAGCAGTGAATATATAATTTACAATTATCACAGCCGCGCGCTGTTAGTGCTATACAGCCCGGAAGCACTGCCAAATAAATAAAAAGCCCGTTAATTATTAACGGGCTTTTTGCATTAGTTTATTGAGTAATACTCTTAGTTTATTGAGTAATACTCATTTAGGGATTTACTTTTTAATTTCCCAATAGAGTTCATCTCTTAATTCCTTAACCCAATCTTGGTATTCCTGCATTTGCTTGTAATTTTTGGCCTGCTTTTCTAAAAATTTGAAATCATTTTCCAGATCAGGCATATGGCTTTCAATGAATCTTTTAATATAAATGATGTGATATGCCGGTTTTGACCTGTCGGCGTCATAAGGTATAGGCTCACTAACATCGCCCGCGTCCAGCTTGGAAATTATTTCTCTGACACTTGACGGCATTTCATCGAGTGTAACCTTTCCGATAAAACCGCCGAAGCCTCGTGTTTCTTTATCTTCAGAATACTTCTTTGCGAGAGTTTCAAAATCCTGTCCTGCTTTAATGCTGTCTTTTAAAGAACTCAGGAATTGCTTAGTTTTTTCAACATCCTTCGAGGACTGGCCAATTTTAAATAGTATGTGCCTTGTTTTTATTCTGTTTTCATCTTTTTCAATAGTCTGGATAAGGTGAAATCCGAAAGGTGTTTCCACAGGGATAGAAATCTCACCGGGCTGCAATGCAAAAGCTGCCTGCTCATATTCGGGGAATAGCTTGCCCTTTTCGAACCAGCCAAGGTCGCCGCCTTCTTTAGCTGTAGCCGGGTCGCCGCTGTATCTTTCAGCGAATTCCGCAAATTCATCTTCTGCGATTATTGTATCCCTGACTTTTTTGGCAAGTTCGTAAGCTTCTTCTTTAGCAACATTCTCCGCCTGCACGTATCTTACTATGTGATATAGTTCAACCTGTGGGGGAATTGCCTGTAAAGAGTCTTTATAAATCTCAAAAAATTCCTCTACCTCTTTAGGCGATACGGATATATCCTGGAATCTCTGCTGTTTGAGCTTATTGGAAAGTAAGTTCTTTCTTATCTCTTCACGGTATTGGTATTTCAACCTGTTTATTGACATTCCGTAAATTTTTTCAATTCTGTTTCTGGAGCCATACTGGCTTATGAGGTTTTCCAGAAGAACATCCCATCTCTGCTCAATTTCTTCTTCGGTAACCGTGACTGAATCCTCTAAAGCTTTTGTCACAACTAGTTTCTCATTAATAATCGAATTAAGCACCTCATCTCTTAAATCCGGATCGGAAATATCCACAGACGGATTTACCTGAGCGAGCATGGCTATCTGAGCTGTAACATCGGATTTCATAATGATCTCTTTACCGACAACAGCTACAATTTCATCGAGCTTTTCACCTTCTTCCGGCTGAGCGAAAGTTACAAGAGGCGAAAGAAGAAGCAAAGCCGAAATAATAATTTTTCTCATATATCTGGTCACAAATATCAATTAGATTTTACAATATTTTTAATTTTGTTATCATAGACGTTTACACTGAATTTATCTTTAAGCATTGCTATCCATGCCTCGGTCAGTTTTTTTTGCATGATATCCTGAACTGCCGGAGCAATATCAGGAACTGCTTCTTCATATGATTTTTCTCTCGGAGCCTCGTAATCAAGAACCTTAACAATGGAATAGCCGTTATCATGCTCAAAGGGTTCGGAAAAATGTCCTTTCATAACATCCATTTCTTTGGCTTTTTCTGCGAGTTTGTTCTTTGATGGAGTAAGAAAGCCCCATTTACCTTCTTTTTCTCTATAGCCCTTTCTCTGGGTATGCTCTTTAGCGAGCTCGCTAAAAGGCACGCCTTTTTGGAGTCTTTTGTAAAGCTGGTCAGCTAATGAATCACTAGCAACGAATATTTCCTGAATCTCAAAAAGCTCATCAGTATAGATTTTCTGCGACAAAGTGTCGTAGTAAGTTTTGGCAAGAGCGGAATCAAATCTGATCTTTTCCCAAACTTCTTCAGCTTCAACCTTAAATAGCAATATGCCGTCTTTAAATTCTTTCATAAGCATGGCAAATTCGGGATAAATAGTTTCGAGATCTTTTGTAGCGTCAGCGAATACAAGTGGTTCGGCTGTTTCCTCGATAGCTTTTTTTATTCCTGATGTATTCAGCGCTGTGCCTCTCATGTCCGGTTTGTTCATTATATCGATGAATTCTCCTGCTGTAAACTCCTTGTTTAAAACTTCAAAGAGTTTCCGGCCTTTAATATCATCGGGTACATTTGAAGCCCATGTAGTGTCATTATTAGTTTTCCCAGTATCGAGGGAGGCTATAAATCTTTCAAATACAGGGCCATTAATCTTAAAACCTCTCGCAATGGCTAAGGAATCTAATAAATCCTGTTTATCTTGTGTAAAATACAGTTTTTTGTAAAGTTTACGAAGTTGTTCCCTTTCTTTTTCTGTATCAAATTGCTTTGTAGAATCTCTCTTGATTATATGCATACCGTAATTTGTAACAACAAGATTGCTAATTTCACCGTCTTCCAGTTCAAAAAGGGCATTTTCGAAGTCAGCCACCAGTGGGCCGCCGGTCTGCTCGAGTCCGGATGACCTGGAGTAATACTGGCCGAGATATCCGCCTTTCATGGCAGAACCGGGGTCATCAGAAAACTTTTCAGCTAAAGTCGCGAAATCAGCTCCGCCACGCAGTTCATTAATAAGGCTGTCAGCCAGTCTCTTAATATCATCTTCCGAATTTTCATTATTATCAAACAGTATATGGCTTGCTCTGACCTTTACCCTTGGGGATTTATCCAATACTTTAATTATGAAGTAACCATATTTAGTGGAAATCGGTTCAGGATAGATATTACCCGGTTCAGTGCTATAGATGGCATTTTCAATCGGCCTCTGTACCATACCTGAAGTTATGTAACGAGGAACTATTCCTCCTTCCTTTGCTGATTCCCTGTCATCTGAATATTCTTTTGCAACATCTTCGAATTTCGTGCCTTCTTTCAGCTTCCCGAGAGCCTCCAGAGCTTCATTGTATGATTTCATCGAGTCACTGGGGTTCTGTTCTTTGTTGATAAGTATAAATGCAAATTTGTATTCCCAGTCTCTCATATTTACCCAGCGTTCGACTTCAGGATCGGTGAGTTCTTTATCGTAAAAGAACGATTCTGCAAGAAGCCTTCTGTTTTCAGTAATATCATCAATAACGTCCTGGTCTTTGTTATAGCCGCGTCCCAGTGCGTCATGTACTTTAAGCCTGTAATTGATATACAGCTCGAGAAAATCATAAACGCTGTCGATAGAAATATCTCTAAGTCCTTTACCGCTTCGGTTCATGTTCTTTTTAAAAGCCCTGTCGAGATCCCCGAAAGTTATCTTTTCGTTGTTTACTTCCGCGATTACCTCATTGTCGTAGGCAGGTGATTCTGCGGGCGCAGTTGAGGCTGCTATTGCCAGCAGGCTTATTAAAGCTAAGAATCCGTATAATTTTTTCATTATACCTTTTTCCGAATTTTTAAAATTATCAAGTTTCATTTAATTGATCATGATTTATTATAAATGAATAATATTATTCTTTAACCATTATATCGGAAATTTTCCAAATATTTCCGGCTCCCATCGTAATAAGGACGTCGTTTTCCTTTGCCATATTACTTAATTCAAATGGCAGAGTATTGAAATCCTGAATATATTTGACATTCCCGTGCCCGGATTGCAGTGCAGCGTCGGCTAAGGTTTTACCTGTAATTCCTTCGATAGGCTGCTCTCTGGCAGGGTAAATATCAGTTATGACCAAAAGGTCGGCATCATCGAATGACATACCGAACTCTTTGGCAAGCGCTTTTGTCCTCGAAAAAGTATG
Source organism: uncultured Hyphomicrobiales bacterium (assembly GCA_964544155.1). GTDB lineage: Bacteria > Bacteroidota > Ignavibacteria > Kapaibacteriales > UBA2268 > CAZJAH01. Next base: position 105,166 of record CAZJAH010000002.1, on the reverse strand, counting down.
GGGCTGAAAAACGCAAATAATGCGTCTGTCCTTCCAGGCTCTTCGGGCTGCTTTCAAAGTGGATTTTACTTCCGTGGGATGATGGGCATAGTCATCGATCACTATGGTTCCATTTCTTTCTCCTTTAATCTCGAAGCGCCTGAATACCCCGTTAAATTCCGATAGCGCCAAAGCTATCTTATTGAATTCTATACCGAGCTGCCTGGCCACAGTCACTGCGGCAAGGGCGTTTTTTATATTATGTATTCCCGGAATATTAATGGCCAGCTCTCCAAGTTCAATTTCAGATTCATAAACGGTGCATCTGGCAGTTCTGCCTTCAAATCTAATACTATCGGCTCTTATATCGCAATGCCTGGATAGCCCGTAAGTTACGATCTTTTTATTTATCTGCGCGAAAATTTCTTTTACACCGGGATCATCCAGCCCTAAGGCTACAACCCCGTAAAATGGCACTTTGTTGGCAAATTCGGTGAATGTATCCTTTAAGTCGGCGAAATCCCTGTATATATCCATATGCTCGGTTTCGATATTATTAATAACGGCTATGGTGGGAGTAAGCTGCAGGAAAGACCTGTCATATTCATCTGCTTCTACTACTGTCCATTCGCCTTTGCCGAGCCTGGCATTGGTGCCGCCCAGGTCTTTAAGCCTTCCGCCGACAATTACAGTCGGGTCGACTCCGGATTTCATCAAAACCAATCCGGCCATGCTCGTTGTCGTAGTTTTTCCGTGAGTTCCGGATACGGCAATAGTATAATTAAGCCTGGAAACTTCTGCCAGCATTTCGGCGCGTCTTAAGATCGGGATTTTTTTCTCCGCGGCTGCCGCGGTTTCAGGATTTGTTTCAGGCTTTACAGCCGAAGAATAAACTACAACCTCGGAATTACCGATATTATCGGCAGAATGTCCTATGTGGATTTTCGCTCCTATTTTCTCGAGATAATCCGTATTTTCAGATTGATTCAGGTCAGAGCCGCTGATATCGAATCCCTGGTTTAATAGAATTTCGGCAATACCGCTCATGCCGATACCGCCAATTCCTACAAAGTGAATTTTTTTTACAGTGCTGAACATATTATTATCTTATGTAAAAGTCAGGGCGCCTGTCCCCGAATATATCATTAAATTCGTTAAAAGCCTTATTTCTTGTTTTTTCCGGTTCAATTTCCGCGAAAATTATTTCTTCCGAACTTTCGGATGCCTGAGCCAAAACACTCCCGTTGTATGAATAAATAGAGCTTTTGCCGTTAAAAACCAGCTCATCGTCATCTCTTTTCTCAGTGCCTACCCTGTTGGTAACTATCAGATATACCTTGTTTTCCAAAGCCCGTGACGGTGTTGAAATATGCCATACATCAGTTACGAGATTAGACGGGCACACTATTAAGTCCGCTCCCAGAAGGCCGAGTGTCCTTGCCGCTTCCGGGAAGCGCCAGTCATAGCATATCATTGCCCCTATCCTGATATCCATATCCGGATAATCAACTATAAAAAAGCCGCTATTGCCCGGATCGAAAGCGAACTTTTCCCTGTAGAATAAATGAGTTTTTCTGTAAACCCTAGTGTACTGCATATCCGGGAAAAACAGCCCGCAGGAATTATACAGATTATCGCCGCTTTTTTCCGGGAATCCGATTACCAGTATCCGGTTAAGGTTTGTTGAAAGCTGCTGAAAATATCTGAAATTGTCACTTGAACTGTGTTCAGCTAGCTTTTCGGCTTCTTTTCTTGATTTGAAATAATAACCGCTGGTACACAATTCAGGAAAAACCACTAAGTCAGCTTCTGTCGATTGAGCGTAATCCCCTATTCTCAGAAGGTTTTCTTCGATTTTAAATAGTTTCGGCCTGAATTGTACTGAAGCTGTCTTCATAATTCTTTACGTTAATAATTATTACCAAATTTCAAATTTAATTAACATGAGCTAATTATACTAATAAAACTCTAAAGAGCCTGTAAGTTTTTAAGATTATTTGCGTTAAAACGACAAAAAAAGCGGAAAAAGTTTTCCACATTTTTATGTCAGATACAATATATTTTCGACTTAAGGTTATACCTGAAATGTAAATAAATAATTGTAATAAATAGAAATAATGGTTTTTTATTTTAAAGAATTATTTTATTTTGAAAGAATTAACATATGTTCATATTAGAAATTTTATTTTTCTAAAAGAAATTTTTTTTGTTAATTGATTAATCTTATTGTGAAATTTTTTGCACACAATTCATCGAAAAGGATTATTTGCAATCGAACAGCCGTTTAAAATAACGAATAAATATCGGCGCGATAAGAATATTTATAACAAATTAGGACAGATTTATGTCGGCTAATTACTGTTTAAAGGCTAATAAGCTTATTTGTGTATTAATTTTAATAATATTTATCATTTCTGCGATGGATGCGGAGGCCAGAAGGCGCTACAATCCTAAGTTAACTAAACAACAGGCAATTGAAATTATACGCACTAATTCTGAAACCGTTTCCGAACTTGCCGGCCTGGAACCTTTGGCAATAGATAACGATACAATGAATATAATCCTAAATAGTGATTCCGAAATTGAGGAACTAACCTGCGCTGCCAATATGGAAGATTTGAATGAAGA
>CAZJAH010000002.1:0-102459 GCA_964544155.1 uncultured Hyphomicrobiales bacterium | reverse complement strand
GAAGATTTGAATGAAGACAGCGAGATAGGCGAAAGAGGTGAAAATATTGAAGAATTGGAAATGGAAGACGACGTTACCGTTGATATGGAAACCTTCCGCACTTTATGGCTATCTTATGCCGAAGAAGGTGAGGACTTTCAGGTAACCCAGAGCGGCATCCAAAAAACTGACATCATGGATGAAATAATGGATTGGCTCGGCACACCCTATCGCTTTGGCGGCACAAGCGAAAGAGCTATTGACTGCTCAGCCTTTATCAGGGAAATATTCAAATCCACCAGCGAAATAATGCTTCCAAGGACTGCCCGCGAGCAGTACAGAGTTGGAGAAAAAATCGAAATGGAAGAACTCGAATTTGGCGATATGATATTTTTCCATACTTATACAAGGCGTTTTCCTTCTCATGTAGGTATTTATCTGGGAGACAGCCTTTTCGCGCACGCCAGTTCCAGATACGGCGTTACGGTCAGTTCTCTGAAAAGTACTTACTATAATAAACGATTCATAGGCGGGAAACGGCTGTGTGTGGACGATCTCGTTAAATACAGTATTATTCCCTTTGATGACAGAGCAGGCATACAGTAGAGCAGGCATACAGTAAAAGAATATTATCTGAAAATATAGAAAAAAAAAAGCAAATATCTGACAGGTATTTGCTTTTTTAATTGCCCGATTTTAAATAGATTTGCAAATATGAAATTTATCGTACTGTTATTGTCGAATATTGCCGGATATGTGGCTGGATTATTCGTGGCCATGCTTATATGGGGATGGGTGGAAATATCCTATAATTTATGGGATACTCATATTATTGTTTTTTCCGTAATTTTAACAGGCACCCTAACTCAAACGATAATACTACAAAAAAAAATCAATAAAGAACACCGGGATCATGCGGCAGTGCAGTTTACCAAATTCAATCTGTTTTATTCCTTTTTATTAGCAATTCTCGTAGAAATGCTTGATGTACATGTATTTAACTGATTATTGCCCAAAGATTTTCTGATGTGCGGCATTATTCAAAGCCATTCTATAATTAAAAAGCATACATAAGTTAGCCGCAGCTAAGCATTTAAAAAAATCAAGCCTAAACGGTTAAACTCATTTCTTATTTTATAATAATTCTGAAAAGTCCTGAAAATTGATTATTTTTATATGTCTTAGAAGACATTTTTACAAAGAATATAAACTATGATCGCATAGTGATTTTATACATGTTTTTTTAGGGGTATAATTATATGAGTGAAAAAAAGTTTGTGACGATTGACGGTAACGAGGCCGCGGCTTATGTTGCCTACCGTGTGAACGAGGTCTGCGCGATCTATCCGATTACCCCATCCTCCAATATGGGTGAATGGGCTGACGAGTGGTCAGCCAAGGGAATCAAGAATATCTGGGGTAATATCCCTAAAGTAGAAGAAATGCAGAGCGAAGGCGGCGCCGCAGGCGCTGTGCACGGTTCGCTACAGGCAGGCGCGCTTACCACTACCTTTACAGCCTCACAGGGCTTATTGCTAAAAATTCCGAATATGTTCAAAATTGCCGGCGAACTGACACCGGCATTATTCAATATATCGGCAAGATCTCTTGCCACACACGCTCTCTCGATTTTTGGAGACCACAGTGACATCATGGCCGCCCGTACTACAGGCTTTGCCTTCCTTGGCGCCGCTTCAGTACAGGAAGTTATGGACTTAACTCTCATTGCTCAGGCTTCTACACTCGAATCGAGAATACCGTTTCTACACTTCTTTGACGGATTCAGGACTTCGCATGAAGTATCAAAAATTGAACTGATCCCGGAAGACCTGATGAGAGAAATGATAAGCGATGAGCTTATAGCTAAGCACAGGGAAAGGTCATTATCACCCGACCATCCGTACATACGAGGTACGGCACAGAATCCTGACGTATTCTTCCAGAACAGAGAAGCCATCAATAAATTCTACGAAGCATGCCCTGATATCGTTCAGAATAATATGGATAAATTCGCTAAACTCACGGGCAGGCAGTATCATCTTTTTGATTATGTGGGCGCATCCGATGCCGAGCATGTTATTGTGCTTATGGCCTCCGGTGCTGAAACAGGCCACGAAACTGTTGATTACCTGAACAGGAAGGGCGAAAAAACCGGTTTAATTAAAGTAAGGCTGTTCAGGCCATTTGATATTAAAAGGTTCATGAATGCTCTGCCTGAAACAGTTAAAACAATTTCCGTACTTGACAGGACTAAAGAACCAGGCGCTCCCGGCGAGCCATTATACCTCGATATAGTTAATGCCATACGCGAAGGTATGGAACTCGGTTACGGAAGCCTGAAAGATGCTCCGAAGATAATTGGCGGACGTTATGGGCTTTCTTCTAAAGAATTTACTCCGGCTATGGTTAAGGGAGTTTTTGACAACGCTAAAGCCGATAAACCGAAAAATCACTTTACTGTCGGGATAAAAGACGATGTCAGCAACACAAGCCTTGAATTCGACCCGGACTTCAGTGTTGAGGGAGAAAAAGTCGTCCGCGCCATGTTCTACGGGCTTGGTTCCGATGGTACTGTCGGCGCTAATAAGAATTCGATCAAGATCATTGGCGAAAATACAAATAATTACGCTCAGGGCTATTTTGTATATGATTCAAAGAAAGCAGGCGCACTGACGGTATCTCACCTCAGGTTCGGTCCTGAGCAGATCCGCTCGCCTTATCTAGTCAACAAATCGAACTTTGTGGCTGTACACCAGACAGTATTTCTCGAGAAGTTCGATGTTGTTCAGAATCTCGTAAGTGGCGGAACACTGCTTCTTAACGTACCCTGGAAAAAAGAAGAAGTTTGGAACAGGCTTCCTAAAGAATATCAAAAAAGAATAATCGACAAAGAAATAAAGGTATACGCTATCGATGCGCAGAGCGTAGCAGAAGCCAGCGGAATGGGGCGTCGCATAAATACAGTGATGCAGGTATGTTTCTTTGCCATATCGGGCGTACTGCCCCGCGATGAAGCAATTGCCGCCATTAAGGATTCGATCAAGAAAACATACGGTTTGAAAGGCGATGAGATCGTTAAAATGAACCTTCGTGCCGTTGATAATACCCTCGAACATCTTTACGAAGTAGAAGTTCAGAAAGAAGTTACTTCTAAATTCAATCTTCACGCTCCCGTACCGGCACAGGCTCCGAAATTCGTTAGAGAAGTTATCGGCGAGATCATAGCCGGCCGTGGCGACGATATTCCCGTGAGCAAGTTCCCGGTTGACGGTACATGGCCCATAGCTACTACACAGTGGGAGAAAAGAAATATAGCCCTCGAAATTCCTATTTGGGATCCTGAAGTATGTATACAGTGCGGTAAATGCGCCATGGTATGCCCCCATGGAACAGTGAGGATCAAAGTTGTTGCTGAAAATGAGCTTGAAGGCGCACCGGATACCTTCCTTTCAATTGATGCCAGGGATAAGGAATTTAAAGAGAACGGATATAAATACATCGTGCAGGTGGCTCCTGAAGATTGTACAGGCTGCGGCGTTTGTATAGAAGTATGCCCGGCTAAGAATAAATCAAATACCGCTCTTAAAGCGCTCAACATGAAGCCTCACGAAGAATATAGGGAAAGAGAAGCCGTTAACTGGGACTTCTTCCTTAAGCTTCCGGATATGGACAGGACTAAACTGAAAACTACAAATATCAGACAGCAGCAGATCCAAAGACCGCTCTTTGAGTTCTCGGGAGCGTGTACAGGCTGCGGCGAAACTCCTTACGTCAAGCTTGTATCACAGCTATTTGGCGATAGGACAATTGTTGCCAACGCTACGGGCTGTTCATCGATCTACGGCGGTAACCTGCCGACGACTCCCTGGGCAGTTGATGAAAACGGCAGAGGGCCGGCATGGTCAAACTCGCTTTTTGAAGATAACGCAGAATTCGGACTCGGATACAGGCTTGCTATCGATAAGCAGAATGAAATTGCCACAATTTATCTCAGAGCATTGGTTGATTCAAATGATATCGACCAGGAATTCGCTAAAGGTATATTTGACGCCGACCAGACTGACGAAGCAGGCATTCAGGCACAGCGTGAAAGAATCAGCGAATTGAAAGAGAAGCTAAAAAATATAGAAAAACCCGAAGCCAAAAGGCTTTTAACAGTTGCCGATTACCTCGTTACGAAGAGCGTCTGGATCATCGGCGGCGACGGCTGGGCTTATGATATCGGCTACGGCGGCCTCGACCACGTTATAGCTTCAGGCAAAAACGTTAACATCCTTGTTCTCGATACAGAAGTGTACTCGAATACAGGCGGTCAGACTTCAAAGGCTACACCTCTCAGCGCTGTAGCTAAATTTTCATTCGGCGGTAAACCGACCAAGAAAAAAGATCTCGGCATGATGGCAATGGCTTATGGTAATGTGTACGTAGCTTCAGTAGCTATGGGTGCCAAAGACGACCAAACGCTGAAGGCGTTCCTTGAAGCGGAATCATACGACGGCCCTTCAATAATTATCGCCTACTCGCACTGTATAGCTCACGGTATCGATATGTCAAGGCCTCTGAGCAGGCAGAAACTCGCTGTTGATTCTGGCCAGTGGCTGCTTTACAGGTTCGACCCGAGAAAGATAGCTATCGGCGAAAACCCGCTGTCGCTCGATTCGAAACCGCCTAAAAAACCGGTGGCAGAATACCTTAATTCCGAAAACAGGTTCAAGATGCTAACCAAATCAAGGCCTGAAATCGCTAAAAGGCTATTCGAGCAGGCACAGATCAACGTGGAAGAAAGATACGAAGATTATAAGTATATGTCTGAAAGGAAATTCAAAGATATTTCCATTCAAAACGGCGAAAAGAAATAAATTAAATAGAGGCGGGCGTATGACGTCCGCCTCTTTTAACCCGATATAAAATTGATAATAAAATAAACAGGAGTTAAAAATGGATTTAACAACAAAATATCTGGGCATGACCCTGAAATCGCCGTTGATGGTTGGTTCTTCTCCATTATCCGAGGATATAGGAAACATAAGGAAAATGGAAGACGCAGGGGCAGCTGCAGTTGTACTTCATTCATTATTCGAAGAGCAGCTTGTTCATGAGCAGCATGAGCTGCACTATGCCACAACAATGGGTACTGAAAACTATGCCGAAATGCTTTCATTCTTTCCGGAACCTGATGAATACAGACTCGGGCCTGAAGAATATCTGAACCACATTAAAAAAGCTAAAGAAGCTGTCGATATTCCCATTATAGCAAGCCTAAACGGAGCGAGCATGGGCGGATGGACTGAATTCGCAAAAAAATACGAAGAAGCCGGCGCTGATGCTATCGAACTGAATATTTACAGCATTCCCAACGCGATGAATGTAAAAAGCGAACAGATAGAGCAAAATTACATTGATATCTTAACTGCCGTTAAAAAAACAGTAAACATACCGATTGCTCTGAAAATCAGCCCCTTTTTCTCTAATATGGCTTATATGGGCAAACGCTTTGAAGAAGCCGGCGCTGACGCTCTGGTACTCTTCAACAGGTTCTATCAGCCGGATATTAACCTCGCGGAACTTGAAGTTGAACCGCATATACTTTTGAGCCATTCAACAGCAATGAGGCTTCCTCTGCGCTGGATAGCAATACTTAAAGACAGGATCAATGTTGATTTTGCCGCTACAAGCGGAATTAACTCCGGATTTGACGTTCTAAAACTGTTGATGGTCGGAGCTAATGTAACTCAGCTTTGTTCAACAATTTACAAGCACGGTATCGGCCAGATAACGACAATTCACGACCAAATGGCTCAATGGCTCGAAGAGCATGAATACGAATCAGTACAAATAATGCAGGGGAGCATGTGCCAGAAGCGCACCCGGCAGCCCGAAGTATTCGAAAGAGCTCAATATATGAAAGCTCTGACTGAATACAAACTGAGTCACTAATCCATGTGGAAATAAAATCACAAAAAATCCCCGGCCAAAGAAAACCGGGGATTTTTTTATTAATCAGATATTTCCATTATTTAATAACAAATACCGGAATATTATTAATTCCTTCTTATTATTTTGCCCTGTAAATTTTATGTTAAGTTTATACTTGCTATTTCTTATTAAAGTGGGTAATTTGCACTCCAAAGATTTTGCAATCGCACATAAATCTTTAATATTTAATTATTTCAAATATTTCCGGCGTTTTATACGATGGACAAAAAAATTGAATATCTCAATGAGGTAACTGTCCGGTTCGCCGGCGATTCCGGTGACGGAATGCAGCTGACCGGCACCCAGTTTTCAAATACTTCGGGAAGCCTTGGCAATGATGTCAATACCTTCCCTGACTACCCCTCGGAAATAAGGGCGCCCGAGGGCACGCTATATGGCGTAAGCGCTTACCAGATACATTTCGGAAGCCAGAAGGTCAATACTATGGGCGACGTGATCGATGTGCTTGTAGCAATGAACGCTTCATCCTTAAAGGTGAATCTTCCGAATGTTAAAAAAGGCGGTATTATAATAGCTAATTCTGCCGGGTTCGGTGAAAAGAACCTTACTTTAGCTCAATACGATCAGAATCCTCTCGAGGATGATACATTAAATGAATATCAGCTCTTCAAGATCAATATAACTCAAATGGTGCATGAAGAACTGAAGGATATGAACTTATCAAAGAAAATAGTCGAAAGAACGAAAAACCTCTTTGCACTGGGGCTTACCTATTGGCTTTTTTCAAGGCCTTTAGATCAGACGATAGGCTGGCTCCATGAGAAATTCGGACGCAAGCCGGATGTACTCGAAGCAAACATAAGAGCATTGAAAGCCGGACATGACTATGGAGCTTCAAGGCAGGAAATGGCCGTGCAGTACAGAGTTAAATCAGCGCAGCTACCTAAAGGCCTTTACAGGAATATTACAGGCAATAACGCTGTAGCTTTGGGCCTTGTTGCTGCGGCAGAAAAAGCAAATTTACCCTTATTCCTGGGGTCATATCCGATTACGCCTGCAACAGAGATATTGCATTTTATTTCAGGATATAAACAGCACGGGGTTAAGCATTTACAGGCCGAAGACGAAATAGCCGGTGTATGCTCCGCGATAGGCGCTTCATTCGGCGGGTATTTTGCCGCTACAACAACGAGCGGCCCGGGACTCTCGCTAAAGGTCGAAGCTCTTGGCCTTGCCATTATGCTCGAACTTCCGCTGCTGGTAGTTGACGTACAGAGAGCAGGCCCCAGCACAGGGCTCCCTACAAAGCCCGAGCAGTCTGACCTCTTCATAGCAATGTATGGCAGGCATGGCGAAGCTCCTCTTCCGATAATCGCGGCAAGAAGCGCTTCAGACTGTTTCCGCATGACTATCGAAGCGGCCAGGATTGCTATTAAATACATGACACCGGTAATTCTTTTAACTGACGGCTATCTCGCGCAGGGTTCAGAACCATGGCAAATACCCAGGCCGGAAGATTTGCCGGATATTTCAGTTAAATTCGAAACTGATAAAGATAATTTTGCTCCTTACAAAAGGGACCCTGAAACTTTGGCCCGCATGTGGGCGATTCCAGGTACCGAAGGCCTCGAGCATAGGATTGGCGGGCTTGAAAAAGCAGATATCACAGGCCTTGTCAGCCACGACCCGGCAAATCACCAGCTTATGGTCGAAACAAGAGCCAGGAAAATCGCCAACATCGAGAATGATATTCCCGATGCCATTGTTTGGGGCGAACACGAAGGCGACCTGCTGATTGTCGGATGGGGAAGCAGCTATGGAGCGGTTAAAACCGCTTATGATAAGCTCAGGGCTGAAGGAGAGGAATTATCATACGTGCACCTGAATTATCTGAACCCATTCCCAAGGAATTTCGGAGAAATTCTAAATAGATTCAAACGCATATTCGTTCCCGAAATGAACTTAGGACAATTAAAAACCATTATTCAGTCAAAATATCTTATTCCCGTTATTGGCCTGAATAAGGTGCAGGGACTTCCTTTCAAAGCAAGGGAAGTAGAAGAAAAACTGCGCGAACTTCTCGGCCAAAAGGAGGGCAAATAAATTATGAATTCGATTTTGCAGGACCTGATCCTTAAGCCTCACGTGGGCACAAAGGCATATACGCCCAAAGATTTTAAAGTCGATATAGATGTCAGGTGGTGCGCAGGCTGCGGCGGTTATTCAATCCTTAACCAGGTACAAAGAATACTGCCTACTCTGGGTATTGCCAAGGAAAAAATGGTGTTTATCTCGGGTATAGGCTGCTCAAGCCGCTTTCCTTATTATATTGATATCTACGGATTCCATTCCATACACGGCAGGGCATTAGCAGTAGCAAGCGGCCTTAAAGTGGCCAGGCCCGACCTAAGTGTTTGGATTGCAACCGGCGACGGTGACTGCCTCAGTATCGGCGGCAATCATATGATCCATGCTGCCCGCCGAAATGTGGATTTCAATGTGCTTATGTTCAACAACGAAGTTTATTCATTAACTAAAGGCCAGTATTCGCCTACTTCCCGTCCCGGGCAGATAACCAAATCCTCGCCTCTCGGCGTGCTGGATGATCCTTTTAACCCGTCTAATCTCGCTATTGGTTCCGGAGCTACATTTGTGGCCCGCGGATTTGACAAAGATCCTAAAATGCTGCAATATCTCTTCCAGAGAGCTGAACAGCACAGAGGATTCTCATTTGTTGAGATATACGCTAACTGCGTGATATTCAATGAAGGAGCATTTGATGATTTCACGAGAAAGGATGTCAGAGAAGAAAAGACCGTCATGCTGGAGCATGATAAACCTTTGGTATTTGGCAATAACAAGGATAAGGGAATCAGAATGGATGGCCTGACCCCTGTTATAATAGACCTTAATGAGAGCAGATGGTCTATTGATGACGTACTCGTTCACAATGAAAAGGATTCAAACCTGGCTTATATTTTATCGAATATGACATTCGATCAGACTCTTCCAAGGCCTATAGGTGTTTTCCTTAGTATAGAGACTCCGCCGTACGACCAAAAGGTAGAAGAACAGATAAAAAGAGCTAAAGAAATAAAAGGCGAAAGCGACCTCTACGAACTTCTTAAAGGCGATGATTTCTGGGAGATCAGCTGATCATTCGTAGAAATTATTTTTCATAAAAAAAGCTGTCTCTTTTCAGGGACAGCTTTTTCTTTAGTATGATCAATTAGGGATGATTGAACCTATATAAATAGCCTATTTGAAATATGAAACCTGTTTCCAGGCCCTTAAGGTCATGAGCCCATCCTACCTGGCCGAAAATTCCCCTATAATTTAAATCATAGTTAAAGCCTAAATAAGCGGGCTCTCTTTTATTAAATCTGTAAAACCCGAACGATATGCTCAAATTATGCTGCCAGTCTTTATTTTCATAAAGCTCAAACAAAAAATCACCCTGAATGGAATATCTGTCGTCATTTAAATAACCGCCCTGAGCTCGAAGGCCTCCGATTCCTGAAAAATTATACCCTAAAACAAGGTTGAACAATCCCGGGGTTGAAGCTGTAAAACCGGCAACGGGATGTTCGGGTTTGTAGTTTTCCTTTTGCGGGTCAAAATAAAAGATTTCATCTTTGAATACTTTAATTTCAACACCACCCTTAGTTCGAACAATATAATGGTCGGCTTGTGATTCAATGATATGGCCGTAAAATTTATCACCATTTGTAAGATTAAACCAACTGTAAAGATTTTCAATTTCAACTATATCTTTTTTGTAAATCTTGATGTTAACATCAGATTGAGTTTGCATCTCTATGTTTTCATCATTTTTAGAGAGGATATAGCCGATGTACTCTTCGCCGTTTTGAATGACAACACGTGTTTGAGAGCCTGCTTCATAAAATGAAATCACTATAAAAAGAATTAAGAGTAAAAATTTCATTAGTCCGCCTCCTATTAAGACAAATGAATTATATGCTTTAGTTTTTAGACGTTTATAATATTAGTAAGTTACCAGCGGTTTAAAAAATTATGATATTTTATTTATTTTCACTAATTTGGCTTAGATTATTGATGGAAAAAGATAGTGCTGTTTGTATATTAAATCTTGTTTTATTACTATTTAAAGGATTAAGGATGAAGAAAATAATTGCGATGCCGTTAGCTTTACTATTCCTGGCCCTCTTTGCCTGGAATTGCGACAGTGGCCCAAAGCCGATTCCGATCGAAAAATTGGAAACACACAATGATGCTATTACTGGATTTTCTATCAAGTATCCGGCCAACTGGATGACTTCCGACCAACCCGGGAAAAGATATGTAGCTTTCACTAATGAACAGACCAGAGAAAGATTTATTGATTACAATACAAACGGATTCCCCGGTGGCAAGGTTGATCTCATAGTTATGGATATCGATACTAACAGGACTTTCCTGGATATACTCGAAGCATCCAAGATATTTGCTCCTGAACTATATACAACGCAAGAAGTTACGATCAACGGTAATCCCATGCATAAGCTTGCTTATGAATTTGAACTTGAAGGCGGCCTATTCAAAGGTGAGACATATGTGGGTACAAAAGACAGCATAGTTGCTACTGTTGTAACTATTGAATCATTTGATAATACATGGGAAATGTACGGATCACAATTTGAAGAGATCGTGAATTCAATACAGTTAGCACAAAAGCCTGAAAATCTGCCTGATACAATTACAGTCTCGGAAGAAGCTGAGCCTCCTTCAGAAAACCTGACTGCAAAATCAGGACAGGGCTTTACTGTCAGGATACCTGAGAACTTCAATGCAGAAAGACTGAATACTCAGGGGACTGAATACTCTGTTAACTATATTGGTGACAGAAGAGGCGATTGCAATATTCAGGTTGACATTCTCGATTCCAAAGGCCAGACAGACCTTGCAAAGATTGTAAACGATCTTAAAGGCTCTTATTCAAACGCCTCCGCTCCAAAGGAAATACAGCTTGGCGGAAAATCAGCTTACAGTTTGAATTATCAGCCGACATCAGAGGTTAAAAGCCGTGTTTATTTCGCGCTGCATAATGATAAGCTATACAGGATTACAATGAACTGGTACGTACCCGAGCAGAATGATTATCTGCCGGTATTTGAGAAATCAGTAGGTACATTGAAATTCCAGTAAGAATAAAACAAACTAGTTTTTTAAATAGGCTGCTCTTAAAAGGGCGGCCTTTTTTCTTATATTTGTAATAATTTTTTAAAAATATACTGCAACTAAATTAGAATGGAAATAAAAGAAAAGATAGTCATACTTGATTTCGGATCACAATATACACAGCTTATAGCCCGCAAAATCAGGGAATTAGGCATATACGCGGAAATTCATCCTTTTTCGATTTCTAAAGAAGAGTTATCGGGATTAAAGCCAAACGGAATAATATTATCCGGCGGGCCTTCGAGCGTATATGCCGAGGGAGCGCCTCATCCCGCGTTCGATCCTTTTGAAATGGGAGTGCCGGTTTTGGGTATATGCTATGGGCTTCAGCTGCTTGCCTACACAAAAGGCGGCAAAGTGGATACCGCTGCCAAACGTGAATACGGCAGGGCGGAGCTGCTCATAGATTCCGATGAAGATCTTTTCAAAGGTGTTAATACAGGTTCAGTGGTTTGGATGAGCCACGGCGACGCGCTGGAAACACCACCCGAAGGTTACGAAATTATCGCCCACTCAGATAATTCGCCTATATGCGCCGTTCGCTCACCTGACAGAAGTATATTCGGGGTACAGTTCCACCCGGAAGTACACCACAGTGACCGCGGCAAAAAGATACTGGAAAATTTTGTCAGAAATATCTGCGGCTGCAAAGAAAAATGGGATGCGCTTTCATTTATTGATCAGAAAGTGGAAGAAATTAAGGCCCAAACAGGCAATGAGAAAGTCATTTGCGCGCTGAGCGGCGGAGTAGATTCCACTGTAGCGGCAGTACTGCTGCATAAGGCGATTGGTGACAGGCTCTACTGCGTACATATCGATACCGGGCTTATGCGATCCCGCGAAAGCGAAACAATTGAAAGGCTTTTTAATGAAAACTTCGAAATACCCATGGAAGTAATCGACGGCAGCGCCCTGTTCTTATCAAGGCTTGCCGGAGTGACAGATCCTGAAAAGAAACGCAAGATAATCGGCAATACTTTTATAGAACTTTTCGAAGAGCACAGCAAAAAGGTAGAGGGCATTAAATGGCTTGCCCAGGGAACTCTCTATCCCGATGTGATTGAGTCTGTATCGGTTAAAGGCCCCTCGGTAACGATCAAAAGCCATCACAATGTGGGCGGTTTGCCCGAAAAAATGGACCTGAAAATAATCGAACCTTTCCGCGAACTGTTCAAAGATGAAGTCCGCAGGGTAGGGCGCGAACTCGGCGTACCGGAATGGTTCATCGGCAGGCATCCTTTTCCGGGCCCGGGCCTGGCCATCAGGATACTTGGAGATGTAACTAAAGAGCGCCTCGACATACTCCGCAAGGTAGATGATATTTATATCGAAGAAATCACAAACGCTGGCCTGTACGACGAAATATGGCAGGCATTTGCGGTGCTGCTGCCCGTACAGAGCGTGGGAGTTATGGGCGATGAGCGCACCTACGAGAGCGTTTGCGCCCTAAGGGCCGTTACCAGCGTTGACGGCATGACCGCTGACTGGTACCCCATGCCTTATGACGTGCTCGCCCGTATGTCGGGCAGGATAATAAACGAAGTGCGCGGCGTGAACCGCGTCACTTACGATATAACCAGCAAGCCCCCCGGCACCATCGAGTGGGAGTAGAAGATTAGTTTTTAGCTATGTCAAATCATTTGTTATATAGAATTACTCATATAGATAATTTGAAACATATTTTTCAAACTGGTAAAATATGCACTCAAAATCATAAATTAAGCGATCAGAATTATATTTCAATTGGTGACAACGCAATTATTAATAGAAGAAAAAATAGACAAATCATTAATGATAAAAAAATCAGTGATTTTGTGTCTTTTTATTTTAGTTATAAATCACCAATGCTTTATATAATCCAACATGGATTCCAAGGTATTGAACAACGAAATCCTGAGGACGTTGTATATCTTTTCGCAACGATAGAGAAAATTGTCGAAAATGATTACGAATATTGTTTTACTGACGGTCAGGCAAATGCAAGAATAACTATAGTATACAATTCTTTAAATGATTTAGATAAACTTGACTGGAAATAATTCATGATAATTATTGGCAAAATACTGAAGAAGATAATGATCGTAAACGCAGGAAACAAGCTGAATTTTTAGTATATAAGGAAGTTAATCTAAAGGATATAATTGGTTTAGCTATGTATAATGATAGTGCTAAAAAGAAAATTCGTAATTTAATGCTTGAAGCTAATATAGAAGAATTAATTGTTAAAGTCAGGAAAAATTTCTATTATTAACCATGATATTTTACAAAAAAGGAAATATTATTAATGATGAAATATAGAAGAATCCTCTTGTTTAGAGATAACTTTAATTTGATCTATATAAGAATAATAAAGGCTATCCCCGGATTCATTTCTAAAAAAATAAGTATTATCGCGTTCAGCAAGAGTATCCAGATCAATTTGTTGGCCGTCGCAGAATTCTTCTTTAATAATAAGCAGGTTATATCTTTTATCAAATTTTCCAATATAAAACTTATTTATCCTTATACCGGCTAATTCTAATGCCTGAAGCAAATCAATTTGGTTGATCATATCCGACTGATAAACATTATTCCTGTCTTCCTTCAACTTATCTGGACGTGTATCATACTCTATATATTCAGCTTCAACTTCGATTTCTTCGCAAAAAAGCAAGCCATCATCATCGGGAATACAAGGGATAATTGCCCAAAACAAAACAAAGCAGAGGAACCTAATCATGGCAGAATTCCTTTATTTTTCAAGGTATAATTAAGTATCTATTAAAATGTAATATATATTATTTTTCTATATTAATCAAGTACAAATGATAATAATAAAGCGGCACATAGTATGCCGCCTGGATGATCAATGTTTAATAATGCTTCTATTTCTCTGCTATAACAAGCATTTCGTAATCTTCGGTTGTGAGTTTGTCATTGCGGCTGTAAGCGCCGAGCTTTGCTCCGTAAATATCAATTTTGGTAAAGCCTAGAGTTTTCAGCATCCAGGTGATCTCGCTGGGTACATAATACCGCTCGTTGCAGTTCAGCACTTTGGTATTGCCGCTGTCGTCGGCAACTTTAATGGTATTGGCTTCCCTGAAAGTCATCAGATCGAAAGAAATACCCGAGTACTTATCAGGTGATTCTTTATCCATCGAATCGATGAATTCCTTTACAGAGTGAAAGAGCGGAAAAAGCCCGTTAAGTGTTGTGAATATTAGTTTTGACCCTTTACCTTTAAGTGATTTAGATGCACTGCGGAGTATCTCGAAATTCATCTCGTCGGTTTCCATTAGCGGGAAACCTCCTTCGCATAGCATAATAGCTAAATCGAATTCGCCGTCAAACGGCAGCGCGCGGGCGTCCTGCTTCTCAAAGCTGATCTCGAGACCTTCCGCTTCGGCTTTTTGGCGCGCCTTTTCGAGCATCGATTCAGAAAGGTCAACTCCTTTTACTGAATAACCGCGTTTGGTCAGCTCAATTGAGTGCCTGCCGGTTCCGCAGCCGATGTCAAGTATTTTGAGTGATTTGTCATGGCCGGCTTCCTGCTCGATAAAGTCACATTCGCCGATGGTACCCTTAACGAAAACCTCGCTTTCGTAAGTATTACCGTAATTTTCAAAAAGTTCTTCGTACCACTGTTTCATTTTTTTGCCTGATTAATTCCAAAAATTTCTATGCTAAAATTCATTTAGCCGTAAAAAAAGAAATACACGATAATAATCCTAACATTCCCGATTTTTCAGCACTTATAAGCTAAATACCATTCAGTGAATTAGTACCGTACAATATACACAAATTTCGAAAAAAAGTTTCATCCGGCATTCAAAATAGCAGTACACTACTATAATAAGTTGTACTTTGGTTTCAAAAAATTTAGAAGCCGGAGGAATCAATGTTTCCTGGAAATAAGGAAGGACATTGTGATATAAGATATATCAATTAAATACATTTATTAATGAATTGAATGTCTTATTTTCAAAATTGACGGTAGTATAAATTGATTGCAATTTGGCTTAAGGAAATAAGAGTTTATCTGTAGTTATTTAATCACATCAATAAATTAAACAATCAAATTATAATCATATTTGCGTTGTGATTTAAAGTAATTATTTTTGATGAAAATTATTATTTTTATTTAATATAAATTTTAAGTAATTTAATATTTTGGAATTGTTATAATTGTAAAGTTGGAGTAATCATGGCAAAGAAAGTTTATCAGTTAAAAATCTCACTAAGATTTATTACTCCTGAAATTTGGAGGCGCATATTATTGCCTGCCGACTATTCACTCACAGATCTGCATAAAATAATTCAGACCTGTATGGGCTGGAGCAATAAGGAAAGCCACCGATTCATAGTGAAGGCAAGGTCTTTTATGGCGCCTTCCAAAGCAGGTGAAAAGATGAAAAAATGGGATTATATAGACTATGAACAAAAAGATGTAAGAGTGGCGGATATATTAAAAAAACCCAGAAATAAGATTGCATACGAATATGATCTCGATAAAAGCTGGCTGCATGATATTGTCCTTGAGGAAATACTGCCTTTTGATGATGAATTCAAATATCCCATGTGCGTTGGAGGTAAGAATAACACTCCGCCTGAATCTTTTGAAGGTCCGGAAAAATATAATAAGATGCTCGAATCACTTTTTAATCCTGATAATGAGGAATACAAAACATTACAAAAATGGAGAGAAAAAGGCTTCGATCCCGATTATTACAACAGAACCATTGTTAATCTCAATTTACACAAAGATAACTTCGGAAGCCCTGCATAGCAATCTTTTGATTAATAGCGCGGGATCAACTCCCGCGCAATTATAAACTACCAGCTCATGATCAGCGCTCAATGAATTTTGCACAAATGCTGCCCATTTAAAATAAAGTAAATGCTTCCCATTTTAAAAAAGAAAATACCTGCCGGCCATGAGCCGTTATCAATTCTCTGTTTACCCCGGAAAATGTGTATTAACTCTATACATTTCCCATAGCCGTTAAGAATTTCGACCCTATTTAATTCAAAAGAAATATGCGATGAAATAATTATAAAATCATCCGCCGGATTTATCGAACATTTTGGAGCTGAGGATAGCGTGGAGAGGAGCTTTCGAGGGAGGATATGGCCGATTTTATCCTGAAGGAGATCAACAAAAGGGAACATGTCAGGGATATGCCCTTTGTGACCATGGGATGATCAGATTATTTCCAAATATTCATTTTCATCTTTCTTGCAAAGCTCGGGAACACTCGCGTTATGCGCGGGAAAGCCGCATGCCAGTATAAGGAAAAGGCTTTCATTATCGGGCCTGCCGAGTAGGCTTTCAATAAAGCTTCCCCCTGAAGGCGTATATGTAAGCGAAAGAATGCCGCTATGGGCGAGTCCTGCAATGAGCATTCCGGTGGCGATGCCCACTGATTCATTTACAAAGTAGTGCTTTGTTTTTTGGCCATTACTGATGCCGTACTTTTCCTTCATTATAGCTATCAGATAAGGCGCGGCTTCAAGAAAGGGCTTTTCGTAATTCACCGGCAGTTTTTCCAGGTCTTGATGCCAGCCGGCGGCTTTTTTATTTTCATAGAACTTTTCTTCTCGCTTTTCGGCCTCGGCACGAATTATTTTCCTTGTATTTTTATTCTCAATCAGAAGAAATTTCCAGGGCTGCTTATTTGCGCCGCTTGGCGCTTTTGAGGCGGCCGCCAGGCATTTCAGAACTGCTTCTTTAGGCGGAATTTCTGAGGAAAAATCCCTTACCGTCCGCCTGCTTTCCATCACTTTGAAAAATTCATCTGCCAGCGCGCTAATCTCTTTATCATTCTTTCTATCAAACTGAAAAATGCCTGTTTTCATTTTATATCTGTAATTAAAAAAAGTAATTTTTTTGACATTGATCGTGTTAATTAGTTATAAAATAGGCAAAAATGATAAGATAGTTTTTGAAAAAAGTATTTTCATACATATTGATGACATTGCTTTTGTATAACGCTTTTGGGTACGCGTTCGCGTTCATAACCGCGAGAGATATGATGAAAGCGGAAATGAAGCATTCCATCGCTCATGGCGAGTACCCTGGCTTGAAGCTGCATCTGGCTTTTAAGCTGTCGGAAGTTGAATCAGGTGCGGCAGGGCTAAAATTTATCCACTCGAAGGAATTTACCTGGCGCGGCGGTATGTATGACATAATCAGCTCGGAGATCATAGGCGATTCGATCCGTTACTACTGTATAAATGACACAAAAGAGAAAAATTTAATTCATGGCTTTGTCGGCAAAGAATCAGGTGATGAGAGTTCGCCGCTCGGGAAATTACTTAAAAACGTGCGGGTAGAACTGCCGCTTGCTTTCCCGGCCCTGAAAGATAATTTTCCAAGCGGGGAAATTCAATTCCCTGAATTTTTTTACAGAGTGATAACGCGCTCAATAGAACCGCCGCAAAGGCCGCCGGCCCGGCACTGATAAATATAACTGCTTTTTTAGAAACCACCCGCAGGCAGACATTGACTGCCAGCAGGTGCTTATCTATTCGTTTCTTGATTATTATTTAAAAAAGGAAAAACTTAACATGAGAGTGATAAAACTGATGATCCCTGTATTCATACTGGGATTCGGATTATTGGCGGCCAAACCGGCGGCTAAGCCTGACTCACTTAAAATATACAGTCTGGGGCAGGTAACAGTTACAGAAGAATTTGAAGTAAAAACCGTGCTGGAATCACCATTAAAGACAAATAATTACTATGTAATCCAGAATTCGGATGTTATAAGCGTTGCCGATTTTGAGCTTTATATTCCATCGGGAAGGATCAGGACCAACTCCAGGGGTGAATCCATGCTTTTCCTCCGGGGAGCCGGGGAGCGTCAACTCGGTCTATTCTTTGACGGCGTGCCGATGAATGTCCCCTGGGATAACAGAATGGACCTTAGCTTTGTACCGCCGGATATAATCGGCAGCTTCGAGGTAAATAAGAATGCGTCCTCGATACTTTTCGGGCCGAATGTGCTGGGAGGAGCCGTAGATATCAGTACTGTAGAAAGGCAGACCCGGGGCTTTGGATTCAGGTTTAAGGCACAGGCCGGAGATGCTTCGAATAAGTACTTCTCGGCGCTTAATGACGGCAGAATAGGCAAATTCAATTACATAGCCAATGTATCCTGGCTGGATAACCCGGGATTTATCATGTCGGATGATGCTCCTGAAGGCATCGAAAACCAATACGGATATTCATCCATACGGACTAATTCTTTCAATGAAAGGCTGGCACTGTATGCCAGGGGAGAATATCAGTTCGGCGCAACAACGGCAGGAATCTCGGTATCACATATAGATCAGGAAAAAGGAGTTCCACCGGAAACAAATGAAGGCGAGGACGCCAGATTCTGGATTTATCCTGATAGAAGCAGGACTATAATCGCGCTTAATACAGACCATGATCTGAACGAAATGTCTTATATAAAAGCCACAATCTGGTATGACATGTACAAGCAGAAAATTGAGGATTATAACTCCCTGGATTATGATGAAATAAATGAAATTCAGAAGGATGAGGATAATACCGCGGGCATAAGGCTTTCTTATGAAAATCAGTTGAATGATAACCATAAATTCGGCATAGTCTTTAACGGATACAGCACTACTCATAATGAGCAGACCCTCGGCAGTTCCGTAAAGGAATACAGCCAGAATACTCTCAGCTTCGGGCCTGAATACGCGGGATTCTTTGGTAAGCTGGAACTGGGCGCGGGACTAAATTATGATTATAACGAAACGCCTCTCACGGGTGATTTCAGCGAAGCTGAAGGCAGCTCTACATCCGATTACGCGGCATTTATACTTGCTAAGTATTATTTCAGCAATAAATTCTATGCTTTTGCCAACAGCAGCCGCAGGACGCGCTTCCCAACGATGAGGGAGCAGTACTCGGGTGCGCTGGGCAAATTTCTTGTAAATCCGGATTTGAAACCTGAAACAGGCATATTGAATGAATTTGGATTTGCATTCGGCAGGGAAGGTTATACTATTGAAATAGCTTTATTCGCTAACCTATATGATAACCTTATCGGCCAGATCAGACTTGATGACGGACTCAGGCAGAGGGAAAATTATTCATCAGCCACCATTTACGGATTAGACCTTGGCTATGCATACACCCGGGGTAAGTTCGACCTCGAAGGCAATCTGACATTCCTGCAGACGGAAGCTGAACAGAATGGCGAGGAAGTCGAACACCTGGATAACAGGCCTGAGCTTATGCTTAGCGCTATAGCTAAGTACAGTTTCAACTTTGGCATGCAGCCTCAGATCGAATTAAACTATACAGGCACACAGTTCGAGAGGATTAGCGGTAAATTTGAAGAAATCGGCCAGTCCCTGGTTATGAACCTGAGAGTTGGCTACAGGCTGCCGCCTATAATGGATACTTTGACGGAAGTTTATATCAGGGTAAATAACATCACAGATGAGTACAGGCTTTCGCAGTTTGGCCTCCCCGAACCCGGGCGCATGGCATTCGCCGGAATAATGTTCTCAATGTGATAAGTACTGCATTCAGCAATGATGTGATAAGTACTGAATTCAGCAATAATTAAAAAAGGCTCCGCGATGGCGGGGCCTTTTTTGTAATGAGCGTTAGCATCAATATAGGCCGCCTCTGTATTGACTGCCTTTGTTTTTTAAAAGGATTATCAGTTGATCTGATTATCCAGAGTTTTACCCCATTTGCCGTTGATGGCAAGCATCCTCGCTGTACATGGGTCATTAACTGCTGTCAGGATCAACTCTTCATCTTTAATTGATACACCATAAATGCCATCTTCCTGGCAATCGTTATCATCATAGAATTCGATCGTATCGTCATCCAGGAATCTGAATTTTGCGAATGAATCAGTGTGCCCGTTGCTTGTTGTATCAGGCACATCGAACATGAAGTCATTTCCTTCAAATTTAATGAATGCTCTGTAATGGTAATCCTGTTCATCGACATTAATCCTGGTCCATTTGCCGTTCATCTGCTTTTGCAGGGTATCCTTACCGCTGTCGCTGCTGTTATCGCACGATACGGCAAATACCAAAAGCAGCAAGAAAAACCCGATGTTAAAACTTTTCATTTAAACCTCTCACAAAATTTGATATTAGCAATACTACTTTTTATCGGTTGGAATATAAAAAAATTCAACAAATAATTTGTCGCGACATTAATTGACGCTGAAAAAAATAGATTAACGACATAAGGAAAGCGCAGGAGAGCAAAGAAATTTTATGTGATGCATTAATATCCTATAGCCCCGCCTTATCGGGAACAACGCATCAATCCATATAAGCCATTGGCGCCTGCGGCTATGCCTGCCTCCCGGCATCATCTTCTGATGTCTTACAAAGGGTGGCAGGTTTTTTATTGTCCAGTAATGCTTTTGAGTGATTTTGATACCAGGTAGCCCGGGAATTCATCCTCCAGTATATCCATGTAAATAATATCATGGTATTCACCGTTCAGGTAGCGTGCCTGCCGGCGCCTGCCCATTTCCTTAAAGCCCAGCTTTCTGTACATATCGATTGCTTTAGTGTTATAGGCAAATGCCCATAGATATATGCTTTTAAAATTAAGCATGTTAAAGCCATAATCGAGAATGAGCATTGTAGCATCAAATCCGTACCCCTTTCCATGAAATTCACGGTCGCCGATATAAATGCCGTACATAGCAGTCCGGTTGATCGGTTCTATTAAATGAAAACCCGTGCCGCCTATGAGCTTATCTGTTGATTTATCAACTATTCCAAAAACTATATTGCCTTCTTTTTTCATTTTTCGGATAAGTTCTCTTTCATCATCAGGCGTTACCGAAAATGAAGCTTCAAGAAAGCAGTTGATATAGGGATCATTCAGCCATGTGCAGTAAAGCTCCGCGTCTTTTTCATCAATTGGGGAAAGGTAGCATTTTTCGCCCATTAGCTGCCTGTAGTATGACATTTCTTTCCTTTGTATAATTATAGATAAATTCAAAAATAAAAAAGCCCGCTAATTATTAGCGGGCTGTTAATGAAATTTCGATTTTTAATCATCCAAAAAGTTGAAGGACAGGTTCATACCTAATGAAATACTATGCCCCTCAAAATTCTTTCTATCGAATGTTGTACCTTCAGGCATATCGCTATCGTTGTCGATTCTATCCATAAACCTGTATTTATAACCCACATAAGCTTTTAAAAATTTTGTCAGGTTAACATTTGCGCTCACTCCGGGCTCGATTACAAGGTAATAAGCATCGCTTCCGGTAAGGTATTCCCAATGGCTATCCCAGTCATTATCCCATTCATCGTAATAGTAATCCTCCACAAATCTCATGCTCATACCGCCGCCCGCTAGTATATTAAAGCTGAGATGGATAAGGTCGTCGGGATTTAGAAAATACTCCAGTACGAGGCCGCCATAACCAAATCCATCAAATACTCTGTCATTATAATAATTATTATAGTCAAAGTTTTCAAATGCGGGTATCATACCGTAACCACCGATTCCGATCATAAAATCATTATCAGCAATAATGCCGATCGTTCCGCCAACCAGGCTTTTTAATTCACCGTCAATCGATGTTAAATTAACTCCTCCTGACATATCGAAATATGCTTTTCCGCCGCCGAAAAGTGTCTGTGTTTCATTTTCTAAAGCATTCATTTCTTCCTGAGCATTTATTGCTGAAACACCAGTGATAAAAAAAATCACTAACAGTAGCCTTTTCATAACCAACCTAATAATAAAATGATTACAATTCTGATGTGTTTAAATACGATTGATTTTGAACCAAGGTTACATTTTTTTTTAATAATGCTTCATTGTTATAATAATATCCTGATTAATAAAAAGCCCCGCCGAATGGCAGGGCTATATATTTGTACTTTAAAAAATAGTCATTAGAAACTGACATGCTCGAGCCAGTCGTGGCTATCTTCGATTTCGCCATATTGTATACCGGTGATAGTATCGTAGAACTTCTGTGATAGTTCGCCGATCTCATTATTATTTATCACCATTTCATTGTCCCTGTATCTTAACTTGCCAACCGGGGATATAACCGCGGCCGTACCTGTACCGAAAACTTCTTTCAGTTCGCCGGTCTTGTGCGCGTCAAGTATTTCTTCGATAGTTACCTGCCTTTCTGAAACTTTCATTCCCCATTCCCGGCCAAGAGTGAGAACTGAATTCCTGGTAACTCCGGGAAGAATAGAACCCTGCTCCAGCGGAGGAGTAACAAGCTCATCGCCTATTACAAACATGATGTTCATGGCGCCGACTTCATCAACGAAATCACGTGAAACTCCATCAAGCCAGAGAACCTGCGAATATCCCTGCTCGCGGGCTTCCTTGCCGGCTTTGAGCGAAGCAGCGTAGTTGGCTGCCGTTTTGGCAGAGCCGAGTCCGCCTCGAACCGCGCGAACGTATTTATCTTCAACAAGTATTTTCACCGGATTAAGGCCTTCTGCATAGTATGATGCCACAGGTGAGGTCATCACAATAAATGTATAAATATCTGATGCGTGAACGCCCAGGAAATTACCGGAACCGAAACACACCGGCCTGATATAAAGAGAGTGGCCGCGTGTTTTCGGTATAAACTGATTATCGAATTTAACCAGCTCTTTGATCGCGTCAACAAAGTGGTTTTCATCAAAAGCAGGTATGCACACCTTATCGGCCGACATATTCAGCCTTTTGGCGTTCATTTCGGGCCTGAATATATTCGCTCCGCCGTTTTTAGCCCTGAAAGCCTTCAGGCCTTCAAATATGGACTGCCCGTAATGAAGAGTACACATAGAAGGTTCGAATGCAAGCGGGCCATAGGGCTGAATCTCGCCCTCCGACCATTTGCCGTTTCTGTATTCACTAATAAAAATATGATCTGAAAAATAAACTCCAAACCCGGGATTATCCCAGTTTACCATGTCTATTCTGGATTTTTCCGCTTTAGTAACCTTGTAGCCAGCCATATCATTATCCTTTTTGTTTAATAATCCAAAACGTCCTATAATATAATGAAATATTTTACCAAATAATTGAAAATCCTTTAAAATTCTTAGAAAGTTTTCAATTATAAGCCTGTTTCATTCCCACAAAATTAATGAAAATAAAAGGCTTATTGATAGATATTTATTAGTTTTGTAAAAAAATGTTTTTGCTCATTTAAGCGGTCAAAAAGAGGAGTTTATGGAGGAAAATCAGGACAAAGTTCAGAAAAAACCGGAAAATTTATTAAAGCATACATGGAATGAAGTAAGCGAACCCTTTATTAATCTGTTTAAAGCCCCAAAGGCATTATGGGGTATTAACTTATCTTATCTTATTGAAGGTCTCTGCTATTTCGGTATACTTGGATTGCTGACCATATATTTCAATGAATATGTCGGCTTAAACGATGTTGATGCAGGCAGAATGGTAGGCATTCTTACTGGCGGAATTACTTTGGCTATGGTTATTCTGGGAGGCACCGTTGACAGAGTAGGTGTAAGGAAAGCTTTCATACTATCGCTGCTGTTTATGCTTGGCGGACGAATTTTACTTGCCGGAGCGCCTGTATTTGGAGGGGCATCGGGGATGTTTTCTTCAACTCATTTGATTGCAATGGGCGGAATTCTTGGCGTGATCATAGGTTATGGCATTTATCAGCCTGCTGCCTACGCGGCAGTCAAGAAATTTACCGACGCGAAAAATGCCGCCATGGGTTATGCTATGCTTTATGCTATTATGAACCTTGGCGGATTTTTGCCGGGGTTAATATCCCCTCCAGTCAGACATTTAACCGGTATTACAGGTGTCTTTTGGGTTTATGTCGGCCTGACTGTAGTGGGTATTCTATTTGTGCTTTGGCTGCTTTCTCAAAAGAATGTTGAAAGCGCCATAGAAAAATCAGGCGGAGAAAAAGAATCCAAAGAAAAGAAACCATCACTTATCGCGAGAGTAAAAGGCTTCTTCACGGATGTGCCGGACACGGCAGCGCATGCCGTTGAAGCTCAAAAAACGGGTATTCCGGCTAAAATTGCTGCAAAAGTGAAAGAATCGCCTTTTATGGATTCACGCTTTATGTTCTTTATTTTTATTCTAATTCCTGTGCAGACCCTCTTTGCTCATAACTGGCTTACTTTACCCCAATATTGCGAGAGAGCATTTGAGGGATTTGTTAGCGAATATTTTGAGTTCTTCGTGAACTTAAATCCAATACTTATTTTTATTCTTACACCTACAGTCGCGGCATTAACATCCAAAAAACACACATACAAAATGATGATCTCAGGTACAATTATCATGGCGCTTTCACCATTTATTCTTGTACTGGGAACTGAATTATGGATTTTGCTGCTGTACATTGCCGTACTAACAATTGGTGAAGCAATGTGGCAGCCCAGATTCCTGCAATGGGTAGCAGAAATAGCTCCAAAAGGAAAAACCGGTATATATATGGGATTAGGGCAGTTCCCATGGTTCCTTACAAAGATACTCACAAGTATGTATTCTGGCTGGTTCCTTATGAATTATTTACCGAAGGATGCTCCGCAAACTGTTATGAATCCTGAATACATGTGGATGATTTACGGGTTAATAGCTATTGCCAGTCCTCTGGGGCTAATATTAGCGAGAAAATGGATGCTAAAAGGATTTAAAGAAAGAAATACTGAAGAGGAAGGTTAAAAATGAATATCACCATCAATGAAGTAGGGATGAGGGACGGCCTGCAAATGGAAAAAAAGCAGGTACCAGCGGATATTAAAAAGCAATGGATTGAAATGCTCATTAGTTCCGGTATTAAAAGAATTCAGCTCGGATCATTTGTTCATCCGGTAAAAGTGCCCCAAATGGCAGATACAGATGAGCTTTTCAGATTTTTTACCGCAAAATATCCCGAAGTTAAATTCTCAGGGCTCGCGCTCAATGAAAAAGGCGTTGAAAGAGGCATGGCCTGCGGCGTTGAGATTTTCTCCATGGGGGTATCGGCTTCGGAAACGCACAGTATGAAGAATACAGGAATGAGCAGCTCCGAAGCTGCCGACAGGATCATTGCCATGGCAAAAGATGTTATATCCGCCGGGAAAAAAGTCCAGGTATCCGTGCAGTCTGCCTTTGGATGCGGCTTTGAAGGAAATATTGCACCGGAAAGAGTTTATACTTTGATTGATAAATACCTTGAGGCCGGGATCAATTTTATTAACCTGGCTGATACAGCCGGACACGCTAATCCCTTACAGGTGGAAAGAATGATAAAAGAAATAAAAAGAAAATCCGAAAATTTAGAAATAGCCTGCCATTTCCATAATACATACGGACTCGGAATGGCAAACTGCCTTGCTGCCATGAAGCAGGGTGTCAGCTATTTTGAAACAGCCGCGGGAGGCCTCGGCGGATGCCCTTTCACTAAGGTTGCCGCCGGAAATGTTTGTACTGAAGATATGGTACATTTCCTGCAAAGAGAAGGCTTCCGGCCTGACATAAACCTCAGCGGCCTCATAGAATTAGCTAAGGAAATGAGCGGATTTTTTGAGAAAGAACTGCCGGGCCATGTGTACAAAACCGGCCCGCTGACTATAAAGAACTAGTATATTAGAAACTAAAAATCAGGCGCTTTATATGAAAAAACTGCTCGAAGGTATCAGAGTACTTGACCTTACGAATGTGCTATCCGGGCCTTTTGCCACTTTGCATCTGGCATGGCTCGGCGCTGAAGTAATTAAAATAGAAAATCCCAAGGACGGCGACCTGGCCCGTAAGCTGGGCTGCCTTCCCGAGTATAATCAAAAACTAATGGGAACAAGCTTCCTGGCACAAAATTCAAACAAAAAATCGGTAACAATTAATTTGAAAGAAGAGAAAGGAAAAGAAATTTTCCTCAAACTGGCCGAAACTGCCGATGTGCTGGTAGAAAACTTCAGACCGGGCGTTATGGACAGGCTCGGCCTGGGATACGAAGTACTATCCGAAAAAAATCCCGGCCTGGTGTACTGTGCAGTATCAGGCTTCGGCCAAACCGGCCCCGATGCCAAAAAGCCGGCCTACGACCAGATAATCCAGGGCCTGAGCGGTGTTATGGCAGTCAACGGTGATAAAAGGCTCAATCCCCTTCGCGCGGGATTCCCGCTTTGCGATACTGTCGGCGGGCTGAATGCCGCCTTCGCTATTATGTCCGGACTTTTTTACAAAGAAAGAACAGGCGAAGGCCAGTTCATCGATATAGCTCTGCTCGATTCGATCATGCCTCTGATGGGCTGGGTAGCGGCCAATTTGCTGATAGGAGGGCAGCAGCCGCAGCTACTCGGCAATGATAATTTTACAGCCGCGCCATCGGGTATGTTCGCTACTAAGGACGGTTATATAAATATAGCCGCCAATAAGCAGGAGCAGTGGCATTCGGTATGCGATGTGATAGGTATGCCCGAACTGAAAGAAGACCCCCGCTTTGAAGAAAGAGACACTCGCAAGAAAAATCGATTTGAGCTTACTCCGATTATCGAAGAAAAGCTTACCCGGCAAAATACA
The DNA here is from genome assembly GCA_964544155.1 of uncultured Hyphomicrobiales bacterium. Classification (GTDB taxonomy): domain Bacteria; phylum Bacteroidota; class Ignavibacteria; order Kapaibacteriales; family UBA2268; genus CAZJAH01. Next base: position 75,845 of record CAZJAH010000002.1, on the reverse strand, counting down.
GATCACTGGGTAGCCCAACTTAATAAAAACGGTGTGCCTTCCGGCGCCATACTCACGCTGGATGAAGCCCTCAGCGCGCCGCAGGTTGAGCATAGGAATACTCTCGCTGATGTTGAAATCGATGGCATCGGTAAGGTGAAGCTTTTCAATATGACAGCAAAATTCGAAAAAACACCGGCTATGGTAGAAACACCACCCCCGGCGCTTTCGCAGCACACAGAAGAAATTCTCGAAGGCATAGGGTATTCTGCAGATGATATTCAAAAGATGAAAGATAAAGGAATTGTTTAAGTAAAGGAGTAAATATGGGAAATACAGTAGTTGAGAAAATTCTGGCGAGAGCTTCAGGCAAAGATGAAGTCAAAGTTGGCGACATCGTTGAACCTAAAGTTGATATTGCCATGTCGCACGAAAACGGAGCGCTGGTAATCAACCAGTTCCTTGAGATTTATAAGGGCGTCGATAAAGAAGCCCAGGTGTGGGATCCCGAGAAAATCTCTTTGATTTTCGACCACAGGGTTCCGGCCGAAAGTAAGAAAACAGCCACTAATCAAAAGAAGATACGACAGTTCGCCAAAGAACAGGGGATAGAGAAATTCCATGATATACGCGGCGATGAGGGCGGCATTTGCCACCAGATACTGCCGGAAACAGGCTATGTACTGCCGGGCAGTGTGGTAGTCGGCACAGACAGCCATACCACAACGCATGGCGCGCTAGGAGCATTCGCCTTTGGTATCGGTGCCACGGAAATGGCTTCAGTATGGGCGCTAGGCTCTGTGCTTAATGTGGAAGTACCGGCTACCATTAAAGCAGTGATCACAGGTGAGTTCCCTGAATATGTGGCTCCCAAAGACCTGATACTTCATCTTATTGGAAAAATTTCAGCCGAGGGTGCTAACTTCAAAGTTATAGAATTCCACGGCGAAACCATAGAGAAAATGTCCACCGCAGGCAGGCTGACAATCTGCAATATGGCCGTTGAAGCCGGCGCTACATCCGGGCTCGTGCCCCCTGACGAGGAAACAATGCGCTACCTCAGGGAAGTGGCAAACGTGAACGGTGTATTCGAGCCGCTGCTTCCCGATAAAGACGCTGAATATGACAGCGTTGTAGAAATAGACGTAAGCAATCTGAAGCCGCAGATAGCCTGCCCCCACACTGTGGATAATGTAAAAGATATAGACGAAGTTGAAGGCACTGAGATCGATCAGATAGTAATCGGTTCATGTACAAACGGCAGGCTTGAGGACCTCGAAATAGCCGCCGGTATACTCAGAGGAAAGAAAGTATCCAAAAATGTGAGAATGCTTGTATTCCCGGCCTCGGCAAAGATATACAGCCAGGCCATCGATAAAGGTTACGTGCAGGATCTTACACTGGCCGGCGCAGTGGTTATGAATCCGGGCTGCGGCCCCTGCCTGGGCGTTCACCAAGGTGCTCTGGGCGACGGTGAAAGAGCTCTTGCCACAACCAATCGCAACTTTAAGGGCAGGATGGGCAATCCAAACGCTGAGGTATATCTGTCTTCACCAGCGGTGGCGGCAGCTTCGGCTTTAACCGCTGTCATAACTAATCCCCAAAAAGGAGGTAAATAATTATGCCCAAAGTGATCTATAAACTCGATAAAGATATTTCTACCGATATCATCTACCCGGGGAGGCATATGGCTACAGTGCTTCCTTCGGAAACTCCGAAATTCGCCTTTGATGACCTGCCCGAGCTTAATGAGCTTCTCAATTCGGATAAATACCGGGCGCCGGGCGTTATCGTTGCCGGAAAGAATTTTGGCTGCGGATCATCGCGCGAACAGGCGGCATCGACACTACGCGGCCATGACCTGATCATCGTGGCGCCAAATTTTGCCAGGATTTTCCTTCAAAATGCCATCAATCTCGGGCTGCGCACTGTTATCTGCCCGGATATTGAAGCCGATACCGGAGATGAGCTGGAAATTACTGATACAGAAATAATTAACAAAACAAAGGATAAAACCTTTAAGACCAATCCACTGCCCAAATCAAGACAGGCCATAGTGGATGCCGGCGGCCTTATACCTTACACCAGAAAAAGGCTGAATGAAAAATAGAAGATGAATAGATGAATGCTTCAAAGGGGTGCGCAGAGGCGTATCCCTTTTTTTATTAAAAGCCCTTATTCCTATCAATTGCCCCTGCAGGCACCGAACTTTCGGGCGTGAATGCCCTGCGTTCATGACTTCATGGCTAATTAAGCTTATATCCGGCGTGGTAAATTCAGTAAGAGCATATAAGAGATTTCTTTCATGATTTAACATTCCTGAGAAGTACCAGCGACCTGCCCTTGATTTCGTATAAATCCTCAACAGTGTCATGTTCTTCATCTATATCGTCATCACTCGTATCTATTAGGACTTCCCAATTGGGATTCAGGTTTTCATAGGGCAGCGTAAAGTTAACTTTCTCCCAATACCCGTTGATTAGAATGAGCAGAATATCAGCTACTAAAGGTTCACCCATTTCATCAACTTCGGTCATGAGCTCTCCGTTAAGAAGCATCCCCATGCACCTGATGTAGCTGGTATACCATTCTTCGTCGCTCATATCTATGCCGTCTGTATTAAGCCAGCGTATATCGCGTATTTCCTGGCCATGTATCTTCCTGCCGAGGAAGTAGCGCCTTCTGTGAGTAACCGGCTGTGAGTGTCTTATCGCGATGATTTTTTTAGTAAATTCAAAAAGTTTTTTAGATCTTTCATTCCAGTCCCAGTTCATCCATGAAATCTCATTATCCTGGCAATATGTATTATTATTACCGTATTGTGTTCTGCCGCATTCGTCGCCGTGGCTTATCATAGGAATGCCCTGGCTGAGCAATAATGTAGCCAGGAAACTTTTTTTTCTCTTTTCTCTCAAATTGATTATATCGTCGTCTTCCGTGGGCCCCTCTTCACCACTATTCCAGCTTAAATTATGGTTTTCACCGTCGCGGTTACCTTCTTGATTGGCTTCATTATGCTTTTCGTTATAGCTGACGAGGTCATGCAGGGTAAATCCGTCATGTGCGGTTACAAAGTTAACACTTGCCGAAGGCAGTTTGCCGTTGTTTTCATATAGGTCTGAACTTCCCGCCAGCCTGTATGCAAGCTCTCTAACCTGGCTATCGTCCCCGCGCCAGAACTTCCTAAGGGAATCCCTGTATTTGCCATTCCATTCAGCCCACAGCACGGGGAAGTTGCCTACCTGATAGCCGCCTTCTCCCAGATCCCAGGGCTCGGCAATTAGTTTGAGCTGCGAAATAATAGGATCCTGATGTATTGTGTCAAGGAATGTCGATAGCATGCCCACATCATACAATCCCCGGGCAAGTGTAGCGGCAAGATCAAACCGGAAGCCGTCGACCTGCATTTCCGTAGCCCAGTAGCGGAGGCTGTCCATGACCATCTGCAATGTCCTGGAGCTGAGCAGGTTAAGAGTATTGCCTGTTCCCGTGTAATCGTTATAATAACGGGGATTTTTCTTGTTAATTCTATAATAATTCCAATTGTCTATCCCGCGGAAACTTACTGTTGGCCCCAAGTGGTTACCTTCTCCGGTATGGTTATACACAACATCGAGTATGACTTCAATACCTGCTTTATGGTAAGTTTTTACCAGTTCCTTAAATTCATTTACCTGGCTGCCGCAGTATCCGGAAGATGAATATTCCGCGTGGGGTGCGAAATATCCGATTGTATTATATCCCCAATAGTTACTTAGGCCCTTATCGAGCAGAAATTTATTATGCAGAAAGTGATGAACCGGCATAAGCTCGATAGCAGTAATGCCGAGTTCTTTGAAATAATTCACTATCTCAGGCGAAGCAAGCGCTTTATATGTGCCGCGTTCATTAACAGGGATCTTTGGATGAATTGCGGTAAACCCTTTCACATGCAGTTCGTAAATTATTGAGTTATGAGCGGGAATATCCGGTTTTTCAACTCCCTCCCAGTCAAATGTATCATCTACTACAACGCATTTGCTTACATCTCCGGCGCTGTCCGCGTTGTTTTTATTTTCATCAGGGCGTTCGGGGTCTTTGCCGGGTTCATAAGCGAACATACTCTCTCTGACTTCCGTCCTGCCGCATATAGCTTTAGCGTAAGGGTCTATCAGAAGTTTATGCGGATTAAACCTTTGCGCTTTTGAAGGCTGGTACCTGCCGTAAACTCTGTATCCGTATAGCTGGCCCGGTTTAATCCCCGGCAGAAAAGCGTGCCAGACATAATCCGTTACTTCGGTCATATCTATTTGAGTATATTCTTTTTGGTCATCTGGAGAATTAAACAGGCAAAGTATCACGCCTGAAGCGTTTTCGCTGAAAAGGGCAAAATTCACTCCCTTGCCGTCAAATGTTGATCCGAGAGGATATGGCTTACCCGGAAGGACTTTTCCTTTGTATTGTTCCATAAAAATTTAATCTCCAATTTCGATTTGCATGAAATTTTTTTAATCCTTAAACGATATATACTGTGTAATGTTATAAAAATATTCATTTTTCTTTTGTATCTATTTATAAGTATTTAATATTATATGAGATATTTTATAAAACCATTTCCAAATATTAAAATTGACGGCAGTTGTGACTTCCATCTGTGGGCGCCGAACGCGAAAAGCGCCTTTATTGATTTAAACACTTCCGAAGTGCTTCCGATGGAAAGGATCAATGAAGAATATTTTCATTTAAATATTGAAAATGCTGAAGGGCTCAGATATAAATACAGAATAGATGATAATAAAAGCTTCCCTGATCCCGGCTCTCTTTATCAGCCTGACGGAGTCCACGAACACTCAGAAGTATTCCCTTTGAGCAGACATAAATGGAATGACAGCAAATGGCAGGGCATAAGCCTGAACGGAATGATAATATATGAACTCCATACAGGCACATTTACGCCCGGCAGCAATTTTAACGGAATTGAAAAAAAACTCGATTATCTTCTTGAGCTTGGAATAAACACAATAGAACTCATGCCGGTGGCTCAGTTCCCCGGCAAGCGCAACTGGGGCTATGACGGCGTTTATCCTTTTGCGGTGCAAAACAGCTACGGCGGGCCGGGCGGCCTTATGGAACTTGTTGACACATGCCACTCAAAAGGCATTGCGCTTATTCTCGATGTCGTTTATAATCATTTCGGGCCTGAGGGCAATTATGTCGGGAATTTCGCTCCTTATTTTTCTGAAAGATACACTACCCCCTGGGGCAGCCCCATAAACTTTGACGGGCCATATTCCGACGGAGTGAGGAATTATTTCGTCCAGAATGCTCTTATGTGGTTGAGGGACTTCCATATCGACGGGCTAAGGCTTGACGCTATCCACTCAATCTTTGATTTCAGCGCCAAACACATAATGGCTGAAATTTCGGAAAAAGTAAGAGAATTAGAAAAAGAAACAGGCCGTAAATATCAACTGATAGCAGAATCTAACCTTAACGATGTCCGATATATCAATCCTGCCGAAAAAGGAGGCTATGCCCTTGACGCTCAGTGGTCGGACGATTTTCATCATGTAGTGCATTCGGAAGTTACCGGCGAGAGAAACGGCTACTATATTGATTTCGGCGGTATGGACATGATAGTAAAATCATTCAAAGATTTCTTTGTTTATGACGGTACATATTCAAAATTCAGAAAAAAGACTTTTGGCAATAGCACTACAGGCTGCCCGGCTGAGCAGTTCATAATTTTCATACAGAATCATGACCAGGTAGGAAATCGCAGGTTCGGCGAGAGGCTCTCCTCACTTGTAAGCTTTGATATGCTTAAGGCCGTAGCGGGGGCGATGTTTCTCGCACCGAATGTACCCATGCTCTTCATGGGCGAAGAATACGGCGAGAAGAATCCGTTTCAGTATTTCGTGAGCCATAATGATCCGGAGCTAAACAGGCTGGTGCGCGAAGGCCGCGACAGGGAATTTAGATCCTTTTTGGGAGAAAATCCTCCGCCCGCCCCTGACCCCGCTTCCGAGGAAACTTTTAATGATTCCCGGCTGAGCTATGCTTTTGAAAATAATAACTACGCAAAAGAAATACTGAACTGGTATAAATGGCTTATCAGGCTGAAAAAAGAACATCCTGTGCTGAAACAGGCGGACAGACTAAATATGGAAGTCAAAGCCATAGATAAACTTCTAATAATACAAAGAAAGCACGGTAATGATATTCTGCTCGGAATGGTGAATTTTGGAGAAAAGGATGCCCGTTATAAATGGGAAAAAACACAAGAACTTATGAAGATAGCTGATTCAAGGGGGCCGAACCCTAAAGGTATTGTTGCCGGCACTAACCATACGCTCGGAAAACACGATGAAATATTAGTTGAAGCAGGGTCATGCCTGATTTACAGCAGTAGTGTAATTTGATAAACCGGAAATAATTATTGAATAATTAAACAAGGTGAGAATGAGAAATAATAAAAGAGTAATAATAGAAAATTTGAAGCCTCAGGTAAATTGCGGTGAATTTCCAATAAAACGGGTTTTAGGTGAATCTGTTGAAGTAACCGCTGATATAATTTGTGACGGCCACGATGTACTCAGCGCGGAGCTTCTTTACAGGTATAATGATAATGAATTTAAAAATATATCGATGAATCTTCATGTCAATGACAAATGGCAGGCCGGATTTGTTGTTCAAAAAACAGGAATATACAGCTATACGGTACAGGCCTGGCCGGATCATTTTAAAACCTGGCATCGTGACATTCTGAAAAAGATAGACGCTGAAGTAGAATATGCTCCCGATCTTATCACCGGAGCAGATTTAATAGATGAAACTCTTAAAACTTATTCGGAAATGGACGGCGCCGGCAGAACATTCCTCGAAAACACTGCTGATTACTTAAGGAATGAAGATACAGCGCCTGAAGAGCGGGCCTCGGTGTTAATGAACGGAGAGCTTTTTGCCGTAATGGCCATGTATCCGGTTCGGAAAAACGCCGTAAAACATGAAAAAGAGCTCATCGTTTTATCCGAACCCATAAAAGCGCGTTTCAGCGCGTGGTATGAGCTGTTCCCCCGCTCAGTTGGAGTAAACGGCAAGCCTCATGGAACATTCAGCGATGTGGAAGGCCACCTTGATTATATATCTGCCCTGGGTTTTGATGTGCTATATCTGCCTCCAATACATCCCATTGGCGAAAGTAAGCGCAAAGGCAAGAATAATTCCACAAGCGCCGAAGAAGGCGAACCCGGCTCACCATGGGCCATTGGCGGCAAAGAAGGCGGCCACAAAGCCATCCATCCCGATCTGGGCACCATGGATGATTTCATAAGCCTTGTTCAGGCCGCGAAAGTCAAAGGTATAGATATAGCCCTCGATATAGCCTTCCAGTGCTCGCCGGATCACCCATACGTCATGGAGCATCCCGAATGGTTCCGCCACAGGCCCGACGGCTCAATACAGTACGCCGAAAATCCGCCGAAAAAGTATGAGGATATTTACCCATTTGATTTCGAGACAGAAGCCTGGGGCAGCCTGTGGGATGAGCTTAAAAGCATTTTCACATTCTGGATAAACAAAGGAGTCAAAGTATTCAGAGTGGATAATCCCCACACTAAATCGCTCAAATTCTGGGGGTGGGTAATTAATGAAATTAAAAAGGATCATCCTGAAGTGATTTTCCTTTCTGAGGCTTTTACAAGGCCAAAAGTTATGTACAGGCTGGCCAAAGAAGGATTTACCCAGTCATATACCTACTTTACATGGAGAAATACAAAGTGGGAGCTTGAAAATTACATGACTGAACTTGTAGCCACTGAAGTAAAGGAATTCTTCAGGCCTAATTTCTGGCCAAACACTCCTGATATATTGCCCGAATTCCTGCAGCACAGCGGCAGGCCCGGATTCCTGATGCGGTTTATCCTCGCAGCTACACTAAGTTCAAACTACGGGATTTATGGCCCTGCATACGAGCTTATGGAGGCTGCGCCGAGAGAGCCCGGTAAAGAAGAATACCTGGATTCAGAAAAATATGAAGTAAAAAAATGGGACCGGGACAGGGATAACAACCTTAAGAAAATGATCTCACGCGTTAACAGGATCAGAAGGGATAATCCCGCGCTGCACCAGACAAATAATATTAGATTCCACCATGTGGATAATCACAGCATAATTGCCTACAGCAAACAAAGCCCTGACGGCAGCAACACTATACTTACAGTGGTTAATCTCGATCCATATCACAAACATTCGGGCTGGATACAACTGCCTCTCAATGATATGGGGCTTGATGCAGGCAGCTTCCAGGCGCATGACCTGCTTTCAGGCGCTTACTACATGTGGCAGGGAGAGCATAATTATGTGGAGATCGATCCGGGAGTCATACCGGCGCATATATTCAAGATCAGAAGAAGAATCCGTACAGAGAAGGATTTTGATTATTTCATGTGATCCCAGACTTTATATAATTAAAAATAATATAGCAAATAAATGAAAAATAAAGAACAAAACCAGTGGTATAAGGACGCTATCATATATCAGGCCCATGTAAGGGCTTTCCAGGATAGTAACGACGACGGCATAGGCGATTTCAAAGGGCTTATCACTAAGCTTGATTATCTTAAAAGCCTCGGCGTGAACGCCGTGTGGCTTTTGCCATTCTATAAATCACCGCTTAAAGACGGCGGTTATGACATAGCCGATTTTACCGCTATACACGAAGATTACGGCAACATGGGCGATTTTAAGAAGTTCATCAGGGAAGCACATAAAAGGGATCTTAAAGTCATTACCGAGCTTGTACTTAATCATACTTCAAGCGACCATAAATGGTTCCAGCGGGCGCGCAACTCGAAACCAGGCAGCAAATACAGGGATTTCTATGTTTGGAATAATAATCCCGATAAATATAATGACGCCAGGATAATCTTCCAGGATTTCGAGGTATCCAACTGGACATGGGACCACAAGGCGGGAGCTTATTACTGGCACAGGTTCTATTCGCATCAGCCGGATCTGAACTTCGATAATCCCGCGGTACACAGGGCTGTTTTCAAAATACTCGATTTTTGGTTCGGCCTTGGTGTGGATGGCCTCAGGCTGGACGCCGTGCCCTATCTCTTTGAACGCGAGGGCACTAACTGCGAGAATCTGCCTGAAACTCATGAATACCTTAAAAAGCTCAGAAAGTATATTGATGATAATTTTGAGAATAAAATGCTTCTGGCGGAAGCTAATCAGTGGCCGGAGGATGCATCGGAGTATTTTGGTGACGGAGACGAATGTCAGATGGCTTTCCATTTTCCGCTAATGCCAAGGCTTTATATGGCTATGCGTATGGAAGACCGCTTCCCGATTATAGATATTCTGGAGCAGACACCGGAAATTCCGGATAACTGTCAGTGGTCTATTTTCCTGAGGAACCATGATGAGCTTACACTCGAAATGGTATCCGACGAAGAAAGGGACTACATGTATAAATCTTTTGCCCAGAATACAAAGCAAAGAGTAAACCTGGGTATAAGGCGCAGGCTAGCTCCACTGCTCAATAACGACAGAAAGAATATCGAGCTGATGAACATACTGCTGTTTTCATTGCCTGGAACTCCCATAGTTTATTACGGCGATGAAATTGGCATGGGTGATAATTATTACCTTGGAGACCGTGACGGCGTGCGCACGCCGATGCAGTGGTCATCAGACAGGAACGCGGGCTTTTCTAAAGCTGAACCGCAAATGCTCTATTTACCTGTTATCTACAGCCACGATTATCATTTTGAGACAATTAATGTTGAAAATAATGAAAAAAATCCTTCATCACTGCTGTGGTGGATGAGAAGAATTATCTCCAAACGCAAGCAGTATAAGGCATTCGGAAGGGGCAGCATTAAGTTCATTAACGCGGATAATCCCAAAGTGCTTGCATTTATCCGCGAATATGAAGATGAAAAGATTATGGTACTTGTAAATCTTTCCAGGTATTCGCAGCTTGCCAGGCTCGATTTGACCGATTATGCGGGATATATACCTGTAGAAGTTTTCAGCCGTAATGAGTTTCCGCAGATTGACGAGGATCTTTACACATTTCCGCTATCATTTAAGAACTACTTTTGGTTCGAGCTTCGCAAACCCGAGAAAGACGAGATCCCCGGCGCCATGGAAATTGAATACGATCTCGCCCTGAATAATTCAGATTGGAACAGAATGACCAAAAAAGTTGTTAATTCTTTAAATAAACTTCTTCTCAAATATATTAATAAAAGCCGCTGGTTCCGCGGAAAAGCCAGGAAAATACGCGGCATAAGTATTGCCGATACTATTTCAATCAAGAAAGAAAAATACCATACGAAGATTCTCTTTGTTGAAATTGATTATATTGAAGGTAAGAGCGAAAACTATATCGTTCCGGTGGCAATCGGCACAGGCGAGGAAGTCGGCGAGGTCAGAAACCGTTTCCCTGAAGCTGTGATCACTGATATAGAGATCGACAAACAGGAAGGCCTGCTTTACGACGGCACTTATGACCCTGAATTCCGCGATGCGATGATAAACCTCATAGCCCGACGCGGGAAGCTCAAAGGCAAGAGCTGCGAGATTACGGGAATTCCGGGCAGGAAACTTACATCGTCGGTTAAGAAAAGCGAACTCCCTCTGCCATCGAAAGTAGTTGCAGCAGAGCAGTCTAATACCTCTATCCTTTATGATAACAGGTTCTTCTTTAAGATTTACCGCAGTCCGGAAGAAGGCAGCAATCCCGAGCTGGAATTACTGAAAGCGCTTGCTGACAGGCATGAATTCAGGCATTATCCTGCTTACGCAGGTGCCCTTGAATACCGCAATGACCGCAGTGAGGATATCTCACTCGGAATACTTGTTGAATTTATACAAAATGAAGGAAATGCCTGGGAGCTTACCCAGTCATTTATTGACAGGTACTTCGACAGGCTTATCAGCGGAAAGGAAGAGCTCTTTGAAGCCGGTAACAGCAAAGCTGTAAAGCTGCCTGTGCCTGACGAAGAACAAATGAATGATTATATAGGAAGGTTCTTTATCGAAATGGTAGAGCTGCTCGGCAAGAGGACAGCCGAAATGCACCTGGCTCTCGCTAATGTGAAAAAGGAAAAGGCATTTGCGCCGGAGCCTTTCTCACTTCTGTATCAAAAATCAATGTATCAGTCATTCAGGACTTTAGTTAAGAGGACAATGTCATCTATGAAACCTCTGATTAAAAAGATGCCTGATGAGCAAAAAGAGCTGGCACAGTTTATTCTTGATAATGAAACAGTGCTTCTTGAGTCTATTAAGAATTCACTGGAGAAGAAGAAGCTGGATTCTGCCAAAACCCGAGTCCACGGTGATTACCATCTCGGGCAGGTATTATTTACGGGTAAGGACTTTATAATAATAGATTTCGAGGGCGAACCCGCAAGGTCACTCACCGCGCGGAAGCTAAAATACTGCCCCTTTAAAGATATAGCCGGTATGCTGCGTTCATTCCATTATGCTATATATATGGGTATGTTCAAGAATGACGCCATTACCGGTGACACGTACGAGATGATTCTGCCATGGCTGGAGTACTGGTATGATGCTGTAAGCAGAGTTTATATTAAGTCATACCTGGAAACTGCCGGCGGCGCGGTATTTGTACCTGAAGACCCGGCGGATATCGAAACTCTTATTTCGGTATTTACAATCGAGAAGGCTATCTACGAAGCGGATTATGAAATGAACAACAGGCCCGATTGGCTCGTCATACCGCTGCAGGGGCTTAAATCGATAATTAATGATTTTTTAGAAAATTAATGTTGAAATAATAAACAGATAAATTTTATGGATAGCAATCAAATTGGCGATGTAATCTACGAAGGCCTTGAACATATATCGGATTTCGATATATATCTGTTCAGGGAAGGCAAGCATTTTTCCATGCATGATAAGCTCGGTTCACATCTTATGGAGCATAAGGGGAGGGAAGGAACATTCTTTGCCGTATGGGCCCCCAACGCCAGGTCAGTAGCCGTAATGGGAGATTTTAACGGCTGGGCCAAGGATAAACATTATCTCAGTGCGCGGTCGGACGAATCGGGTATCTGGCAGGGATTTATTCCAGGAGTAAAAAAAGGGAATATTTATAAGTACTTCATAATATCGAATAATCAGGATTATTCTGTAGAGAAAGCCGATCCCTACTCCAAATTCAACCAGAAGCCTCCTGATACGGCTTCTATAGTATGGGACGTTCAGTATGAATGGAACGACCGTGGCTGGTTGGACAAAAGAAAAGATTTAAATTCACTTGATGGGCCGATGTCGGTTTACGAGGTACACCTCGAATCGTGGAGGCGGATACCCGAAGAGGATAACCGTTCCCTTTACTACAAGGAGCTTGCAATACAACTTGTGGATTATGTGAAAGAAATGGGCTATACACATGTGGAATTTCTGCCGGTGACGGATTATCCGTTCTCAGGTTCCTGGGGATACCAGGTTCTCGGCTATTTCGCGCCCACCAGCAGGTTCGGCTCACCGGAGGAATTCATGTATCTGATAGATACCCTGCACCGGAATGATATCGGCGTAATAATGGACTGGGTGCCTTCGCATTTCCCGGGCGACAGCTACGGCCTGCATTATTTTGACGGTACCTATCTATATGAGCACCAGGACTCCAGAAAAGGCTACCACCCTGACTGGAACAGCTATATTTTTAACTATGGCAGGAATGAGATTAGGAATTTCCTTATAAGCAGTGCCCATTACTGGCTGGAAAAATACCATATCGACGGCCTAAGAGTGGATGCCGTGGCATCAATGCTATACCTTGATTATTCAAGGAAAGAAGGCGAATGGATACCAAACGAGTACGGTGGCAGAGAAAACCTGGATGCCATCGGTTTCCTGCGCGACCTGAATGAATCCGTTTACAGGGAATTCCCCGATATACAAATGATTGCTGAAGAATCCACTGCCTGGCCTATGGTTACCCGCCCGATATACACAGGCGGTCTTGGCTTTGGTATGAAATGGAACATGGGCTGGATGCACGATACACTTGATTATTTCTCGCATGACCCGATCCACAGAAGTTATCACCATAATGAAATAACATTCAGCATCTGGTATGCTTTTAGCGAAAACTTTATGCTCTCTTTGTCGCATGATGAAGTAGTACACGGCAAAGGCTCACTGATTAACAAAATGCCGGGTGATAACTGGCAGAAATTTGCCAACCAGAGGCTGCTCTTTGGATATATGTATTCGCATCCTGGCAAAAAGCTGCATTTTATGGGTATGGAATTAGGCCAGTGGCGGGAATGGAACCACGATGAAAGCCTCGATTGGCATCTGCTTGATTCGCCTCATCATGTAGGCCTGAACAATTGGATAAAAGACCTGAACAGAGTTTATAAAACAAATCCGGCATTCTACGAAAATGATTTTTCCGAGGAAGGCTTTAAATGGATAGATGCCAATGATTCCCATAATTCCATACTGTCATACATAAGATATGGCAAAGAAAAAAAACAGTCTGTTTTCGTTATTATGAACTGCACACCCATACCGAGGCACAATTACAGGATAGGCGTACCGGAAGAAGGAAAATACAAGGAAATATTAAACAGCGATGCCGAATACTACGGCGGCAGCGGCCAGGGTAATTTCGGCGGAATAGAGTCTCATCCGGTGCCATACCACGGAGAGGAGCAGTCAATACTTATTACGGTACCGCCCCTGGGTATAGTAATGTTCACTAAAGATTGATTTTTATTAAGCAAAAAGGAATTAATGCAAGCATATAATCCTGTATCGACATACAGGTTTCAGTTTAATAGGGATTTTACTTTTTCAGATGCCGGGCGGCTGATTTCTTACTTAGAGAAAACAGGCGCCGGCACGATATACGCTTCGCCCATTGCTAAAGCGGTAAGCGGCAGCACTCACGGCTATGATTTGACCGATCCGCTTGAGCTTAATCCGGAGATTGGCACAGAGGAGGAATTCATCCGCCTGGCTGACGAAAGAAAGCGGAAAGGCATTGGCTGGCTGCAGGATATTGTTCCCAACCACATGGCATATTCACATGAGAATATACTCTTGATGGATGTACTGGAAAAATGGAAATTATCATCCTTTTTCAATTATTTCGACATATTAACCGAAGAAAATGAAAAACTTTTGCTGCCATTTCTCGGAAAAAATACTGATGAAGCTATAGAAAGCGGAGAATTGAAAATAGCCTTTACCTCTAATGGATTCGTCCTCAAATATTATGAGAGTGAATATCCTTTATCTATTCCCGCTTACAAATACTTTAAGGAAATCTATCCGGGTCCGCTGCCATATCCGCTAAACAAAATGGCTGAGTTCCGGGGCGGCTCAGCGGAATGGAATGATCTCAATAATGAAATGATCAATACTTACGGATACAGGGATGAAATCATTCATTCTATTAATTATTTAGTAAAAAATATAAATGAACAGCCCGAAAATATACTAAAGATCTTAGACAAGCTATATTACGCCCCGGTTTTCTGGAGGGTAACAGAGAAAAAAATCAACTACCGCAGATTTTTTTCCATAAACGGGCTTATTTGCGTCAGGCAGGAAGATGAAGGCGTTTTCAGAGACTATCACGGAATGATTTTCGGCCATTGTAATAAAGGCCTTATTGACGGCCTGAGGATAGACCATATAGACGGCCTGTTCAATCCCGCCCGATACCTCGAAAGTCTCAGGGAATTCGCCGGGAAAGACAAATACATAATCGTCGAAAAGATTCTAGAAAAGGATGAAAACCCGGATTCCAACTGGCCTGTACAGGGCACAACAGGATATGATTTTCTTGCGCTTGTGAATAATCTATTGACAAATAACCAAAGCAAAAAAGAATTCCGCGAATACTATGAAAGATGGAGTGAGGAGGGTACCACAGCCCGCGAGGAATTTTACCGTAAGAAAGAATTTTTCCTTATGAACAGGCTAGCCGGGGAGCTTGATAATTTGGTCAGGCTTTTTATGGAGCTTGCTCCCGCTAAAGTAAAGGGCTTCAGCCGCAATTCCGCGGAAAAAGCAATCGCGGAATTTCTCATACATTTCCCGGTGTACAGGGTATATTATGATCCGGGCACGATGTCGGAAGAAAGCAAGAAATTTATCTCATCTGTAATTGAAAAAGTCAAGGCCGAAGAAGGAAATGAAGATATTCAAGAAGAGCTGGAATTCCTCAACGAAATTTTCACTTCAAAAAAAGAAATCGCCGCGGAGGATCCTGACGCAGTTAATTTTTTCTTCAGGCGTCTGATGCAGCTATCCGGCCCGCTAATGGCCAAGGGCCTCGAAGATACTGCTTTTTACTCTTATAATTTATTTATCGCTCATAATGAGGTCGGTGATTCACCGGGATATTTCGGTATTACAAATGAGGAATTTCACGATGCTATGCTCAAAAGGCAGCAGGAATCACCACTTACAATGAATGCCACGGCCACACACGACACAAAACGAGGCGAAGACAGCCGCGCCAGGCTCAATGCATTGAGCGATTACCCGGAAAGATGGGGGGAAATGGCTGAGCAATGGCACAAGATGAATCAATCCCTGAAAGTAATGCACAAAGGCAAAGAAGCCCCCGACAGAAATGACGAATACTTTATTTATCAGGCGCTTGCCGGAGCTTTCCCGATGGATATTGAGCCTGATGAAAGCTTCAGGAGCAGATTTAATGATTATCTTATAAAAGTGCTTCGCGAAGCAAAATTTAATACAAACTGGAGCGATCCCGACGAAGAGTACGAGAGGATTTCTCTGGGATTTGTTGATAGCATACTGCACCGGGATTCGGTTTTCTTTGTTAATTTCAGGCATTTCATGCGGGAAGTAATCGATCACGGGATTATTAATTCCCTTACACAGCTTTTGTTAAAGAATACCTGCCCGGGAGTGCCGGATACCTACCGGGGCTGTGAAAGTTGGGATCTGAGCTTCGTTGATCCCGATAACCGGCGGCCTGTGGATTATGAACGTCTCGGACAAAACCTTGATCACATAATCGAAAATTATGGCCGCTCACCTGATAAACTATATAAAGAATTGTGGAAAACCCGCCATGATGGCAGGATAAAGCAATTGCTGACATTTGTCACCCTGAATGAAAGAAAGGCTGAAGTTGAACTATTTGCCAAAGGAAAGTACATACCACTTAATATACAGGGAAAATTTGCCGATAATATTATTGCCTTTATTAGAAAATACAAAAAGCAGCATTATATCACAGCAGTGATATTAAACACGGCGGCAATAGGCTATTTTGATGATGATTTTGATTGGGAAGATACCCGAATTGAGCTTATTGATTTTACCCCGCCCGAATGGCAAAACATAATAACGGGAAACATAATTACCAGTGAGAAAAGCATAAAAGCAAAAGATATCTTAAAGGATACGCCTGTGGCTTTCCTTAAGGGCCGGCCGGCCATGCCTAAGCGTGAAGCCGGATTGCTGCTGCATGTTTCATCTTTGCCCGGTGAATTCGGCATAGGAGGGTTCGGCAGGGAAGCTTACGAATTTATTGACTTGCTCGAAGCAGCAGGCCAAAGTATATGGCAAATACTGCCGCTCAACGCTTCGGATATGCTCACCGGCTATTCGCCATACAGTTCACTATCCGCGCTTGCCGGAAATGTTATCCTGACCGATCCGCGCTATCTTGTTGAACAGGGCCTGATTGACGAAAAAGCTATAGCAACCGCAGAATTTCCTGACAGCGATAAAGCTGATTACCGCGGAGCTGAGGAATTCAAGCACCTCCTGCTTGATAAGGCCTGCGCGGAATTTAAGCATAGGAAGGATCATCCCCTGCATGAAGAATTTAAAGTATTTATTGAAAAGGAGAAACATTGGCTGGATGATTTCGCGCTTTTCATTACCCTGAAAAGATTTTACAAAGGCGCGGAATGGAATACCTGGCCCATGGAATATCGCGACAGGCATGAGGCAGCACTTGAGCAGTTCCGGGAAAAATTTTCTTTTGAGCTGGAAAAAGTCCGATTTAAGCAGTTCATTTTCACAAAGCAGTGGTCAGCAGTTAAGGAATACGCCAATGACCGCGGAATAAAGATATTCGGCGATGTACCTATTTACGTCAGCTATGACAGTGCGGACGTATGGGCACGACCGGAAATGTTCAGGCTGGATGCTGAAAAAAAACCCGTAACGGTAGCCGGCGTTCCGCCCGATTATTTCAGTAAAACCGGCCAGCTTTGGAATATGCCCATATACCGCTGGGATTTCCTTAAAGAAAACGGATATGACTGGTGGATAAAGAGATTAGTTAAAAACCTCGAATGGTATGACCTTGTTAGGCTCGACCACTTCAGGGGATTCTCAGCTTACTGGGAAGTACCGGCCCGGGAAGAAACCGCAATTAACGGAAAGTGGGTGGAAGGCCCCGGGCAGAGCCTTTTCGACACGCTGAAAAATGAATTTCCCGAAATGCCCTTTGTGGCAGAAGACCTGGGCAAAATAGACCGGCCTGTTTACGACCTAAGGGATAATTACGGACTGCCCGGCATGAAGGTCCTGCAGTTCGCTTTTGGGGATAATACGCCTTTTCAGCCGCATATTACGCATAATCACGGCTATAACAGCATCGCTTATACAGGCACGCATGATAATAACACTGCCCGCGGATGGTTTCGTAAGGAAGCGGATAGCGCAATGAAGAAGAAAATTGAGCAATACACCGGAATCAAAGTAAAAGAAAAGAACTGCCACGAAGTTATACTCAGGATATGTTTCTCATCTCCGGCGAAAATTGCCATTGCCCCCGTGCAGGATATTCTCGGACTTGATGAAAAAAGCAGGATGAATACGCCCTCAACAACAAAAGGCAACTGGCTGTGGAAGCTCCGGCAAGGCCAGCTTAACGTCAGCTCGATTGCCTATCTTAAAGAAATAACAGAGATATTCGGCCGGTACTGAGAAATAAAGATCGCTCATATTATTCAGCGATCTGCATGTTATTCCGGTGATACTATAAAAAAAAAGCCGGCAGAATTAACCTGCCGGCTCTTTTATTAATATAAGTGAGTTCTTATTTAACTACTACAATGCTTCCGCTGACTTTGTCATGGGCGGTAGTGATTGTGTAGTAATATACACCCGAGCTCAGGCCGTTAACATCCAGATTGAATGAATGGCTGCCCGCGTTAAGAGCGCCGTCATTCAGAACTACTACAGTTCTTCCGAATGAATCTGTAACTACAAGCTTAACTTCAGAGTATGAAGCAAGCGAGAAACTGATCTCGGTAGCGTCGTGGCACGGGTTAGGCTGATTTGTTACGGCAAAGAATGCTTTATCGCTAACACTGACAGGTTTCGGGCCGGTCAGAACAGTCACTTCACATTCATTTGATGCTGTTTCTCCGCAAGCATTTGAAACCATGCATATGTATTTGCCGGCGTCAGAATCAGCGGCTGCCGCGATAGTAAATACCGGGCTGATTTCACCCCTTAATTCCGCACCGTCTTTGAACCACTGATATGTAGCATTCGGGTCATCAGCAATTACTTCAAGATGCAGAGGATCATCCTTAACTACTTCGAGTAGATCTTCGAGGTCTTCGGTCAATACAGGAGCTGTGGTAACGATAAGATCGGCATGGTCTGAAACAACCAGGGTTCCGCCGGCAACGTTAATAGCAACATGGTATTGGCCTTCGAGAGCATCGACTGCATTAATGATAGTAAGTTCATTTGTCTCGGTTCCGGAAAATTCAGCCCCGTCAGTTATCTGAGCGCCGTCTTTAAACCATTGGTAGTCCAATACAGTACCTGCAACTGTAGGTTCAGCGTCAACAGTGAATATAGCTGTTGAATTTTCGCATACTTCCGCAGATACAGGCTGGCTTAAAATATTAACACCGGGAACGTTGATAATTGATACACTTAGCGATGTAACAGCATTTCCGCATTTGCCGGTTACCACTACATAGTATGTATAATCGTAATCAGCTGCATCGATATCATTGATAATGAGTTTCTCGGTTTTTGCGCCGATGAATTTATCACTTTCAATGATCATAGTGTTTCTTACGCCGTCATGACGGTACCACTGGAAGTCATGCTGATAATATGGCGGTACGATACCTTTCATATGAGCTCCAACAGTGAAAACTGCCTGCTCGCCTGTTTGAGCTGTAAAGTCTCGTGGCTGCTGGGTGATCTCTGTAGGCTGTAGTACATAAACGGCTGATGTTTTTGTAGTGTATTCATTAACGCCGCGGCAGTCTTCCGCTGTAATAACACAGTAGTAGTTACCGATATCGTTTATCCCGGCGCTTTCAACTGTAAGCAGTTTCTTGTCTTCAACATTTGTACCTTCAGGGAATTGAATTTCAATTCCGTCTTTGTACCATGTATAGTCATGTATTGTTCCAATACCGTTATCGGTTACGAACAATGTTACTTCTTCATTTTCACAAACGATGAAGCTTTCCGGATGGCTTTCTATCTCGAAAACTTCGGGTACATTTATTTCAACCGCGCCGGTATAAACAGGTTTGGTATGGCAAAGCTGGTTCAGCCTGACAATCTCGCACCTGTATGAACCCGTAAAAGCTTCATCTACGTCATTGAGAGTAAGCGTTGGAGTAATAGCAGAGGGATTGCGTCTTGAATCGATATCAAGCCATGTGCCGGCTTCGAGTTTCTGCCATTTATATCCCGCGAAATCGCCTTCCGCTGCGGCGGTGAAGCTTATTGATTCACCCTGGCAGAGGTCATATTCTTTGCCTTCGTCGCTCATATATACGTTCTCAATGGGTTTGAAAACATTTACCTGAGAAGGATCTGAAATAAGAAACGCGGGAGCGCAGATAGGATCGCCGTAAACTTTAACTCTGTAGTTTGTATTTATGTTATTTGCATCAATTCCATCTGAAGTAAGGTCAATAACAAATTCCGGGCCTTCAAATCCTTCGATTATTTCCCAGCCTTCATCTGTTTCCTTTTGCCATTCATAACCCTGAGCATTTGCTGCTTCAACGCTAAACCTGATCTCGCCTATGCCTTCACAGCCTTCTTCATATGTTGAGGGCATGGAGATTATCTCCAGTGGCGCGCGGACTGTAAAGCCCAAAGTATCGCTGTAAACCGGAGTCAGATCCTGGAATGCTACTCTTGAGAAATAACCGCCTTCGTTATATTCTTCAACAAATTGTATTTCGAGTTTATTCTTGTCTACAATGATGTTCGGATCGGCATCTTTCTGGAGCACAATGATGTTATTATCCTGGTCAATTTGGTACCAGTAATAAGTCAGGGCGTCAGAAACGTTTCTTTCTATTCCATCGCTAAATCCTGTTGTAGCTTTCAGTTCGAACTTAACATTCATGCCGGGGCATAAATCCTGATTGTCCGGGTCCATATTCAAATTCTGAGTCATGGTTATTGGCAGAAATTCAACAACATCGATACCTGCTTTATTATTTGATGTACTCCTTGTTTCGCCATCGACATCCTCAGTAACGCTGCTAAGCAGAGGGCAATTCAGGTCATTATCCGCTGCCGAAACACCATCAAGATGGCCGTCTTCAGTTAATATAACCTGTTTCTCCTTAGAATTTAAGTCAAATCCCAGATCAGCCTGCCAATCAGCCAGGAAAGTGTATTCCGCGGTCTCCAGCTTCCCGAGCCTTGCCATAGCACCGGCTCCCGTTAAATCGACAATATTATTATCTGATTCAGAAAGTGTAATATCATATTCGTTATCTCTTGAAGCAGCGTAAAAAGCGTAAGCTGTTGTATTGCCGCCTGTCATGTAGTTCTGAATGATGTTATTGCGTATGCTGTGATTAGTATTATCATAACGGCTTAAGAAAATACCGGATGAAAAGCCCGCGTCAGTCGAAGCAGCAAAGGGCTTAGTCAGGCTTATGGTATTATGATGTATCTGAAAGTTATTACCTGTTACAATAGCAATGGCCGCTGGGTTATCATAATAGTAATCAATTGTAGATGATGAATAATCCGTGGGATGAGCAGTTACGTCTTTGATGAAGTTACCAAGGATTTTCACGCCGTTGTTTTTGAGGGAAGTAGAACCATTTATATATATGCCGTATGCAGTGGGCGGGAAATTGCTTGTGCCTGAGTAAGTAGTATTAACAATATTAACTATTGAGTTGTTAATTATTTCAGTATTATCAGAGTAATAATACATGTAAATGCCGAAAATATCACTTACGCTCGTGGTACTTTTATTGCTGATATTGCTTATTTTATTATTTTTGATAACGGCGGGCGTATTTTGAACGCTGCTGTTATAATATCTGATACCCTGAAAGTCCAGATTTGTAAGTACGTTATCTTCTATATAGACTGTATTTCCACGGTTGTAATAAACATACATTCCGTAAGATATATCATGAATATAGTTATTTCTAATGGCAATATCGCCATAAGTATAATAGGTATAAATGCCATAACCGCCTTCGTATGTCAGGCCGTCAAGAAAGCTGTAAACCTCATTGTTTTCAATCAAAAGGTCTTCACTATAATAGGAATAAATTCCGTAATAAATCCTTTCGGCCATATCATCGCTGTAAACTAAGTTTCCGGATATTGTCAGGCCTATGTTTGGATTTGTAGTAGAAGAAACATAAGACCTGATACCGTAATATGCTCTTGTGACAACGTTGTCACTTATTGTGATGTAATCATTATCATATCCGTCGCTTGCCGAATAACTGTCGGCTGCACCAATATATATACCTCTGGAATAGGAACTTGTAGGGGTGGAACCGCCGTAAATATTACAGTTTTTAACGGTAATATAAGAACAGCCGGCATCTGCTCCAAGTGAACCAATCCAAACAGCCTGGCCGTAACCGGCTTCGCATTTGATGGTGATGTTTTTGTCCGGGCCGCCGTCTATAGTAACGTAATCCGAGCCTTCGAATTTAATAACACCGCCGTGATTAACCGATCCGGTAATTGTAACCGGCTCGTCAGCTGTAATTGTAAGCATGTGTGTGTCTGTTCTTGTTCCAAGAACTGCCTCAGCAGTCATGTCGAGGTCGCTTATGATCTGTAACTCTGTTGGGCCGTCAAGGCCGTTGACGTCAACTGAGTCGAACGCTGCGATAAGTGATGGGAAATCTCCTCCGGTACCAACAGTGTAAACACCATTGAGAGGATCAGCGTTTGCTGTATAAATAACAGCAAAAGCCGCTAAAATGGCTAGAAGCTTTCTCATAGATACTCCTGATTGAAAAAATACTTTAAATAAAGTTATATAACAGCACTTCTTCCCTAATTAGAAATGCGATGGCAAGTTACAACTGTAGTAAGTAGAAATATATAGTACAAAATTTGATTTATTTGTAGATCGAAATAATGTGAAAGTGTCACAAAAAAATATTAATAATGTAAAAAATATAACAAGTGAAATGTAGCAGAAATAACTACAAAATTAATAATTGAAAAACTTCATAAAATTATAGCAGACAATACATTATTAATATCAAGCAGATAAATGGTACCGGCAACATGTGGTATTTAACACTACAATAAGTAAATGATGAACTAAAATATAACATAATCATTAAAACGGTTTAATAATACAACTTTACGATGGCAATAACTAAAGCTGAATCTATAATATCCGATAAGCAGCTATAAATCAAATAGTCCTTGTTTTTCCTGAAGAAACGGCAATGGCTGATTCCATGATAAAAATTAAAAAATTCAAGAATTAAAAAATAAATTTGCTCATTTAAAAAATTATTCGCAAATTGCCTATCCCTGAAATAAGGGAAAGTTCTTTGACGAAGAGATGATTTTTGGCGGCTTTATTTATGAATTCTTCATACAATCTTTTTTATAAATTAAATATTTTAAAAATAGCTTGTAAAAGAAATTCATTTGTTTTAATTTTGTGTCGCCTTAATTAATGCAATAAGCGGGAATAGCTCAGTGGTAGAGCACAACCTTGCCAAGGTTGGGGTCGCGAGTTCAAATCTCGTTTCCCGCTCGACGGCCAAAAGTCGTCTCTTCCTCTTTATGCTGCATGCCTTGCCGTCATTCCCCCCGATGGCGAGGCATTTTTTTTATGCCTGCCCGTAACTTTTCTCAGTTTCAAATGTTATTAAATGCAAAGACTTTATTACAAACGGAAAATTTATTTTCATATATTAAAAAAAAATCCTTATTTTAATTGAAAATAAGTTGCTTTTATTCGTTATTAAGTTTTTAGCTGGTGTCTAACATAATTTAACGGAAGCTTATAGATTCTTTATACCACAATGTGTTACAAAAAACGGCGTCTAAACGTAAATAATAAGGGCCAAGTATCAGCCTATTGAATTTTAATACGGTGTTTAACCGTTTAATAATTGTGGAGAATATCTATGAGTAATTCCATAAAAAGAGGAATTCTGTTAACCGCTGCCTTTTTGCTTTTTGCAGCCGGTTTAACTTATGCCCGTGATAATGGCCTCAAAGTCATTCATTCAGGGCAGGATTATCTTGAAATAGAATACATCCCCCAAATAAAATCTTTCGATACACTATCTATGCATGGCGGAACACCCGTCATTCATCCCCATATAGAAGGAACCATACCTTTGCCGGGTGAAACCGGGGAACCGTATACCTTTGCCCTGACCGAAAATATTACCGTACCGGGTAAAGAAAAATTTGACCTGGCCTATACTTCCGTTGTCCAAAGTGAACTTATTGAGGCTTTGCCACCTGCCGTTGCCGATAAACATAATGATCCCATGGCTGTTTTTTCCACGGAACCTGATATGGACAAATATATCATGGCTGATGCAAAAGCGGATCCACATAAATGGGTTAAGCTCGATTACAGAGGCATCGCCGGCAATAGGCATATAGCTTCAATCACCATAAATGCGGCAATTTATGACTCTGAAAAGCAGGGGATTGCCATTCCGGATACAATCAGGTTCAGAATAGATTTTACCCCGGATAGTAAAAGAGCTGCAGCCGACAGCCGCAGGCCCGGCCCTGTTCTTACTCTCAATCATGTTGAAACAAGCTCATGGATGGTATCCCGAAATTCGGAAAAAGTTAAGGGAGCTAAGAATAATGGCGCATCCCTTCTTAATAATAAAGGCTGGGCGCAGATAACCCTTGCGGATGAAGGTATATACAGAATAACCGCTACGGATCTAAAAGAAAAAAATATTAATATTAGTACTGAAGATATTTCCACAATTAAAATCTACGGAACTGGAGGAGACATTCTAAGCGAAAAAGTCCCCGAAGACGCGAACGCCACAATTAAAGAACAAGCGATAGAAGTGATAGAAAAAAGCGACGGCAGCCTGGATTATATTATTTTCTACGGCTCAGCGTCCAATGGATTTTATAAAGATGAAAAAGGAGAAATCAGCCATTTTCTTAATCCTTATTCCGATAAAAACTACTACCTGCTTACATGGGGGGGTGAACCCGGCAAACGCTTACAGGAAAAACCAATGCCCGCGGGCCCTGTTGTGAATAATCCCCGCTCTTATATGCACAGAATGTTCGAAGAAGAAGAACTTATGAATCCTTACTTTTGGGGCTCAGGGCGCCAGTGGGTAGGGAGGTCATATTTCTCATCCGCTTTTGTGAATAAACTCCATGATCTGGACAGAAGCGGCCAGATAAGTTATAATTTCAGCGTAGCTCACAGGTCTGAAGAGGGGAATTATTTCAGTATATACGAAAACGGGAACCAAATCTCATCAATATATCTTAACAGCACAAAATCAAAATATACACATTTGGCGAGAAACAGCTCAAGGGTAACTCTGGCCGCGGCTGATATTTCTTCAGATAACAGAAGCGTACTCAAGTTCGAATATGCAGGCGGGCAATCGGGTACGGCTTCTACAGGTTACCTCGATTATTATGAAATTGCTTATCCGAGGCCCTTTAAAGCCCTGGAAGATCAGCTGGAATTTTTCAATGATAATAATATCAGCGGAATTACTGAGTATTCAATTAGCGGATTTAACGGAAATCCCATTATAGGGCTGGATGTCACCGACAGAAATTATCCGATGAAATTAAAGAATATCTCAGTTACAGGCGGTATTTACAAATTCAGAGAAGATCACAGCACTGAGCAGAGGCGCTTTCTTATCAGCTCGAAATTAAGAAAACCGGAAATCGAAAAGATCACATACCCATATTTAAGAGAATCAGTCAGAGATGCCGATTACATTGTAATAACACATCCCGACTTAATGGAATCAGCCCTGGAATACGCAGATTACAGGCGCTCAAACAGCGATCTCAGCATAGAAGTTATTAGTATTAAAGATATTTACACCGAATTCGGCTGCGGAAAGCCCGATATTATGTCTATTAGGAATTTCATTGCTTATGCCTATCAGAACTGGAATGTGCAGCCTTCTTATGTAATGATTTGGGGCGACGGCCACTATGATTTCAAAGGCATACAGGTAAAAGAAAAGAATTTTATACCAACATATCAGGATGAGGACGATGTTACTACATTTAGTGAAATCGACTCATATTCCAGTGATGACCATTTTGTTATGGTCAATGGCGATGACAGGATTATTGACCTTGCGATTGGCAGAGTGAACATACAAAGTAATCATGGGGGCAGAATATTCATTGAAAAGCTTAAACATTATGAAAACAATTCTGCTTACGACCTTTGGAGAACATACGTTACCCTGGTTGCTGATGACGGCTATAGCGGCAAAGAAGATTATGAATACGCAAGATATTCTAATCAGTCCGAAGAACTGGCAGCAGATTATATATCGGATGATTTCCAGCAGGAAAAGGTCTATCTAGCCGAATATCCCTTGGAAAATATACCGGGAGGTACGCGGAAACCCGCATGTAAACAGGCTTTGCTCACGAACATCAACACCAAGGGAGCGCTAATACTCAATTGGATTGGCCACGGCAATCCCAGAGTTTGGTCTCATGAAGAAATATTCGACAGAGATAAAGATATCAAGGATTTCCGAAACTATGATAAACTCTTTTTCCTGGTTGCAGCCACTTGTGATTTCGGCAGGTTCGATAACGGCGGCACACAGAGCGGAGCCGAGGAGCTGCTCTTAAGCGATATTGGAGGCGCCATTGCCGTATTCTCGGCCACAAGAGTAGTTTATGGTTCGTCAAACCTGCTTTTGTCGAAATCTCTTTACACAGAAATGTTCACGAGAAATCCTACGACAGGCAGATATTGCCGGCTAGGTGACATTATTTACAAAACAAAGCTTAAGCATTTCGATTCTAATTCGATCAAATTCAATTTAATGGGCGATCCGACTCTGAGGCTCCTTATGCCTGAGTATAGGATCAGGATCGACAGCATAAACGGTATCGCAATGGATTCACTGTCAGAGCCGTTACATTTACAGGCATTATCTAAAGTAACCATCGAAGCGACAATTATTAATCAAAAAACAAATAAACGGGAATCAGGATTTGAAGGCAATGCACTTATAACTGCCCGTGACGGTTTAGCCCACAAGCTGGTATATGATGAAAGAAATACAGCTTTCCACTTCACTGAGTTAGGCGGTGCGCTTAATAAGAGCGCTTTCATCGTAGAAAACGGCAAATTCACCGGTGAATTTGTAATACCTAAAGATATAAGCTTCAGTGATAAACAGGGCATATTATTCGCCTATGCATATAGCGACGATAAAACAAAATTTGCTCAAGGCAGTCAAAGTAATTTCATCATCAACGGAGTGGATATAACTGCAATAAGTGATGATCAGGGGCCGGAAATTAAAATTTTCCTCGATTCAAGGTCATTCGACATGGGCGATCATGTTTCAAAAAATCCCAAGCTTATTGTAGATATTTCAGATGAGACCGGTATAAACGCCACAGGCCTCGGAATAGGCCACAGGATCGAGGCATGGATAGATGATTCTCCCGAATCAAAAGATCTTACAGATAAGTTCACTACATCACTGACAGATAACAGAAGCGGATATGTAGAAGATATTCTTTATGATCTCGAACCCGGGCAGCATAAAGTTAAAGTCCGCGCATGGGATGTTTACAATAATTATTCCGTTGAGGAAACATACTTCCTGATCGCGGATAACGGCAGGGGAGTAGTTCAGGGATTCAGGATACATCCTAATCCATTTACACCTCCCGAAGAAACAATGATAAACTTTAAGCATAACCTGACACCGCCTTTTGATGTAGATCTGAAAGTTTTCACAAGCGGCGGCAAGCTTGTTAAAAGCATAAATACCAGGCTCAGTACGGCCAATACGGCCGAAATTCCCTGGGACGGAACCGATTCGGACGGCTCGCCTTTACCTCAGGGTGCATATTTATTCAGCATAACAGCCGATGATGGCACAAAAGTTGAGACGTACACAGTACCCTCCATGGGTATTATTATTAAATAAATAATTAATATTAAAAAAAAATAAACGTTTTAAGAACAGCTTTTCAGAAATAAATATTTAGAAAATAAAAAAGAATAATCTTGAATTTGGAGGATTTTTTTGATGAAAATCACGATGAAAATCGCAACAATAATAACAGTCTTCGTTATTTCGGCCGGAAGCGTTTTCGCTCAGGCAGGCGCAGCAGCCGTACCCTTCCTGTTGATATCTCCCGATGCCCGTTCCAGCGGTATGGGCGAAACCGGCGTTGCTATCGCCGACGATATCAATGCCATATACTGGAATCCCGGCGGATTAGGATTCTTAGATGAGTATCAGTCTTACAGCGATTTTAATTTCGACGATGATGAATACAAACCTTTCAGGCAGGTAGCTCTTTCATTTTCACAATGGCTGCCTCAGTTTAACGCCGATCTCTTCTATTCATACGGAACTTATGGCCAGTACTTTGATGAAGTAAACGGTACTGTAGCATTTAATTTCATTTTCATGAATCTGGGAGAATTTACCCGAACTTCAAGCGGAGGAGATGTGCTTGGTAAATTTATTTCTAATGAATTTGCCGTAGGGCTGTCATGGGGTACAATGATAGCTCCAGATCTCGGAGCCGGGGTACAGCTTCGCTACATACAGTCAAACCTGACTCCCACATCGGTTCAACAGCAGGATGCCGGTACAGGAAGAAGTGTGTCTTTTGACCTTGGCGTGCTCTGGAAACCGACCGACCTTCAATTTATCGGGCTCGACCTGCAAGACAGGCTTGCTTTAGGCCTTAACCTTCAGAACCTCGGCCCCAAGGTTACTTATATTAATGAATCAGACCCACTGCCTACACAGTTCAAACTTGGTATGGCATACACCCTGGTCAGAGATGAATTCAACGACCTGAAGATAGCCGCGGATTTTGCTAAGCTCCTGGTAAATAGAAAAATTGACCCGGCCGATTCCACAAGGTCAATTTCCGATCCTCTGCCCCTGTCGCTTGTATCCGGCTGGGAAACACCCGGAGGCGAGTATTCCATTGGTTTCGAATACTGGTATGAATATATTGTTGCATTGAGAGGAGGTTATTTTACCGAGCCTTCAGCTATTGGCGACAGACAGTTCTGGACCTTTGGCGCGGGTGTGAGATATGATATTTTCAGGCTGGATTTCAGTTATATCCTGACACTTGAAGAAAACCATCCTTTGGCTAATACAATGAGATTTTCCCTGTTGGTAGAAAACTTGTAAAGGCCCAGGCAAAAATAAGAAAAGCTTTCCCGCGGTAACACGTTCTTAAAATGAAACGTTATTAAATAAAAGCGGGAAAGCTTTTTTGTATGCTGCGGAAGTGTTATTATTATTACCTGAGATTTAACGGGAAACATTATGAAAAAAAACCAGCTTAAGGCTTTATTATTAGCGGCGGCCGTTTTTGTGGCAGCGTTCAGTTTGTCGGCAGCACAGGACTTCAATTATCGATATGTACCTAATGAAGCCTTCGGATTTGGCGAAAAACTGAATTATAAAGTCGGTTATAAATTCATAACCGCAGGTACCGGATTTTTTCATATACTTCCGGATCCGGTTTACAAAAACGGTAGAAAGTGCTATGACGTCAGGTTTCAGGTAAGATCACTCGAAAAGCTTGACTGGCTTTACAAAGTACAGGATGACTACCGCAGTATAGTTGATGTTGGAGGAATATTTCCCTGGGCTTTTATTCAAAGAGTTCGTGAGGGTAATTATAAAAGGGATTTCTGGGCTAAATTCGACCAGGTAAAGCATGTAGCCACTACCAAAGACTCGTCCTACAAAATTCCGCCATACGTACACGATATTGTTTCTGCACTGTACTATGTACGAACCATGGATATTGGTAAAATGGCTAAAGATACCGTAATTCACCTCAATAATTTTTTTGATGATTCCACATATACACTCGGGGTGAGAATAATGGGTAAAGAAACAATTAAAGTTGAGGCCGGAAGCTTCCGCTGCGTTCTGATCGAACCACTTGTAGTAGAAGGCGGGCTGTTCAAAAATGAAGGCAAAATTCTTGTGTGGATGACTGATGACGACAGAAAGATACCCGTAAAAGTAGCAACTAAAATATTGATCGGCTATGTTGGAGCGGAACTTGTTTCATACAGCGGTGTAAGAGGGCCGATAGACGCCAAACAGGAGAAATAATATGATAAAAGTAATTGTAATAGCAATATTTATTTTGCCGGCAATGCTATTAATCGCTGCAGATAAAAATGAAATTTACGAAAAAATTAAATCCGAATACTCAGGTGTAAATTCAATCAAAATCAGCGCAAGTGCAGGCGAGGGCGAAGGCGAATTTAATCTCACCGCAAAAAAGGGAAATAAATATATACTTAATACCGCCGGAAGGATTATTATATCCGACGGCAAAACAATCTGGAATTATTCCCCAACGGATAAAACTGTTATTATCAGCAGCCTGGAGGAAGATCTTATTGGATTTTCTCCCGAAAGCTTTTTCTTTGATCTTATAACTAAATTAAAACCTCAAAAACTTTCGTATTACAGATCAAGTGATTTTACTGACGGACAACTTCTGACATTAATACCGGCTCAATCCTTTGATAATACACCCTATGCCGGCATCAGAAAAATCAAAATGCTGCTTAAGGGATATAATATCCGCAGGATAATCATCGATAAAGACGGCGCTGAACTGATGTGGAACATTAAAAGCATTAAACTTAATACTAATATCAAGGATGATAAATTCAGTTTTGATCCCCCTGATGATGCGGAATTAATTGATCTCAGGTAATATTTTTCGCTATTTTCTCAGGTAATCGCGCCTCTGGCTGCAATCTTTAATATATCTTCAACCGAATCGCCGGAAACCACAAAGTACATATCATGGAGATTAACGGTAACGCAGGCATGATTTGGGATTATTCTGATCTTTTCGCCTAAAAAAAGATCTTCACCGCCGGTAATAATGCCGTGCTCCTCTGATAAACGGCTGATCGTGCCACTTTTACCGATAATTGTGCCGAATCCTTCAAGGATGTCTCTTCCGTGAGCTCCTTTTTCAGAGTTAAGAGCTTTACTGCCCGCATCGATTATATATCTACCCGGTACAGGATTACTTATGACCGTTGCAAGCACTGATAAGGCGCAGTTTTCTTCTTCGCAAGAACCCAGAGCCGCCTGTATAGCGTCATAGAAAATGTAATTACCCGGCCTTATTTCATTTACCCTATCGGGGATACAGCACCATTCGGCAGTTGGAGTCGATCCTGTGCTTACCGTTTCCAGTTCAATACCGTCTTGTTCAAGCATACAGGCAATTTCAGCCATACGTTCGCCTTCATAACGGCCGATTTTTTCCCGTTCGGCATCGTCTTTTGAGCCGTAGGCCTGCCCGGCGTGAGTGAGAATACCTTCTAAACGCACTCCGGGTAAAGATAAAATGTGCCTTGCCAAATCCAAAATGTCATTATCTTTTTCCAAGCCGCAGCGTTTAAGCCCGGTATCCATCTCGATCAAAACATTTATCGGCTTGTTAAGCCCGGAAAAAATATCGGAAAGTTTATTGACTGAATAATGAGAATCGACACAAACCGAAAGATGGTCAATAGTGACATTTAGCGCTGCAAGCTTTTGTAATTTGCTTAATCCGACAATAACATTAGCTATGCAGATATCCCTGATGCCTCGCGCTGCCATAATTTCAGCTTCGGATATTTTAGCGCAGCTGATACCCTTCGCACCCAACTCAATCTGCAATTTGGCCAGAGATGGAGTTTTATGAGTTTTGATGTGGGGCCTGAGCCTGACCGCATTTTTGCCGGCCAGCTTCTGCATACGATTAAGATTGCGAAGCATTTTGCTCCTATCGATTAAAAGCGCGGGAGTATCTATTTGATTTATATACATTTCATCCCGGAATTAAATAAATACAAAAAATAAACGATTAAGTATAAAGATGGCTTTCTTTTTGCTTAATATTTTCAAAAAGTTCATTAAAGGTAACAATATAATGAAAAAATTATTCATATTACTTATTATAATA
Organism: uncultured Hyphomicrobiales bacterium; assembly: GCA_964544155.1. GTDB lineage: Bacteria > Bacteroidota > Ignavibacteria > Kapaibacteriales > UBA2268 > CAZJAH01. The sequence goes on along the minus strand of CAZJAH010000002.1, from coordinate 44,405 downwards.
TCATTTGTACCGGCATGTTCTCCGGTACGATCTTATAACAGTTATGATAAAACAGTAAAAAAAGATCATGCCAAACAAGAAAATCAGCATGATATAGATAAACCAAACCCGGGAGCAGGCAGATTCAGCGATACAACCATTGTGCTAGCTGATCCCGTTTACGCGCAGTATCTTGAAAGTTCCGGTAATATCGATGATGTTTATAAAAAGGCTCTGAGACAATTCGATGATAAGTCTTATGAATCTGCATGTGCGGCTTTCTCTTTATTAGTTTCAACACTTCCTCAGAGCGACAGCCTGTATTATGAATCGGCCTTTTACAAAAGCGAATGCAGGATAATGAACGATGAGATGGATAAAGCGCTGGAACTTCTATTGGAACTGGCCGGTAATGACCTCACTCCGGCAGCAGTTTTGGAAAAAAGCCTGGTCAGAATTGGGCATATTTACTGCTATAAGGGAAAGGATGAGACCGCCCAAAGGTATTTCAAAAGATTGAAAAAGGAATTTCCGGCTTCTCCTTATCTTGAGCTGGCAGATTGTTCAAAAATATAATATTAATCATTAAATTAAAATTTAAAGAGATTCCCTTCTCACAGGATAATTCTTTCTTTGCAGGTCGAATTTCTTTTTTCTTTTATCTGAATCTAATTCAGTGAGCTTCAGAAATTCCCGCGTATCATTATCGAGCATTCTGCGGCTTTTTAATAGTTCAAAGGCTCTATCCTGTTTAAAATCATCGGCACTGAGCGGCAATATTTCCATTAGTTCAGACTTAATAGCGGAATAATCCGGAACACATTCAAAATACGACTCAAAGGCCTCAGCCATTTTAAGGCTGCCTTTGAGCTTACCATCACGAGAATAACCGGCTATATGAGGAGTGGCAAGTATGCATTTATATGCCATGGGGATATTGATATCAGGCTCGTTTTCCCAGACATCCACAGCTGCGAAAAGATCCTGCTGATTAAGCCTTTTAAGCAGAGCTTCTTCATGCACAACCTTGCCGCGGGAAGTATGGATGAACAGGGCGTTTTTTTTCATCCTGCCAATAAGGTCGTCGTCGATCATCAATGATGTATTAAAAGGCCCCCCGATATTAAGCGGTACATGGTTTGTTACTATATCACATTCCTCAAAAATATCCGGCTTCCCGGCGTAAAGATACTGTTCGGGAAATTTAAACCCCATTTCTCTTAATGGGGGGTCATTAATATAAACTGCCATTCCAAGCCGTTCTGAATATCCGGCCACGAGCCTTCCAATGTTGCCGTATCCGATTATACCGATCTTTTTGTCGGAAAGTTCGGATTTTGTTATCCGTGCCCACTTAAGAATAGCATATACCACATATTCGGCAACTGAATTTGCATTGCTGCCGGGCGCTGAACTAAACCCGATCCTTTGTTCGGCAAGGTATTCCTTGTCAACATGATCAGTACCGGCAGTGGCGGTACCAATGAATTTGACATTAGTGCCCTCTAATAATTCCCTGCCGGCCTTAGTGGTAGATCTAATAAACAGGGCGTCGCACCCAGGAAGCAGGTCTTCCCTTTTTAATTCTCTGCCATTAAATCTTGTTATTTCGCCGCAGCGGGAAAGGGCGGCTGCCAGGTTAGGAATATTTTCCTCAACAAATATTTTCATTGCTTTACTGATTTTGTCTGTAAGAAATAATAATATTAAGAAAATTTTATTTATCTTTATTCTTCTGAGAAAGAATTGATACTATTTTATTTTATGTGCTAAATGAGTATAAGTGATTCAAAGAAATTCGACAGCCGCAAAGTAACAACCCTGAGGCTGCAGGAAATGAAGGATGCGGGACAGAAGATTGCCTGCCTTACTGCTTATGACGCCCTTACTGCAAGGATTCTGGATGAATCGGGGATAGATCTTCTTTTGGTAGGTGATTCCCTCGGAAATATTGTCCAGGGGCATGATACTACAATACCCGTAACACTACAGGATACCATATATCACACTAAAGCAGTGGTTAACGGCTCGTCAAGGGCGCTTATCATTGCTGATATGCCATTTATGACTTATCAGGTCTCAGCCATGGAAGCATTCAGCAATGCCGGTAAGATCATGAAGGAAACAGGCTGTTCGGGAGTTAAAATCGAAGGCGGTGAACACGTTAGCGAAGCCATTTATAAAATGACTGAAAATGGCATACCGGTAATGGGTCACCTGGGGCTTACTCCCCAGCATATACATAAATATGGCTCGTACAGAGCCAGAGGACGTGAACCTGAAGAAGCGGCTAAGATATACCGTGACGCTCACCTGCTTCAGGAGGCAGGTGCTTTTGCAATTGTTTTGGAAAAAATTCCCGCCCAGCTCGGCAAGAAAATCACCGCCTCACTTAGCGTTCCGACCATTGGGATAGGAGCCGGGCCATTTTGTGACGGGCAAATATTGGTTTATACCGATATGCTCGGCCTTACGGTTGATTTCAATCCACGTTTTGTACGCAGATATGTCAATATGTATGAAATTATGAGAGAAGCTGTAGAAAAATACTCCGATGATATTAGAAACCAGGAATTTCCTGATGAAATTAAGGAGAGTTATAAATGAGAATGTTTCTTTATTTCAATATATTACTGGCCGCGGCGTTGCTATACGCTTGCAACGGGAACTCTTTAACCACTAATGATGATCTCATTTTCCCGGAAACCGACGTTACTTTCCGCGATCATGTGTACCCGTTTTTGAAGACGAAGTGTTCTTATCAGGGATGCCACGGCCCGACAACGCCAGGGGTCAGGACGCTTGAAACTTATGAAAACCTGACAGTGGATTTCCCTATTCTTGTAAGGCCCGGAGAGCCTGAAAACAGCCGTTTTATGCAATATATTGATGGTACTATACCGCACCGTGGAACAGGCTTTCGCGAAGGATACATTACTGATAACCAGATTGAAGGTATACGAATCTGGATAAAGGAAGGCGCTGTCTATTCTAAATAATTTTTTTTCTATATTATCCTGAATTATTTCATAAAAAACTGAAAAATTTAATAAAGCATAATTTTTCCTCTAATTATATCTCCGTTCTGTTTGCTAATTTTAAGGAAATAAGCGCCCCGGGGCATTCCGGATATACTGAGTATTCCCGATGATCTCTTGATCAATTGCCCGCTCAGGCCGTAGAGTTCAAGCTTATCTCCCTGAGTTTGCTCCTTTGCGAATAACTGATTATTTTCCATTATGATATCTGTACTTCCCTTTGAAATAACTTTAATGCCAACACTGCCATAAATTATTTTATCGAGGATGTACCAAAGTCCTTTGTCAAAATCCAGGAATCCGCCTTCAGCCAGGTCGCCCATACGCACTACCACTATATCATCACCCGGGATAACGTAAAATCTTTGCTCATTTTTACCCATCGCGCACCACATTTCATCGGGAGCGCCCGGCAGCATGCTGCCGTCAATCAGATAATCAATCACCGGCGGTTTATAACCGCTTTTGCCGTTAAGCCACCATAGATAGCCATATGAAGGATTGAGTTGCTGTGAGCTGTTAACCATGTTCTGAAAATAATCCCTATCCCGCAGAATGGTATCGCCATTCCAAATTCCCCGGCTAAGGCAGAGAAGCCCAAATTTTGCCATTTCCCTGACTGTACTCAGCCTTAAACGGTTATATCCCTGCATAAACCAAAACCCCCTAAATCCCAAGCTGGCAAACTGCTCTCGTGTATATTCATTATAGTTTTGTCCTGTGGCGCTTTCTATAACGTCAGCAGTCAAAGTGTACGGAGCATTATGATAGAACCACCTTTTGCCCGGATCTGTTCTGTATTTAAGGCATTGAGGTTCTGTGCAGTATTCATCCTCCACCTCGTTTTCCAGGCCGGTTGTCATGGTAATTTGATGCTTTATCCTAATTTGCCGTTCTTTATCTTCAGGCATGGAAGTCCAGCCGCTGCCGAGATGATCCGAAACAGGATCATCAATGCTCAGATAGCCCTGTTCCTGCGCGAGGCCCGTCAAGAAAGCAGTCAGAGTCTTTCCTGCAGAAGCCCAGTACCAAAGGGAATCCATGGTGAATTCTCCAAAATATTCCTCCATAACCAGGCGCCCTTTATGCAGTATAATGAATCCTTTGCTGTTGTTATCTGCCAGGAAATTTAAGAGTTCCTCTGTATGAGTGCTGTCCCAGCCGGTTTCCCCGAATGAGGCTGTTTCCCATTCACTGTTATCAGCCGGCGGAAAATAGTATTGTGATTTAAGTTCCGGGGCTGAAACTAAGCTCAGAATAAGGATTATCAATAAATATCTCATATATTTTTCATCTTAATTTGTAAAGAATATTTATAATCTCAATATAACTATTTAGACAAATATTTTATTTAAATGATTAACAAGATTTATTTTAAGCCAAAAAAAATCGCCGGAATATTTCTTAAATTTGCTTTCATGAATTTAAGAAGAGAAATATTTTTATTTATAGTTCTGAATTTCATCATCAGGATAGTTTTTTGGGCACTGCCTGCCGAACTCACTGACGGCAATTATATCCCTGATGATACTTATCTGTCTCTCGCTATTGCCGAAAATATTGCCTCAGGCAAAGGGCCGCTTTATACAGACAGCTATACAAACGGATTCCAGCCTTTATATGTATTTCTTACCGCTCCGGTATACTTTTTTACGACAGATAAAGTAACCGCGTTAAAAATTGCCCAGTTGATGCTGATATTCTTTGATTGTGCTTCGCTTTTAATCATTTTACTATTATTGAAAAAAAACACCACTTCAATTTATATTATCAGAATTGCGGCGGTTATTTGGCTGCTATCGAATTATCCCTTAATGATGGGGTTAAACGGCCTTGAAACCATGATTTCCGCCTTTTTTATTTTATTTATAATATACTATACACACAAGATAAGGTTTTTCGATTCGGAACCTGGCAGTGGGGGCCGGTATATAATTCTGGGATTGTTATTCGGGCTTGCGATTTTTACCCGAATAGATAATACACTCTTAGCTTTTGCTTTCTTTTTGATTACCGTTTGGAAACTCCTTAAAGGCAGGCTTAAATTGTCGGCTGAAATCCGAAAATATCTGATAACGACCATTAGCGCTATTATCATATATCTGCCCTGGATGATATATTCATACCACTATACCGAGAGTATTTTTCCTGTAAGCGGTAAAGCCGTGAGGATGCTGTCAATTTCGGTGCTGGAAAATTTCGGGCATGAAATAACAGGATGGCTGTTTTTCCTTTACAGGTCAATGATCGTGGCCGCAAAGTACAGTTTTGTCATTTGGCTGCTGATTCTCGGCTGCATCATTTATTATCGCAGGAATAAGGATACCATCAGCTTGCCGCCCGTGATTAAAGCAGCTTTGATATACTGCGTACTGATGTTTTGCGCTTATACATTTTACATTCCTGCTTATTGGTTTTTCCCGAGATATTTTTTTCCTTTTTTTCCTATCTTATTGATAAGCGGGTTGTTCCTGCTGGGCCGGATTTTTAATAATTCATCCTTAAGATTTCAAAAGTATGCCTTTACATTGGTATTGATCGCTGTACCCTCTTATACTTTTATTTATGGCGAAACTCATAATCTGATCAGCGGGAAGAACATTAAAGGCTATTTGCCGGTCGGAAAATTCGTGGATAATTATTTTGAGCCGGGAACTATAATCGGCGCTCCTCAATCCGGAGGGATAAATTACTTCGCGGATTCTCTGCTTGTTTATAACCTTGATGGCGTTGTTAATCCTGACGTATTCAGAGCTTTAAAGGATAGCACGGTTTTTGAATATATTGAAAGGAAAAAAATTGAGTACATTTTGGATTGGGATTTCAATATTGATTATATTGCCAAAAGGGGAGGGGACAGCAGCTTAATTGAGCTCAGAGAAGTAGATGCCGGCAATATTCCAAAAACATATAAATTCGATTGGAGGATATACAGGGTAATTTATAAGTAGATTGGGTCAATCTTTCTTAAAAGTTACTTCAAAAAGGGTTTCTTCGCCTGGATTGCTTCTAACTGATATATCTGCACCAAGTAAGTCGGCTGCCTGCTTTACTATAGTAAGCCCGAGACCTGAGCCGGGTACTGTCCCAATATGGTAAGAACTTCTGAAAAACGGATCGAAAAGATATTTCATATCCTTCTTCGGTATTCCGTCGCCGTAATTAATTACTCTGGTAATAACTGTATCAGTGTTATTTTCAACTTCCATTTTAACTGAATACCCCGGATGAGAAAATTTCACCGCGTTTGAAAGTAGGTTGCCGATTATCTGCCGTATAAGGGAGCAGTCAGTCTGAACCGTTATCTCATTATCCTGTGATATTAATTCGATTGAAGTATCAGAACTCTCCTTAAATTCATCAATCATTTCTTTGCTAATTTTCAGAAAATCAAATTTTGTCTTTTTGATTTTATCATCTGCTTCATTTATCTTGCCAATCTGCATTACGTCTTCTATCATACGTGTCATACTATCGACAGAACTCTGTATCTTGTGCAGATGCTTTTTGGCTTTTTCGGAGCCGTTCATTTCTTCGCAGTATCTTTGGAGCAGGTGCGATGATGACAGAATAATCGTAAGCGGAGTGCGGTACTCATGGGATATCATGGTTATGAAGCGGCTTTTGAGTATATTCAGGTCTTTCTGCCTTGACAGCGACCTTCTGAGTTTATCATTGGCGTTGTGCAGCTCACGAGTACGCTCATCGACAATTATTTCAAGCTCTTTGGTTAGTTGCCTGATTCTATCCTGCGCCTCCTTGGTTTCGGTAATGTCTCTGTCCAGGCAGTAATAACCTGTGATTATGCCATCATCATCTTTTTGCGCGAACATCCTGGAGTTGATCCATCTTATGGTTCCGGATTTCGTAATAATTCTGTAAGTTGTTTCGAAATTATCAATTTTACCGGCAAAGCCATTGAAGAAATCTTCTGCTAAATGCAGGTCTTCCGGATGCATTATTTTTTTCCAGAGATCAGGGTCTTTCTCATAATCATTCTGTGTATATCCTGTAATTTTTTTAATCGCCCGGTTCATAATTGAAATCTGCCCGTCAATGCTTTGGAAATAAATCATGTCATCGACGTTATCGATGAATGTCTTCAATCTTTGACGGCTGAGCTTAAGCTCATTTTCCTTTTCTTTGAGTTCAGTGATATCCTGATAAGTACAAAGCCCGATATTATTACTATGATCTCCCTGAATTGTTCTGAAAGTCAGGATAACATTCAAAGGCCGGCGTGATTTTGTCAGTCTTATTGTATCGAGTACTTTGGTTTCCTCCAGATCAGTATTTACAATGAGGCTCATGCTTTCATCCCATAAATGATCAGGAACTACCAGGTTTTCAATGGGTATTCCTTTTGCTTCATCAAAGCTGTATCCAAATAGCTTTTCAAATTCGTTATTTATTCTGAAAATCGTATTGTCATCATTTATTAACACACAGGCAACGGGTATATTATCCAGGATTTCCTCGAGGAATTTTCTTTGCAACCGCAGGGCTTTCCCTGCATTGATTTCATCGGTAACATCTTCGAAAATCACAACGAAGTGCTTATCATCAGTGGGATATGCAATTATTTTGAAATGTTTGTCAAATAATGGTTCGTACCCATTTGCTGTAATAGCTGAATTTGTTTTGAAACATTCATTATATATCTTTGGCCATTTTTTGTCAAGGCCCGGAAAAGCTTCAAAAATGTCTTTATTAATAATATCTTCATTTTTAACATTTAATATTTTTTCAAAAGCATTATTGACTTCTATTATTCTATAAGAAACCATGTTCCCGTCATTATCGAAAATACCTTCCTGCAGAGCGAAACCGTTATACATTTTATCGAAGAGTTCCTGATATTTTGCTTCGCTGGCTTTCAGTCGGTTCTTTATCTCTTTTTCTTTGGTAATATCGATGGATACCGACATAAGCCTGTCAGGAAATCCTTTAAGAGGCATCAATTTTGAAAGCCACCAGGAAGTATGGCCTTCAATGGTCACGGAATCTTCGGTGATGAGCGGTTTCTTTTCGTTGAACACCCTGGCTAACAGTTCCATGGTGCGCTTTTTGTCATCTACATGCTCAAAGACAGATTTAAAAAGGGCATTTTTTTGATCTACCTTGTAATGCTCATCCCTGGCCTGATTTATATATAATATTTCGCCCTTGCGGTTTATCTCAGTAATTACGGCCGGTACATTATCCAGGAAGAACTTCAGTCTTTCGATTTCTTCCGAAACAATATGGCAGGGCATTATTTTGATCAATTTCAGGCCGTTTTCGCAAGATTTGAAAATGACTTTGTATTCCGATCCGTTCAGGCTTATGCGGTATTTTCCTGAATCATTATTTGAAAGGTCAGCAGGGTCAGTAAAGTAGAACTCTGTTTTAAAGGAAACATCGAGCCCGGTTAGTAATTTAAAATGCGGCGTGCAGTCCAGAATGATCTCATCGGTATTGATTATCGCGGCAGCTACATCCAGCTCAAAAAGAATATCAGGGAGCCTGGGAGTTCCTTTTTCATCAACAATGATCAACCGCTTATCAACTGGCTGCATTAATTAGTCCATGATTTTTTTCTTTATGTAATGAAAATAATATTTTTTGATTAATTATCAAAGAAAATAAGAGAATTAGTATATTATTTTATGTAAGCTTCGAGCTTATGGTTCTTCTCGATTGTGTTTAAGGCGGTTTCAGCTTTTTCCAGAGTGTCATATCCCCAAAGCACTACCCTGTAAACTGGGATGCCATTATTAAGAGCTCTTTCAAAATATGCCCTGTAACCGAGGTTTTCCCACTTTTCAACTTTTTCCAGCGCCACGGTTTCCGAAGGCTCTGTCTGCGCTATTATTTCATAAGGCAGAAATTCAGGATCGAGCCATTTGATCTCGACCCGTCTGTTATAGAGGTTCATCCATTTCTGTCCAGCGAGGTAATATACTGGGCTGGAGTCACCTTCGTGAGTTACCCGAATCTGCATGGGATCGACTCCCAGGCTGATAAGCGCCTTTCGCGCGGATTGCGCTCTTCTCAGCGATAATCTTTTAGCGGCGTCGGAATTTCCCTCCTGCCAGCTATGGCCGGTCAGCTGTACCTTAGCGTCGGGGTTATCCCTTAGAACCTGCGACAGAACCCGCAGGTTTGGCATATACTGATTATCTACAACAGTATCCCTGAAGGAGAAAACTGCCAGGGACTGGTAAGCTTGATGGATACCTGACGGCGGGCTTACAATTCTGAAAATATCCTTGGCCTCGAGCTTATCTGTTTTAAGTGTTATCTCAGATTTTACGTTTGAACAAAGTCCTTCCTTCAGCGCTTTATAAGGCATCTCATATTCATAATACATTTCGAAAGAGGCTGCAATTTCATCCATAATCAGTGGAATTTTAGAATATTCTTCTTCAGACAAGGAATAATAATTGCCGCCGCTCATGTAAGATAGATTTCTCAGCGGATAGCTGTCTACTGCCGATCCGACCGAAATCACATAAACAGGTATGTCCAATTCTTTAGCCTTTTGAGAAACTCTGTCAACATCGTATATTATTGAAGAATTATCATAGCTGAAAGCCATTATAACCACTGCTTTTTCTGATGAAGTCCGGCCTTCAAGTTCATTTATAGCCCTAATGGCACATCTGTATAATGATGAAGTGCCGGAAATTAAGGGATTGTTAGTTTCTTTATCCAGCAGATTAATGACTTCTTTAGGACGCATGAATCCGGTTTTTTGCTCAATTTCCTGATTGAAATAATATAACGATGTCATCAGATTAAAACTGCTTGTATCAAGGAAATCCCGGAGCTGCTTATGCGCTTCGGGAAGATAAACCGCCGCGGCAGATTTTTCGACGCAGATAACCATATCGGTAGGCCTGGTGCCTTTATCCGATTTAGCGCCTGTATAAAAAACGGGTTCGCCCACAATTCCTGTTTCGCAGTTGTGAAAAACCGATACATTTGAAAGCGCCTTTTCGGGAAGGCCTTTGATGAAATTGCCGAAATCGTCCATTACCAGTGCGCGCAGCCTTATATTCTTACCGTCAGGCATAATTTTGGTTTTCATCACTTTAAAACGTTTGATAATGCCCGGATCATCAGATTTGAGGGTTCCCCTGAAAAATTCCGATTCAGTATATGAGGCAGGTATTGTTTCGGTTACAATTTCTTCTTCATCTATATTTTTACCGAAAGGCCCGTCGGCTTTTTCTCCGTTATGGGGAATTTTCGCGGGAGTGGTTTTCTCAAGCTCCTGATATTCGCTTTTAGCCTTAGTTCCGGGATTTTTTTCTTCAGAAATTATTTCTTCATCTACGAATACAGTCCAGCTTACCTGCTTAAGGTTATTATCACCGAAAGCGGTGAAAGGATAAACGGTTGTGGTATCCGGCGAAACATAGTAACTGTCAACGGCTTTAAACGAGCCTTTAATTCCGTCAATGACTACGCTGTCAGCATTGGCGAAATCCCATTCGAGCAGTGCTTTTTCGCCTTTTTCAGTGTGGGAAACACCGCCGAATTCATTAATTTCCGGAGTCCCGGCAGAGCCGCAGCTAATTACCAGGGCGCTGAATATTATTGCGAAAAAAGCAGTTAAGCTTTTGTATGATTTTTGTTCACGATAGTACATGATTGATCCCGAAAAAAATTGACCCGAACTAATAAGGCTTATCCGTCAGCGGAAAAATTTTATTTTCGCCGCCGGAATATTATATAATATAAAGTATTATTCGGCTTTTTGGAATATAAATTTACCTGAGCTGTCAGTGTTTATAATAATTTTATTACCGCGGGCGATGTCCGATTCCAAAAGTTTCAAGGCCAGCGGATCGGTAATATTCTTCTGGATGGCCCTTTTAAGCGGCCTGGCGCCGTACTGTATATCGAAGCCTATCTCAGCCAGCTTATCAACAGCATCATCGGATATTTCCATTTCTATGCCATTTTTCTTAAGTTTTGATCGCAGGCCACGGAGCTGCAAATGGGCTATTTCATGTATTTCTTTCCTTGTGAGCGGTTTAAACAGTACGATCTCGTCTATCCTGTTTAAAAATTCCGGCCTCATCTTGCGACGGAGCATTTCAGTAATACCGGTTCTGAGCTTGCCCATGATCTCATCGCGGTTATCTTCATTTACTTCCCCAAGATTATCCTGTATGATCTCCGTCCCGAGATTTGAAGTCATAATTATGATAGTATTTCTGAAGTTAACCAGTCTGCCTTTGCCGTCGGTAAGCCTGCCGTCATCGAGCATCTGAAGCAGCACATTATATACTTCGGTATGGGCTTTTTCTATCTCGTCCAGTAGTAAAACTGAGTAAGGCCTCTGCCTGACAGCTTCGGTAAGCTGTCCGCCTTCTTCATATCCCACATATCCGGGAGGCGCCCCAATGAGCCTTGATACAGAGTGCTTTTCCATATACTCGCTCATATCTATGCGTATCATGGCATTTTCATCGTCAAATAAAAATTCCGCCAGGGCGCGCGCCATCTCCGTTTTGCCTACTCCAGTAGTACCCAGGAATATAAATGACCCTATGGGCCTGTTCTGATCCTGAAGTCCTGCTCTCGAACGCCTTATGGCATTGGCGACTGCTTTTACGGCATCTTTCTGATTAACGAGCCTTTTGTGAACGCGCTCTTCCATGTAAATGAGCTTGCTTCGCTCTGATTCGAGCATTTTACTGATCGGAATGCCCGTCCATTTTGAGACAACTTCAGCTATATCTTCATCATCCACTTCTTCTTTCAGAAGCTTTTTCTCTTTCTGCATTTCTTCAAGGCGGGTATTGGCATCGTTTAGCTGCTTTTCCAGCGAAGGAAGTGTTCCATAGCGTATTTCGGCTACCTTATCGAGCAACCCCTGCCTTTCGAGCGATTCCGCCTTTTGTTTGGCAAGTTCGGTTTCCGCTTTTATATCCCTTATTTTTTGTATAAGCGTTTTTTCATCCTGCCATTTTTCTTTAAGCTTAGCAAACTTATTTCTTAATTCCTTCAACTCTTTGTCGATTTCTTCAAGCCTTTTCTCGGTTGTTTGATTGTCGTTCATCTGTTCCATGGTAATGACAAAATGTATTAATTAACATAACCTGATAAATATGACGAAAAAGCATTCGGATAACTTGTATAATGAATAGATAACTTATATAATGAATAGTGAGATCATCTTTTTGGAATATTCAAAAAAATAAAATATTTTTAATCTTTAAACTTTCTACAGATATTGTAAAGTAAATTCTGTCTGATTTATTCAGATACATACATTGAATAACAGGCACAATCTAATCCTAACTAAAGCAATAAACTTTTATATAAACTTCAGGGAAGTTGTATGAGCGTACTGGTTAATAAAAAAACTAAAGTCCTTATCCAGGGCATCACCGGTTCCGAGGGAACCTTCCACACCATGCAGATGATTGAATACGGCACAAATGTTGTTGCCGGTGTTACCCCCGGAAAGGGAGGCATGGAATACTCAGGCACCGAAGAAATGAAATTCGAAAAAGCCGTTCCTGTTTTTAATACGGTAAAAGACGCCGTTGACGCCACAGGATCAAACGCTTCGGTTATTTTCGTTCCGCCGCCATTTGCGGCTGACGCCATACTCGAAGCAATTGACGCTCAGCTTGAGCTGATAATCTGCATTACAGAGGGTATACCGACCAAAGACATGATTAAAGTCAAAAAAGCACTTGAAACATCTGCTTCAAGACTTGTCGGCCCGAATTGCCCGGGAGTAATAACGCCCGGCGAAGCAAAACTCGGCATTATGCCCGGATTCATTCATAAAAAAGGCAAGGTCGGAGTTGTATCTCGAAGCGGCACACTTACATACGAAGCAGTTAAACAGCTAACCGATAATAAGCTCGGCCAGTCTACATGTATCGGTATCGGCGGTGATCCCATCATAGGAACCCAGTTCATTGATGCCATTAAATTATTCAATGAAGACCCGAAAACTGATGCTATACTAATGATTGGCGAAATCGGCGGTACGGCGGAAGAAACAGCCGCGGAATACGTTAAAGCTAACGTTAAAAAGCCCGTTGTCGGCTTTATTGCAGGTAGAACAGCGCCTCCCGGAAGAAGGATGGGCCACGCCGGCGCTATCATTTCCGGCGGGAAGGGTACTGCTGAAGATAAGATCATAGCGCTTAGAGAAGCAGGCATTACGGTTGTTGAATCCCCTGCTAATATCGGAGCAGCTGTTGCTGATGTACTGAAAAAAGCTCCTAAGAAAAGAACTTCCACTACAAGAAAGAAAACAACCACAAGCGCGGCGCAGTCCAAGCAGACAAAGAATGCGCCTGCCAAAAGGGACAAAAGTCAATAATTTTACTTTATCAATAATTTTACTTTAAGAAACAGTAAATTCAAGGGCTGCCGGGTTATGGCAGCCTTTTTGTTTATATTATCTGAACTCCTTCGGGCAGTAATTTCAGAGGCCACAAATTATATCACTCCAATATTGACAAAATGAAATCGTATTAAACTAAGATAAATACAATAAGGCATCCTTGACTTATTTTTTAAAAAATATTATTAATTTGAAACAGAAAATAAAAATTCGTGTTCTTATAATTGAGGGATTCTAAATGTCGAACAAAACTTTAGCAATCATTAAACCTGACGCTGTAAGCAAGAATAACACAGGTAAGATCATTGACAAAATAACTGAAGCAGGATTCAGGATACTCGGGATGAAACTTACCAGGATTTCTGAAAGGCAGGCCGGAGTTTTTTATGAAGTTCATAGAGACAGGCCTTTTTACGGCGAGTTGATTGAATACATGACAAGCGGCCCGATAGTACCTTTAGCTTTGGAAAAGGAAAACGCCGTAGAAGATTTCCGCAAGCTTATCGGAGCGACCGATCCGGCTGAAGCCGAGGAGGGAACTATCAGGAAGCTATTCGGAGAATCAAAAGCCGTTAATGCTGTCCACGGATCGGATTCAGATGAAAACGCGGTCAAAGAAATACTGTATTTCTTCAGCAACAGCGAAATAGTGGATAATATCCCATAAACACAAGTATTATGACTACAACAAGTGAAGGATCTTATGCATTGCGGTTCTTCACTTTTTTTATACAAAAAAGCTAAAACTTTATGGATAATAAAAAGCTTACAAAACTTGAAACCATAAGCAGCAGGCTGGTAATAACCAATCCCTACTGGGATTACAAAATTGATAAGTACAGCTACCCCGCCGGGGGTGAAGGGGAGTACCATTATGTGCATTCAAAAGGCGCCACCATGGTTGTGCCTGTCCTGAATGATAAGATAATTATGGTAAGCCAGTACCGCTACCTGAACCAAAGAAACAGCCTGGAATTTCCAGGCGGCGGCATTAAGCCGGGGCTTGAACCCGAGCAAAACGCCCGCGAAGAGCTCGCGGAAGAAGCCGGATATAAGGCGGGGGAGATGGCCTACGCAGGCGGATTCAATCCCTTTAACGGCGTAACTAATGAAATTTGCCATGTTTTCATTGCGCGTGGCCTGCAGAAAACCGCAGCCCGCCCTGATGAATCAGAAGAATTCTTTGTTGAACTTTTAACCGAAAAAGAAATAGAACGTCTAATAAAAAGCGGCGATATTTGGGACGGGATGACACTTGCCGCCTGGTCGCTTTTTAGAAATATAACATGATGATAAAAATGTTAAAATAATTATATAATTTAAGGTAGTTAAAATGAAATTATTTATTCTTATCCTAACGACATTACTTACTATGCCACTGGCAGCACAGGATGCACCCGCGCCCGATAAAAAGCAGGGAGTAGAATATATTATAAATGACAGGTATCCGGTAAATACTTCCGCGAAATATAAATTCACGCAAATTTCAGATGTTAAAAGGATTTTTGAGGACGGAGCCGAGAGAGAATTCAGCCGCGAACTTGTTTATTATCTTACTATCGCTGCTCCTTCCGGGTCTGAAGACGGCTTTCAGGAGTTATTCATCAGCATTGATTCCATGGAATATTATTTTAAAGAGAAGGACATGGAAATTAAATATGATTCGCAGGATGAAGAGTCCATGCCGCCTTTAAGGCATAAAGATTTTGAGTTTCATTCCATACCACTCGGCAAGAATTACGAAATATTTCTGTCTCCATATGGCGAAGTAGCCAAAATAGAAGGACAAAAACTGCTGGACGACCGCCTGTACATTGAAGAATCCGGGCTTACAGATAAATTGAAAATGAATTATTGGATGAAAGGGCTTTCTGATTTGAATCTGACTTATATTTCCGATATCGCGAAAGGCATTTTGCCTAATAGCAAGGTTACCCGGGATACTAGCTGGACTTCACCGTTTATGACAAGGTTGGAGGGAGTATTTTTCCGGGATACCGCGATTACTGAACTGGAAGATGTAAATGTCAGTGATTATACCCTTGTGTCCACAGTCAACGATCTTACACCCGATAAAAGCCCCGCGATGGTTTACGGTATCGATGAACTTGTCAGCGTTACTGGCGGGAAAGCATCCGGAACATATATAGTAAATATTAATACACAAGGTATAATCGGAAACACACAGGAATCCTTCGAGGCCGTATTAGAATGTAAGGCGGGTAATATCAGCTTCAGGGATAAAGTTAAAAAGCTTGCTACCTGGGAACTCGATAAGCATTACAGATGGTAGAAGATAAGCATTCAAAATACAAACAAGGGGCCGCGGCCCCTTGTTCTCTGCACGATTAACAGATGAACTGATTTCTTTCGCGATAGCTTAACTGTTGCTATCCGTGCATCCCGTGCAGTGTTTGTCATATCATATACATCATCATATTCTATGGGATTATTTCAGATCCGGCAAATAGCTTTGTACAATAAACCCCCATCCTGATTATGAGCCATATCAATTTTAACTAATCGAAAAATTAAATTCTGTATATTGTAACTATCATGAAAAGTTATTAACTTACATCGGTAAAAGCCGTGAAATTATTTATTTATTCCGCGGCTTTAATAAAATAAATTCACGCGGAGGGGGGATTGGCGCGCGAAAATGCGTCACAGCGTGATATCAATCCTGCCTGAATTGTAAAATCAAATTTTTCAGGTAAAATGAAAAGTAGAAAAATTAACTATAAGCAGATCATTACGGCGGGGGACATCCTGCCGATAATTATTATTCTGGCCGGGCTTTTTATTGCCATATTCATGCAGGATATAGCTTTTAAGCTTATCGGTGTGAGTGTTTCGGTGCTTGGAGCCGTCGCCTTTGGAATGAATATATCCCAGAGGCTTTCAGATTTGGTCGAGCCTCGATTTCAGGGTAAAAGCGCCAGCCAGGAGTATAAAATGACTATCCGGAAAGATTCTTCGGCCAAAAGAAAAGTAATTGAAGATTTCGACAGTTCTTTCGGCCCGGAAAAGCAGGATGAGCCCAAAAAGCCCGATCAAACCATGGGGGCCGATGAAGGATTTCGGATAATTAAAAAAGTTAAAAAAGCCGCGGATCAGCCTGCAGAAACCAAACAACAAGGCATCAGTGATGAAGAAAGAATTCAAAATCTTAAAAATAAAGCAGCTTCCTTCAGGTATGAAATAAAGCAAATACCCGAAGAAGACGCACAATCCATTCCCTTCAAGGATGAAACTATTTTTGCAGCAGAAAATAAAGAATCGGTATCCGGCATAACAAAAGATGAAAAAAATATTGATAAAACACCTGAAGGCGAAAAAGTTGATAACGGCATCACTGACCGGGGCGAAAAGGTAACCCGGGATGAAGATAATATTCCTGAAAATGAAAACACCGAACCTCAGAAAGAACGTGAGGAATTAAGCAATACAGAAGAAGCAATTAAATTGAATGAGCAGCAGGGAGAAGATGTTAGCGAAAATCTTTCTGAGGCAGAAAAAGATACAGAGAAAACTGATATTGATCAAAATAAAAGCCTATCGGAAAAACCTGCTTTCAGGGCTGAGGCAAAAACGGAAGACTATAAGCTTAATATTGAAATTAAACAGCCGGAACAGCTTGAGAAAACCGAAAGCGATGACATTGAAGACGAACTCAGTGAAGCAGAATTAAATCACATCAAAGCTAAGGCTGATAAATACAAAAAGTCTTCACAGAAGGAAGATAAAGAGTCTTCTGCACTGAAAGATGATACTAATCCTGAGCAGGAAAAAACAAACGATGAAGAAGAATTACAGGAAAACTTCTTCTATAAAGAAAAACATATCGACCTGCCATTATCATTGCTAACGGAAGATATTCCGCGCCACGGCAGGGAGCCCCGTAAGGAATTCGAGTACTTTCTCTCACGGGTGCTCATGGTTATCAGGACAGTAACTCCGGCAAAGACAGCGGCCTTTATTCTCGCTAATTCCGAGAATAATGAACTGATACTCGAATCATACGTAACCAGCATTCCTGAAGCTGTATCACACAGAATGCGCTTCCCGGTCGGCAATGACATAGTCAGCCAGATATACAAGAACGCCAAGCCTGAGATCTTAAGCGAAATTAATCCCGCCGCAGAGCTCGACCTCATCCCCTATTATAATGAACAGGTGAATACACGCTCATTCATCGGGATGCCTGTCTTCTACAATAATACCGTGATTGGACTTATTTGCGCCGATACCGACGCTCCTGACGCCTATGATTCCTTCATGGTCAGCTTTCTTGGGCATTTTTCAAAGCTGCTGGCAGCGGTAGTCCAGAGTTATACAGAAAAGTACGACCTGCTACAATCATCAAAAACAATAGATGCTGTAAATTTATTCCATGAAATTTCATCAGACCAATACAAGACACTGGATGAAATATCCGAAGCCATTGTGGAATCCGTCAGCAGGATGTTCGAATTTACTGCCATTGGCTTAAGTATATATGATTCAGAAACAGGCGGATGGCAGGTAAAAGCAATTCATGCCACCGAAGAAAAGTACACAGGTATACTCGGCAGGCCGGTAGACCTGGAAAACTCTCTGCTGGGCAAGTGTATGGTATCAGGCAGCAGCATTGTTACCGCACCTGTCGATTTAAACACACTAAGGGTTGCCGAAGGTGAAGTGACAATAGATGGCGGTTATTTTGCCGCCGTGCCCTTATCAACAGGCACCTCGACCTACGGGGCGCTCTATATGGAGGGCACAAGCCGGTCAGGAATAACTTCGCTGGATGTAAGTATTCTGGAAACTATAGGAAAGCACGCGGGTACGGCTATTGAAAAAATGCACATGATAGAATTGCTCAACCGCGGCACTATGATAGACTATACTTCAGGCCTTTATAATCCTGCTACTTTCCTGGAAAGAACGAGGGAAGAGGTTACCAGGTCTCATGATTTTCAATTTCCTACTACACTGTGCTCGTTTAGGATCGACAAATATGAATCCTTTGATCCGGAAATACATACCGACCGCTTTGAAAAAGCCAGGGCGCATGTTATTTCCATACTAAAAGGCCAGACCAAGATTTACGACCTCCTCGGCAAAATCGATGACAGCACCATAGGCCTGCTTCTTTCGGGTGTAGCGCTAACTCAGGGCCAGCTTTGGGCAGAGAAGATAAGAAACGAAATTGCGATTTCGATGATAGAAATTGACGGGCGAAAATATAATGTTACAGTCAGTATTGGCATTGCTCCCTTGCAAAAGGAAGACAGCGCTGAAACATTAATTGAGAATTCTCTTAAAGTTTTGGAAAAATCATCAGCCAGAACAAACAGTGTCGCTGTATTTACATGATTTTAATAACTATTTAATAAATAATTAAGATAAATAAAATAAATTGTGCCTATTTATTTCTTTACCAGAGTAAAACTTATAACAAAAACGGAATAAAATGCTATCAGAAAAACTTTCAGACGAACTGCTCAGCCTT
The DNA here is from genome assembly GCA_964544155.1 of uncultured Hyphomicrobiales bacterium. Lineage (GTDB taxonomy): Bacteria > Bacteroidota > Ignavibacteria > Kapaibacteriales > UBA2268 > CAZJAH01. The sequence goes on along the minus strand of CAZJAH010000002.1, from coordinate 25,531 downwards.
TTCAGAGAAACTAAAGGCCCACTTAAACTGAACGAAATAGCTAAAGCACTGGAGATCAAATCGGATGAATCCGATTATGAAATCCTTAAAGCAACTCTCGATGAACTGGCCGAAAAGGAAATAATTGAAAAATCCACCAGGAGAAAATATTATTTAAAAGATCCCGCGATTTTTACTTCTCTGAAAGGAAAAATTGAAATAGCTAACAGCAAAGGTATTGTGTTTACTGACGACCCTGAATTTTCTAAGATAATAATCCGGCGCTCAAATATGCTTACAGCCCTTAACGGCGATACCGTATTGGTTAAACCGCTTGCAATGCGCAGAGGTAAAAAGCCCCGCGGCGAAGTTATCAAAATACTCGAAAGGGGAATCGAAAAGATTGTAGGCACAATTGAGTATGATGGTGATTTTTATTTCCTTATACCCGATGAAGACACATTTTATGTGGATTTTTTAATACCACAAAATAAATTAAAAGATGCTAAACCGGGCGATAAAGTAAGCGCGAAATTCCTCCGCTGGGAAGACCAGAACAAAAGCCCGCAGGCTGAGATCATCGAAGTAATAGGCAAAGCCGGCGATCCAAGAACCGAATATGATTCAATCATTCAGGAATTCGGACTGCCGGAAGAATTCCCAAAAGAAGTTCTTGATGAAGCCCGGCAGTTAAAGATGCCGCCGGCCGCCAAAAAAATTGAGGGCAGACTGGATCTGAGGGATCAGGCCATTATTACAATCGATCCGGTTGACGCAAAGGATTTTGACGACGCCCTCTCACTGGAAATACTTGACAACGGTAATTACAGGCTCGGCGTGCATATAGCTGATGTCAGCCATTATGTTGAAGAGAATTCCCCAATAGATTTAGAAGCCCGTTACAGGGCTACCAGCGTGTATCTTGTGGACAGAGTGATACCGATGCTGCCTGAAAGGTTATCTAACGATCTGTGCTCGCTCAGGCCGGATGAAGACAGGCTGGCATTTTCGGTGTTTATGGAAATATCCAAACGCGGCGCCGTTAAGAATTATGAAATAAATAAAAGCGTCATAAACTCTAAAAGGCGCTATAGCTATGAGGAAGTTTTAGATATTATAAGGTCCGGCAAAGGCGATAATTCAGATCTAATACTCAAACTGCATGAACTGGCAGCTACACTCAGAAAAAAAAGGTACCGCGAAGGAGGAATTGAATTCGATACTTTCGAAATTAAATACCGCCTGGATGAAAATAAATATCCCGTTGAAGTACTGCTGAAAAGGACAAACGACGCCACTGCGCTTGTGGAAGAGTGTATGTTGATTTGTAACAGGGTGGTCGCCGAGCATATTAAGCCGCTTGCCAAGAAATACAAGATACGTGAAGACCTGCCATTTTTGCACAGGATACATGAGGATCCCGATCCTAAACGAATTCAGGAAGCCATGCAGTTCATCAGCACTTTCGGCCCGAAAATCCAGAAAAAAGAACTTACTTCTAAAGATATTAATCAAGTGCTTAAAGCAGTTGAAAACAGGCCTGAAAAGGAAATTGTACATCAGATACTTATTCGTTCAATGCCTAAGGCTGTTTATTCGCACAGGAATCTTGGGCATTTCGGCCTTGGGTTTAAAGATTATACGCACTTTACCTCGCCAATCAGGCGCTACCCTGATTTGATAATTCATCGACTGGCTAAAGAGTACCAAAAAGGCAAGCCAAACGCCGAAAGGATAAAATGGCTCGGTTTGCTTATGAAGGATGTTGGCGGACATTCCTCCGATAGAGAGCGGCTTGCCATGGAAGCCGAAAGAGCTTCAATTAAGCTTACTTCAGCGGTTATGGCAGAAAATTATATCGGCGAGGATTTCAACGGAACAATTACCGGCGTTACTTCATTCGGACTGTTCATAATGCTGGACGGGTTTTATGCCGAAGGACTGCTCCACATGCGCGACCTGCATGATGATTATTATTACTATGACGAAAAAAACTACAGGCTCATCGGCAAAAGACATAAGAAAGTTTTTGGTTTCGGTAAAAGGCTGAGGGTTAAACTGGCAAAGGTAAATGTCGATAAGCGTAATATCGACCTCCTCCTTGTCGATGACAGGCCATATGAAGAAGAAATGAATACGGGAATCTAAATGTTTACCGGATTAATTGAAGAAACAGGTTTAGTTAAAGCCATTAAACCACTGGGCGGCGGGAAGCGTTTGAGTATTGCTGCCCGGGTAGTTATGGACGGCCTGAAAATTGACGATTCAATAGCGCTCGATGGAGTTTGCCAGACTGTGGTCAGGGTTAATGAAACAAGCTTTGATGTTGAGGCCGTTGAAGAAACTTTAGCCAAAACTACAATAAACTCATTATCCGTGGGTAGCACGATTAACCTTGAACGAGCTGCCAGGCTCGGCGGAAGGATGGGTGGGCACCTTGTACAGGGGCATGTGGATACTACCGGCAGCGTTGTCTCTATTGTGAAGCAGCAAACCGGAATATTAGTTACTGTGGAATATCCCTCTGAATTCGATAGGTATATAATACCTGTAGGCTCTATTGCTATCAATGGAGTTAGCCTGACTGTGGCAAGAGTCCGGACTTATAAATTTACTGTATCGATCATACCGCATACATGGAAGGTAACTACACTTGGAAATCTGAATCCGGGCAATAAGGTTAATCTCGAGTTCGACCTCATCGGCAAATATGTTGAAAAAATGCTATCTGTCAAAGAGAAAAAAGCCTCTATACTTGATCAGTATTATGACCAGCCTTTTTGAAAGATGAATATTGAATAATGTATGATAAATGCAGTATGATAGCAACCGCATCCTGTATAAATCTTTAACAAAATAAGGGTTTGCGGCTAATCCCGGCCGCTATGCATCTATCTGAAGAATTTATCCTTTTATCCTCACCTTATAGGTAAAGCTTTTAACTTCGCCGGCTTTAAGCGCGGGTACCAGGAATTTCACCTTGCGGGCGTTTTCGATTTTGAATTTGACTTCCGATTCGACAATTTCCCAATCTCTTTGCCAGAAATTTTGCCAAACTTCTACCAGCGCTTCTTCTTCCTTACGGTTTCTCAGCTCTACTTTATACTTCTCTTCAGTGACTTCATTGGCAATTTTGTTGCGTTCAAGCAGGGTAGTTTCGCCTATAATATCAAAAGCATTACCAATGTTTATCTTAACTTGTTCATCCTTAGGAGTATGCTCAATCAAGTCCTCGCCAAGAAATATGAGTTCGTCCTTATTTGAGGCTTTGTTTACCCTGATTTTGCCTTTAGGGAGCGGCATACCCATATTGTTCCCTGAGCTGTTTGTGAATTGCAGCCATAAAGTCACTTCAGTATTGTTTTCGCTCACAATATAGTAGTATTTTTTAATGATTTCTATATCATCAACATTAAATAGTCCAATCTGTTTTGTTTCATTTTGCTGCAGGCCGGTTTCCCGCTGTAATTCGTATTTATGGTATTCAAAAAATTTATCTTCCCTAAAAGCACTTTCATCAAAGCTCTCTCTTTTTAAGTTTACATTACTGCTAAAAGAACTCGGCAGAGTCCTAATAATATTCACATCGCCGGCAATAAGTTGGAGCTTAGCTTTTTTGAATGAGGCGCCGGATTGGTTATCGATACTTACCCAGGCATTGAGGCCGGCGCGGGTATCGTCTTCATTAAGAACTAAAATGTATTCTGCCTGCCAGCTCATGCCCTTTGTGTGGTAGCTCAGCTCTACATCCTGTTTGCCGCCGCTTTTTGATTCAACGAGCCATTGCAGGGCCGGCTTTGTGATCAGGCCTTCCGGCAGTGCGCCTGCTAAAACGCGCGTATCATCAGTATCGGTGAACATATCAAGCGAGCCGTCTTCTTTCTGAAGCACAATATTATTGTCTCCAACAGAAAGCAGCTTTCCGGTAACCGGCTGTCCGCCGCGAACCAATGTTACTTCTTTATCGATATACCTTTGCAGAATGGTAAAGAGGCTGGCCAGGTCGTAGCGGTAATTCTGCTCAAGCACAGAGCCGTTGAGCTCGATGAATACAGACGCGGGAATGATTTCCGAAGGTACGTCCGCGAGCATTATCTCCGATCTGCCTTTGGGGATTTCCATCTTCCGGGTTTCCTTTATGACCCCGTAATTTTCGTTGTAAATTGTGATGGATATATCCTGCGCGCTCATTGCCGCTGCTGCCATTAAGAATATAATAATGAATGATCTCATGGTGATTCCGGATTATTTTAATGAAAATCTTTAATTATCTGACATAATAACTGTTTGTAAAGTTACATTTTATTTTAACAAATTCATATTCATTATTTACAAAATATTTACGGCAGTAACAATTTTGGACGCGCTAAAAGTGTTTGAGACAGGGCTATTTCATTGAATTGGGTTTCTGGGCTTTTTCAAAAAAAATATTATCTAAAAAGCGTAAAAAGCTCCTAAGCTTATCAGGCCTTCGTATTCAGCCCCGGGTATGGATAGAATGCTAAACCGTAAGCCGTATCCTTTTTAAGCAGCGTTTAATCCAATCCGGGCCCCAATATTTAGGTTTCCCTTGTTGTCATTATTAATATTTCCAATAATTCCTGTAGAAAAATCGATAACAATAAAACTAAAACCTACGGAAAGAAGTTCATCCTTTAATCCCAGAAATACACCCATATATCCTCCGGGATCACTTTCATGAAGAGCAAACTCGGCGTTATACTCCATAAATGGGATAAGAATCCTGTCTTTTAGTAAATCGCTGTATTGCCATCTAAACTCAAGAAATCTCACGTCATCGGGATTATTAAAACTGTAGGATGCTCCCAAAACATTTTCTGTTTCAGTGACTTTGTTTTCTTCCTGCGCGATCATAGCCAGTGTAGAAATCAAAAAAATCAATAATGAAAAACATCTCTTTAACATACTCCCATCTCCAATGAATGCTTAATTAGAGAAAAAACATTAATCTCACCAATAACATAAAAAAAAATAATTATGCAAATTTTTTTTTATTCATAATCTTGCCCATATATTTTGTCCTGATACAAAAAAGAGTATTTTAAAAATAAAAAAAGCCGCCCGAAGGCGGCTTGGATATACCTGTATAATTGCTCCGATTAGTCTTCCGGGTTAAGTACCACTTTAAGGCGGCTGTCGTAATTGAGATATTTCTTAGCGGCTTTCTGTATATCTTTAGCCGTAAGTTTATCAGCCATTTCGGGTGTTTCGAGTAGTACTTCCGGGTTCTCATTGTTGTAATCGTACTGGTAGAGAGCGTTCAGCCAGAATTTGTTTTCTTTGATGCTGGTTTCGTACTCTTTCTTTGTTATTTCTTTTACTTTCTGAACATATTTTTTTTCAACAGGAACTTCTTTGAAATCAAGAATAACTTCATCAATAGCCGAGACCAACTCTTCTACTCTGTCAGGGTTAGTACTGAAGTAAACGTAAACGGCATAGCTTTCGTATGGATAATGATTCATTCTTGGAAATACGCCTATTCCGTAAACTCCGCCTTTATCCTCGCGGATAACTTCCCTGAGTCTGATATTAAGAGCTTCTGTCAGAGCTTTAAGTTCCCAGCGGTTTTCGCGGTTATAATCAAAATCACCTGTAAAAATAAGTCTGACGGATGATTTAGGCTCAATGCCTTTTTTCACTTCTTTTTCGATTTTTTTCTGTGCCATTCGCGCGCCTACATCTTTCCATTTTTCATTTCTATTTGTGGCGGGAAGGCTTGCGATATAAGTTTTGATCATATCTTTCATCTTAGCGTCGTCGTAATTGCCCACAAAGAAGAAAGTAAAGTCGGAGGCGTCGCTGAAGCGTTCTTTATAGAATTCATAAGCTTTTTCCAGGCTGATCATGTCAATACCAGCGGCTGTCAAAGGCATATAGCGGGGGTGATGCTGATAAAGCACCGCGCTGACTGTATCGCCCAGCACGCTGGAAGGATCCCTTGAAGCTGTATTAAGATAATCCTTCTGCTGGCTGATAAAGGATTTAAAGGATTCAGGATCTTTCCTGGGGGAAGTAAAGTACAAATGTACAAGCTGGAAAAGAGTTTCAATATCTTTAGGTGTTGTATTACCCCTGAACCCTTCGGTCAGCTCACCGATGTAAGGCGATACGCTAATGTTCTTGCCGGTAAGCATTTTTCTTAAAGTATTCGCGTCAAAATCGGCAATACCCGCGTTATCCACGATTGAAGCGGCCATATCGGCATCCCTGAAGTATTTTGTATCTGCAAGTGATGTACCGCCCGGGCTGTAGGCGCGCATAAGAATTTCATCGTTTTTAAAGTCAGTTTTCTTAAGCACTACTTCAGCGCCGTTTGAAAGAGTAAGAATTTCTATTCCAAGCTTATCGTTCTTTTCCGTACCTGTTATGGTACCGGGTGTGGGTTTTCTTTCCATGAGCGGCTTATCACTGGTAATATCTTCATAAGGCATGATATCCATATCTTTAACCTTTTCATAGACGGCCATGATCTCATCCTTAGCCGGTATTACCGCGTCTTCGGTATCCTGTGCGCTTACCGTGATAACAAGGTCTTGGTCCTGGATTGTGGTTTTAGCAAGTTCGTTGATTTCGTCTAAGCTGATTGTAGGCAGGAATTGCTTATACAAATTGTATTCGTACTCGATACCGGGCATGGATTCATCCTCAATGAAGTTTCTCATGTATTCCTGAGCGTAATTCATTGATTCGTTTTTGTCTCTTTCGTTATAGTATTTTTCAATCATGGACATCATTTGTTCTTTTGCTCTATCCAGTTCACTTTTGTTAAAGCCGTGCTTATCAGCTCTGAATCCTTCAATCAGCAGTGTTTCCACACCCTTTTCTATCTGCCCTGATTTAATGATACCAACGAGAGTCAGCGCTTCCACATCCCCTATAAATCCGCCGAGGCCGCCCTGAGCAACAAAATTAAAAGGCGATTCCGGTTTCTGGAGATATTCCTGAAGCCTCATAGAGAGCATAGTGCTGTAAAGGTTATTAACAAGGTTAGTCCTGTAAGCTCTATGTGTAAATTTCGGGCCTTCAGGCCTTTTAACAATAATTTGAGCTATATTATAAGGCAGCTCCTTATCTTTAGCAACCGAAACCATAGGTTCATTGCCCAGCGGAATTTCAAATTCCGGCCTTGGTTTGGCGTTTTCCGGCATTTTTATTCCGGAGAACTGCTTTTTGATCTTTTCTTCCATCATATTTACGTCAAAATCGCCGACTGCTATAACAGCTGTAAGGTCTGGCCTGTACCAGTCATTATAGAAATCGAGGAAACGCTGCCTGGGAGCGTTCATGATAACTGCCGTATCGCCAATCGGAAGCCTGTCGGCATAGCGTGAGTTATACAGCATCACAGGGTAATGCTTTCTGTTTACTCTTTCGTTTGCGCCTCGGTACACGCGCCATTCTTCAAGAATAACAAGCCTTTCTTTGTCGATTTCTTCCTGATCGAAGGATACATTATGCGCCCAGTCTTCAAGTACCTGAAGGCCCTGGTCTATTTTCTTCATTGTGTCTGTCGGTACAGTGATCATATAGTAAGTACGATCAAAGCCCGTATTGGCGTTAACGTCAGCTCCAAATCTCATTCCCAGGCCTTCCAGGAATTCAATCAGTTCATTTTTGGGGAAGTTCTTGGTTCCGTTAAAAGCCATGTGCTCAACAAAGTGCGCGAGCCCTGCCTGGTCATCATCTTCCAGTATAGATCCGGCTTTTACAACAATTTGTAGTTCTGCCCTGTTTTCAGGCTTTTCATTTTGCCTTATGTAATATGTTATTCCGTTATCCAGCTTGCCAATTTTTACTTTAGGATCAAACGGCAGTTTCTTGTCCAAATCCGGCTGTGAATACAGATCCTGGCTTATGGATAAACCAAGGAATAAAATTAAAGCGAAAAATGATAATAAGGTTCGTTTCATTACAATACCCTGTAAATATTAAAATAATACCTATTTGCTAATGTCTATACACTATTAAAAATACTCTGTTTTAGCTGTTTTGTTTCAGATTAGTTAAAATTAGCTAAAAAAAGCAGGAAAAAAAAGCATTGCGACTTTAATACTTAATTTTTCCTATACTCTCATCCCTTTTGGGCTTTTGAATTTAGGCTAAAAAGTATTAATATTGCAATCTTTTAATTTTTCGTTGATAAAAATAAGATAATTAGGCCATGTTTGAACCATTACCAGAAAATTTTAACTACCCGGAGCTTGAGCAGCAGGTACTCAGTTTTTGGGATGAAAATGATATTTTCGATAAGTCTTTAAAAAATCGTAAGAATAGAGATACATTTTCTTTCTTTGAAGGCCCGCCCACAGTAAACGGCAGGCCGGGAATTCATCACCTAATGGCTCGTACCATTAAGGATACAGTATGCAGGTACAAAACCCTCCAGGGGCATTACGTCAGAAGGCAGGCCGGATGGGATACACACGGCCTACCGGTGGAAATCCAGGTAGAAAAAGAGCTTGGCCTTAAGAATAAAGCAGATGTTGAAGCATACGGCATTGATAGATTCAACGCGGAATGCAAGAAATTTGTTTACAAAAATATCGACATGGACCTCGGATGGGGCTACCTTACACGCAGAATGGGTTACTGGCTCAACCTGGACGAGGCTTATATCACATGTACAAATGATTATATTGAATCCGTATGGTGGGCGCTGAAGACCTACTTTGATAAGGGACTTATATACAAAGGCTTCAAAGTGGTTCCTCAATCGCCGACAATAGAAACACCACTCAGCTCGCATGAACTATCACTCGGCTATAAAGATGTGCACGACCCTAACTGCTACATTAAGCTGAAGATTACCTCTACACCCAAAGAAGACATAAAGAACGCCCGCCTGCTTGTCTGGACTACTACTCCCTGGACTTTGCTGGCAAATGTTGCACTGGCCGTAGGAGAGGAAATTACGTACGCGCATGTTAAAAATACACGCAAACAAAAAGAAAAAACACTTGTTGACGAACTTATTCTCGCAAAAGCCAGAATAGAAGCGCTCGACGGCGAAGTGGAAATTATTTCAGAGTTTCCCGGCAGCGAACTTGCAGGCACAAAATACGAGCAGATCTTCCCTTATGCCGAACTTAAGAAAGAAGAGCACCCTAACGCCCTGACAGTACTCCTGGGTGATTTCGTTTCAACTGATAACGGCTCGGGTATTGTGCACATGGCTCCGGCATTCGGCGAGGACGATTACCGGATGTCGAAGCTGCATAATCTGCCATTTGTTCAGCCCGTAACCCCCAACGGGCACTTTACAGACGATATGGGCGAATTCGCCGGACGCGCTATAAAGAACTTCACCTACGAAGACCACAAAGAAGAAGGAGCGGATAAAGATATCATCATCGCCCTCAAGAAAATGGACAAGATATACCGTACGGCCAATGACTACCTGCACAGCTATCCTCATTGCTGGAGAACAGGCAATCCTATCATGTATTACGCCAGGGAATCATGGTTTATCAAGTCGCCGGAATATAAAGACAAGATGATCGCCAGGAATAAAGAGATACGCTGGCAGCCTCCGGAAATCGGCGCAGGACGCTTTGGCAACTGGCTGGAAGAAGTTAAAGAATGGTCGCTTTCAAGAGACAGGTTCTGGGGTACGCCTCTGCCAATCTGGGTCAACGAAAAAGATGACAGCGATATGTTAGCTGTGGGCTCTATAGAAGAGCTTAAAAACGGCCTTTATGAAATGGATGACGGCCGCAGAGTTCCGGTTGAAGAATCAGGACATGAACTTGACCTCCACAAGCCTTTTGTGGACAGGATAGTTTTTGAGAAGGACGGCCAAATATACAGGCGCGTAAAAGAAGTGATCGACGTATGGTTCGATTCAGGCGCCATGCCTTTCGCGCAGATGCACTATCCTTTTGAAAATAAGGAACTTTTTGAAAAGCAATACCCAGGTGATTTTATCGCCGAAGGTATAGATCAGACCAGAGGTTGGTTCTATACTCTGCATAATATCGGCGTGGCTTTATTTGATAAGCCGGCTTATCAAAATATTGTCGTCAATGAACTTATCCTTGACAAGAACGGCGTCAAAATGTCAAAATCCAAAGGCAACGCCGTTGATCCATTCGAAATTATGGACAAATACGGAGCGGACGCGGCCCGCTGGTACCTGCTGGTCAATAATCCGCCCTGGAAAGCAACCTTATTTAATGAAGAAGATATCGCGAAGACTGTAATTTCGGACTTCTTCCGCTCACTGACAAATACCTATGCTTTCTTCGCCCTGTATGCCAATATAGACGGCTTCAGAGGAGAAGAAGATAGTGTTCAATTGGAAAAACGCCCGGAAATAGACAGATGGATCATTTCCAGGCTGAATTCATTGACTAAAGAATACAAAGAGCAGATGAATAATTACGAGCTTACAAAAGCTCACAGGATTATTCAGTCATTTGCCATAAATGAATTATCCAACTGGTACATCAGGAGAAACCGCAGACGGTTCTGGAAAGGCGAAAAAGACAGTGACAAAATCGCGGCTTACCAAACTCTCAGGGAAGTACTGATAACCATCAGCCTGCTAATTTCCTCAGCGGCTCCTTTCCTTTCTGAAATTCTTTACGGAAGGCTCAGAAGCGAAAACATGCCTGAATCTGTACATTTAAGCGATTATCCCGAGCCGGATGAAAGCCTTATTGATAAAGATCTGGAAAGAAAAATGAAGCTTGCGCGAACTATAGTCTTCCTGGCGCGCTCGCTTCGTGAAAAGGCATCAATAAGAGTGAGACAGCCTCTCAGAAGGATACTTGTACCTGTATCATCACCGGAAGAAAGAAGGCATATACAGTCTGTGGAAAGTATTATTAAAGAAGAACTGAACATTAAGGAAATTGAATACGTGAGCGAAGAAACCTCCATCGTTAAGCGGTCTGCCAAGCCTAATTTCAAAGTGATAGGAAAGAAATTCGGTAAACTTACACAAAAAGTAGCCCAATGCATCAAAGAAATTAACGAAGAGCAGATAAGACAGCTTGAAAAATCCGACTCACTTAAAACTGAAGTTGACGGAGTTGATATTGTTCTGGAATTAGACGATATTGAAATACACAGCGAGGATATCGAAGGCTGGCTTGTTGCTTCAGATGAAGGTACAACAGTCGCCCTTGACACTCAGCTCGATGAAGAACTGCTTATGGAAGGTACAGCCAGGGAATTCGTCAACAGGATACAGAATATCAGAAAGAATTCCGGATTTGAAGTAACTGACAGGGTAAATATTTTCTATGCGGCGTCCGAGAATATTAGAAAAGCAATTGAAAATCAGACAGATTACATAAAAAATGAAACTCTGGCTGAAAGCATAAGCCCGCTTGAAGATACAAAAAACGCGGAAAAAACCGACCTTATAGATGAGAATATCTTTGTAAGGGTAGAAAAAATCATTTAGTGATTTGAAAGTTTACAGATTTATCATATATTTAATGTTTAATCTGATAGAAAAATACACAAAATAGATTTCAACAGGAGTGAACGATATGGCTAAAAGGAAAACCGACGCCGACAAAGAGCTAGAAACCCAGAAAAAGACGACAAAAACAACGGCAGGGAAAAAGACTTCTTCTAAAAAAGAAGCTTCAGAGAAACCGGCTGCAAAGAAACCGGCCGCAAAGAAACCGGCCGCTAAAAAAAGCACGGACACAAAGAAAGCTGCTTCAACTTCTAAAACTTCTGCCGCTAAATCAGCGGCTGAAACAAAGAAATCAGATGCGGCTTCAAAAGAAGCTACAGCCGCGCCAAAGAAAACGGCTGCCGCTAAGAAAACCGCGGCTAAGTCAACAGCCAAAACCGGCACCAAAAAAGCCGCTTCGAAGAGCAAGGCTAAAGAAGATACTCCCCGGGAAGGAACAGTAACAGAAATAAAGAGACAGGCGCCTAAGGTTAATGAACCCGTAAAGGAAAAAGCAAAAAGCGCTACCGCTAAGAATGAAAACCCAGGCAAGAGTAAGGCCGACGAGCAAAGAGGCGTTCCTAAGGATGCTCCAAAAGTGAAATATTCCGATGAAGATCTGGAAATGTTCCGTGAGGTGATTAACCGTTCCCGTCAGGAAGCTCTGGAAGAGCTCAGAATGCTTAAGGAAAGGCTTGAAGATCTCACTAACTATGACTTTGCCGAAGAAAGCATGATATACTCCATGCACATGGCTGAGCAGGGAAGCGAAGCCCAGGAAAAAGAAAAAACTTATGCTCAGATACAACGAATAAATGAATACATCAAAAAGCTCGATGACGCTTTATCGCGCATTAAAGAAAAAACTTACGGCATTTGCCGCGTTTGCGGATGCCTGATCGCTAAAGAAAGGCTCCTTGCGGTACCTATAACTACACTTTCGGCATCGTATAAGATTCACCAAAAATGCCCTGAAGACGGCATTGACAGGATTGAACCCGTAGTTTAATCTTTCATCATGATTTTTCGTCATGATTATAGTTGTGATGGCCGATTTATCATTATAAGTAAAAAATATATACCGGGCAATTTCAGCCCGGTTTTTATTAATTCGTTAAAACATTACAGAAAATGCCTGAAAATAAACGTGACAGCAACTTATTCTTTTACTGGCTGGCCGGGATTCTGGTTTTGTCCGATCAGATTACCAAGCTTGCCATTAAGGGTTTCAGCTTTTTCGGAATTGAGCATGAAGGGCTTCGCTACGGAGAACAGATACCCGTTATCGGCGATTTCCTTCAAATAACATATATAGAAAATCCGGGTATGGCATTCGGCATCAGCTTCGGAGCAGGCAAGATATTCCTCAGCCTTTTTTCCATTTTCGCGGGAATCGGGCTTTACTGGTACCTCTCAAAGCTTAAGGGCTATTCTAAATGGGTACGGCTTGGTATCACCCTGATATTTGCCGGAGCTGTGGGCAATCTGATCGACCGCGTATTCTATGGAGTCATATTCGGCGAAATGCCGCTGTTTTACGGCAAAGTCGTGGATTTTATCCAGGTTGATATACCCGATATAAATATATTCGGGCTTTATTATACGCACTGGCCGATATTCAATATTGCCGATTCCTGCGTTACAGTCGGTGTTATACTGCTCCTTTTCTTCCATAATAAACTACCGGGTATAAAGGAGATCAGACAAAATCAAAAAACCGTTACTGATAAAGAAAGTGAAGACAGTAATTTAGCCATTGATGAAAAATGAGCGCGAAAAATAAAGAAAATGGCGATCTCGATAATTATCCGGTACACATTGAACACAATATAGAATTAGATATAGCACCGGGCCAGAAACCTGAACGACTTGACAAATACCTCGCTGCACACATAGTGAATGCAACCAGGAATAAAGTACAAAAGGCAATCGACGAAGGCCGGGTTCAAGTGAACGGCATTCAGGCTAAAGCTTCCAGGAAAGTTCAGCCCGGTGACCACATCGAATGTATAATTCTTAAACCGCCGCCAATCGAACTTATTCCGCAAGAAATCCCTCTGAATATTATTTTTGAAGATAAATATTTGCTGATAGTTAATAAGCCGCCCGGCATGTGTGTTCATCCCGGATTTGGCAACCGGTACGGCACACTGGTCAACGCACTTCTTTATCATTTTGGCAAAAGAGATAGTATTTCGATTGATTACGATGAGGAAGATGAAGAAGAAGGAGAAGTATTCGCTTTAGATGAAATTCGTCCGGGAATAGTCCACCGAATTGATAAGGATACTTCTGGACTGCTTGTTATAGCTAAAGACCCTTCCACTCATGAGAAACTAGCCAGGCAGTTCGCCCAAAAAACAAGCGAAAGAGAGTATCTCGCACTTCTTTGGGGAACCTTCGATGAAGATAAGGGCATCATTGAAGGAAATATCGGGCGTTCGCCCCGCGACAGGAAGATGTTCGCGGTATTAAAAAAAGAAGGTAAGCCCGCGGTTACAGAGTACGAAGTTATTGAAAGATTTACTTATCTTACTTTGGTTAAAGCAAGGCTTCAAACCGGAAGAACCCACCAGATAAGAGTGCATTTTTCTCATCGGCATCATCCGGTTTTCGGCGATTCAGTATACGGAGGAGATAAAATACTCCACGGAGGCCACATACCGCAATTTCGCGTTAAAGCCGAAAAAGCTCTTCAATTAGCCTCAAGGCAACTTCTTCACGCCAAAACTCTTGGGATTGAACACCCGGTGACAAAAGAATTTATGAGCTTTGACAGTGAAATTCCTGATGATATGAAATTAACATTGGAAATTTTCAGAGATCATACGTAATTTAATAGTGAACTGTATTAAAAAATTATTTGGGGAAATCGGGGGATTTATGGTTAATATTATTACGATATTATTATTTTTTGCTTTTATCTATAATACCGCGGCAAATTATGATCATTTCTTTTTAGAAAATAATGGACTGAATAATTCTGAAACTGAGTTTTTATTAACCAGCAATGGTATTAGGGTAGCGGTATCTGAATCAGAGCTTAAGTATGACATTTTTAAACTAAATAAAAATAATTCACAATTTAATGTGCAGGGAACGGCTTTCAGCATGAAGCTGATCAATGCAGATAAAATGAATTTCAAGGGCTTGGAGCCGCTTGCCGGGGAATACAATTTTTTCAAAGGAAATTCCCCTTCTAAATGGGCGACCGGACTTAAAGCATATAGAAAGCTGATCGCTGAAAACGTTTACCCGGGTATAGATTTATTACTATATACTGAAAACGGCCTTCCGAGATATGACTTTATTCTGAGGCCGGAAGCCAGGCCCTCCGACATTAAGTTCAGGATAGAGGGCGCTCAGGCCATTGTTACACCGGATAATGAAATTGAAATTCCGACTCCCTATGGAACAATTAATCACGGTTCGGTTTACGCTTATCAAAATATTGATAATGAGATTAAAAAAGTTGAATGCCGTTTTTCCGCTCTTGGTGATCAGATCAGCTTCCAAACCGCTGAATATGATAAAAGCAAGCCATTGATAATTGACCCGCTGATATTTTCAACTTATTGCGGCGGATCTTTAGATGATGAGATCACTGCCGTAGAAGTAGATGAAGAAGGTAATATTATCGTAGCAGGCTGGACTGAATCATACGATTTTGCAACAACTTCCGGCGCTTACGATACTACTTATAATGCAACCAAAGATATATTTGTACGGAAATATAAAGTAAGTGGCTCGGAAAGAGTTTTAGTATTCAGTAGCATCATAGGCGGTGATTATGATGATGTGCCTAACAGCCTGGGGATAGATAAATTCGGAGATATATATGTAGCGGGTGTAACTAATTCTGAGGATTATCCCGTTTACATGGCCTACCAGTCAGTACCAAAAGGCAAAAAAGACGGATTTGTAACAAAGTTAAAGAAAAAAGGCTCGGCATTAGATTATTCCACATACTTCGGCGGCAGCGAAGATGATGTGATTTATGATATAGCATTGGGCGACAAAAATGAAGCCTATATTGTCGGAGGTACATTTTCAGTTGATTTTCCTATAGTTTCCGCTGACCAGAATACTCAGAAAGGATCTGAAGACGCATTCTTTGCCAAGATCAGTTCAATCAGCACTGAGATAGAATTTTCCACTTATCTGGGTACTACTGCCAATGAACGTGCAAAAGCAATAGCAGTGAATGAAAATTCACAGACTATCTGGGTTGCCGGTGAAACAGATTCAGGCCAGTTTCCAGTTAAGCCCCAATGGTTTTTTGCTAAGGATAAACCCTTCGACAGGCATCACAACGGGCTTCAGGATGTTTTCCTTTCACTATATACTACGGGCGGATCAAGAGAAAACACAGGGTATTTCGGCGGAGAGAAAAATGAATACCTTACAGACGCTATTGTTGCCTCAAACGGTGATCTCTATATTACCGGATATACTGAATCGGAGGTTTCTTCATCTGAGTTAACCTCGGAAAGCACCCTTTTCCCTGTTACCCTAAACGCTTACCAAATCCAGCATGCAGGCGGCCTGGACGGTTTTTTCGCGAAGGTAAAAAGGGACGGTACAGTTCTTATAGGTTCAACTTATATTGGCGGCTCCGGCGATGACAAACTTTTTGCTCTTGATTATCATCCGGTTACTTCTTCAATCATAACTACAGGTACAACGACATCTTCTGATTTTCCCATAAAAAATAACTTTGGGGAATCTAAAAAATCCGGAATTTCAGATGTTATAATAATAGATATTTCCGAGTTGGCAAATAGTATAAATTATTCTACCTACATAGGCGGCAAGGGCGAAGACACAGGGTACGATATCGCATCCGACAGAAAGTATGCTTATGTTGTGGCCGGATCGACCGATTCAAAGAATTTCGATCATGTGCAGGGCAGTTTCCAGGAAGATCACAATGGCGGCCTCGACGGCATTATTTTCAAAAACAGTTATTCTCAACTTAGTATGAATATTCCATACCCCGGTAATTCATATTGCAGGGGCCGGGTACTTTTTTTTGACTGGAACGCTCAGGGGTTTTCCCAAGGTACTGTTTTTAGCTTAGAAGGATCTCCGGACGACGGCGAAAGCTGGTTTATTATAGATGAAGAAATCGAGGATTACAATTATTCATGGATGATACCTGATGAGCAGCCACTTTCTGATGAATATAGATTCAGGGTAGTGCATGAATCGGGCCAATATTCCGAAATTAATGGAAACATTGCCATAGACGGTGCGCCTGAAATTGACAGCATTACGATTAATAATAATAGTGCTGTATTTTGCCCTGGTGACGAACTAATGCTTATGGTATTCGCCAGAGGCAAAAACCTGGAATATCAATGGAAGAAAAACGGTAATTTAATTGAAAACGTAAATTCTGATACTTTAAAAATAGAATCATTAAGCGAATCAGACGCAGGTAATTACGAAGCAATCATTAAGGGGGCCTGCCCGCCTGATATTATAAGCGATACATATCAGATTAACGTATTACCGCCCGTGAAGATCACACGCAGCCCCGCGGATACTACGGTATCGGCGGGAAATCCCATCGAATTTCATGTGAGCGCCCGGGGCGTAAACCTGTCCTATCAATGGCAGAAAAACGGAAATAATATTATAGGAGCCACCGATAGTACTTTTGCCATAGAAAGTGTCGCCGATCAAAATGATGGCAGTTACAGATGTATAGTTAGCGGTGATTGCAATTCTGATACAAGCCTGGCTGCAGTTTTAATCGTCGAGCCGGTAACAGGTATACAAAATTCAAACGGACCGTTAGATAACTCAAGCCTTAAGATGAACGTAAATGAAGCAGGAGGCAACACAATTGATCTCGATATTTATTCAGGATCGGCCGGTAAGATCAAAATATCACTTTATAGTATAACCGGCCGTCAAATTTCTGTTCTTTACAATGATGAAATACAATCCGGGTTGAATAAATTGATGTTGAATACAGACAGGCTTGCTTCAGGTGTGTGGCTGCTTGTCGGAACAATAGGGGATAAAACCACAGCTGCCCGGTTGAATTATATTCGTTAATCGCAGTAAATATAAACAAACAAGGCTTCCGCCCGGGAGCCTTGTTTAATGCTTACTGTCAAATGATTTGCGTCTGTACATTAAATAAAGGAAAAATACCGCCGCAATAAAAGCGACTGCTCCGATCATAGTTCCCTGACGTGTAAACCGGTCTCCCGTTCCAAGGCTGATCAAGCCCATCCAGCAGAAAATGCCATTAAGCAGCAAAAGCAGGCCTGCTATCATGCCGGGCACATTTTTCTTCATTAAAATAAAACCATAAAGGACAGAAGGCACTCCCAGGAAACCATAAGCATACATATTTATTATGTATATTAAAGAACTTTCTCTTATGTGTATAAGCTGAAGAAGGATTTCTTCGTTCAGAGATGTACCGTCTCTGAAAAGCTCGGGCAGTATAATGAACTGTGAGGAATATACCATTATATTTGTCAGTGAGAACATGACAAGAAATACCAGGCCGGAATATGCGAGTACCGGATGCCTGCTTTTAATATCAACAAAAAGGAGAATAAATAGTAAAGTGATAGAAAATGTAAGCAGTACAGCGTTTATATAGTTCAATATAAAAGGTACTCCGCTGGTTTTGATCAATTCAATAAATTCTTCAACTCCTATTTCCGGTTGTACAATTGCCATTGATAAAGGCATAAGAATTATCCATACAACCAGCAGTACTAAGGTAATCAGCGAAACCGCCGCTATATGTTGAGCGTTTTTTGTGACTGAATCCTTCATAAATTATTTAAGTCCGTATTTACCAATTTTATATCTTAAAGTTCTTTCCGAAATATTTAGTAATTCAGCGGCTTTGACCTGATTGCCTGCAGTTTCTTCCATAGCTCTGTTAATTAGGGAAATTTCCAGTTGCTCTACCTTCCGGTTGAGATCGCCCAGTTCATCTGCTGCTCCGGGCCTTGTTAGATTACCCGGTTTGGTTACATAATCAGGAAGGTCTGTTATCTTCAGGTATTCATCCCGGGTGAGAACTACCGCTCTCTGGATTATATTTTCCAACTCGCGGATATTCCCCGGATAAGAATGTTTCATCAGCAGGTCGGTTGCTTCTTTGCTGGCCGAAAGCACTTTTTTATTATTAATTATTGAATATTTGTCAATGAAATGGTCAATTAAGGGGGGAATATCGGACTTTCTACTTCTGAGAGGGGGCAGGCAAATGCTGACGACATTTATCCTGTAATAAAGATCTTCCCTGAAATCACCCTTTTGTATCATCTCTTCAAGGTTTCTGTTTGTGGCTGAAATAATTCTGACATCTAAGTCGATCAATTTATTTCCTCCAATTCTTTCAATCTGCCCGAACTGCAGGGCCCGCAGCATTTTTACCTGCACCTGAAGCGGAATGTCTCCAATTTCATCAATAAAAAGCGTTCCCCCTGAAGCCTGTTCGAACCTTCCTAAACGCTGCTTATCGGCGCCGGTAAAAGCGCCCTTTTCATGTCCGAAAAGTTCGCTTTCAAAAAGAGTTTCCGGCAGTGCCGCGCAATTAACAACAATAAAGGGCTCACGGCATCTGCCGCTTGCTTTGTGTACAGCCCTTGCGATCAGTTCCTTGCCTGTGCCGCTTTCTCCGCGCAGAAGCACGCTTGCTTTGGAATCGGCTACCCTCGCTGCCGTACTCAGTACTTCTCGCATCTCTTTGGCGCCGGCAATTATATCAGTGAAACTGTCCTGCTTATCGTGGGTTTCCTCGATTTTTATTTTTAGCATTTTGTTTTCATTCAGGAGGCTTTGCCTTTCACGCGCTTTCTCAATAAGGGCAAGCAGCTCAGATAGTTCGATAGGTTTCTGAATATAATCGAATGCGCCCTCGCGCATCAGCTCAACAGCGCCCTCGATATTTCCGTATGCCGTAGTTATTATTACCGGAACTTCAGGATTGATGCTGCGGCTCTCGATGAGTACTTCCGCGCCCGACATGCCGGGCATTTTGTAATCAGTTATTATTAGGTCAATGGTATTTTCTTTGAATAATTCCAGCCCGGTTTCCCCCGAAAAGGCTGTAAATACTTTATAGCCTTTTTTCCTCAGAAATCCCGCTATGGGCTCCCTTTGAGATTCTTCATCGTCAATCAGCAAAATAATAAAATCATTCATGGCTGTATGGACGTAATCACGCGCTATTTTCTTTTGTAAACTTCAATAAATTAGGATTTTTACAGGTTATTATTGTTATGTTATAATTATACTTATACATTTCTTATTATGGTACATTGAACTTTTTTACAAATATTTTATTTATTTTGCAATTTTTGAAAATCAACATTTAATTATGAAATATATTAGTTCACAGTTAGCTTATTTCTTTCAGAACAGAAGCTCGAAAAGGAATGTTAAATTTCTTTTGGTATTCATACTGGCTCTTGTAGTAATTATATCTATGTTCAGTGTTCTCTTTCATTTTATCATGGAATATGAAGGCCAGGATCACAGTTGGATTACAGGCTTTTACTGGACTCTGACTGTTATGAGTACTTTGGGTTTCGGTGACATAACATTTCACAGTGATGTAGGCCGGCTGTTTTCAATATTTGTATTGCTTGCGGGAGTGTTTTTTCTGCTCGTTTTGCTTCCTTTTACATTTATTCAATTTTTCTACTCACCCTGGATAGACGCGCAGAACAAAGCCCGGGCTCCCCAGCAATTACCTCACTTCACAAAAGGGCACGTGATTTTTACAGAATTCAATGATATAACAAGATCTCTGATTGATAAGTTTAATAATTATGGCATAAACTATATTATCATTATTGATAATTTACAAAAATCGCTTGAGCTTTATGATATTGGATACAAAGCAGGATTTGGAGCCATTGACGATCCGGAAACCTATAAGAAAATGCGCGTTGATCAGGCTCAGCTTGTTTTTGCGTCCAATACCGATGAGATTAATACAAACATTACATTCACTGTAAGGGAATTATCCGAAAAAACCTCTATTGTAACAACTGCTGATTCAGATAATTCAATTGATATACTGCAGCTTGCGGGAAGCGATTTTATTATCGAACCGCGAAAAATGGTTGCCAGCGCTTTCGCCAGGCGTACGCTCGGCGGAAACGCCTTAGCAAGTATTATCGGCGAATTTGAAAATCTTATTATTGCCGAAGCTCCGGCAATGGGGACTCCAATGGTTGGTAAAACGCTGGCTCAACTCGGGCTCAGGAAAAAAGTCGGTATAAATGTAGCAGGCTTCTGGGACAAAGGCAATTTTCTAAATCCTGACCCAAAATATGTAATTAATGATTCCACAGTGCTTGTTTTGATTGGAACTCAGGAAAGTATTGATCTGTATAATGAGCTTTTCATAATTTTCGAAACTAATCCCAATCCAGTGATACTTATTGGATCCGGGAGAGTTGGCAAATATGTGGCAAAGGAACTGGAAGGCAGAGATATTGATTATAAGATAATTGAAAAGGATGAGCAGAATAATGCGATCCCCAATAAAACCATTATTGGAAATGCGGCTGATTTACGAGTTTTAAAGGAAGCAGGTATTTATAATGCGCCTTCGGTAATAATCTCTACAAGCGATGATGATATGAATGTTTACCTCACCTTATATTGCAGAAAATTAAGGCCGGATATTCAGATTATAAGCCGTGCTAATTCCGATAAAAACGTATCCACTCTTGCAAGGGCCGGCGCTAATCTTATTATGTCCTATCCATCTTTGACAGCAAATGCGGTATTTAATTTCATGAAGCAGAATAAAATTCTTATGCTCAGTGAAGGTATCGATATATTTTCTGTTACAATGCCTGAAAAATTAGTTGGCAGAAACCTCTTAGATTCTCAGATCAGAGAAAATACCGGATGTACTGTAATTGCCTTAAAACGAAACGGCGAAGTCATTGCCAATCCAAATCCGGCTAATAAATTCGAAAGGGATAATACTTTGTTACTTTTAGGCACAGAGGAAGCTGAAGCAAAATTCATGAAGATGTATTCCTGATTAGTTTAACCCCTTGAATGCCCCGGCCTGAGATGAATCTTACGTTTTATCTTATACTCAGCGTTTTTTGGGGAAGCATATTTATTTGTGCCGGATATTATTTAATCATTATAGCGGTTTGATAAAAGTTATTAACACCGCCCAATACTTTATAATCAATGTAAAATGAGCTGCTCCATTCGCTAAAAGCTTTAAACTCATGGAGAGGGACGTTAAATTCATCAAAAATAATTATATCTCCCGGTTTGATAAAGGGAGTCAGTAGTGTTAATACATAAAGTGTCGCTGAGTATATATCAGCGTCCATATGTACTATTTTTCTCTTCGCGGGATTGTAATTGCTTAAAAAAGGGAGTAAAGTCTGCTGGAAAAGCCCCTGGTAAAATTCATGCCTGTCATCATTTATAACAGGAGGGCTGTTCTCATTGCCCATATCGCCTTTTTTAAAAGGGCCCCAATCTTCCGGAAGTCCGGTAAAAGTATCAAAGCCGTAAAATCTTGCATCACGGTCTTTAATTCGATCAATCCACCATCTGAAAGAATTTCCTCTTGAAACACCAAATTCGAGATAATCAATATTTGTGTCCAAATTGTAATCCGTTATGATCTGCTCATATAATGATTCACGCTTTTTATGATCAAATTTTAAAGTGTAAAAATCATTCGGGCAATTTTTTCTGTTTTTTGATAACCATTTAGATAATTCCGCGATATAAGCCGTAATTTTTAAAAAATGTACAGGTACAAGCCTGTCTAACCTTAAAACAAAAAACAGCCCCTTTATCTTACCGGGAATCCGTAATTTAATCATTTGTTTACTAAAACTCATCGTATAGGTCTATGTCTGTAATAATTAATTATTTAATCAGCCTGTATGGTTTAATTTGTTCCCAGGGCCGACACATTAGCAATTCGATCAATGCTCAACAAAGTACGGTACTTCGTGTGACACAAACCGAAACGTGCCGCTAATACCGAAATTACGGCTTTAAATTAATCATTATATCACGTCTTACAGTTCATTCTATTGTTACAGGTGAAAGCTCCGGGCGGTTTAAGGCAGATAGTCCTTAGCATGAAGTTGAAAACCTTAAACCTTCATATGCAAAGACATTATATGGAATTATAGACTTCCCGTGAATTATTTTAGATTATTAAAAATTCATATGATCAAATGTTTATTTAATAATATTATTAATTTGTCATTATTAAAATAAAATTGTATGTTTGCAGTATCTAAAAAAGAATAATTCTTAAATAGGTATAATTATTAGTTGGGACTAATTTCTGAACAGATAAAAGAAAAACTGAAAACAGCGGGACTGAAGGTAACTCCGCAGAGGATGGCTATTCTCGAAGCAATATACAGCCTGAATAATCATCCGACAGCAGAGCAGATCCTGGCATATATCAGAGAAAAGCACCCCGGTATAGCTACCGGTACGGTTTATAAAGTCCTGGATACTTTGGTTGAGCAAAGCCTTGTAAAAAGAGTAAAGACTGATCGTGATATAATGCGCTATGACGGAATATTAGAAAGCCACCACCATTTGTATGACGAAGATTCTGACAGCATCCAGGATTATTTCGATGATGAGTTGGATGTACTTCTGGACGAATATTTCAAAAGAAAAGGAATACCGCGGTTTGAAATCGAAGAGATCAAACTGCAAATAAACGGCAGGTTCATTAATAAATCAAGAAAGAAAAATTAACTCACCCCGAATTTATAAAAAATTGGAGAGCGCCAATGGCTAAAAAGAAAAAACTCACTACTGCCTCGGGAAGGCCATTTTACGAAGTAGAAAACACCATGACGGCCGGCCGCAGAGGCCCGGCTATGCTGCAGGATTACTACCTGCATGAAAGCATGGCCCATTTCAACCGGGAACGCATACCTGAAAGAGTAGTACACGCAAAAGGTTCAGGCGCTTTCGGAAGATTTACCGTAACTAATGATATCACCAAATACACAAAAGCTAAGCTCTTCAGCAAGGTAGGCAATGAATGCCGCGTGTTTGTGCGCTTTTCGACTGTAGGCGGCGAAAAGGGCAGCGCCGATACCGAACGCGACCCACGCGGATTCGCCGTGAAATTCTATACTGATGAAGGAAACTGGGACCTTGTAGGAAATAATACACCCGTATTCTTTATAAAAGATCCCAAGAAGTTTTCTGACTTTATTCACACACAAAAAAGACAACCAAGAACTAATCTGAAAAGCGATACCATGATGTGGGACTTCTGGAGCCTCAATCCGGAAAGCCTTCATCAGGTAATGATACTTTTCAGCGACCGCGGCACTCCCTACGGATACAGGCACATGAACGGTTACGGCAGCCATACTTTTTCGATGATAAACAAAGAGAATGAAAGGATATGGGTTAAATATCATTTTAAAACTGTGCAGGGAATTAAGAACTTTACCGGCCCCGAAGCCGATGAAATGCGCGGCAAAGACCCCGATTTCGCACAGCGTGACCTCGTCGACGCAATAGAAAACGGCAACTGCCCGCGGTGGAAGCTGAATATACAGCTTATGACCGAAGAGCAGGCAAAGAATTTCAAGTGGAATCCATTTGACATAACTAAGGTATGGCCCCACGACGAACACCCCCTGATAGAAATAGGCGAGATGGAGCTGAACGAAGTACCAGAAAATTACTTCGCTGATGTAGAGCAGTCTGCATTCGCTCCGGCGCATGTTGTTGACGGCCTGGGCTTATCGCCGGATAAAATGCTGCAGGGCAGGATACTATCATATCCGGACGCTCACCGCTACAGGCTGGGCGCTAATTACGAGCAGATACCGGTGAACCGCCCCGTATGCCCTGTGCACAATTACCAGAGAGACGGCTTTATGACTGTCAGCGGTAATCAGGGCAGCAACCCGAATTATTACCCGAATAGTATGGATGATATCGAAGCTGATAAAAATTATAAAGAACCGGGCATGAAACTCGATTCGGATTATGCCGATTACTACGACAGGAACGAAAATGATGACGATCACTATACACAGCCCGGCCTTCTTTTCAGAAAAGTGATGAATGATGAGCAGAGGATGAACACGATCAATAATTACCTCAGCTCGATGAAAGGCATCGATGGGCCTAAAAGGGACGAGATAATAGAGCGGCAGCTCGCTCATTTCTACAAAGTGGATGAAGAGCTGGCCATGAAAATAGCGGAAGGCCTTAATTTTAATTTTAAAACATAATTTGTTTCACCAATTAATGAAGAAGAAATGATGAAAGAAAAAAGCATCGAACTGCTTAACAAAGCGGTAGCGGACGAGTTATCAGCTGTACACCAGTATATGTATTTTCATTTTCATTGCGACGACCAGGGCTATGACCTCCTGGCCGGATTGTTTAAAAGGACTGCTATCGACGAAATGATGCACGTTGAAAAGCTCGCCGAAAGAATTCTTTTCCTTGGCGGCGAAGTGGAAATGATGCTCGCCGATGATGTGCAGAAAATTCACAACGTGAAAGAAATGCTTGAGCTTGCGGCTAAAATGGAAACAGAAAGCGCCGAAAGCTACAACAAATGGGCTATAGAGTGCTCCAACAACGCCGATTCGGTATCTAAGAAATTATTTGAGGAACTTGTAGAATCGGAAGAAGGGCATTTCGATAATTTTGATAACGAAATCGAAAACCTCGAAAAGTTCGGAGACAATTACCTCGCTCTTCAATCAATTGAAAGAAGCAAAAGTTCATCGGCAGGCGGCGCCGGCTGATTTGAACCGAAATGTATATTTTAATTAAGGCTCCGTCTAATCCGGCGGAGCTTTTTTTTGGCTCAAATAATAATCATCTGTAAAAACGTAAAGTATTTGTAAAGCATTGTTTATTAAAAAAATCGGATATGAAATGAAATTCAAACTTTTCGGAAATACAGGACTCCGGGTATCGGAAATAAGCCTCGGCACGATGACATTCGGCGAAGAAGTGGATTGGGGCGCGTCAAAAGATGAAAGCCGAAAAATATTCAATGCCTACCTCGATAAAGGAGGTAACTTTATCGATACGGCAAATTATTATACGAGGGGCACAAGTGAGAAATTC
>CAZJAH010000001.1:299775-332062 GCA_964544155.1 uncultured Hyphomicrobiales bacterium | reverse complement strand
AGGTAACTTTATCGATACGGCAAATTATTATACGAGGGGCACAAGTGAGAAATTCATCGGCGAATTTATGAAAGGCATGAGGGAGAAGCTAGTTATAGCCACAAAATACACATCCAGCATGGATTTTGCAGATCCGAACGCGAGCGGAAGCCATCGAAAGAATATGGTTCAGGCAGTAGAGGCAAGCCTCAAAAGGCTCGGCACGGATTACATCGACTTGTACTGGGTACATGCCTTTGACAGGTTTACGCCTGTCGATGAGCTAATGCGCGGCCTTGATGACCTTGTCCGCTCCGGTAAGGTGCTGTATATAGGATTTTCAGACGCTCCCGCCTGGATAGTTTCGCAGGCAAATACAATGGCTGAGCTGCGCGGTTGGACTCAGTTCGCCGGAATACAGATTGAATACAGCCTTATAGAACGCACGCCCGAATACGAGCTTATTCCGATGGCTGATAAGTTCGATCTGGCTGTGGCTGCCTGGTCACCACTGGCCAGCGGAATACTCACCGGAAAGTACTCAAAGGATAGGGAAAGCAAGGAAGACAGGCTTGATAAAGCACAGTTCAAAGAGCTGACAGAACGCAATATGAAAATTGCTGATGCCTGCCTTGAAGTATCCGGAGAAACCGGGCGCTCTCCGGCGCAGGTAGCGCTTAGATGGATAATGCGAAAGGGCGGAAATATGATTCCCATCATAGGCGCGAGGAAGCTCAGTCACCTCGAGGATAATCTCGGGGCTGCTGATTTTGTCCTGTCTGATGATCTTATGCAAAAACTGGACGAAGCGAGCCATGTCGAGCCCTGGTTTCCGCATAATTTCCTGAATTCACCGCATATAGAAAGGATTATCCACGGCGATTCCGAATATGATGTTTAAAATTAAATTTTTTACCGATAAGGCCCGGGTTAGCCCCGGGCTTATTTTTTATAGATCTTTATAATGAGCTCGGCATTCTTGTTTTTATCGTATCGAAAGTATTTGTTAATATGAGCACCATGTTGCCATTCATCATAGAAGGTCATAGCTTCAAATAATTCATTATTTTTAATATTAACTAACAGGTGATCACCCTGATCTTCATATGTAAGATTTGAAAAATAAGTTTTATATAAATAAGTGAATTGCCAGGGTGGCTTTTGTTCAGAATGATATCTACATACAAAAAGATCAGTTATTAGTTGGTTATCTCTATCAATGGTAAGCTTTATCTTATTAACTCCTGGTTTGTTCAATTTATGATCAGCCTGCCTCCAAGCTATATAGCTATCACCATCATATTTCAGCATGCAATTAGTATATGTGTCAACAACTATTATATTGTTTAATGTAATACTATGTTCATAATTGATTATTTCATAAGTTTTTTTGGCTGAATCCCAATATGAATAAAACTCATGAGTTTCAATGGTAAAACCTTCGAAAGTCAATTTTAATTCTACTATAGAGAAATCATTATGATCAAAGGGAGGTAATACTCTTTGAAGCTCAAATAATATTTCATCCGCGTTATTAATATCCGTGCTGGTTAATACCTTGTTGCGGAATCCTTTCCTATATGCAGTAAAAGTAAACCCCTCGAACTGCTCAATAGTTCCGTCTTTGCTGATTTCAGCTACACCGCGTTTCTCGCCGCCGGATATATAAATACCCGCGGGGGAGAGTTGAATCATGCGCGTGAGTGACTTATCGGCGCTTACCAGACGCATGTAGTAATTACCGGTGCTGAGGCTGTTCAGGTCTATATTCAGGCTGCCAATCCGGTCCGGGCTTTCGAAAACGGCCCTGCCTGATACATCCGTAATTCTTAAGGAGTAATTTCGGGGATAGTAAAGTCTGAGTTCTTTGCCTTGTGATGTCAGTTGAAGGGGAAAGGTGCCTTCATTCTTTTCATCTACTGATGTCAACTCGCCCAGGTCTATGATATTACCGGTTATAGTGGTATCGATCTCGTAATCCGGATTTATGATCCTGATGCTATCCAGCGTGAGCGGCTTCTGAGTCAGCGAATCCACCGCCGAGAAAGTAATTAGCTGCGCTGAAGCTGTACTGCCGGCGGCTATCATCACAAGCGCGATCAGGCAAAAATGTAGTGATTTTTTCATTGCTACATCCCCAATTTTAATAATTTAATGTCCCCATTGTAAAGAAGAACACAGAAAAACGGATTCTGTTACAAAAAGATTCTTTTTGCTGATAATACTGTTGTAATTATCTCATTTTTTGGCCGGCCAGTGCGTTTGTTCTTCTTTTGGCATTCCGATTCATCCAAAATCTCTTCCATTTTTGCTTCTAAGGCTGTTTCCGGGAATTTGAAAAAAAAAAGGAGCCCGGATTTGTGCCGGGCCCCCGGGTTCGCTAATACCTAGTGTGAGATGGGGGTTTACACATGTAAATATACGACATTTTTCTTTGCCGTAAATCCCTATAAGCACGGAGAATGATTAATTACCATACTGTACTTAATTTGCTTCGGTAACTTGGTATTCACTTTAAGTAAATCTACTGATCTGTCATATCCGTATGAATACGTAGAAAGGTATCCGTATTATTACTGATTTGATTTATTTGAAAAGTTTCTTAAGCTGTTCTGTTCTTCATTTTGGAGCTTATCATTTTGCAAAGCTTACCGAAACGGCCAATTGACTGCTTCTCAAAATTCAGGAAGAACTTTATCTGGCCGAGTATCAATCCGTAAAAAAGCAGTGTTACATGATAAAGCGGAAAAAAAATCAACAGCCAGATCAATACCTTCATAAAAAGTGAATCGAAACTGCCGATATTCAGGAAATCTGTTACAAATTCATTCAAAAAAAGTGTTGATGAACCGGCGAGGCCAAATGCCGCCAGGATCAAAAACAACTGTAAGCCGCTCTTAATACCCCATTTTTCCCTGAAATATTTTCTTATCTTGTCTAACATGCGCCTTGTGACGTTCCAATCTTAAATTTAGCTCAGCCTAATTTAGAAACTCAATATAATAAAATATTTGCCGATTAAAAAAACACATTATTTCGTATATTGAATACTATGCTGTTGATAATACTTATTTCGGGCGCTATATCTTATGGATTGCTTTGGTTTTTGTTTTATAGAAAAGTAAAAGCCGGGAGCCACTTATTCTATTTGCGCTACCTGCTTCTGGCTTCCGCGGTTTTCTTTTGGGCAGGGTTCCTTTGGGTAAATGTACCCGTACTTATCGAGCCTGTCAGGAATTACCTCGATCCTGTATATAATACCCAAAAATTTGAGATCAATAATGACCTGGAAATCCCAGCCGAAATTGCCGCTTACCGAAAGCTGCCGGATACCACTTTGTGGTTGCCCGCTTACACTATTGATGACAAGCTTGCTTACTTAAAAAATATAGCTGCCGGTGAAAGCATGCAACTGGAATACAAGGCTTATTCGGGATACGCCGGCGCTTACATTCTCGAAAATGTGACAGAAAAAGAGCTGCCCGACAGCTTGATGAACGCGCTTTTCTTTAATATATCTCCCGAGCCCTATGTGATATATATGTCCGATTTTAAGGGAACGGAAATAAAGAAAATCAAACCCAGCCTCAGTGGATTGATAATGACGCTTTTGATAAACATTATAGCGGCTGCGGGTATTGTGATGCATGTTTTAAAAGCGCGGAAACTTGCGTGGAGGATAGCAATTTATATATTTGCAGCGGCTGCCATTTTCGCAGCGGGACTTCATATTTACTTCGATTCGATCGCCCTTCTATATCTTTTATAAATGATGAATAATGCAGTGTGAATGATGAAATTGTATAATATTCATATAATTCATTACAGTCATGGCAGATAGATATTTAATGCTGCTGCTGCACGTTAATGGATCTTTAAGAAGAAATTCTCACTTCTATCTTTTCAGCCAATCATCCATCTTAAGTTCAAAATTTTCCGGGCTAAACCGGGGGCTGTCAAACAGGCCCGCCCGAGTTCTCTGCCGAAATGCCTCATAGAGGCTTACGGCGCATGCCACGGATATATTCAGGCTTTGTATCATCCCCACCTGTGGTATCAGGTAATTGCCGTCAGCAAGCTCAGCAGCCCTTTCAGATACCCCGGCGTGCTCATTGCCGAAAACCAACGCTACGGGTTCGCTCAGGTTTAAGTCATAGAGAGAAACAGCATCGCGGCTCATGTGTGTAGTATATATCTTCTTCCCGGTTGAACGTGCGAATTCAAAACATTCATCGACGCTGTGGAACATCCTGGCGTCAACCCATTTTTTTGCGCTGGCAGAACTTTGCCTGCCCAGCTTAGGGAAGGGCTGGCTGCCGTGGTAAAGGAAGCACACCTCGAGAACTCCCGTTGCGTCGCATGACCTCAGCGCGGCCGACATATTATGCGGGTCGTTAATGTTCTCGAGGATAATAGTAATATCGGGCTGCCTTTTCTCCAGCACCCTTTTGATCTTCTCTTTTCTGCTATCTGTTCTGAATTGCGGTAACCTGTTCTTTGTACCCATGAGTGATCTGAAAAAATTAAGCAAGATAATAATTTTTTGTGAAACCGGGGAGTGGCTTAGAGTGAAATGATTTGTTTGCTATGTTGCTTGTTACATACTCTAAAAGTTAAAATTCACTCAAACGCCCAAATATTTTTCTTTTTCATATTTTTCTACTCCGCTTTGACTAATCCGGGAGCATGATGATGGAGCTCCAGGTGGAGGGGTCGAGGAATTTTTCGCCAAGGGCGTAGATGTCACCGGGCTTTATTTCATCGATTATTTCTATGGCTGAGCGGATATTTTCGTATCGGCCGAGCATGAATTCATTTTTGGCCAGCGCCTGCATGCGCGTTGACAGGCTTTCAAGTTCCATAACAAGGCCCGATTTGATCTGTTCGCGGGCCCGGGTAAATTCTGACTTACTAATTTTTTTCGTGGCGAATTTCCTCATCTCCTCAATTATGGCTTTTTCGGTTTTCGCTGTGTTTTTCTCGTCGGTAGCGGCATAAACGTAAAAAGCGCCGCAATCGGAGTAAATCTGCGTATTAGAGTAAACGGTATATGCCAGGCCTTTTCTTTCGCGTATATTCTGATAAAGGCGCGAGCTCATGCCGTCACCCCATAAGACGTTCAGTATGGCTATGGAATAGCGCAGGTCCGATTCAAGGCCGGGAATGCGCCTTCCCAGGAGCAGATGCCCCTGCGAAAAGGGCTTATTCAATTCCTCGCGGAAAGGTTCATTTTTTCTAATGGGTACTTCGCGCAGATGGAGCTTTCCTCTGCCGAGGCTGCCGAAATGCCTGTGAATATTATCTACCATCCTGTCATGATCAATATTACCCGCTGCCGAGATTACCATATTAGCGGCGGAATACCTGTCTGAATGGTACTTTTCCAGGACTTCGGCATTTATCTTTTTGATAGAATCTCTTGTTCCGAGTATTGGATTGCCGAATGAATTTTCTCCGAATAAATAGAGATCGCCCAGATCGAAGATGTATTCCTCGGGGTCGTCTTCGTAGGATTTAATCTCTTCCAATATAACAGATCGCTCCCGCTTAATATCCAATTCCTGAAATACCGGGTTAAGGCTTATATCTGCCAAAATGTTCAGCGTTTTACGGAAATGCTTTGTGAGAGACCGCACGTAAAAGCAGGTCAGTTCCTTCGTGGTAAAAGCGTTGGAGTAAGCGCCTACCGATTCGAGCTGGGAGGCAATCTCCCGGGCGGTGCGATTTTTGGTGCGCCTGAAGCAGGCATGCTCCAGAAAGTGTGCTATACCGGGCATACTATCAGGTTCATCGCGGGAACCGAAGTTAGCGCATACGCCCAAGGCGAAGGATTCCACGCCGGGGACTTTCTCGCTGATTACGCGTAAGCCGTTATCAAGTACGGTTTTGTTGTATTCGACTTCCTGCTTTTGTTCGAATTGCCTAAGTAATTTGGCTCTGGATTTATCTGATTTTTTCATTATTTCTGTATTTAGCGCTTAGTGCCGTTTATCCGTACCGCTGTTTCTACTCTTCTTCATTTACCTTAAATTTAAGACGAACAACTTCTATACTCCTTTCAGACCTTTTAACTATCCTGCAAAAATAATCTTCAAGTTCGATCACTTCATTTACTTCGGGTATACGTCCAACCTCAGCCGTAAGTAGCCCGCCCGTTGTTTCGTAATCATCGCTTTCGGGCAGCGGCGCTGGCAGGAACTCATTAACATCCGCAATGGGAGACTGTGCGTCTATAAGGAATTCATCCTTGCCGGGCTTTTGGACAATGGGAAGCTCTTCGTCGTATTCATCCTGAATTTCGCCTACGATTTCCTCCAGTATATCCTCCATTGTGACTATACCGGCTGTGCCCCCGAAATCATCGAGTACCACGGCAAACTGCAGCTTGCGCTTCTGTAAAGTGCCCAGCAGGCGGCTGATAAGGTCAGTCTCCCTGACGAAATACGCCGGCCTAATGAGGTCCTGCATTATAATCAGATTCCGGTGCATCATCAGGCTGATGACGTCCTTCGCGTAAATAATGCCTACGATGTTATCAATAGTCTTATCGTAAACAGGCAGACGCGAATAGCCTTCATCGATGATCATTTCGAGAATTTCATCTACATTCATGCCTATTTCTATACCCGCGATCTTATTGCGTGGGACCATGATCTGGCGGACGGGAGTTTTGGAAAATTCGAATATGTTCTCCAGAAGCTTATGCTCTGCTGATGTTATAACTCCTGATTTGGTGCCGGATTCGATGATATAGCGCAGCTCTTCTGCTGTGTGCTTTTCTTCTACTTCTGAGGGGAGCTTCAAACCCACCATACGTATAATGATATTAGCAAATGAATTTAGCGCCCATATTACTGGGCTGAACAGAATATAAAATATACGTACAGGCAATGATACACCCAGGGCTACCTTCTCGGGATACTGAATGGCAAGGGACTTCGGCCCGAGCTCTCCAAAAACGACATGCAGGAAGGTAATCAGAAGAAAAGCCGACGGGAGAGAAATACTGTGGGCAAGCTCAGGCGACATATCAACACCTGCGAACGCGAAAATATTCAGTATAATTGACGCAACAACTGTTGCGCCTATCCAGCCAAGCCCAAGAGAAGCTACGGTTATACCAAGCTGAGTTGCCGAAAGGTAAGCGTCAGGGCGCCTCATTATATGCAGGGCAACAGGGGCAAGCTTATTGCCTCCGCGCTCGAGTACCTCAAGCCGCACCGCGCGGACTCTTACTATAGCGAATTCCGCGGCCACAAAAAAAGCGTTCAAAAACACAAAGAATAATGTAAGCGCTATATCATATAACATTTTTAAACCAAAAAAAACTAATAATTAAGCAGCATATATGTTTTAAAACTGATTTTCTTATCAAAATGATAGCCGAAGTACCCCTCAAAGAGCCTGATCATCCCGTCCCTTGCTTCTTTTGAAAAGCCCTTGCCGGCTGTGCTTTCCAAATCACCCTCATTGAGCAGCTTAAGCAGGGCCGCTGTTTCGGATTTTAGCTTTATCACAAGCCCTCCGCCGTTCGCTGCGGCTATTTGAGTAAAAGTACCACTTTCAATTGAGAAATACCGTATACCGTCATCATCCACATCAGGAAAAACCATGCCGAAACCCTGTAATTTCGCGAAATTTAGCTGAAATCTCACAAAGACCGAAAAAGGATTTGCCGGCAGTGTATTCAGATAGAGCAGGGAATCCGCGGCGAGAGTGAACAGCTCCGCGTTTGGGTCATTTTCCTGCTGGGTGGCGGCTATAGTCTCGATAATAAGCATTGCCGCCGAAAGATGCTCTATAGAGGTGCCTATTTTCCTTAGCGGAACGCTATGCTCGGCGCCGGAGAGCACATACATTGATCGTGACGGCTTTTTATAATATGCCGCCTGTATATGCGACACAGGCTCCAGGGCGCTGCCGAACCTGCTATTCATGGCGCGGGCGCCTTTGGCAAGGGTAGTCTGCATACCGTGTTCAAGCGTGTATAATTTGTTGATCTTGCTTGAATCGCCGTATTTCATTGAATTAAGTACAATTGCTTCGGTTTTAACTATCATTGCCGGCTAAATTAATCATAATTTAAAAATTACCCAATTACAATTATAAGCATAATTTTAAGGCAAAAACATGATTTTTAAAAAAAATTGTTTTGATGTTTTGAGAATAATCCTTAGTTTTGTGTTCACAATTCGTTCCTGAGTAGCTCAGCTGGTTAGAGCATCTGACTGTTAATCAGAGGGTCCGCGGTTCAAGTCCGTGCTCAGGAGCTAAGCCGCCCGCAAAAGGCGGCTTTTTTATTTTTGAGTGGGTGCTTAAAAATCAGATTATCTATTCCCCTGAATGGAGGACTTTTCCTAACAGCTCAATATTCTTATTATTCATTCTTAAAAATCCTTTCTTATATATTAAACTTAATTTACTAACGCTATTTATGAAAAATAAGTATATTGCCTAAAAAAAACGAGTTATGTGGCATTCTAAAAGGACATCGATGAAGGCATTTACAGCCTTTTTGAATATTTGTGTTGAGCTTATTTCAGGACAAGTTGTCATAAACAACTTAAAAAAATATTAATGGACAAAATAGTTAAGGAGTCAGTAATACTTAACTGTTCGGCTGAGAAAGCGTTTGAATTGTTTCCAAAATGTGATGCCTGAAATCCCGCATCTTTTTGTTCATTTAAGAGAGCCATTGACCTGCTTTAATCGGAGAAGTCAAAGATAAAAGCGGCAGCGTAAAATTGGCAGAGCTTTTAAAGGAACTTAGGCCATTTTTTCTTATATTTGAAACTTATTAAGTTTTCAATAATATATAATATTTACATCGAAATAAAGCCGGAGATTTCATGGAATTAAAGTCTTTAAGCACATTTATAGAGATAGCTAAAACCAAACCTAAAAAAAGCATCGCGGTAGTGGCGGCTGAAGATGAGCCGGTACTCAAAGCGGTTAGCGCCGCCAAAAGTGAAGGCATCGCGGATCCTATTCTTATAGGCAATGAAGAAAAGATCAGGCAGATTGCCGAAAGCATACAATTTGACCTCGGCGGTGTTGAGATCATAGATGAATTGGAGCCGGCAAATTCGGCACTTAGGGCAGTAAAGCTTATCCGGGACGGTAAAGCTCAGATACTGATGAAAGGCCATGTAGGCACTGCGGATTACCTCAAAGCAGTACTGAATAAGGAATACGGCCTGCGCACCGGTTCACTTCTCAGCCATGTGGGATTTTTTGAAACAGATTCATATCATAAAGTTATAGCTGTAAGCGATGCCGCGCAAAACGTAGCTCCGGAATTGCCCGAAAAAGTTCAGATAATCAAGAACTGCGCAGATATGTACCACAGGCTTGGCGTTGATAACCCGAAGATTGCCCTTCTCGCGGCTATCGAAGGGGTAAACCACAAAATGCCTGCAACTATGGACGCCGCCGCGATAACTATGATGAACAGACGCAGCCAGATCAAAGGATGCCTCATAGACGGCCCGCTTGCGCTGGATAACGCGATATCGAAGGAAGCTGCCGGGCATAAAGGCATTAAGAGCGATGTGGCCGGCGATGCCGACCTTCTTTTCGCTCCAAATATTGAAGTAGCTAATGTATTGTATAAAAGTTTAACGTATTTTGGCGGCGCGGCAGTAGCGGCTGTTATCCTTGGGGCCGCGGTTCCCGTGGTGCTGACTTCAAGGGCCGATTCGGACAGGAGTAAGATGTTATCATTGGCGTTGGCCGCGTCATATTAATATTAAGGGTGGAGAAATGAAAATACTTGCTATTAATCCGGGTTCGACCTCGACCAAAATCGCTGTGTACGAATCCCTTGAGCCGGTTTTTACGAAAAACTTGAAGCACGGCGTAGATGAATTATCCGGATACCATTCGATAATCGATCAGTATGAATTCAGAAAAAATATTATCCTGGATGCCCTAAAGGCCGAAGGTATAGAGCCGGGCAGCCTGGACGCATGCGTAGGCAGAGGCGGGCTTCTTAAGCCTATACCCGGCGGAGTTTACAAAGTAAATGACGCAATGGTCGAAGACCTGCGTAAGGGCATACTCGGCGAGCACGCCTCCAATCTGGGAGGAATCCTTGCCAGGGAAATTTCCCGTGAAACAGGCAAAGATATAGACTGCTTCATAGTGGATCCCGTTGTTGTTGACGAAATGGACGATTTAGCCCGCTATTCGGGCAGGCCGGAGCTTCCGAGGATATCAATCTTCCATGCTCTTAACCACAAAGCAGTCGCCAGGCGGTACGCCAAAGAAGCCGGCAAAAAATATGAAGACCTGAACCTTATCATCACCCATCTGGGTGGAGGTATTACCGTGGGCGCTCATAAGAACGGCCGGGTAATCGACGTGAATAACGGCCTCGACGGCGACGGGCCTTTCTCTCCTGAAAGGACTGGCGCTCTGCCCGCTGGCGCTCTGGCAAAGCTCTGCTTTTCGGGTAAATATCAGTACGTGGAAATAAAGAAGATGATCACCGGCAAGGGCGGTTTTGTGGCTTATCTGGGAACTAACGACGCTTACGAAGTTGAGCAGCGCGTAGAAAAAGGCGACCAGCAGGCAAAAATGTGCTTTCTGGCAATGGCATACCAGATTGCCAAGGAGATAGGCTCATACGCGACGGTGCTCGAAGGCAAAGTGGACGCCATTATCCTTACAGGAGGCATGGCAAAATCAGGCCTGCTCTGCAAATGGATTACCAAAAGGGTGAATTTTATCGCGCCGGTAAAAGTTTTCCCGGGAGAAGACGAAATGCAGGCTCTTAGCGAAAGCGCTTATTACGCGCTCAAAGGCGAACTGCCGATCAAAGAATATGTATAATCCGATTATAAAAACGGCTTACGGGCCGCATAAATTTATTTAGCAAAAAATACATGGCTGAAAGGACACTTTTTGAAAAAATTGAAGCTTATTTCCTGCAGGAAAAGGAACTGAACGGAGATATTACCTATCCGGATATGGGACTTCTTGAAAAGATAAAGCAAACAGCGGATAGGCCTCAGTCAGCTCAGCAGGCAGGGCCATCAGTATCAGAAATTGTTAGAATGAAAATCCCGGTAAGTGTGGCGGCAGACTGGCATGAAGCCCGGACAATGGATGAACTTCTCGAGAAAATTTGCAAATGTAAGGAATGTCCTTTAGGCAAAACCAGAACGAGTTTCGTGTTCGGATCGGGCAATCCCGATGCCGATATAATGATTATCGGCGAAGCGCCTGGCGCCGATGAAGATAAGCAGGGGCTGCCATTTGTCGGCAGGGCCGGTCAGCTTCTTACCAAAATACTAGAGTCGATCAATCTCAGCCGGGAAGAAGTTTATATAGCCAATATTATTAAGTGCAGGCCCCCGAACAACCGCCGCCCGGAAAAGGCTGAGGTAGAAGAATGTGAGCCTTATCTGCAAAAGCAGATCGAGCTTATCAGGCCAAGGTTCATTCTGGCGCTTGGCTTAACGGCCATAGACACTCTGATGAAGCAGAGGCATAAGATGGGTGAAACCCGGGGCAGGATACTTAATTACCACGGTATTGATACTCTGGTAACATACCACCCGGCGGCGCTGCTGCGCAATCCCGGCTGGAAAAAGCTTGTCTGGGAGGATGTCAGAAATCTCAGAGCCATGTATGATAAATACTTGAAATCAAAATAAGGGTAAATATGAAAATAGCTGTTTTATTCGGCGGAATATCAACAGAAAGAAATGTATCAATAACAGGCGGCAGAGCTGTTATAAATGCCTTAAGGGAGAAAGGGCATGAGGTGATCGGTGTTGACCCGGCTTTCGGAAAAGACGCTGTCAGGGATGATGATGAAATCAATGGTGAAGTTGGATTTCTTTCCCTGGAAGAGCTAAAGAAATTCGATCCGCGCAAGATGATGGAATGTATCAATTCATCCATATTCGATGATGTGGACGTGGCTTTCAATGTGCTGCACGGCCGCTATGGCGAAGACGGTATCATTCAGGCACTGCTGGAGCTTCGCGGCATTCCCTATACAGGAAGCGATATTAAAGCTTCATCGCTTGCTATGGATAAAATCACCTCTAAGGTATTAATGGCTTCCGCTGGTGTGCCTACCCCTGAATTTGAGATATTACGCAGGGGAGACGAAGGCGATTATGACTATTATGCCGAAATACGCTCGGCCTTCGGGCAGGATATTGTCATTAAACCTAATAACCAGGGTTCCACAATCGGCATTACCATAGTCAGAGGCGGCAACCTGGACGATATTCATCAGGCGGTTGTTACGGCAATGGAATATTCCGACAATATTATTATTGAAAGATATATACCGGGAGCAGAGATTACGGTCGGCATAGTAGGAGAGGAAACACTTCCCATTATTGAAATTGTGCCTCAGGAAGGATACTACGACTACGAGCATAAATATATTAAGGGCAGGACTGAATACATCTGCCCTGCCGAATTGGATGAAAACTTATCTGAATTTATCCAGAATATGGCTTATGCCTGCTATCGTGTGCACGGATGCGCGGGATTCAGCAGGGTGGATTTCCGCCTGACAGACGAAGGCCAGCCCTTCTGCCTGGAAATTAATACAGTTCCCGGCTTTACATCAATGAGCCTGGTGCCCATGGCAGCAAAAGAAACGGGCCTTGACTTCGGCGATCTCTGCGAAAGAATAATCGATATAGCCCTTGGTAAAGATTTAGAAAATAATAATGAAGAGTAAAATGAAAAAAGATATACAGCTATGCGGACTTGGTAACGGCCTGGTTGATATTCAGTACGAAGTAAGCGATGATGAGTTAAAAAACCTGAAACTGAAAAAAGGCGAAATGCGCCTTGTTGAAAACGATGAACAACGCAAGCTCATTGATAAATTTGCACACAGAAAGCATCATAAATCCAGTGGCGGAAGCGCCGCAAATACGGTTATTGCCTTTTCGCTGCTCGGTGGAAAAGCCGCTTATAAAACAACTCTCGGTAATGACAAATTCGGGTTATTCTACGCCAAAGAATTCACCGACCTCGGTATAGTTTTAAAGGCCAGGCTTATTGACACCCATCCCACTGGAACATGCTTTGTCTTTGTCACACCCGATTCCGAGAGGACAATGAATACCTCACTTGGAGCGTCAGCTGAATTCGGTGAGGCAGAGATCGACGAAGAAATAATCGCACGCTCCGAATGGCTATATATCGAAGGATATAAATTTACACAGGAAAATAGTACTCTGGCTGTATATAAAGCTGTTGATCTGGCCAAAAAGCAGGGTACAAAAATAGCTGTGACTTTTTCTGACAGCTTCATCACCGAGATATTTAAAGATAATTTGAAGAAAACAGCTGAAATGGCCGACCTTATTTTTTGCAATGAAAATGAAGCGCAAAGCTACACAGGCAAGAAAGATACAGCGGAGGCTTATAAAGAGCTCAAGCGAATTGCTCCAAACGTGATCGTTACCAAAAGTGAGGCAGGATCGCTTATACACTGGAACGGCGGGGATGTTGAGGTGCCTGCGTACAAAACTATACCTGTTGACAGCACCGGCGCCGGTGATATGTATGCGGGAGCATTTCTTTACGGCATAATCAATACCGGATCACCCGCGAAAGCCGGACATCTTGCATCCTACGCAGCTTCCAGGATTGTTTCACAATTCGGCGCCAGGTTGATCGAAAATATTATACCGGAAAAAGACAGAATTTTCCGCGAAATTGATTGTTAATAAAAAAAAATTAAGTAAATTTTCTATTATGAAATTTTTAAAATATATTATAATTGTATTATTTGTTGTCGGATCTGGCGATGCACTGGCACAGTCAGGAATGAAATTCGGCGAAATGGCACGCAAGTTAGATCCTTATTTCGATAAAGCACTTATTCTTGATGTCAAAAACCAACTTCCGCAGGGTACGGACTATTCGATCTGGGGTTGGGATGTGGGAGATTTTTCCGGCGACGGTTATTACGATGTGGCAATGACTGTGAAGTTCGCCACTGATAAGAAAAGAATAGTGCATGTTTACATGTTTGTCGATATCGAGGGTTATCTCGTTAATGTTGGAACTTTCACGTACGAGTTCATCGATCTGCCACTTGAGATCGGAATAATCATAAAAAATAATGCCTGCCTTGTAACCAAGAAGAACAAAGAAAACGACTGGGAGATAAACGGCCATACCTTCGATAACGGCTCACTGGTTCGGCTGGATGATTACCGCACCAAACAGATACTTAACCTGACACACGAGCGATATGTAAATTATCTTGAGCTTCATAACACAGAAAAATATATATTAACAAGAAACGGCATGCTGGAATTTAGCGCGGATTATATGGTAATCCCCAGCTATAACAGGGGAAGAAAAGTTTACAAGGGCTATAACGATGTAGCAGAAGTTTCAACCATCGAATATGTACATCACGGTGCTTACGATTGGGAAGGCTTTGATGACTGCTCCTTTAAAGTCAGCTCTGCTTATGACGATGAATATCTTTACATGACCGTGGAAGTCAATGATGATAAAATTATCACTCAAAAATGCGATACATGTATAGCAGATTATGTGGATATTTGGTTGGATGTGTTCTCGTCGCCGGACAGCTTGAGTGACAGGTTCTCAACGAAAATAAAAGACAGGATCATTTTCAGGTCTGTTACAGATTCGGGACTTTACAGGTTTTCTGTTTATCCGGGTGATTTTCTTGAGCAAAAGCCCTATATGAAGATAAGCACAACAGACGAAATGCAGCCATACCAGAGTGCTGCCGCTAAAGACATGAAAGTTGTGACTGACTATACCAATCAGGGGTATATACTCAAATTCAGAATCCCTTTTATAATATTGGGCTTTCAGGGTAATCCAATGAAAGAAAAATATATAACTGAACTAGGCTGCACAGTTGTTGTTAACGATTATGATAATGAATTCCGCCCAGAGGAAAAAACAGAGATCGCCAGCTCTAAGTTTTCGTCAATGAATCCTTCGACCTACGGAAGCCTGATGCTTATTCCTCCGGGAAAATGGTACGGCAAAAGCAGCAATATATACGAGGAAGAGATACTCCGCTACTTATCTGAATACGGTTTTTAAGCTATGGCCGGCGGCAGGGATAAGGACGATAAAGAAAAGAAAAAGGCTGAAGCTTACAGGGAAATCGGCCGATACAGCAGTCTGGGCCTGGAAATGATTATACCCATTTTTCTTGGTTTTTTTCTGGGCAAATGGATAGACGGAAAAGCGGATTCCCATCCATTGTGGACTTTGGTTTTAGGCTTTATGGGAATTATAACCGGAATGGTCAATTTTTTTAAAACTGTACTTAAAAAAGGCAATAAACGAAAAAAAAATACGTAAGCTGCAAATAAATTTTGTATTTTTAAGGGAATGAATGATTTCCGCTATAAGCGCGATAATACTGGCATTGCTAAATTTTCTGGCGGCCCTTTTTTTTATTAAACTTGCCTTAAAAAATGAAAGTAAGTTTATGAAAATATTATTTTTTTCTATGGGAATACGCTATGCGTCAGTGCTGCTTATATTCTGGATGTCTTTACAATGGTTTGATTTAGAAACAAAAATTTTTGCTCTTACATTTTTAATTTCAATATTTGTTTTTCTGATTTTTGAAATATTGATAATTAATTTTAGATAAAAAATTATTAACTTTGCACAAACTTAAGATAATTTTTCGGGAATAATATGGCACAAGACCTGGAGAAGCAAGAGATACAATATGCAGAACAAAATAGCCGACACGAGGGGCCTTTTAAAGATCCCGATTTAACCGACCAGTCAGAAATTCTTCACGAAACCCATACAGAAAACCCTGTGAGCGGAGAGCAGGAAAGCGACGTATTCTCAGAGCTTCTGAGCGGTCTCGGCGATCACGCCGGTTTTATAGTCGGGCCTTACCATGTTATGGATCTGCCTTACATATTTATCGATGACGGATTCCATTTCTACTGGAATTCCGAACAAGTGGAGGCAACAAAGGAATACACAATAGACCACGGCCATGTTGTAAGGGTAGAAGACCACCAGCCGCCTGCGCTAGACCTCTCAGTGACTAATCTTGTGGCTTTCCAGTGGATAGCCATAATAATCCTTGCTTTTGTATTCAATAAAGCATCGAAAAGATACAAAAAGGAGCCTGGCACCGCGCCCAAAGGCTTCCAAAATATGATAGAATCGGTAATTGTTTATGTGCGCGACCAGATCGTTAATCCCAATATATCTTCGCACGGCGCTGCCCAAAGGCTACTGCCCTATTTTATCGCACTTTTCTTTTTTATATTAGTAATGAACCTCCTTGGCCTTATACCCGGAGGGCATACTGCCACCGGTGCGCTGGGAACAACATTCGGGCTCGCGCTGACCGCATTCATAGTAATTCAAATTACAGCCATACGCGAAATAGGCCTCGGGGGATGGTTCCACCATCTTCTCGGCGGTGCGCCCTGGTGGCTGTTTTTTATTATGATACCGATCGAGATCATCGGAATGTTTGTTAAACCTTTTGCCTTAACTATAAGGCTTTTTGCGAATATGACTGCGGGGCACGTGATATTATTCGCCCTTGTAGGATTTATTTTTTATTTCCAGTCACTTGCCATATCGCCAGCGATAGTTGGTTTTTCTGTATTTATATTATTTCTGGAGCTATTGGTAGCTTTTATACAGGCTTATATTTTTACCATGCTGACAGCCATATTCGTTGGATTGGCAGTCGGTGAACATGCAGAGCATGCAATGGAATAATTATTTAATAAACAGAGCTTTTTTTCATCAAATTTGGAGATTTATATAATGGACGCTTCTGCTTTAGCATATCTCGCAGCCGGATTAGGGGCAGGATTCACGGTATTCGGAGCCGGAATGGGAATCGGACGCCTGGCATCGGCAGCGCTCGAAGCCATTGGACGCCAGCCCGAAGCAGCCGGAGATATTAGAACAACAATGATCATTGCAGCGGCTCTTATTGAAGGTGTTGCGTTTTTTGCGGCAGTAATATGTCTGCTTTTGGCAATAGGTTAAAATACGCGCGTGCTTCCTCCTGAGCTAAATTTTGGGGAAGCGCGCCATTATTTTTCGCAAAAATTCTAAAAAAAATAAATTCAGGTTTGAATTATGGATAGTTTGCTAAATATTAAACCGGGCCTTTTGATCTGGACTATCATTAACTTTCTGATATTCCTTTTCATACTTATTAAGTTCGGCGGTAAAGCAATCATAAACGGGCTAAAGGCGAGAGAAGACAAGATCAACCGCGCCATCGAATCAGCAGAAAAGGCTAATGAGGAAGCTCAAAAGCTGCTTAAAGAAAGCCGTTCCAAGCTCGATTCGGCCCGGGAGGAAATGGCTGCTATTGTGAATAAAGGCCGCGAACAGGCTGAAGCACAGGTAAGGAAAGCCGCTGAAGAGGCCGATAAAGTTAAGCGCCAGAAACTGGATGAAGCAGTAAAAGAAATTGAGAACAGCAAGCAGGCCGCTCTCAAAGAGCTTCGTTCAGAAGTCGCTGGACTTGTTATCGAGGCCACGGAAAAAATTCTTGATGAAAAGCTCGATAAGGATAAGCACACAAAGCTTATTGAATCTTATTTAGATAAAGTTCCTAAAAACTAATAAAGTACGTAAATGACCGAGCACAGAGTATCTTCAAGGTATGCCAAGGCACTGCTCGATATTGCCAAAGAGCAGAAAGCCACGGATGACGTTTATAATGATCTGAAAGCAGTACAGAGAATAATCGGCAGTTCCCGGGAACTGGAAAATATGCTGCACAGCCCTGTTGTTCATCACTGGCAGAAGAAAAAAGTTTTCGAGGAAGTATTCAAAGATATTATCGGTGAAATAACAATGAAATTCCTTTCACTGCTCGCTGATAAGGGCAGAGAATTTCTCATTAAAGATATTATTGCCGAATACGAACAATTATACAACCGCCTGAATAACAGGCTGCCAATCGGCATCAGCTCGGCGATTGAGCTCAATGATGACCTTAAAGAAAAAGTTTTGGCAAAATTCCGTGATTACACGGGAAAAACATTATTACCCGAATACCATGTTGATGAATCGCTCAAAGGCGGCATTAAAGTCCGTGTTGGCGATTTGGTATTCGATGCGTCGGTAAGCCGCCAGCTCGAGCAGCTCAGGCAGAGGCTTGCCGGTATATAATTGAGGAACAGAAATTAATAGTATAATAAAAGGAAAAAAATTATGGCAGATGTTCGTCCGGAAGAGATTTCCGCGATACTGCGCCGGCAGCTTTCAGGCTTCGAGAAAGAAGCCGATATTTATGAAGTAGGTACTGTTCTTCAGGTCGGCGACGGTGTAGCAAGGGTTTACGGCCTTTCGCACGTTATGGCGTCTGAGCTTGTTGAATTCCCGAATGATGTAATTGGAATGGTTTTAAACCTTGAAGAGGATAATGTCGGTGTTATCCTTTTTGGCGATGACAGCCTTATCAAAGAGGGCGATACCGTAAAAAGAACCAAAAAGATAGCCTCGGTACCCGTTGGCAAAGAGCTTTTAGGCAGAGTAGTTAACCCTTTGGGTATTCCCCTGGACGGTAAAGGCCCCATCAACGCCAAAGAATATTTACCCATAGAGAGAAAAGCCCCCGGCGTTATAGAAAGGCAGCCAGTAAAGGAACCGCTCCA
Source organism: uncultured Hyphomicrobiales bacterium (assembly GCA_964544155.1). GTDB lineage: Bacteria > Bacteroidota > Ignavibacteria > Kapaibacteriales > UBA2268 > CAZJAH01. Next base: position 313,436 of record CAZJAH010000001.1, on the reverse strand, counting down.
AACAGGTATCAAAGCAATAGATTCGCTTATTCCGATCGGACGCGGCCAGAGAGAGCTTATTATCGGCGACCGCCAGACAGGTAAAACCGCCATTGCTGTCGATACTATCATTAACCAGAAATTTACCCATACTGAAGAAGCAAAAGAGCAGGGGATAGACCCGGTTTACTGTATTTATGTGGCTGTTGGGCAGAAAGGCTCTACAGTTGCTAACGTTGTTAACAGCCTTAAAGAAAACGGCGCTATGGAATATACCACCGTGGTAGCCGCAAATGCTTCCGACCCTGCACCACTGCAGTTTATCGCGCCATACTGCGGCTGCTCGATGGGCGAATACTTCAGGGATAACGGTATGCACTCACTGCTTATCTATGATGACTTATCAAAGCAGGCTGCTTCATACAGGCAGGTATCGCTGCTGCTTCGCCGTCCACCGGGGCGTGAAGCTTATCCCGGCGATATTTTCTATCTTCACAGCCGTCTGCTCGAAAGAGCCGCGAAATTCTCAGATGCCAATAAAGGCGGTTCTCTCACGGCATTGCCGGTTATCGAAACTCAGGCCGGTGACGTTTCCGCATATATTCCTACAAACGTAATCTCTATTACCGACGGGCAGATATATCTCGAACCCAACCTCTTCAATGCCGGTATCCGTCCTGCGCTCAACGTAGGTATCTCGGTATCGCGTGTGGGCGGTAACGCGCAGGTTAAAGCCATGCGCAAGGTAGCAGGCCCGCTCAAAATCGAACTTGCAATGTTCCGCGAGCTGGAGGCTTTCGCTAAGTTCGGTTCTGACCTCGATAAATCAACACAGCAGAAGCTTAAAAGAGGCGCGGCTCTCACTGAGATCCTTAAACAAAAACAGTACGAGCCGGTACCCGTTGATAAGCAGATCGCGCTTTTATTCTCAGCTACCGAAGGCTATATTGATGACCTTCCGGTCAGCTCACTGCAGCGCTATCAAAAGGAATTCCAGGAGCACATGGAATTATACTACCCGGACCTGCTCAAGAAGATCAGACAGGAGAAAGTTCTTTCTGATGAGATAAAGTCCGGGCTTAAGAAAGCAATCGAAGAATTTTTGGATAGTTTTAAATCCACGCTGGAAAGCAAATGATTGTACTTACCGGCGGAGCCGGGTTCATAGGGTCATGCTTTTTAAAAAAGCTGAATGATATGGGCATCACTGATGTCCTGGTCGTAGACCACCTTGGCCACGGCAATAAGTGGAAAAATTTAACAGGAAAGATATTCACTGATTTTGTTCATAAGAATAAATTTAGAAGGCACCTAAGGGAAGGATTATACATTGGCAGGATAGAAAAGATAGTCCACTTCGGAGCCTGCTCATCCACTACCGAGAGGGATGCCGATTATCTGTTAGATAATAATTTATCTTACAGCAAGGAATTAGCCGAGTACGCACACAAGCGCAATCTTCGGTATATTTACGCAAGCAGCGCCGCCACATACGGCAATGGCGAATACGGCTATTCCGATAAAGTATTCGATAAATACCGCCCTCTGAACGCTTACGGGCTTTCAAAGCATATTTTCGACCAGTGGGTGGTAAAGAACGGGTTCGACGAAGAATTCACGGGAATTAAGTTTTTTAATGTATTCGGCCCGAATGAATATCACAAGGGGCAGATGGCAAGCATGATCTATAAATCATACTTGCAGATAAAGGATACCGGCAAAGTACGGCTTTTTAAGTCTTACGATCCTGAATACCCGGACGGCGGCCAGATGAGGGACTTTATCTACATTAAAGATGTTATAGAATTTCTTTGGAAAATGTTCACCGACGAGAATTTCTCCGGCATTTATAATCTCGGCACAGGAATCCCGAGAACCTGGAATGACCTGGCTAATGCTGTCTTCAGCGCTATGGGCGAGCCGGTGAATATTGAATACATCGATATGCCGGAAGAAATTAAAAATCAATACCAGTATTATACAAAGGCCGACATGGAAAAGCTGAACTCTACGAATTGCTCCATGCAATTCAGAACGCTGGAAGATTCGGTCAAAGATTACGTAAAAAAATACCTGGATAATAATATAGCTATATTCTGATACGGGATAAATTATGGCAACATTAAGAGATATCAGACAGAGAATATCAGCCGTCAAAAGCACGGCGAAAATTACTTCGGCAATGAAAATGGTTGCCGCCGCTAAAATGAAAAAGGCGCAGGGCGCTATCGAATCGGCCAGGCCTTACTACCTCAAACTGCAGGAAATTACGGATAACTTAATTAAGTCCGTAGGAAGCGAATACAGCCATCCCCTGTTAGAAATAAGGGAAGATGTGAACAGAATTGCACTGATGGTCATTACATCAGACCGTGGGCTGTGCGGCAGCTTCAATGCGAACCTGCAAAAAAAGACAGTAAGGGATATGAATGTACACTTTGCGAAAGAATTTCCCGGAGCGGAAATTGATATAGTGGCCATTGGACGCAAAGCTTGCCAGTTCTATCCTAAGCGGGGCTATAATGTAATTGAGAAATATCCCGGCATATTCAATACATTGGAATACGAAGTCGCCCGTGAAATACTGGAAAAAGTCAGAGATAAATTCCTGGAGGGCATTTACGACAGAGTATTTGTTTACTTCAATGAATTTGTAAGTGTGGTATCGCAAAATCCGGTATTCAACCAGATACTACCCGTAGTTCCCGAATCACATACAGAGCAGCAGGAAATTGACAATGAATTGGCCGCGGATTACATATTCGAACCAAATAAAGTCGAAATACTGGATGTGCTTATTCCAAGGCTGGTCAATACATCCTTTTGGCGCTCGATGCTCGAATCCAACGCCGCTGAGCAGGCAGCACGAATGTTTGCAATGGATAATGCCACAACCAACGCCAAAGAACTAATAAACCATTTACAGCTTGTTTATAACAGAGAGCGTCAGGCGGCTATCACAACGGAAATGCTAGAGATCGTATCCGGAGCCAACGCCTTAAAGGGGGCATAATTTATTAATCATTAAAGATGCAGGCAGGGAGCGGGTTTTCCCTGCCTTTTTTATTTATATTTCCCTTCATATTCTGCCTGAAATTTCGTATATTTATAAGTTTGTAAATCGTGCTATATAAATTATTTATAAGCGCGTTAACAGCATTATAAATAGAAAATATTCCGTAATTTTTTAAGATCATAAATATGTCATTATTAGGTAAAGAACAAATAGTTCCTACCCAGTTAGAAGACGAGATGCGTACCTCGTATCTCGACTATTCAATGTCGGTGATTGTATCCAGGGCGCTGCCGGATGTCAGAGACGGCCTAAAGCCTGTTCACCGCAGGATACTTTTTGCCATGCAGGGGCTGGGCCTTATGCCCAACCGCCCTTACAAAAAATCCGCGAGGCTTGTCGGTGAAGTGCTCGGTAAGTATCACCCACATGGCGATTCGTCGGTTTATGACGCAATGGTAAGGCTGGCTCAGCCATGGAACATGCGATATCCACTGGTGGACGGCCAGGGTAACTACGGCTCGGTTGACGGCGACTCTCCCGCGGCCATGCGTTACACAGAAACCCGCCTGGCAAAAATTGCTATTCACGCTTTAAGGGATATCGATAAAAATACGGTAGATTTCAGGCCCAATTTCGATGAATCCCTGGAAGAACCCGTTGTTCTGCCTTCAGTTATCCCGGGGCTGCTCGTTAACGGCGCCAGCGGTATCGCGGTCGGCATGGCTACTAATGTGCCCCCGCACAACCTCACTGAAATTGTCAACGGAATTAACGCTTTAATAGCAAATCCTGATATTACAACCGAAGAACTAATTGAGCACGTTCCGGCGCCCGATTTCCCTACCGGCGGTATCATCTACGGCTATGATGGCGTAAAGGACGCATACAATACCGGAAGAGGCAGGATTATTGTCAGGGCAAAAGCCAAGATTGAAGAGGACAAAAAAGGAAGGCAGTCAATAATAGTTGAAGAGCTGCCTTTCCAGGTTAATAAAGCCGGACTTATCGAAAAAATTGCTGACCACGTTAAAAATAAAATCATCGAAGATATATCCGATCTCAGGGATGAATCCGACCGCGACGGCATGAGAATTCTTATTGAGCTCAAGCGCGACGCTATCCCGGAAGTCGTGCTTAATAACCTCTACAAACATACTCAGATGCAGGTTACTTTCGGCGCCAATATGCTCGCCCTTGTAAACGGCAGGCCCATGGTGCTAACACTCAAAGAAATGATGCAGCACTTTGTGAAGCACCGTAATGAGGTCATCGTCAGAAGGACCCAGTACGAGCTGGACGCTGCCAAGAAAAGGGCTCACATCGTTGAAGGCCTCCTTATAGCTCTCGATAATATCGATGAAGTGATAGAGCTGATCAAAAAATCGCCCGATACAAACACTGCAAGTGAAAGGCTGCAAAAACGCTTCGACCTTACGGAAGTTCAGTCAAAAGCTATACTTGAAATGAGGCTGCAGCGCCTGACAGGGCTCGAAAGAGATAAGCTCCAGCAGGAATACCGCGACCTTATCCAAACTATTGAAAGGCTCGAAGCCATTCTCGCGAGTAAAGAACTTCAGATGAGGATCATTTCCGAAGAATTAACTGAACTGAAAGATAAATTCGGCGATGAAAGGCGCACAGAAATCATCTATGACTCTAAGGAGTTTACCGTTGAGGATATGATAGCAAACGAGGACGTGATAGTGACCATTACCAAGCAGGGATACATCAAACGCACCCCTCTGAGCAGTTACCGCAGACAGAAAAAAGGCGGAAGAGGCGCCGGCGCGACGGGAAGGCACGAAGAAGACTTTGTTGAAATTGTTTTCCAGGCGTCAACACACCATTATCTGCTCTTCTTTACTGATATGGGCAGAGTGTACAGGATAAAAGTATATGATCTGCCCGAAGGAAGCCGAAGCTCAAAAGGCCGATCCCTGGCTAACGTCATTCAGAAAATGCCTGATGAAAACGTAACGGCTTATCTTTCCATAATAGAATTCACCGATGATGAGTTTGTGGTAATGGCTACTTCTCATGGTACGATCAAGAAAACGCCGCTTTCTAATTTCGCGCATATTAGAGTTAACGGAATTATTGCCATTAATTTATTAGATAATGACAGATTGATTTCCGTTAAAGTTACCGACGGTAAAGCTGATATTATACTTGGCACTAAGAACGGCCTCGCCTGCCGCTTCCGCGAAAATGACGTCAGGCCTATGGGCAGGACTGCTACTGGTGTAAGAGGTATAAGCCTCGCGAAGGACGACAAAGTAGTCTCAATGGTTGTGATCATGAGGCCCGACCAGCAGATAATCGTTGTAGGATCAAAAGGATACGGCAAACGCACACGCTATGAGGACTTCAGGCTTACCAAACGCGGCGCCAAAGGTGTTATTTCAATGAACGTAACTCCCAAAACCGGCCAGGTAGTAGGGCTGCTTTCAGCCGTCGATACAGAAGACCTGGTGGTTATGACCACCAAAGGTATACTTATTAGGCAGGCTGTGAAGGATATCAGGATTATCGGCAGGAATACACAGGGTGTACGGCTTATTCGCCTGGATGAAGGCGATGATATTGCTGATGTCACAACAGTCAACCGTGAAGAAAACGGTGATGATGACGAGCTAATCAATCCGCCGACCGATATGGGAGGGCAGGATACGCTGCTTTAGTCAAAGGCTTAATCACTATATTAAAAAAGCTGTTCCCATTTCGGGGAACAGCTTTTTATTTTAGCGGAATACCCATATTTTCTAGAAGAAATCCGCATCTCCTTCATCAACGTTTTCCCGTGATCCGCGTCTGTCCTGTTTGTAATTATTAAATCTGTAATTCAATGTCACGCTTACCTGCCTGCCAAGTCTGTTGAATTTAAAATAAGAACTAACATTGGGAGTATTTGTCGTAAATTCATGCTTTCTGGAATCGAGAAGGTCCTGCAGGGATAAAGTCATAGTCAGGTTATTTGTTATATCATATTTAAGCCCGAGGTCCGAGTAAAGAAATCCGTCCCTATCGCCCTGCGAAGTAATACTCGGGCCGCGGTAAAAAGCCCTGAGCTGCATTTTCAGGCTGCTCATTATATTGTAATCTCCAAAAAACCTTAAACCCCAGCTCTCTGTGCTTCTCACTCTGCCGTCATCCCCTGAAATTGAATAATGGAAAACATCCGAAACAAGATTCAGATTAAGTTTATCACCAGGGCGGTAATTCAGCATAAACTCAGCACCAACCGATTCTGATGAACCGTAATTCTGCGAAGTATAAACAAAGTTTCCTTCTTCGTCCAGGCGCTGGATGCGTTCCATCATATTATCAGTGTAGCGGTAGAAACCTTCAATCATGAACATGAATTTGCTGAAAATCTTCTGGTAGCCCAATTCGTATGAATCCGTGTATTCGGGCTCCAGCGCCGGATTTCCTATGCGGTAGCTATAGGTATTCATATAATTCGGGAATGGATCGAGCCAATGCCCTCTAGGCCTGTTTATCCTTCTGCTGTAGCTGGCCATTATCTGATTCATGCCGGGGAATTTTCTCGATATATGTACAGAAGGGAAATAATCCAGGCGTTCAATTTTTTTATCATAGCTGTCGATCTGGAAATCCGTCATCCTGTTTGTGTATTCACCTCTTAAGCCGAGTTGATAGTCAAAGCCAGCTATAGTTGAGGCCCAAAGAAAATATCCTGCGTATATATATCTATCGAATAACATCTCATTACTAAAGCGGTCAGAGAAATTCCACTGTCCGCTATTAGTATCAAGCAGGAAGAATTCATAATCTTCATCGGAATTTTCAATATCAGTATGGAAACCGGCCTCAAATTTTGTGTTTTTGGAAAAAGGTTTCACGTAATCGAGCGTAATTCTTAATTCATTTTCCGTTTCATCTTCATTAGAACGTGTTCCCGAGCGGTAGTCAAGAAATGTTTGATAATCGCTGCCGGTGTAAAATTCTTCCTGAAGGTCTGTGCCGTCTCCCCATTCATCTGAGAAAAATGCCGTTAGATCCAACTTTTCTCCAAGATCATTAATCCGGTAATTTAAATTATAGCTAATGCTGTAAAATCCCTTCTGATTATCTCCTTCACTGATGCTTTCCGAATAAGTTAAGTCAGTTATTGTATTGTAATAGCTTTCATTCAGTGATTCGTTAATATGATCGCGATTTCTTGAACCGAATCCACCGTTAAGAGTCATACTTAGCTTATCCGTAAAATCATAAGCCGCTCCAAGCTTCAGGTTCAGCCTGTTTCTTTCAAAATCCCTTTCCGAATCAGAAAAAAGATAGAAAGTATCCTGTGCGAAAGATATATTCCTTGATTCACTTTCACCGGGCCAGGTATTATTTCCATAATCAAAGCCTGTGTTCAGGCTGAGTTTTTCCAAATTCCAATTAAAGTTGACATCTATGCCGTATTCATTGTACATGCCGCCGTTAATCGAGGTCATACCGCTAATTCCGTCAAGGAAATTTTCTTTGGTGATTATATTAATGATACCTGCCAGCCCTTCGGGATCATACTTGGCGGAAGGATTTGTAATGATCTCTATATGCTCTATAGATGAGGCCGGAATCTGCCGCAAAGCTTCGGTACCGTCGAGTACACTTGGCTTGCCGTTGATATACACTGTGAAATTTTCGCTACCTCTTAAGCTGACATTACCCTCAATATCGACATTAACCTGCGGTGCGATTGCAAGCGCGTCAGCAGCATTGCCACCGGATGAAGCTATATCCTTGTTAATATTGATGATCTTTCTGTCAACTTTAAATTCTACTATCTCTTTTTCCGCGGTAACTTCCACGTCCTCGGTTGTTACAGTCGATTGAGACAGATAGTTCGTTCCGACATCAATTTTTTTATTTTTTGGAGTAAGAAGAATATTATCCTTTATAATAGGTTCATATCCGATAAAATTCAGCTTTAGAAAGTACAAGCCGTACGGAAGTTTGTCGATCGTGAAAATACCTTCCTTATCAGCGATAGCGCCAGATACCAGGGATGAATCCTTTTTGCGGAAAAGTTTGGCATTGGCATAAGCCAGCGGCCTGTCTGATTCGTTATCGATTACTTTACCTTTAACAACAGCTTCCCGGGCGTTTTTGAGCTTTTCCATATCAGGCTTCTGAGCCTGAGAGGAATTAATGGCACATAGAAAGGCTATAGCTGCTATAAATATTTTAAATTTCATATAATTTTCTAAACCCTGTTTGATTTTATTGTGATTATTATTCCTGATTAGACAGATTAAGATTGTGTTAAGTTTAACCTTGCCGTCTTGTATTTACGATTTAAAGTTGATATTAGTTACAAAGAAACTATGAAATGCGCGGAATTTCTACATTAACCGGTCTTGAATTTTTCCCTGAAAATAGATAGCGCAAAAATTTCGCGTCCCACACCGTAATTATGATTTTTTCTCATTATTACAAAAAAAATTATAAAAAAATATTTGGAATTTGATTTTTTTTTTTATGTTGCTCAAGGTATAAGTACTTATATTCAAATCAAATTTATTAAAAGCACAATTCATTTTTTAGGAGATTTGCGATGAGAGAATTAATGGTTTTTCTTTTAATCTTTTGTTTCAGCTCTATAATGGCTTACGCGCATATAAATCCTGGCAAAACTCCATGTCCTGATCCACAGTGTTGTACGCATGCAGGCTATATATGCAGGATGGAAAATCAATGGTGTCAGACTTATACCAGAGTTCCATGTATGTTACAAATTGATTGGCATGTCAATGTTACTACATCTTTAATGTGTACTGCCTGTAATATTGCCAGTGGCGATATTATATGTCTCAGCTATGATGGCCAGTGTTGGGATTGCAAGGAATTGCAGGATCATCATTTGGCTAATGAAGTAAATGCAGCCTTTTACTGCGATGATGTCTATGAAGTTATACAGGAGGACTAAAAATGAAAAAAATCATAGTAATGCTGTCACTGTTAACAATGGTTGTAAATGTACAATCTCAATCATTTCTAAAAGAACCTGTGTTTGCTTACAACAGTGAGAATTACAGATTTAATCAGTATCTGCATTTTACAAATGCATTTGAAACAGCCTATGTATATTATCTGGTAGGGGAGTTCAAATTGATTAGTGACTCTGATGAAACAAGAATATATATAAAACCGGATTTGGCCGAATTTGAAAACAGGACCTTAAAAGGGTCTTCAGAGCAAGGCATAAACTATGATTTAATGCCTTATAGCCGAACAGAGACTTTTAGAGTTCCGGAAATCGGTCATCAAAAAATATCTTTTTTCAGGGAAATGAAAGTAAATTATGATCCATGTGATCCGGATGAATTTGAAGATGAAAATGATGATTACGACTTAATCGCTGATCATCAGGAATTTGTTTTAAGAATAGTAGATGCTGAAATAGGAGAAACAATTGACATTATTGATAGTGTGGGTGTTACACAACATAATGCAATTGACTCTACAGCAAAGTACGGGACATCGCCAAATACTGCCTGGATAGTAAGAGATATTCCTGAGGCTGCTTACGGCAGGGATGTATACTTGGAAGTTGTACCTAAACGCTGGGGACAAACTCCTTATGGAATGGTACTTAAACTACAATCTTATCAAATTAGCCAGACTGCATGGGTTGATAGTCTGGGAACGAGGCATTTCTGGGATGACTACTGGGAATACCTGCAAAACGAATGGTGGACAGAGCTTAATGATTACGCTGATTCTCATTTTCAGCAGCACGGTGTTTATCCGGAAATTCGAGCCGTACCTTCTCTATACAATGATGAATTTAAAAGCAAATTTTTGGCAGGGTTTGTTGAAGATACAACTATTGACGGGAAGAAATTCTTTCTCAAGGTAACAAAAATTGATTCAGGATTAACCAAAAAAAGGATACATGATCTTAATTCTGAAAGTTCTGGAGAAGGTCTTATCAATGTTTTAGAAATATTTCCAAATCCCGTAACCAGAGAAATAATTAATGCTAATATTTTAGCAAATGTTTCAGAGTATATCAACATTTACTTGTTTGATTTTTCGTCCAAAACTAAAAATCATCTCTATCAAGGCAGCTTAGACAAAGGTATAAACAGAATCACATTACATTTGCCGGATATTTCTTCGGGCACTTATTTTTTAACATTCACAAATAGCTTAGATGAGAATGTATATAGTGAAAAAATTCAAATAGTCCGGTAAAGAATTTGGATAATAGCCGCTGGATAAAAAATTATGCGGCTTCAGCTATATTACCTTGATAACAACGATGGTGATGTCGTCATACTGGGGTTCTTCGCGCCGGAAGCTCTCAAGGGAATTGATAATGGAATCACGCAGCCTCCCGGCGCTTTCATTATTATTCTGAATGATAAGATTTACAAGTTCCCGCTCATCGTATTCATTACCTGACTTATCGCGGGCTTCGGTAACTCCGTCAGTTATCAGCAGGAAAATATCTCCTTCATCGAATTTAATCGAAAGCTGTTCCAGATTATTGATGAACAGGGAATTTCCCGTCATACCCATAGCTATACCTTTGGGTTTGTGCTTTATGACCATATTGTTCATTTTCTGGAAGTGATATACCGGAAGATGCCCCGCGCGCGAGAATGTCATGAACTGCCTGTGGCGGTCTATCCTGGCAGCGGTCGCGGATATGAATGAATTTTTTTCAATATGGCCGTAGAGTAGATTGTTGGAGCGGTGCAGCATTTCCCGCGGGTTTAGGTTGAAGTCATGCAGGGTTCTAAGTATACCCTGAGTTTTGGACATATACATAGCCGCGGAGGTGCCCTTACCGCTTACGTCTCCGATGACCACCGTCAGTTCTTCGCGTCCATTAATTAGGAAATCATAAAAATCGCCGCCTACTTCCAGCGCGGGCAGTGAAATGCCGGATATATCCAGCCCTGGAAATTCGGGAATAGAATCCGGCAATGAGGCTATCTGTATTTTTCGGGCAATTTCCAATTCATGCTTCATTCTTTCCTGCTGTGCAAGACTTTCGTAAAGCATAGTATTCTCAACTGCTACGGCTGCCTGTACAGAAATTGTTTTCAGAAATTCAAAATCTTCATGGTGGTAGGGCGATTCAGACAGCTTTTCCCCAATCAGAATAATTCCCAGTATCTTACCCTTTGATTTAACCGGAATAATATACATGAATTTACATTCAAGGAAAACTTCCTTCAGATCGCCCGGCATGTATTCCACTCGGATCACTTCTTTGAACTGCCTGACTGCTTTGACTATCGCGGGGCCGGCCAGGCGGCAATATTTATTTACCGCGTCGGTTTTAAGTCCGTAATATACCTGTGCGCGGACTTCTCCTTCATCTTTAAAGAATATCACTCCGGCGCGTTTCAGATGTATGAGGCTGCTTAGTTTACCCACAATAAACTTAGCCAGATTTTCTACATTAAGGCTGTTTTCCATAAGTCTGAGCAGCTTAGAAGAAGCATCCCTGTAGTCGAATTTAGCGCGGTAGAATTTTTTATCCAGATATTTAAGCCCTTTCTTACCTATACCGGTGAAAACCAGTATAAGTAGAAATGAAATTATAATGAGGAAAATCTTTTCATAAAAAAGGTTTTTATACGGTGAAAGGGGTTTATTCAGCACTTCAATGCTCGAACCCGTAAAGTGCAGATTCGGCATCTGGAACTCAATGCTGGCAAATAGACCAATCAGACCGATTACCACAGCAGTTACGAGGAGCCTCCACGCATTTGCGAATACAAGATATTGAATATTTCGCCTGAGACGGATATCCAAATCCAGCAGCCTGTATTTTCCGATTGTATAAAAATAAGCGAGTGGTATTAACAGAGTAAAAATCTGCAAATAGGCTGCTATATTACTCAGCAATGGCCCTATTCGCCCACTGAAGTATGGAATGGCGCCCAGGAAGAAGAAAAACAAAACATTGGCAGCCATCGAGAACCGGATTGCCCGGCCCAGCCTGCGGCTTTTTTTGTCGCTTTTCTCCCTGAAAATGAAAAGTATAGAGATGCCGAAAACAAAAATCAAAGTGATAAGTATAAACTGAACGGTAAAACTGTGCTCAAAATCAATTTTTAAAATGACAAGAACGGCGGCTACTGATATAAATCCTAAGGCATATAGTACCCGGAGTGGCCATTTCTTGTTAAGAATCCTTCTGCGCTCCACAGGGAAAAGGTAATAGCTGTGCAGGAATATCACAAGGCCAATATATATTGTTATAACTAAGAGGTGAACTCGCAGCACTGAGAAAATTTCACTCTGCGCGAGAGGTGCGTTGTTATACATTGCTGCCAGATAGAACCCTATCAAAGTAAAAGCCATGCCTGTTACCCGTGCGGCCTTTATCTTAGGCCTTTTAAAAGATAAAAAGGCGCCGGTTGCCATATATAAAATACCCGATATGAATAAGGTTAGCGTTATAAACTGAACGCCGAACCGGGCCAGCTTAACGTCGAGACGTATCGTTTTGTTTCCTCGCAGTACGTCATAGCGGATAATATCACCGCTCTCAAATGAGCGCATCATACTGTCGGCCTGGAAAATATTCTTGAACTCCCTGCCGTTAACCCGGTAAATAAGGTCGCCCCTTTTCATTCCCGCGCGGTCAGAAGCTCCTCCTTCACTCAGTCCGATAATAAGAGCCGCGCCATCAATATAAATGATTTTCGATGTATCAAGGTTCCGGTTACCGCTTATATGCTCTTCCATTTGCCAGGTTTCAACATTGAAGGCCTTTATGTGTATCGAATCATTATCCGATTCGAGCGTTTCAGATAAATCTTTCATGCCCGCTGGCACATTTCCTTTAATGGCCATAATATAGCTGCCGGGAGGGATGCTGCTGCTTTTCAGGGCATTTTCATTTTTATTGTGTATTATCTTATATGTATTGATCTTCTCGCTGACATAAAAATTGGAGGGAGGGGTTTGGTAAAAGTTCTCATCATGCGGAGATGACGCGTTCCGGTAAAAGTTCAGGCAGGCCATCGCGGTAAGCAAAAGCAAAAGCGCTGAATATATCAGCCTGTAAATATTAGGTTTTTTACTCCAGATGGACATACACCCTGCAGGTTAAATAATTTAGCTATAAAGTTCCATACGGTATTATATCCTCCTATGTTTCGGCAAAGATAAGATAATTGCCGGATTTTTTTACAAAGGAAATTTAAACCATAAAATGATTATGCGCGGCCTTTTTTTAATTTATATTAATAAAAATTAAGGATTTGCCAATTTTTAGCTGACATAATCTTCACTACTGTTTTAAAATTTACAACTGGGGATTTGTTTTGTGAAAAAAGTAGAATATAACAAATACGGGCCGCCTGAAGTTCTCGAAATAAAGAACGCGGATAAGCCGGTTCCCGGGGATAATGACATTCTGATCAAAATACACGCTACGACCGTAACAGCCACAGAATGTACGTTCAGAAGAGGTGAGCCCATTGTCGCAAGGCTCTTTACGGGATTAATCAGGCCAAAAATAAACACGCTGGGCGAGGAACTCGCCGGCGAGGTTGAGTCTGTCGGCAAATCCGTGAAATCGTATCAAGCAGGAGATCAGGTTTTCGGTACTGCCGGGCCAGAATTCGGGGCCAACGCGGAATACATCTGCCTGCCTGATGACGCGGTTTTGATGCCGAAGCCGTCG
>CAZJAH010000001.1:239449-299675 GCA_964544155.1 uncultured Hyphomicrobiales bacterium | reverse complement strand
CAACGCGGAATACATCTGCCTGCCTGATGACGCGGTTTTGATGCCGAAGCCGTCGCGATTTTCGGATTCAAAATGTCAATTATCCTCGATCTTATAATGATTTTAACAGACATTACGGTAGCATGGGCTTTATATATGATTCTTCTCCATGTTAATAAACGCTATTCACTGTTGATGACCTTATTCAGATTAGTAATGGCAGTGATACTGGCCTTGAACCTGCTTAACCTTATGTTTGTTGCGATGCTCCTTTCATCAAACGGGTTACCTGAGGGAATGTCTGCTCAACAGCTCGAATATTTTGTCATGCTATTCTTAAACGCGCACGGCTACGGCTATGATATATCCCTGATATTCTTCGGGCTGCATTTGCTAATGCTGGGTTATATTATCATTAAGTCCGGATTTTTGCCAGGGATACCAGGCTGGATGCTGTTGGCGGCATCCATAGGTTATATCACGGATAGCGCCGCGAGCATCATACTCCCTGATGAATCGGAAATACTGACTATTACGGCTCATGCTCTAATGTTTCTGGCAGTGATCGCTGAGATAACCATCAGCTTTTATTTGATATCAAAAGCAGGAAAAATTGATGAGAAGATTGAAAATTTGCAAAACTTCTGACAAAACAGAATAGCTGTTGAATAGCTAATAATTTAAAATCAGAAGTAATTTGGGGGAAAGATGAGAATGAAAAACACAAACGGCGATTACATTATGCTTTACTCAAAAGCAAATGAGCTAAGCGGCATTTTACGACAGGCACTATATTAAATGCTGCTGTGCTGGCAGATGCGCCATTGCCATTACATTAACATGAGTTACCTCACATATGCTATCTGCATGTAAATAATAGAGTTACAATCATTCCCCTTTCGAGAGGGGATAAAGGGGTGTGTCAGGAAGGTTGAATTAAAACATTGGTTTTTGATAAAAGATCCAGAAAGACAACGGAAATACACCCCCAAACCGTTTCCGGACGATGGGGAGTGTTCGAGAGATAATGGCATTTTTTACCCGGGCGGGGACGCCCGGGCTACAATGTTTTGAAAAAGTAGCAAATAATACTGATCAGTTTCTTCCCCTCTCCGAGGGGAAGTGGCCGTAAACGGCTCGCTGAGCCGGTTTCGGACGATGGGGTGCGAATGGAAGATTACGGCTTTTTTCATGCACAGGCGGGGACGCCCGGGCTACCACATGCTTATCAGCAATGATTATCAATGTAAAGCATTGATTTTAATTCCAATCTTCCTTGGATTCTTCGGCTGAGCCTCAGAATAACGATCCGGGCTGGCTTTACGGCATATCCCATCCTGTTAATCATTAAATCAAGTAAATCTTGTTCAAGACATTTCACAGGCGAAGGCGGCATTGCTACCACACATTCAATTTGATTTGTTTATTATAAGAAAAGGCCGCCCGGAGGCAGCCTTTTTCTTTTCCTGATTGCGTTTGATCATTGCTATGAATGATCTTATTCTTCCTCTTCTTGTTCTTTTTTGTATTTGTCCATGAGTTCCTGCTGTACGTTTCCGGGTACTGCGACGTATTCCGCGTACTCGGAAGTATATGACGCCCTTGCCTGGGTCATTGACCTTAGAGCTGTAGCGTATTTATCCAGCTCAGCAAGCGGCATTTTGCAGTTTACGATCTGATAGCGTCCTTCAGTTTCGATACCCTGTATAACGCCTCTTCTCGAAGGAAGGTCGCTCATTACGTCGCCTACGAATTCCTCAGGTACTTTTACCTTTACGTTATAAATGGGCTCGAGTATCTTGGGGTCTGCTTTAGTGAAAGCATCCTTAAATGCCATTGATCCTGCCATCTTGAAGGCTGCCTCATTTGAATCGACCGGGTGCATTTTACCGTCGTAGATATAAACTCTGATGTCGCGCACATAAGAGCCGGTAAGCGGGCCGATGTTCATTTTTTCCATAATACCTTTGAGTATGGCAGGCAAAAACCTTGCGTCGATTACTCCGCCAACTATACAGTTAATATATTCCAGCTTGCCGCCCCAGTCCAGGTCGATAAGGTCTCTTCCTTTAACGTTATACTGTGACGGGTCGGGTGCGCCTTCGCGGTAAGGCTCAATGTGCATGTGCACCTCGGCGAACTGCCCCGCGCCGCCGGATTGTTTTTTATGCCTGTAGCTGCTTTCAACACCTTTCTGAATAGTTTCCCTGTAAGGTACCCGAGGTTCTATAAATTCAGCTTCTACTTTATACCTGTGCTTAAGCCTCCATTTGGCCGCTGCCAGGTGAAGCTCACCCTGTGAATAAACTATAGTCTGGCGAAGCTCCTGTGAGTGCTCGATGATAATTGTAGGATCTTCTTCATGTAGAGCATTAAGGGCAAGGCCTACTTTTTCTTCTTCGCCCTTGGTCTTGGGCACTATAGCTGTCCTTACTTTCGGATTGGGGAAGGGTATAGGAGCAATCTTTATATCAAAACCCTTTGTATGCAGGGTATCACCTACATGTGTGTTTTTCAGCTTAACAGTTGCGCCTATATCGCCTGCAATCATTTTATCGACTTCATCACGTTTTTTGCCCATAACGCTGAATATCTGGCCGAACCTTTCGCCGCCACCGCGCTGGTTGATAAGGTCCATACTGGCGGAAACACTGCCGGAGTAAACTTTGAAGAAAGTCATATCGCCCAGCTTGGGGTCTGACTGCATTTTGAATACAAAGAGGGCGGTTTTATCGCCTGTATTATAGTTGATATCGTTGCCGTTTTCATCTTTGATTGCCGGCATATCAGCAGGAGAGGGAAGTACGTCTTTCGCGAATTCCATAAGCGATTCTATACCTGTATTGTTTTTGCTGCTTCCGCAGAATACAGGGTAGATCTGGGAATTTATGATGGCATTGCGAAGCCCTTTCTTAACGTCCTCTTCGCTTAATTCACCTTCTTCGAAGTACTTTGTCATTAGCTCTTCATCAGTTTCGGCGACTGATTCGATGAATTCATTTCTGAGCTCTTCTGCTTTGGATTTCTCTGAATCGGGAATATCCATTTTTTCGGCTTTGCCGTCTGTAAATTTGATTGCTTTATTAAGAATAAGGTCTATAACTGTGTTGAAGTTCGGGCCTGTTTCCAGGGGATACTGAAGCAGTGTAACGCTTCCGCCGAACTGGTCTTTTATCTCGTTTACTGTTTCATCAAAATTGGCCTGCTCTACATCAAGCTTATTCACAAAGAACATAATAGGCCTTTTTTCCATTTCAGCATAGGAAAAACCAAGCTCCGCGCCCATTTCCATACCGTTCTGAGCGTTAATAACAATAATGGCCGAATCGGCAACGTGAGCCGCGGCTGCTACTTCACCGGCGTAATCGTCATAACCCGGAGTATCGAGAATATTGAATTTTATATTTTGCCATTCGCATGAGAGCGGAGTCATAAAAACCGATGAGCCTTTCTCATGCTCCAGCTCGTTAAAATCTGAAACAGTGTTATTGTCTTCTACCGACCCTCTCCTGTTAACGGCACCGGAATTGTAAAGGATGCTTTCAGCAATAATGGTCTTTCCGCTGCCGGCATGCCCAAGCAAGGCTAAATTTCTGATATCTTTGGGCTCATAAACTTTCATGTCATCGCTCCATATCTTAATTGTTTAGTACATTGAATAATCATTAATTGCAATTTTGCATAAGCTTTAATATATTTAATTCCAAAGAATTATTAAAAGATTTTTTAAAAGAAAATAAATTTTATGTTAAATTTAGTCCCGGCTAATTTAATTTTCAGTATAAAATTTGGGGTTTTTCCAGTACAGGTTTTGCTATATGAGTTAAAAATATAGGGCTTATCTCTTTAATAAAAAAAGCAGCCCTTAACCGGGCTGCCCTTTTTAGTGTGATTTTGATACGGGAGCTATCTGGTCAAACATATTTTCTTCATATCTGTAAATCCCCCATAATGGTCACAATTTTTTGCTAAATCAGATAATAAAATTTAATTTTTTACTTTCTGATTATAAGGTATATTAAACTAATTTTTAAGCATATAAGGCAGTTAAGTCTTTATGGTATATAAAAAAAACTAAGAGCTGAATTTTTTTGTAAAAATTCCGAAAAATAGCGTATAATAAATAAATGATCTTTTTTTGGCTATGATATGAATTATATAAAACTGTCAGTACTGCTTGCTTTCATTTTCTCTTTTGTTTCAAAAGCCGAAGAATCTTCTTCCTATGGCCTTTTTGGGGCTTTTGCGGATAACCATCATTCAGTCGCGTTTAATGCATTGCCCGGTATCCCGAATTGCTGTCCCGGGTTTAATAGCGGAAGAGGCAGCGGTTTTTCCATTGGAGGGCTCTACAGCTTTTCATTAACAAGTAAAATTTTTCTTGAGGCAAGAGCCGGTTACCAGTTACATAATGCCAAACTTGAAAAGCAGGTAATTAAGGTCGTAAGCGGTTCGAACTACGAACCCGTCCGGGGTACTATCGAACATATGATAGATGCCGATATTTCTACTTTCGGACTTGGCATTGCAGCGGGGTACAGGCTAAGCTCCAATTTTAAGTTTAGGGCAGGCTTTGAGTTAGGCTATATCGCTGGTAATAGATTTCTACAGCGCGAGACAATTGTTGATCCTGAAAACGGTGCTTACTTTACCGATACAGGCTTGCCTGTAAGAAACTCTGAAAAGGGGGATATCCCCGGATTGGAAAATATCCTGTTTTCCGGAGTTGTAGGCGCTAATTTTTTATTTAATCTTAACAGGTACGGCAACTTTAGAGGAGGCCCGGATATTAGCTTTCAGTATGGGTTTAATAACATACTTGAATCCGAGCCCTGGAAGATTAACGCTTTAAGGGCGGGTATTGTGCTTGAATACAAAATCGAAAGAAATGAGGAAAGAATCCAACAGGTGATCGCCTCTGATAATTATCCGCCGGTAGAAAGAATTGCCGGATTCGGTGAAAATAAAAAGCTTGTGGCTTACATCACTGACGGGCAGGGTAATCTGACTGATACCATAACCAGAAAAATTCATTTATCCAAAATTACTAAACCTCTGCTCAATTATATCTTCTTTGACCATAATGATCCCGAAATACCAGTACGGTATGATCAGTTAAGTTCTAAGGAGATCAGTAATTTCACGGAAGACCAAATGATAGGAAAAGGAATAATCAATACTTATCATCATATTTTGGATATTATTGCTTACAGGCTGAAACAATATCCCGATTCTAAGATATATCTAACGGGGTGTAATTCGAATGTTAATGGAGAAAAAGGCAATATCAGGCTATCAGCTAAAAGAGCTCAAAGCGTAAAAGAATACTTTGTCAACTCATGGGGCATCGATTCGAATAGAATAACAACACATTCCCGCAATCTTCCGCAATTGCCATCAAATCCTGCCGAAAAAGACGGTATTGAGGAAAACCGAAGGGTAGAAATAAGCTCTGATACACCAGGCGTACTCGCTCCGGTTGTATCTAATGAAAAAATCATAAGGTATTATCCTGAAAAATTGTTTCTTAATTTGTATTCGCCCGAAGATATCGATGACTGGAAGGTGATTGTCAGCGGAACCGGAAGTGTCCTTGCTTCCGGCAGCGGCGGATTGCCTGATTACCTGGAAATTGATCCCGGGGACATACCTTTTGCCAACACAAATGTCAGCATTATAGCTAAAGCGAAAATTGATAGTGATGAGCTCGCCGATACGATTAACATGAATCTTGTCATAAATGAGGAAATGTCGGTAGGAGATGATCCGCTATACAAAAAATTCAACCTGATACTGTTTTCTTTTGATGATGCAAAGTTGGATCAAAGACATCTTAATATTATCGATTATATTAAATCCGAGATTGATGATAATTCTAAGCTGATAATTAAAGGATACACCGATAGAACAGGCGACAAGCATTACAACAAACAGCTTTCCGTCGAACGCGCGAAAAGAGTATCCGAGCTATTAGAAGCCAAAGAGATACAGCATGAGGGGCTCGGCGAAGATGAGATTTATGATAATGACTTACCGGAAGGACGCTTTTACAATCGAACCGTGGAGATATTTGTTGAACCATCCTCAAATACTAAGTAGGGCCGGACATGAAATTTAAAATATATATATTGTGCTTTTTCCTGATACCTGGGCTCTTGAGCGCCCAGAAGCTGCTAATTAAGAATACATACACCAAAGATTTTCCCATAATGAAAAGTAATATTTTCGTTATCGATGAAAACGGCATTCCTTATAAAGGACTTGAGAAAGAAGACTTAATCATAACAGAAAACGGGCAGCCTATGGATATATTATCCCTTGAATGCCCCGATATCGGCGCCGCTAATAACATTTCAGTTGTACTTGCAATGGATGTATCCAGCTCAATGCGAGGTGAAAAACTTAATATGGCAAAGTCTGTAGCAAAGGTTTTTATAAGATCTTTGGCTGAATTTGATTTTGAATGTGCTATAACGGCTTTTAATCATCAGAGCATGATAATCAGGGATTTTATAGATGATACAACACAGCTTTATGCAGGGATTGATGAATTGACTTCTAAGGGCGGTACTAATTTCGATATGGCATTTCTTCAACATGGCACCGGCGCTATCCAGGTGGCAAGAGGCGGATATTTCAAAAAAGCGATTATACTGCTCACAGATGGTATTGCTCCGGGGGACAAACAGGAAATCATCGATGAAGCAATAAAGAGCAATGTTACAATCTTCTGCGTTGGACTTGACATTAAAATACCCGATATTTTAAAAGAGATTTCCGAAGGAACTGGCGGTGATTGGTTCGAAGGCTTAAAAGACAGTATTAATGCTGAGAGAGTATATTTGAGTATTCTCAAGGAATTGCAGTTTAATTTTCCCTGTCTCGTATCCTGGAAAAGCACTGGGTGCGAGAACGATAAAGACTTTCAAATAGCTTACCCGCCCGCGCAGATTTCCGATAACGGCAGCTATACCGCAGAGTACGAACAACTGAGCCTGCTCGAAGCCTTCGCGAATGAAAACCTCAGGTTTGATAATGTATCCCCGGGTGACACAGCTGCTATAGATTTTACTTTGCGAGCATTGAATGATACTTTGAAAATTTCCAATGTTTCTGTGGATAATCAGAATTTTAAAATTGAACCGGATATAATCGGCCTGCGTTTAGAGCCCGGGGAAGATTTCCACGCAGAAATTAAATTCATTCCCGGAAATAAAGAAGGACAACTATGCCAGATAGATATAGAAGGTGATTTTTGTAATACAGTTAACTGGACCGTATTCGGTAATCTGCAAACCGCCAAGAGGGAGCTTGAAGTTGTTTTCCCGAATGGTTCGGAGAAACTGATAGCCGGTACCGACAGCACCTTCGAATGGTTCGGATCAGTTCCCGGCGAAGATATCTGCCTGGAAATAAGCCTTAATAACGGTGAAAAATGGGATACACTCGCGATATCAGACGGTGATAAATATGAAAAAAATGAAAAGATTCCCTGGATCAACTCGGATTCATGCCTGTTTAGAGTAAGCAGGCCCCAGGAAGGCATTATGCCTGATCCTTATACTAATGAAAAAATCATTTCTTGTACATGGTTTAAGAATAATGATATGTTTCTGATAGGTGACAGCCTGGGATATATCGAAGCAATGAGCTATAAATCAGGCGCTTACATCAAAACTTATAAGGCTCATACAGGCAGGATCAATCAGATCATTTTCACTGATGACGGCCGTAAATTCATTACCGCAGGTGATGATAAAAAGATAAAAGTTTGGGATGCTTTCACGTTTGAACTGATCGAAGAATTGTCCGGACATTTTGCCCCGGTCAAAACACTTTCTGTTAGCTCTGACGGCAAAAGGCTTATCAGCGGAGGCAAAGATAACATGCCCAGAATTTGGGATTTGGAAAAAGCTTCGCTTCTCAGGTATTTATCAGGCCATGAGGAGGGCATTAATGTCGCGGAAATTAGTTCTGACGGCAGATATGCCGCAACAGGAGGAATTGAGAAAAAACTGAGGATTTGGGAAATCAGTAAGCCCAATAGCAGGGATACCATTTTCAGCAGTGAAATAGTTGACCTTGAATTCATTGATGGAAGCAGCAAGATACTGGTTTCTACAAAGGATTCACTATATCTCGTGAATACATCCGATCTGAGTTACGAACACAAGGAAGAAGCCGGCGGAGCAGTTAATATCACAATGACAGAAGATGAAAACGAATTTTACGCGCTCGTTTCAGGTATTGATTTAGCCAAATACGACCTGATGACATTTCAGCATGAGTTGATTTACAGTCACACCGACACAAATATAACTGATATAAGCTTCGATTATGACCAGGGCTTAAACTTAATAAGCGATACTAATAATTATATGAGAATAATAAGCCTTCCGGATGGAGACATACTTACTGAGCTATCCAGGAACTTCCCGCCAAACCTGTTGGATATTGACTGGCCTTATACAGGAAGACGCTTTCTGGTTACTACTGCGGATTCGGTTTATTTCTTTAATAAAAATGCTTTCAGGGAAACTGACCTGGCGCTCCCGAATGAATATGGCGCCGAATCTGTTTCATTTATTTTTAATTCGGAAAATCTACTTGCTCTGACTAATGATCACAGAATACTCTTTATTGACTCTGCCGACGGCAGTATTACAAAGGAGCTTTCTCCCCCCAAACCCTGGGATCATATCGCGGTTACGGATGATGCCGGCCACATAATATTTGCAAATAAAGAAAAGCTTATAATTAAGGATGTAAGTCAATATTACCTAAGTGACGAAATGTCAATGGATGATTCCGTTACCTGCATTATTTACAGCCCTGATAATAAGCATTTCGCTTTAGGATTGAGAAACGGAAGGGTACATCTTTTCGACGCGGCTAATTTAACTGAAATCGACTCCAGGAGATTTGAAAATCCTATTAAGAAAATAGATTTTTCATTGACCGGTACTCAATTGGCCTGCCTGTTGGAAAATAATGAAATTAAAATGCTCGATATAAATGACTTTAATAATGCAAACATCATTACGGCAGATGACTTTGAAGTGGATGATATCATGATGAATGCCGAGGGAACATTAATAGCCCTGAAAGGTGAAAACAAGGTTCAGGTTATGGATACGAAAAACTTCTCTTTAAACGGTGTTTATGAAACCGGAGGCTTCAATATCATTGCCTTAACTTTTGCCGGCCTGGATGAGAATTTAATTGCCGCCGGCGAGAATGGTTATCTATTTGAATGGCAGTACGCAGGCGACCTCTCATTTACTGATGTGTCGGATTCGCTGTGGGCGATAATCATCCCACAGGCTGACACCAAGGATCTGCATATTGGCAAAGTTTATGTTAATTCGGTGAAAGATTCGATTTTCGCCGAAAGCATTCACAATACAGGTGATGTTCCTATTCTGATCAAAAAAGTGATTATAAAAGAAGAAAACGAAAATGAGTTCACGGTAATTAGTTTTATTGAGAACGTCACTCTTAATCCCGGTGATAAATTGCCGGTAGAGATAAGTTTCGCGCCGAAATCACCGGGAATTAAGCAGGAAGAACTTCTTTTTGTAAGCGGTTATGACACGCTCAGGAGTAATGTTACGGGTGAAGCGGTTATCCCGGCAGCTAATATTATTACCTCTAATATATCGTTCGGACAGATATATATTGGTGATACAAAGGACACACTGGCAATTATTCTTGAAAATATCAGCAATGAAGGGCTTCTGATTGAGGATGCATATCTGGATGGACTTAACTTAGGTGAATTCCAGCTGAATACGAATTTAATAGATGTAACAATTTCACCGGGTGATACATTGCGTGCTGAATTATCATTCATACCCGGCAGCATTGGTTCGAAATTTGCTGAACTTGCAATTATCTATGATAATGGCCAAAAATCGGCCTCTATAGGGCTTTCCGGTACAGGAATCGAAGATGATGTACTTAAAATAATAACTCAGAATCTGAATTTCGGTTCGGTTGAAAAAGGCAGCACTAAAGATTCCATTTTAACAGACGCTATTGAAAATACAGGCGAACTGAGCTTGCTGATCGACTCTGTAGCAATATCAGGAATAAATAAAGATCATTTTGAGTTTATAGGAATTTCGGTTTCTTATCTGGACCCGGGAGCTTCAGCAGACTTACAATTCAGGTTTGCACCTATGGCAGAAGGCCTTTTAGAGGGCAATGCTTTTATTTACTATAATTCAAAAACAGATCCGGCTGTAGTTTCCCTGACCGGTACCGGCACCAATAAGGGTGAACCTGAAATTACTGCCACAGGCGGCGATTTCGGTAAGCTGCTCTGCGAAAGTGATACTACGTTAATAATAAACGTTACCAACACAGGCAGCGCGCCATTGGATATTACAAGTATTTCAGTTGTAGGTGAATTTAAAGACTATTTCGATATATTGAATGATAATGAACTCGGCATATTAGAGCCTGACAGCACATTTGAGCTAAGGGTTGAATATGCCCCAGCAGAAAACGGCAGGCACATGGTGGAATTAAAATTCGACTATGATCATGAAAATTCCGGCCCCTATTACTATTTGCTCTGGTGGGATAAAGAATCGTCAGGATTAAAGCTAAGCCATAATGATATAGAATTTCAGGATATTATGCCATATACTGAATATGACACAAGCTTTACACTGGAGAATACCGGCAGTACTTTCTTTTCACTGATTTTACCAATGGTATCCGGTGAGTTTGTTATAGAATCCGCGACTCAGGTGATGGTTCCTTCGGGCACATCATCCGAATTGACCGTTAAGTTTACGGGAGCGGAACCCGGTATCTATAGCGGCACATTTACTTTCAAAGATTTCTGCGATAACGAATATTCCGTTGATCTGATTGCCAATGTCCTGCCGCAGGATTCAGCAGATATTGAGCTTGAAATCGGCCGAATCAGCACGAAAACAGGCGAGGATATTATTCTTCCGATTTACATGAACCGCGCTGACAATATTAAGGAATCCGGACTGGAATATGTCGATGCCGATATTGTGATGAACGCTTCATTGTTCTATCCTTCAGACAGCGAAAAGGGCAGCGTAATCGACGGCATGAGGTATCTGCCGGTAAGGCTGGATGTTACCAGGCCAACAGGAATTATCTTTGAAATTGCCGGACTGACAATGCTCGGTAATGACTCAGCTACTACTATATATTTTGAAAACATACGGCCGTCGGTGGGTAATTCAAAGATAAACGATATTGACGGAAGGCTGCTTCTTACGGATATATGCCGCGAAGGCGGAGTAAGGCTTATTGGATATAAGGAGTGGCAGCTTGAAACTATTACTCAAACCGATAACAAACTGACAATTAATTACAGTATTCACGCTAATACGCACTATACCATCAGCCTGGTAAATATTTATGGCAAGATATGCCACTTAGGTTCATACAGAGGCAGGGACTCAGGAACTTATGCGGAAGATATAAATATTTCCGAATTATCATCAGGTGTATATTTTGTGATAATAGAAACCGGATATGATATTCGCTCGCATAAAGTGCTGATTACAAAGTAGCGCTTGATTGATATAAGGGGCTGCTCGGATTGAACAGCCCTTGCTTATTATTTTAAAATTTTTTTTTTAAATAATATACTTTTACCTGCAACCATTTTTAATCATACCTGTTATTTAGATTAAAGGGCTTTAATATTAATTCCGGGTGTAGGCATGATTCGTATTGCTTTGTTATTCGTTATCCTTCTTGCATTTGTGCATGTTTCAAAATCGCAGGTACTGTCGGTATTTAATATCAATTCTAATAATTATCCCGAGATCAGCGCCGAAATGGCCGCCTTTGACGCGGATGGAAACGCGATACACAGTATCACTGAAAATGACGTCATCGTAACTGAGGACGGCGTGCAGCTCCCCGTTAAGCTGGTTGACTGTCCCGAACCTATACAACCGGACACTTTGTCTGTGGTTTTGGTTATCGATCAGTCAGGGTCTATGAGCGGGGGTAATCTGCTTATGGCTAAAAAAGCAGCCGAGACTTTGATAAAATCACTCGATCCCGGCTCGGAGTGCGCCATTGTTTCATTCGATACACAAAATTTTCTCATTCAGGATTTCACAAAAGATAAAAATCTTTTACTCCAAAAGCTGCAAAACATCGCGTCAAACGGAGGCACTGCCTATAACGCCGCTCTCTTAAACCCCGCGGCTGGAGGTATCCCGATAGCTTTGGGAGGCCGGTATTCACGGAATATCATACTAATTACAGACGGCCACGCCCAGGGCAATGAACAGGCGATTATCACACAGGCCAATCAGAACTCAATTCATATACATTCCGTTATCATTGGTTTGTCAATTCCGCAAATACTAAGGAATATCACCAATCAGACAGGCGGCATTTATTTTGAAAAAATAAAAGGCGATGAAGAAATGCTCGCCTCTCTTATGATGATCAAAAGCCACGCGCAAAATTATAAGCCATGCAAATTGATCTGGGAATCAGAGAATTGCAGTCCCATGCGCCAGGCATTTATTGAGATTCCTAAATTCGGCCTTTCGGATATAGCAAATTATGATATAAATGTTAACTCTCTTGCGGCACTAAGGGCAGACCCGGCCTACCTGGTTTTTGCCGGAAATGAATTCGGCACAGAGAAGCAGTTGACTTTAAGCGCGACCATACGGGAGGTTGAATTCACCGGGTTCGGGTATTTGGGAACATCGGTTGAAATTACTAGTTGGGGCGGATCTCCGCCGCCGTTCAAGCTTCAGCCGGGCAATCCGAGAACAGTTAACTTCAGATGGTCCTTCAAACCCGGCGAAGGCACTAAGATAAAGCTAAACCCTGAATCGGATGCATGCCTGACTGACGGGATATATGTTATCTGCGGCAGCGGTATTGATGAAGCTCTGACGCTTACACATCCAAACGGGGGAGAGGTATTCCTCGCCGGAAGCGATACCCTTATCACCTGGGAGGGCATGCCGCCGGATACACTGGTGAATCTCTTATTCAGCCCTGATTCAGGCGCTAACTGGCAGCCGTTAGCATCGAGTATAACAGGTTCTAAAAGGGATTGGAAGGCCCCTATGATCGAATCCGATAAATGCCTGATGAAAGTCGAGCAGACAAATGGCGACAGGTCACGTAAATTCATTATTTATGAACCTGAGGATTCAACATTGGCTCCCGTAGCAGGTGAATGGTCGCCTTCAGGATCAGAAATAGCCTATGTGTTTGATACCGGGAAAAGTGCAGTTTTGAAAATTAATAATGGCTATTCTTATGAAGAATTATCAACAATCACCTTACCTGTCAGCAATGTATCATCCATCGCCTGGAATCAGGCTGGTGATGAAATGGCCGTCCGCAGCCCCGGCAGGATAGATACATACGATTACGCCAAACCTGCTTTTATCAATAATAAGTTTTTAACTGTATCAGATCATTTTGATCCTCCGGAGGTCAATATAGACTGGAATCCCAGTAATTTATATATAACTCCCTCTGAATCAGGCATTAAAATACAGGATAAAGCAGACATAGCGAATGAAAAAAGAAGGTATAAGAATGTTTATTGGTCACATGATCTGACAAGGATACTGGCTGTTAATCAAAATATGATGTCTGTTTTGCAATTAAATGGCGGCATCAAGGAAAGATACCCTATGGAAAGGCAGATATTTATAGACGCGCAGTGGAATTATGATGATTCCATGATAGTTCTTGCTATAAATCAACAAGGCTCAAATAATGCAGTTTCACTGACTGTTTATAACTCCGAGGACCTTTCAATACTGAGCCAGCTTAAACTTCCTGAGGTATCTCACACATCGATAGCAATGCACCCAAGCAAGAACCTTCTGGCAGTAAGCGATAATGATGGTATATTAATATTTGAAATCCTTAATAGTACTTTAAGTTTATCATTAAATGATGATATTCCACCCGTTCGTGTTAATGATCTTGAGTTTAGCCCTGACGGCAACAAATTATTCGCTGCTTATGCAAACGGACGCGGTATAATCTGGCACCTTGAAGGCGAAGGCCAAAGCGATGTTTCTGATTCGGTCTTTTCGATAGTGATCCCCAAAGCAGAGGCCATAGATGTTGATATGGGGGATGTAGTCATAGGCAGGCAGAGGGATTCCACAGTTACGGCATTATTAACTAATACAGGTAAATGGCCTGTTCCGCTGGATAGCATAACGATCCCGGGATCACAGGAATTTTGGGTGTCCGCGGTTCAGCTTCCGGATACTGTTATGCCCGGCGAAAGCAAAGAAGTTGAGTTCACTTTCCAGCCCGCGCAGCCGGGATACAGGGAAGCCACTATCCGTATTAAAACTACTTTCTCTGAAATATCCGCGAAGATATACGGCAATGGCATGGAGCCGCCGCTATCGGTAGCAGCTGAGTACCTGGATTTCGGTACCCACTGGATCGGCAGCCAAAAGGACAGTATCGAAGTAATGCTAATGAATACAGGGGCAACTTCAGTTGATATTACCCAAATCAGCATTTCCGGGCCGGACAAAACTCAATTTACCATAATGTCCGGTGGGGATCCGCTATTACTCGGCCCCGGAGCCAGCCATAGTATGCGGCTCAGGTATTCTCCATTAACAGAGGGCAGGGTAAACACTTATATCCGCTTTGATTACAACGGCGCCGGATCACCTGCTCACGCTCAATTATTCGGTAAGGGGGTGGTGCCTTCAACTTATATCTGGCTGCCCGATACAATTATTAATCCGGGAATTGAGGAAGTAAGCATACCGCTTTACGCTAAAGTTAACCTTGAGGATCAAA
Source organism: uncultured Hyphomicrobiales bacterium (assembly GCA_964544155.1). GTDB lineage: Bacteria > Bacteroidota > Ignavibacteria > Kapaibacteriales > UBA2268 > CAZJAH01. The sequence continues at coordinate 284,876 of CAZJAH010000001.1, read as the reverse complement.
TCCAGCTCAATCAGCTAAATTATACCGCGGAAGTAAGAATGAACGCGGATGTATTCAGGCCATCAGGCAGTTTCGCGCTTACAAACGGCGGCAGTGAAATAGTTATTCCCGTATCGGGCGCGGCAAGCACTTCATCCGGCCCCGGCACGATTATCGGAGAGCTTAAGGGTCAGATTCTGCTTCCCGCTAATAAAGTGAATCCAATGTATTTGGAAAGCTTCACCTGGGACGATGCTAACGTACTTATTGAAACAAAGGACGGCAGCATTACCACCGCTGTATGTTCATTCGACCTCAGGCAGGTTAAATCGTTTACACCCCTTGATGCCGGAATAATGCCCAATCCTCCCGGAGAAGTGCTAAAACTTAAGGTCAGCTCTGAAAAATCCGATGTAAGGATTGTAATACTCAATTCGGCCGGAATGAATGTTTTCAATAAAATATACAACATCGAAGGGAATAGTAATTTAGAAATTCCCCTGACTGACTGGCCTTCGGGGTTTTATATAGTGCGAGTCAGTAAGCCATTTGAATCAGTCAGTAAAAAGTTTATGATCATTCGGTAGCAGCTTATGACCTTTTAGAAAAATTATGATCATTCAGTAAAATACTATTTTCCCCGGATAGTATGGCGCTTAGGGCTGCTTCTCAACGGGAGCGGCCCTTTTTTAAAATTTCTAACTTCGAAAAATTTTAAATAAATAATGAAAAATGATGTAATTTTTCATCCGGTGAATTGGCAATATTGAACATTATTTCTATGAATGATCTTGAAAAGTATTTCAGGCAAAATGATGCCCGTCTCATACATAAATGGAATCATTATTTCGATATCTACGACAAGCATTTCAGCAAGTTTAGGGGAAAAGAAATAATCTTGCTCGAAATCGGAGTCTCACATGGCGGAAGCCTCCAAATGTGGAAATCATATTTCGGCGATAAAGCAATTCAGCCATGTTAAGGATAATGGCACGTATTTGTGAGAGGATATTCATACTTCTTACTGGCTTAAATACGGAGGCGGCCATAAAAGATAAGGCACATTCATTGAGTTTACGAAAAATTTGATCGACCGGATTCATGCTTTTCATTCCGAACAAAACTCCCTAAAACCCGCTGAATTTACCAGGACGGCTGATTCCATTCATTTTTATGACAGCATTGTGGTTATAGAAAAGAAACCAAGGGAAAAACCCATAGATGAATTATCAGGTTCGATTAGCCTGCAATATAAAAACCCTTGCAAATTGTTGGCCTGCAAGGGTTTAGCTGTATCATACAGTACACCCGTAGGGATTCGAACCCCAAACCTTCTGATCCGTAGTCAGATGCTCTATCCAGTTGAGCTACGGGTGCTCGGCATTAGCCTGCGAAACGGGTTTTGATGAGTTTCGCGAGCTGTGCTTTTTTACGTGCGGCTTTGTTCTTATGGATAACGCCGCGCGCAGAAATTTTGTCAATTACTTTTTGAGCGTTATTATATTTTTCTTGGGCTTCTTCCGGAGTTTTTGCTTCTTCCACTCCTCTGAGAGCCTGCTTCATTAATCTTTTGTTTCCGCGGTTGTACAACCTAAGCTTTTTAGTCTGCCTTATTCTTTTGATCGCTGATTTGTGATGAGCCATCTTACTCTTTATTTAATTATCTAATCAATTATTTGTTTACACGAACTACAAATATAATTCATTACGAAATAATTAGCAAATCAATTTTCATTTTTTCACTTAAGTGATAAATTCATTACAAAAATAAGCTTTTATTTGATAATTTTGTCATTCAGCATATGAAAAATGAAAAAAAATTAACCTGATATACGGGGCTGCTCCCTGGGAGGACACATGCTAAAAGAACTGATGAAACCCGAAATAACCGAACTGATCGAAAACCGCCGATGGCATGAGCTTAAAGGTGTATTTGCCTCCTGGCCGCCCCCGGAAATAGCCGACCTGCTGCTTGATATCGAATACCAGGATAGGGCGGTGCTCTTCAGGCTTCTTCCGCGCGATTTAGCGGCTGATGTTTTCTCTTACTTAGAACATGAGGACAGGGATGTACTGCTGCGCGACCTCAACGATCAGGAAACTAAAAGGCTGCTTGCCGATATGTCACCTGATGACCGTACTGACCTTTTCGAAGAGCTGCCGGCTAAAGTCACGCGCCGACTGCTAAACCTGCTTAATCCGGATGATCTGATTGAAGCACGACAGCTTCTGGGCTACCCCGAGGAAAGTGTCGGAAGAAAAATGACCCCGGATTTTGTGGCTGTGCGCCCCGACTGGTCTATTGCCCGCGCCTTGGAACATATAAGGCAGTTTGGGCGAGACAGTGAAACTATCTATAGAATTTACGTAACTGAAAAAGACGGCAGGCTGCTGGATGATATAGTGCTGAAAAAGGTAATTCTGGCCTCTGCGGATTCTAAAATTTCTGAGTTGATGGACCACAATGTGGCAAGCCTTTCAGCATTTGACGATCAGGAGGAAGCCGTACGCATGATGGAAAGATATGACCTTTTTGCGATACCCGTGGTTGATTCGCAGGGTATGCTTGTGGGGATCGTTACTCACGATGACGTTTTCGATATATCTGAAGAAGAGGCAACGGAAGACTTCCATAAAATTTCGGGTATGAACCCGGTAGAGCAAACATACCTTAGCGCGAGTGTGTGGAAAATGTGGATTAAACGCTTTCCCTGGCTGCTTGCGCTGCTTTTAGCGAATTTTATCACCGCTGGTGTTATCACTCATTATGAATCTGTGGTGCAATCAGTCGTTATATTGGCAGCATTCATTCCGCTGCTGATTGGTACAGCCGGTAATTCGGGTACTCAGTCTGCTACTCTCATTATCCGCAGCCTTGCGATTGACGAGGTTGGTATACGTGACTGGCTGCGTGTGCTCAGGAAAGAACTGGCTGTTGGCTTGATGTTGGGCATAGTACTTGGCGCTATCACTTATTTTAGGGGCCTTTTCGAAGGGGATTCCGGCATTGGCGTGGCTGTGGTTATCAGCATGACGATGCTGGTTCTGCTGCTCTGGGCCAATATTATTGGCGGGCTGCTGCCGCTGATACTGGCCAGGTTTAATCTTGATCCGGCAGTGATTTCCAGCCCGTTTATTGCCACTGTGATCGATGTAACAGGTATTTTTATTTACTTTAATATCGCTATATGGATACTGGGGCTCTGATTAACTCTTTTAACTGAAGGCCCGGGCGTGATTTTGAAAAGTATTAGTTTATGGAATAAATTAAACATGGATTTTATTGAATAAAACAGCTGGGTCTCACATAAGGAATATGAATTATGGAAATTTATTTTGATAAAAAACATGAGCCGCTATCAAATCAATAGAATGGAAATTGCAGAAGATATGATAGTATATTAGTTCCGCGCCGTTTGGCAGTAGTTCAAGAATCAAGATTCATAATATTGTGTCCCTGCAATTTTAATGATCCCATTTCTAATTGAGTTAATCAAGTTCTTAAATGCAATTTTAATAACATTTCAGAAATAAATATAGCCAAGCCTAAAATAAAAATTCAGGCATTTTCGTTAAATAGGATTAAATGGGTCTTATTTTTAATATTTGTAAATGAATTGTATAAATTATGGAGGAAATTCCTGATGAAGTTATTTTTTTTAGCTATGGCTCTTATGCTGCCATTAGCCTTTTCAGCAAACCTTAAGGCAGCCGAAAAATACATGCTCAATACTAAAAGCAGCATGATACAATGGGAGGGTAAGAAGGTTTTAGGCAAGCACGATGGCAATATAATGTTTAAATCCGGATGGATAGAACTTAACAACGACGAACTTATTGGCGGCGAATTCTATGTTGATATGAATTCCATAGAAAATAATGATTTAAAGGATGATCAAGAGTCGATGAATAAACTTGTAGGCCACCTAAAATCTGATGATTTCTTTAATGTAAAAGAATACCCGACTTCTAAACTCAAAATCTCAAAGGTAGCTAAAGATAAGGATTATGGCAGTTCAACCAAATACAATGTAACAGGCGACCTGACTATAAGGAATAAAACCTATACCTATACCTTCCCTGTTACGATTACTAATTCAGACGATAAGATACATGCTTCGGCACTGCTTACATTCGACAGGTCTAATCATGATGTAAAATTTGGTTCCGGCAGCTTTTTCAAAGGCCTGGGTGATAAAATGATCTATGATGAAGTACCGCTGGATATGACAGTAGTATTTGTCAAATAATAATTTGGCTAATAGTTTTATATAAAAAATGTCCCTTATTTGCTATTATTTAACTTAGATATTCTCATAGCAAGAAAGGCTGCCTCCGGGCGGCCTTTCTTTTTGAGATACGCGCGGGATATTGTTGTATGAAAGCTAATTTTATTGCCTTATGTCTGAACAAATTATTGAGTTTATGCTTAAGCGTTGTCTAAATAATAAAAATTGTTCTCACAAAGCCTGACAAACATAATTATTATATATATAAAACAAAAAAAGACAGGCCGTTGAGCCTGTCTTTAAGAGCTGCTATTTTTCCCCGATGAGATTATTTATAGGCCAACGCGGATAGCTGCAGAAAGAGCCCGGAATAATAACCAAGCTGAGATTTTGTTTCCAAATTAGCGATCCTGTTTATCCCATCATAGAACGCTTCGTCAACATTTTGGCCTGTCATCGATTCAGGCGTCTTATCAGCTGCATTTTGTTCAATGCCAATATTTTTTGTCAATTCAATATTTCTCATGGCATTAACAAGGAAAACCTTTTCAAATCCCATGTATTCATGCAGAATATATAATTGCTTATCGGCTTTACACCATGCTTCGAGCTTTTCCAGTATGGCGGGGGTTTCGATTTCATTCCTTTCCGAAAGCATTGAAGCCACTCTATCCTTAAGCTTATCTTTACTGTTTTCATTTAATTTCGAAACGTATTTTTCTGGTGATATCCATTCTTGATCATACATTTTATAGGTTTCATCTAACTGGATGATCGAAAAAGGCCTTAGTTCCGGCAATGAATAGAAAGCCCTGAACACGCTGTTATCGTAAGTATTTTCAAGGCCGTTGATCTTTTCCCTGATCATATCCTTTTTGCCCTGCTCTTGCAGGGAGAATAAAAGTACGGCATTGATTGCAGCAATAATAAGAATGCCGCTGCTGATTAATATTATTTTCTTCATTTCTTAACCTCTCAATGTAAACTACTTAATAAATAAAATTCAATTCAAATGCCAAAATGCCGCAGTATAGCACAAAATTAGCATATACTGATTTTATCGTCATCTTAACACAAGGCTTAAGCCTATTTTAAGGTGTGAGGTTTATTTTCCCGGAGTATGCTGCTTTACTCCCTTGAAGGTGTATTATATATGTACCCCTTGAGAATACATAATTGTTAACGTTTATTAATAGTTTGTGTTGCCCTAAATATACAATATTATTTTTATTTATCGAATAATTTTTTCCGGAATAATCGATTATGCTAACTGATTTTATGTCATCGATTTCCGGAAGGTCAACATAGATCCTGTCCCATGCCGGATTCGGGCTTATCTTAAGCTCGCTTGCAATATCCCTGGGTATGCAATAGCCCGTCGGCACATCAATTTTAATATCGTCAATACCAAGCTCAGACCTTGCTCCCTGATCACCTGAAATATAGTGGTATACCCATCTCAGATAAACAACATCATTGCCCTGAAGCGGTAGCAGTGTATTAAACACCTGCTCATGTCCGGCTTCATTAGTTTCGTAGCTTGCCGTGGCTATAGTGGTATAGCTTTGTGCCAAAGATTCTTTGTATTGCAGGGTAATGGCATAAAGCCTGCCCTCTTTTTTAAAAGTACGTCCTTTCCAGCTAATGCTAATATGGGTTAATTCCTTAACATCGAGAGCAATAATTGCCGCGCCAACATAGCTGCCATCCTGTCCCAAGCCGGTATTAAAGAATGATATACCCAGGCTGTCTTTACCGCTTATCCTCGATCCGCTGCTAAGATTATAAGCCATTATCCAGTCGCCGGTCATTTTCGTGCCGATCGGCGGATCCGGTTCATCCGTTGTGTGGAAGATCATTCCATCAGGATAATTTCCTGCCTGTTCGCCGGAAGACCATTCATCCAATATAAAAGCTCTATCCCCTAGGGGATATGGTTCCGGCATGCTTTGCGGTATAACTATAGCCGGATAAAGCACTGCTAAGAGCAAAAATACTATTCGCATGATCTCCCGAAATTATTGGCTAAAAATATACCATTATTATAAACAAAAGTCAAGAAATAATTTATTCAATGTTAATTTTTTTAAAAGCTGGAGGAATAAAAGGCTTGGGAGCTGTTGACGCGAATCTTATCATTATGCCCGCTATAGCTGTAATGATGGCTATCCCGGGTAATACTACCGCAAGCACTGGAAATAGTACATAGTCATTAGCGGCAATATGATCATAAAAAATAAAAATTATAATTGCCATTATAATTAACATGCTTAGGCCCGACTTCATAAAAAATAAACCTAATTTATGAGGCTCGGATTCGAATATCTGCCTGTACAGACGGAACATTTTACTGAGCGAATAGCCGCTGTGCCCTTCTTTACGGGGATTATGGGGCACCGGAGTATTGACTACATCCTTTGTGCTTTTAAAAATGAGGGAACCGAGCGTATAGGTTTTTCCGGCCAGGCGGAGCATTTTCAGGGCGATATCCCTCTTGATAACCGTATAAGTACTAAGCCGGATATCCTTTGGCCTGTTCAGTACCACTCTTTCGGTAAAAAATTTCATTACACTGGTAAGGTTTTTGAATGTATTGTGCTTTCTAAGGGCAAAATCGGCCATAACCACATCGTGAGAGCTTTTGTCAAGAAGATCCTGCAAATACCCGGGGTCGTGCTGCATATCATCATCCATGGTTATAATATATCTGCCGCGTGCTAAATAAATGCCGGTAAGCAGGGAAGTATGCTGGCCGGCATTCATATCATGCCTGTATGCTTTAGTGGCAAGCCCTTTCCGAAGAAGTTCTTTGATTGCCTTTTGTGTTTGCGGATTGGTAGAATTGTCATCCACCAGGATAATCTCATGGCTGCGGTTAGTCTTTTTTAGTTGTTCATTTATTTTTTCGCAAAGCTCCACTAAGCTTTTTGAAGAATTATAAACCGGTATAACCACCGAAAGATCAGGCTTGAAGTTTATGTTCATTATCTTAAATATTTGTTTATCTCTACAACAGAAACACGCACATGCGGAGTTAATGATTTTTTCGGGATCATTCCCGTCGGCGTAAAACTGATGATCAGATCATCACAAGTATTTCTAAATGTCATATTATTCTGCTTACTGAATAACTATTCCGTTAGTTTCGTGCCTTTTTTTGAGCTGAGCCGGAGCTCCTGCATACATGGAACAAGTTTCAGATGATTGAGTCAAAACCGAACCTGCAGCGAGCAGTGTTTCGTCGCCGACATCTAAATGATCGGTTACTTTGCTTCCCATTCCGAGGAAACAGCTGTTTCCTACTTTGCACACACCGCCGAGTATCATCCCCGCCGAAATAAAATTATGGCTGCCGATATTAAATCCATGGCCTACATAGCACACGGGGCGTATTATATTATTATCGCCCATTTTGCCGTAAGGCCCCATAAAAGTGCCGTCAAATATCAGGTTATTCTCGCCAATCTCGAAATCATTATAATGAATAACCTTCGGGCCGATATAGTTTTCAGTGTATATCCCGCTTTCTTAGCTTTATTGAACAGAAGCGTGCGGTTTCTCATTTGTTTATATCCTATTGCCGCTATCATGGAAAAATCATCAGGTGGATAATTTTCAGTGATCCTTTCAAAATCAAGCAGCGGAAATCCCATGAATTCATCCGCGTCCCTGTAGTGAGAATCCACCGTGAACACGGCTATTTCATAAAGGCTCCCATCCTCTAAAAGCTTCACTAATATTTGGCTTAAATTGCCCGTTCCATATATGATTATTTTTTCAGCCATTTATATTTAATAATATACAAAATACAAAATCATTTTTTCTAATTACTGATAAGAATTACTAAGTACTTGAAAGTTTTAACTATTCAAAAATGAAAGCTATTATTTCCTGATATTGAAAGCTTTTCGGGAAACAGTTTTTCTTTTGAATACTCCTCCCTGCCTGCCGGGGAAAACTCCACCGCTAACAGTACGAACATCTTCGATCGTAAAGAAGGCATTGGGATTAAACTGTTTAATGGTATTTATCACTTCTTCAAGATCTGATCTTTTTATTATTATAAAAATTATCTTCACATCGCCGTATTTACCTTCCGCATCAACCGCTGTTGCCGAATACCTGTGCTCCCTTAAGTGCTCAAGTAGGGCATGGGCGTCTCTGCGGGTGACTATCCTGACCATTACCTGCCCGAGAGATAATTTTTGTTCGATTACAATGCCTATATAAGTTCCGGCTGAGTATCCGGCGGCATAAGCTATATAATAGTAAAAATTATTCAGGTTCTGCATTATCTGGCTAACCGCTATTATCCATACTATTGATTCAATAAATCCCAGTGCCGGGGCTAAAACCCTGTATCCCTTTGATAAAAGAATTATCCTCATTGTACCGATACTTACATCAAGTATCCTGGCTATAAATATCAAAAAAGGTATTACCAGCCAGACCATAATCCAATTATCTGCAGCGAAAAAATCCATCGTTTCCTTTCTTTTTTTATAAATTATACTTTTTGAAAAACCAAGTTATAATTTTGAATAATCATGGCAATCAAAAAATTTTACAAATGGAAAAATTGAAGTTAATTAATATAATCATAATCATAAAACTCTTTATAGCCTCAGAACTTGTTTCGCAGGTTTCTGAGCCGAATATAGTGAGCGCTTACCGGATAAGCACAGATATTGAGCTGGATGGTAAGCTGGATGAAGCTCCGTGGTATATTGCTCAAAGAATTACAAATTTTACACAGAGAGAACTATACGAAGGCAGCCCCGTAACCGAACGCACGGAATGCGCCGTTCTTTACGATAACGAAAATCTCTATATTGGCTTTTGGTGCTATGACAGCGAGCCGGATAAACTTACCGCCAGGTACATGAAAAAAGATTTTCCCTACTGGGAAGAAGACAATTTCGAAGTGATATTCGATACTTTTGATGATGACCGCAACGGCTATGTTTTTGTGGTAAACCCGAACGGCGCAAGAAGTGACGTCCTGGTGCTTGACGAAGGCAAAGGCTTCAATATTGACTGGGACGGTATCTGGGATGCCTCTGTTACCCGTAACGAAAATGGCTGGTTCGGCGAAATGCGCATACCCTTTTCAACTTTGAAGTTTCCAGATACAAAGGTACAGGTATGGGGTGTGAATTTTGAAAGAAATATCCGCCGAAAGCAGGAACAGGTTTTCTGGCAGGGCTGGTCGCGGGATTATGATTTTGAGCATGTTTCCCATGCGGGCACATTGATAGGCATAAGTGGGATCAGCCCTGATAAAACGATCGAGTTCAAACCCTACAGCCTTATTGGAGCAGATGCCGCGCCCGGTACAAAAACGTCTATGGTTACAAAAGCCGGCGGTGACTTGAATTATCTCGTCACCCCTACCCTAAAGCTCAATTTAACGGCCAATACCGATTTTGCCCAGGTAGAAGCAGACAGGGAAAGGATCAATCTAACGCGGTTCTCGCTGTTTTATCCCGAAAAAAGAGAATTCTTCCTGGAGGGAAAGAACTTCTTTGAATTCAGGATGAATGACGATGTCAGGCTTTTCTACAGCAGGCGAATCGGCATAGAGAACAATATGGAAATTCCGGTTATCGGAGGCGCCAGGCTTATGGGTACTGCTGATGATACAAATATTGGCATAATGACTCTTCAAACATCCGCAAGGGATAATATCCCCACGAAGAATCATTCTGTTGTGAGGTTCAGGCAGAATATACTCGAAAAATCAAATATTGGCATTATCTTCACAGGCCAAAACAGCCATGATAATTATAATTATTTGCTTGGCAGCGATTTTATGTATTCGGTATCCGACTGGTTCGGCGATAAGAACTTTGTATTGAAAGGAGCTTTTGCCGGGACAATAGATAAAAGTATCGAAGAGCAGGATAATTATTCATATAACTTAGTAGCATCTTACCCTAATAATGAAGTTGATGCCTCGATTGCATACCAGGAAATGGGAAATAATTTCAACCCGGCGCTGGGATTCGTCAGACGTGCCGGTTACAGGTTGTTCAGCTCTAACTTTGGACTACTGCCTCATCCGGAATTCATCAGCTGGATAGAGCAGTTCGATTTTGAACTTTATGACATTAATGCTTATTATACACGGTCTAACGGTAAGCTGGAATCAATGGACCTCTCGATACGTCCTTTAGGAATCCGGACTTCAGGCGGAGATGTATTCACGATCAATATGATCAGGCTTTTTGAAAGAATTGATGAACGCTTCGAACTGTATAGAGATAATTTCATCGAACCGGGAAATTACTGGTATAGCAGGATTAGTTTCAGATTTTCAAGCTATGCCGGCAGGAATATGTCATTAGGTGCGGGGCTCAGCACAGGTGAATTTTTCAACGGATACCGGACTATCTACTCTGGCAGCATGTTCATGAATCTTGGAAAGCATATCAATTTATTCGGAGATTATGAATATAATGTAGTTACACTGGATGACGGAAGCTTCAACGCGCATGAATTGGCGGGCAGGCTTGAATTCTCCTTCAGCCCTAAAATGTTTACAAGTACCTACGCACAGTGGAACAGCCGCTCGAGTGAAATGCTGATAAACTTTCGAATCCATTGGATTCCTCAGATAGGCAGCGATTTTTATCTGGCTTTGAATCATTATCTTGAAACCTGTTGCGGGATTAGATCCGGAGATACTGTTATACTCGCAAAATTAGCCTGGCGAATCCCCGTATAAAAAAAATCGGCAAAAAATTAGTTGCATTTAATAATAAATTTCGTATATTTGATAAGGCATGGTGTAATATATTTAATACACTTATGTTTAAATAACTTTTAAATTAGCCTGCAGCCTTGTTTAATCCGGCTTTTAGGTTTATTTACAAGAATATTTTAGGCCATTAGGGCCAAATATAGTTTCAGTTTTATTTGTTTTTTTGGAGTTGTTTTATTATGACCATCTATATTGGCAATTTGCCATTTTCAGCCACAACTGATGAAATTCAGGCATTATTCGAGCAGTACGGTGAAGTAAGTTCCGTTAAACTCATTACAGATCGCGCTACAGGCAAGCCAAAAGGTTTCGGTTTTGTTGAAATGGAAGACGAAGACGCACAGAACGCCATTGAAAGCCTTGAAGGCTCTGAATTCGGCGGCAGAAATATCCGCGTAAATGAAGCCCGCGAAAGATCTGAAAGACCATCACAGCCGAGAGGCGGCGGCAGACAGTATGGCGGCGGCGGACAGAGAAATTTCAATCGTTAATTTAAGTTCGACTTTAATTATTATTAAAATATAAAGCATAATATCGGGCGCTCATTAGGGCGCCCGTTTCGTTTTTCCACGGCACTACAAAGCCAATGGATTTATTATCCGCCTGATTCCCAAAAAAGGCCTGACATAAATGGCTCTCCCTGATTTAACCTAATATCCTAATCCATCAATCCTGAAATACTCATCTTCATAAAGGGTTACAGCAGTATTTACCGGTGGCGGCTTTGATAGTCTTAACCAATAGCAGCAGGTTTTAACGGCCGGGCAAGTGTTGATTGCCACATAGGATAATACATCATATGCGCAGTTCATCAAGTATAGAATTGATCAACTCTTTATTGAGCTTCCTGCCTATAAATACGAGCTTTGTTTGCCGTTCTTCACCAGGCTTCCAGTGGGGGCCTTCAGTCATTATTCCATAATTGCCTACTGACTGAAATATCATTTTCCGGGAGTAATTCTCAAAATATATGATACCTTTAGCCCTGTAAAGTTCATCGCCTGATTTTTCCAGCAGACGGCCTAATCCGTATTCAAATAATTCCGGATCGATCGCTTCTTTTATGCGTAGACTGTATGACTCTATATCCGTATGATTGCTGCCCGGGAAGGCCGGTTCAATATCCTTTTCAAAAGCCTTCAGTTCCAGAGGTTTGCAATCCCCGTAGCCACATTCCTTTGTTGATATGATTTCAGCTTCAGGATTAAGCTCCCGGCATTTTTCCCGGGTGATAAGCAATCGCTCCGTGTTGAGCATATCAGCTTTATTCAGTATTATCAAATCAGCAAATGCTATTTGCCGCCCGGCTGTTTTTTCTATAAAAGCGTTTTTTTCAAGATTTAATGAATCAGCGACGCATATTGTGCCGTCCAGGGCGAAATGTCTTGCCGGAAACTCATTCAGCAGGGTTGCCGCTACATTATTGGGATCGGCTATACCTGTGGTTTCAATCAGCAAATGATCAAATTCAAAACCGCTTTCCACAATAGTGATCAGTGTTTCTTCCAGTTCATCATTAATAGTACAGCAAACGCAGCCGTTTGTAAGTTCGTAAATCCCATTGCTAATCCCTTTCGCCAGTTCACTGTCAATATTGATCTCGCCGAATTCATTCTCAATTACGGCGAATTTCTTTCCGGGGTAATCCCTTACCAGCCTGTTTAACAGGGTAGTTTTCCCTGCTCCGAGAAATCCTGTAATTATAGTAACGGGGCATTTTATAATATTAGCCATAGTTAAAAAATTAATTTTTATGTATTTATTAAAATATTTAGTAAGAAATTCATAAATTTTCGGGCAATTAAATTATTATGATCATTTTTTATTTGATTATGGATTTTCCCTTATTTCATCTCGATTTCATAGGCAACCGTATGTTGATAGCAGTAATTGCTGTTACTCATGTGTTGATCAATCATTCCCTGGCTGTGGGATTTCTGCCATTTGTGACGATTTTGGAATATATTGGTTTTAAAGAAAGAAAAATCGACCGGGGCAATGCCATACGATGGGATGAGATGACACGCAAGATTATGTTTGTGGGATTTATTATCACCACATCACTCGGGGCGATGACAGGTGTCGGTATCTGGCTGGCGGCCTCTCTTGTGAACCCCGCTTCCATCGGCAGCCTAATCCGGGTATTCTATGGAGCATGGTTTACTGAATGGATTGTCTTTGTGCTGGAAGTTGTTTTTATCATGACATACTACCTTACCTGGAAACGTTCGAACGATAGCGATAACGCCAAAAAAAAACATATTGCTTTCGGCGCTTTCCTAAGTCTGTTTACATGGTTAACAATGGCAATTATCGTTGCCATACTGGGTTTTATGATGGATCCGGGAAGCTGGCTTAATGACGGCACCTTCCTTAGCGGAGTGATGAACCCGCTTTATCTGCCTCAGCTTTATTTCCGCACGCCATTATCAATGATGATGGGCGGGGCCTTTGCATTATTCCTGATGCTGTTTTTTGTCAAAAAAAATTCACCCGTCAGGAAACGAGCGGTGCAATTCGCTTCATTCTGGCTGCTTATATGGTCGCCGGTGGCTTTCGCGGGAGCTTATGTTTATTACCTGCAAATACCCGATCTTATGGTTGGGAACCTGCCGACAGCAGTCGCAACAATGGCATTTGCCGACTGGTACGACACGCTGCTGGAAGTCATAATCGGTGCTGTGACGCTTAGCTTTGTCATAGCGTTCATTGGATTTCTCGCTCCGAGGAAATTGCCTCGTGCCGCAATGATAATTCCTATTCTGGCACTTTTTGTATTCCTAGGCACATTTGAGAGGATAAGGGAATTCATTCGTAAACCTTATGTGATAGGCGAGTACATGTATGCGAACGGTTTGCGGGCAGAGGATTATCCGTTGTTCAAGAAAGACGGCCTTCTCAGACATGCCACATATTCCGAAATAGATGAAGTCAGGGAAGATAATATAATCAGGGCCGGAGAGGAAGTCTTTAGGCTGGCTTGCAGCAGATGCCATACAGTGAGCGGTATCAACTCGGTGGTAATGAAATTCAGTCATATGGCAGGCGAGGGTAAAAGGCTCGACCCGAAATTCATGAGGGAATATATTCCACGTATGCACAAAGTGTGGTATTACATGCCCGAATTTCCCGGAAATGATAAAGAGCTGGAAGCCATTGTGAAATTCATCCTTTCGCGGGAGGATAATCCCTTGCCCGTGAAGGGGGAGCAGGAGAGAATAACGCCGGTATCGATTCATAATTCATTTAATAATTATAGTAGTGAAAAAAAATAAGCATAGGAAATTAAGATGAGTATCTACACATTATTTGCCGATATTCCCATACCGAGAGATATACCCCTGGCCATGCCGCTGCCGGAGTGGCTTCTTGCAGGGCTTCTGTTATTTTCTTTTCTGCTGCATATTTTGTTTGTGAATTTAATGCTCGGAGGCTCACTAATTACACTATGGGCAGAGATAAAAGGCAGGAAGAATCCTGATTACGAAGTTCTTGCCAAAGATCTGGCTAAAACTATTACTGTGAATAAATCGCTTGCTGTTGTGCTCGGGGTGGCGCCGCTGCTCTCGATAAATGCCCTTTACACAGTGCATTTTTATTCCGCTAACGCGCTGACGGGAAATTTCTGGATAATGATAGTGCCTTTTGTGACTGTGGCATTTTTGCTGCTTTACTGGCATAAATACAGCAGGGAAAAAATGCGAAAGCACAAAAAACTGCACATAGCTATTCTGGCGGCGGCAGTAGTTCTGCTTCTTTTTGTGCCTCTGATATTCCTGACAAATATAAACCTGATGCTTTATCCCGATCAATGGGGGAAAGTTGACGGCTTTTTCTCCGCTATGATGCTGGACAACGTGTTCCCTCGCTACCTGCATTTTCTGGCGGCATCGCTGGCAATAACCGGGCTGTTCCTATTTGGGTGGATGAACAGGGAGAAATATAATTTCAGACAGTATACCACACTCACCCGTACCGGTATACTCAGGCGCTGGTACAAGTTTGCTCTTCACGCTTCAATCGCGCAGCTGGCTTTTGGCCCTTTGGTGCTGCTGACTCTGCGCTGGGAAAATATTGACAAAATGTTGATACTTATTATATCAGTCGGAATTGTTATAGCCATAGCGGCACTAGTGATGCTTTGGAGGGAAGTCAAAGGCCCAGATAGCAGGCTGGGCACGAATTTCTACTTCATTGCCGCTGCGCTGTCGGTAACGGTTCTTTTCATGGGCACCGGCAGGCACGTTTACAGAGCGGTAACTCTCAGCGAACACCGGCAAGCCATGCAGGAACAGACTGTGCGCTATCTTGATATGTCACGCGAAGCTATGCTTTCGGCAGAGAAGGCTTCGGACATTTACCCGCTGGAAATCAGGCTTGAGGACAAACTCACCAGAGCAAACAGGATGATCATTTACAGGAAATTAAAAGTTATTAAGGGCATTAGCGATATAAGTTTCGACCTTAAGAGAGATGCCATTATACTCAAATATCAAAAATTTGACATATCGCCAGAATATATTTATGAATCTATTAAAAATCTTAATTTTAAAATAATTGAGGACAGTGCAGCTGAATAATGCTTAATAACTGCTTTAAAATCTCCCCGGAAGGAAAAATTAGAGTAACCCGGTGCGATTTTCATTTTAATCTCCCTGATTTTTAGAACCTGGAATCTTTGAGGAGCAGATTTGATAAATAGCAAACTCACAAATAAAAATCATTTTTAAATAATTTTATAAAAATATAAAGTATTCCAAAAAATATTAAAAATGAATTGCCGTTTCCTTTGCAGATTTAGTTAATAAAATATAAGATTATGAAAGTATTGAAATTCGGCGGCACATCCATGCAGGATAGCGGCGCCATAATAAAAGTCAGTGAGATTATTTCTTCTCAAAATGAAAATCTTGTCGTGGTGGTTTCCGCGATGGGAGGTATGACCGACAGTCTGATAAGCCTTACGAAATGCCTAAAGTTAGGCGATTATGAATGTGCTTATGAGCAGGCCGAGCAAATACGCTCTAAGCATGTAAAAACCGTATATGAGCTGGATCTGGGTAAACACGGCTTTGATTATATTCAGGAGATATTTACTAAACTTTTTGATATAGTTAAAGCCAGCAGGATCATACGTGAAGTAAGTGACAGGATGGAAGCAAAGATCATTTCCTTTGGTGAAATGCTAAGCTCGGGATTACTATACCACCTGCTTTTGAAGCAGGGCAGGCAGGCCTTCTACGTAGATTCCCGCAAACTTATTCAAACGGCGTCTGATTATCCCGAAGCTGAAGTAGAAATAGAAAAAACTTACAAAACCATATACAGTGTAATTAATCCGCAATTTACGGAAGTAAGTATCGCTATAGCCCCCGGCTTTGTCGGATCCGGCCATGACGGTGAGACAACTCTTCTCGGCAGGGGCGGCTCGGATTATTCTGCGGCTCTTTATGCGGCCGCGCTCAAGGCTTCCTCACTTGAGATATGGACTGATGTTAACGGTATGTTCACAACAGATCCGCGCAGTTTCAGCGATGCGAGGCTGATTGAGAAGCTTTCATACAGCGAAGCCGCGGAATTGGCATACTTTGGGGCTAAAGTACTTCACCCGAAAACCATACTTCCTGCCATTGAAAGGGATATACCTGTTATTATCAAAAATACCTTCAACCCTGATGAAAAAGGTACAACGATTACTGCTGAATCGTTCCTGCCTGGCAGGATAAAGGCAATAGCCTACCGTAAGGGCATTACCGTTATCAATGTAGCCTCTAACAGGATGCTCGGCGCTCACGGCTTCCTGGCAATGGTTTTCGATATATTCCGCGAGTACAAAACTCCCGTAGATATAGTGACGACATCGGAGGTAAGCATTTCGCTAACCATTGATAATGACTCAAGGCTGATGGATATTAAACAAAAGCTGCAGGAGTTTTCCACAGTAAAATCCGAATCCGGCTATGCTATCATAGCCGCCGTGGGCGAAGGTATAAGGGATATGTCTGGTATTGCCGCGCGTTTTTTCGGAGTATTGAAGGGCGTTAATGTGAATATGGTCAGCGTTGGCGCTTCGGAGATCAATATAAGCATAACCGTTAAAGAAGACAGGCTGGAAGAAGCCGTAAGCCTTCTTCATAAGGAATTCATTGGATGATTTTTTTAAACAATAGAAAAATATAATGGAAAAAATTTCGGGATGCAACATAAAAGAACTGGCTGCCGGATATGGTACGCCCCTTTATGTTTATGATAAAGTACAATTTGAAGAGAATTACAAAAAGCTAAGCTCCGCTTTTGATGAGTATTATCCGCATAATATGATGCATTATTCGGTGAAGGCCAACAGCAATCTGCGTGTGCTGGAAACATTCGCGAAAATGGGAGCAGGTGCCGACTGTTCATCTCCTATTGAACTTTTTTTGGCGAGAAAAGCCGGATTCGAGGATAATAAGATACTCTACACCGGAAATTACGAAAGCCCGGATGATATTGAAGCCCTAAAGAATAGTAATATTTGCATAAACCTGGATGACATAAATTCTTTCAAAAGATTGATAAAGGTTTTTAGGCCGGAAAAAATTTCCTTCAGGATAAATCCTGGAATTGGCAAGGGCGGTTATGAAGGCATTACCACAGCCGGCGCCGACGCAAAATTCGGGGTGCCCTACGAAAAAGCCGCCGAGGCCTATAAAATGGCTCTCGATGCCGGTATTGAGCGTTTTGGTATTCACATGATGGCGGGTTCGAATAATTTAGAGCCATACTATTTCGCTGAAGTAGTAGAAAAGCTTTTCAGGATAGCCGGAACCATATTCCCGAAACTTGGAATAAAGCCGGAATACATCGATATAGGCGGAGGATTCGGCGTACCATACCATGATGATGAAGATGAGCTCGACGTGAACCTCACGGCTAAGCTGCTCGCCGATGTATTTAAGGAAAGATGCGCTAAATACGAACTCGGCACTCCCGAACTTAAGACGGAACCCGGCCGCTACCTTGCCGCTAACGCCGGCTACCTTGTAGCAAAGGTCACCTCCATTAAGGAAAGCTATAAGGATTTCGCCGGAGTGGATGCCGGCATGAATACCCTGCTCAGGCCGGCGCTTTACGGAGCTTACCACCGCGTGGAAGTCTACGGTAAGGAGAATAAAAGCAAATTCTATAATTTATGCGGACAGATTTGCGAGAATTCAGATATATTTGCTTCGCACGTTTACCTTCCACAATTGGAAGAGGGCGACCTATTGATATTCCGCGATGCCGGAGCTTACGGCTATGTTATGGCGTCAAATTATAATAACAGGCTCAGGCCTGCCGAGGTGATGGTTGATGCCGGAAAGCATCAAATTATCAGGCGCCGCGAACGTATAGAAGATATAATGAGAATGTATGAAATTTGACCTTAAATAAAAATGAAACAGCTCCTTGAACAAATTGACCCCTATACCTGGGAAATACCGGTATCCAAAAATGAAAGAATGAGGGTTCCTGCGAGGGCTTTCGCCATGGAAGCAATGCTTGACGACATAAGCCGCGACCGCTCACTGCAGCAGCTAATGAATGTAGCCACTCTGCCGGGAATTCTCGGGCACGCTGTGGTTATGCCCGACGCTCATGAGGGCTATGGATTCCCGATTGGCGGAGTAGCTGCCCTTGATTACGAAGAGGGCGTGATATCACCGGGAGGTATCGGCTATGATATAAATTGCGGTGTCAGGCTTCTCAAAACTGAAGTAAATGCCGAAGAAATAAAGAACCATCTGAGCGGATTTGCCAAAGAGCTTTATAAGGCAGTGCCCTCCGGAGTAGGCAAAGGCGGAAAATTCAGGCTTAATAAAAATGAACTGGATCAGGTTCTCAACCGCGGTGTGGAATGGGCGGAAGAGCAGGGATATGCAATCGAAGGCGATAGAGAATCTATCGAATCGGAAGGGCGCATGCCGCTGGCGGACGCCGCAAAAGTAAGCCATAAAGCTAAGGAAAGGGGCAAAAGCCAGCTCGGCACGATGGGAGCAGGCAATCATTTTGTAGAGATAGATCGTGTGAGTGATATTTACGATGAAAAAGCCGCCCGGGCTTTCGGACTTTACAAGGGGCAGATCGTTATACAGGTACACACGGGTTCCAGGGGCCTTGGCCATCAGGTGGCCACCGATTATATTTCGGATATGATTAAAAACGCGGGCGCTTTCGGTTATGACCTGCCAGACAGGGAACTTGCCTGCGCTCCTTTAAGCTCACCGATAGGAAAGGATTACTTTGCCGCGATGGCTGCTTCAGCCAATTTTGCCTGGGTAAACAGGCAATTGATCATGCATGAAATAAGGCAGGCCTGGAGCGATTATTTTGGAACAGGGCTGGGAACGCCCCGCCTGTTGTATGATGTCGCGCATAATATTGCAAAGCTGGAAGAGCATGAAATCGACGGCAAAAAACGCAAGGTAGTAGTCCACCGTAAGGGCGCTACCAGAGCTTTTCCTAAGGGACACGCGGAAGTAACGGCAAAATACAGGCACATTGGCCAGCCTGTACTGATACCCGGCAGCATGGGCACGGAATCATACGTGCTGGCAGGCGGTGATAAAAGCATGGAAAAATCATTCGGAAGCTGCTGCCACGGCGCGGGCAGAGCGATGTCACGCTCCAAGGCAAGGAAAAAAGTGGACGGCAGGCAGCTATTACAATCACTTCAGAACAGCGGAATAGCTGTACAGTCAGGCTCGCTCAAAGGCCTGGCAGAAGAAGCCCCCGCGGCCTACAAAAACGTCAGCGCGGTTGTCAATACTGTCGAGCTCGCTGGTATAGCCAAAAAGGTAGCCCGCCTTAAGCCGCTGGCAGTTATTAAGGGGTAGGGGTTACCTTACCACGGCAAACGGCACTACATTAATTTTGCCATGCTTTTTAATACGCGCGAAGTACATGCCCGGGGCTGCCGAACGCATGTATATCTTTTTGCTTTCAGCAGTGCCGGCCTCAAATTCCACGCTCTGATACAGGTTTCCGTAGGAATCATGTATTTCGAGGGTTACCATTCCTGAATCGAGAGAATTACCCTTTAGGACAAAATAATCCTTCACGGGATTTGGTGAGATGAGATAATCTCTGTCATAAACCGGCAGGTCCGGATTTTCTTTTGTGGTATCTTGGGGCGCTTTACCGGTATCGGGCACCGGATAATTCAGCGGTATTGTTTTGGCAAGGTAGATGTCATGGAACTGTGTACCAGTATCCCAATAACCGACTAAAAAAAGAGAAGTATCCTTGCAAATATGAATGTCATTTATGCCTCCATGGCGATCATCGAAAATAAATTCATCTAACCGTTCGAAGTTTTTATCAAAAACTAAAAATCCAATTTTATTATTTAAATGGCCTGATATGGCAAAATGTCCATCATTTATCTTTTCCGGAGTTATAAAAGTGTGAGTCGTGTCCTTGTAAATCAAGGTATCCAATAAATTGCCTTCTAAATCTGATTTGATAAAAATGTGTTGTTTAGTATCTATGAAATATCCGGAAATGATATAGCAGTCGGTAAATTTCATTAATCCCTGGGAAACTATTGTTGTATCAAACTTAAATGAAACGCGTAATTCTTCCTCATGATTGCTGTTTAAACGTAATAAGGTTAAATCAAAATCAGTGTTGGAATTTTCTTTATTGTATGTTAAAATTGAAATATCCTTGTTGTCTATTAATAAAAAGGCTTGAATATTTTGAAAAGGTTGCCATTTTAGATCTTTTAATTTTAAGGAATCGGTCATGATTAAATCATGATTAAAAAACAAAAGATTATTTGTATTGTCCAAAACAATAAGATGGTCATCGTCATATTTAGCTGCAAGCACATCAGAATTTAACTGCAATAAGTGTACAGTATCTTTTTCGGAATCATAAACTTCTAATGATTTAACTGCGCTTGATAATATATATTTATCATATATATCGATTATTTTGTGTGGATTTAAACCAAGAGGCGTAATATTAAAAGAATCTTCGAAATCTAATAAGAATGTCTCAAAGTAATAACTCGGAATATAATTAAAGTATTGAGCAGAAGCCATGGCTTGATAATCATTTAATATCTTAATCGCCTCGGCAGAACACCATTTATAATCCGGGCTTCTTCTTAATTCTAATAGATTTTTATCAATATCTTTTTCTAATATATCCACTATTGTACGATGTGAATTAATATAACCATACTTAGTTTTGCTGGAAATAAAATAACCATCTGTAATTTCAAGGGTTATATCATAAGTACCGAAAGGAAAAACCCCGATAGCGTCTTTATCGGTTGAAAAAACACCCTTGTTGTATTTCCATGTGTATTGCAGGTCTTCTCCTATCGATTTATTTATGAAATTCACCGTTAGCGGGTATTCTCCTGATGTTGGTTCTGCTTTAAAATCTGCTTTTATATACTGCTTGGCGGCTATATATTCCTTTTTAATCAAGGTATCTGACCGAATTCCGTCTGAAACGATTAGTGTAACATCATAAAGGCCTTTTTCTGAATATATATGGGAAGGGTTTTGCTCCGTTGAACTATTTCCGTCACCGAAATCCCAATGCCAGCTTGTAGGATTGCCGGATGAATAATCATAGAAATGTAAAGATGTATCGATAAATGTTTTTACACTGTCTGCCGAAAAAAAAGCATTTAATTCACCTTCAAACATCTGCGATTTATAAAGCGATAAATAATTATTATTATAAAGAATATATGATAATGAATCTGTAGGATTAGGCTTTGCTATATTATGTTGAGTGTTTAGTTTTAATTCATAAATAGTATGTCCTTTTCTTAAATTCTTTATTTTTATATAATCACTATTGCTCAATAGGAAAACATCTTTCATAGGTGTGGAACAGAAATATCCGTCTTCTACTTTAAAAACTGCTATTTGTTCCATAGTGTAATAGTTCCAAATGTAGATGGATTTGTAATTTTTCGCGTATAGTAAACTGTCTTCAATAAATATTTGCGAGAATTCAGTACAAGTTCTCCCGTCATAAAAGGTTTTTGTAGAATCACCATAACCGTAAACTTTAAATAATTGGGTATTGCACTCACTCTTTGATCCCATTTTCTCACTTGATGCATAATTATTATAGTAATTCGTAACGAGAAAAAAGTCATTTTCAAAGGATAAATAATGTTTCCCGTTGCTGATTTTTTCACCGATAAATTCATCATCTATAAGTGAATACTTAAAAAAATTATGAGTGGTTGAACCTCGGGATTCTTTAAAAGATAATCTTAAATAATGCGATGAAGTAAAAAAAGTGATAAGCAATTCTTTAGTATCATAAACAAAATCCGCTTCGATGGGTTCTACTTGGTAAGTAGTATAAGGCATTTCAGTTTTTTTTTCATAGATATTAATATAAAATAAACTGTCCTTTGTTTTTATATCATAAATTTTGCATTTTAAATAAGAAACATTGGCCTCATAGGGTACATCTGTAAGGCCCCAGAACCATAATACAGTTTTCAAATCAGAACTTATATGTCCGAATTTGTATTGATCCTTGTAATTGTGAAAATCTACAAATTCGCCTGTTTCTGCATTAATTCTTACAAATACATCACCCGAATCTTTGTAATTTCCCAAGACCAATATCTCCTTGCCATCCAATGACCATTCGACATCATATATTTTATCGAATGATTCTGTGTGTTGCTTATACTCGCCCTTATCCACCCATTCGCCCTGGGCAAGGCAATTATACGAAATAAAAAGCATAGCTATGAAGCGGAGCATGGTTTTCATTTTGGCACCTGAGATGATAAATCATTAATTTACTATAATATACGAATTAAAATAATTAAAATTCAAATATGTTTTCAAATATTTTTACAAAAAGTTTAATTTTAAAGAAATAATTTGAAACCATACGACAAATATTATCATAATGGAAAAAATAAAACAATTTGTTTTGGGGCTATTCCTTGCTTCTTTGCTTTTAAGAGTGTTAATTGTTTTTGCTCTCGGAGAATTCGAAGACCCTGAGCTTTATGAGCATGGGCTTATCGCAAAAAACATTATGAATGGTTATGGATTTACTATGCATTGGCCCTATGAACCACTTGATCAAGAAATGTATGAGATCTACCATCAACCCCCGGATTACAAAGGCGCCTTTATTCCCCCTCTCAATCCTTTCCTCATATATATAGTTTTTTCTGTTTTTGGCATTAATAGTTTAGCTTACATGGTGATAATGTTAATTAATTCCATTGTAGGAGCCCTAACGCCTGTACTGGCTTTTTTAATTGCGAAAGAACTATTTTCAAAAAAAGCCGCCATTATGACGGCTATATCAGCTTTTATTTTTATTCCGGCTGCTTATGGCGTTATTACATTTTCCGGTGCGGCAATTTACCAGACCTTAGCTCTGTTAGTTATTTATTTAACAATAATATCTTACAAAAGAAAGCAATTAAAAAGCTTTTTGTATCTGGGATTGTCCTGTGGCTTGTTGACTTTGACAAGGGCGGAATTTCTTGCACCGGCTATAATGATTGTTCTTTTCACTCCTTTCTTTTTAAAAGAAGCCAACATAAAGAATAAAATCTCAAGAGCAACTATTGCGTTTTCATTATTTGCGCTATTAGTATCGCCATGGATTTATCGCAATACTATGCTCTATGGTAAATTTACAACTATTGTTACTCATCCCTGGCATGAAGTCTGGAGGGGTAACAATTATTTATCAACAGGCGGTTCTTGGGGGATTGACGGACATAAAGCCTGGATCAGCTCAGAAAAACATAAAGATCTTATACATAGACTAGATCAAATACCTTTTAATCAAAAAAGGGAAATCTTGATCGATAGTGTTTTAAAAGAGGAAGTTATAGCAACTATTAAAGAGAACCCCCATAGAGCTCTGAAGATTATTCTAAAAAGAATAGTTTTCCTTTGGACTATAGATACTACGGCTGATGAATCAAGTGATCCCAAATATGTAGTGTTTATTTTCTTAACGCTGGTTCCATTTACAATTGGCTTTGTGGAATTTATAAAAGATTCATTTAGAGAAAAAGAATATTTCCCTTTTCTTTTGTTTATGTCATTGTATGTATTTTATACAACGCTATTTGGCTTAACAAATTTAGAGATAAGATATCAAATATATTTGTACACATTAATGTTGCCTTTAACCGGTAAAGGTTGGTTGCTTTTGATTGAACCAATATTGTTAAAAGTTCTACCCAAAAAAGATTCCTAGTGTATAAACAGCAGCTCCCTGTATTTGGGCAGCGGCCATATCTTATCGTCTATGAGCAGTTCCAGTTCATCTGCGTTTTCGCGGATCTTTTCAAATAGTGGTTTTACCCTGTCGTGAAATATGGCGGCTGTTTCTTCTCTCTTGCCGGCATTGAGAGCTTCCTTCCTGGCGCCGGTCATTTCGTCAATGAAATCGTACAGCTTATCGAGTTTGCCTGAAATATTTGCTATCCGGGCTTTGATTGAACGGGTTCCGCTATCCAGGCCGATTTCGTTAAGGCCTTTTACGTTATTAATGAGCTTGTTCATATAGGAAGTTGTAGCGGGTATCACGTAAGTATTGATGATCTCGGCAAGAAGTGATGATTCAATTTCCAGTTTGTTGATGTATTCTTCGATCTGCACGTGGTAGCGGGCTTCGAGTTCCCTTTCGTTTAAAACCCGGCATCCTTTGAATAGAGTTTTGGTGTTGTCATCCAGGAATACTTTCAGGGCTTCGGGGGTTGAGGATATATTCGGCAGTCCTCGCTTAGCGGCTTCTTCTATCCACTCCTGCGAATAATTATCGCCGTTGAATATTATCCTGCCGGATTCTTGCAAATATGCCGCCAATACTTCTTTTATGGCTGCTTCTTTGTCCTTTCCGGAATTGATGTGATCATCTACTTCCGACTTGAATTTCTTCAGCCTGTCGGCCATTATCAGGTTGAGCATGGTAACGGGAGTAGATACATTCACCGATGAACCCACAGCCCTGAATTCAAACTTATTACCTGTGAACGGCAGGGGGGAAGTTCTGTTCCTGTCGGTGCTATCCTTGCTGATTGCCGGCACTCGCGATACTCCAAGGCGAATATCTATTGATGTATTTTCAACTGTGTCCTTTTTATCATTTAGGAAATTATCGAGAACAATTGCAAGGTTATCCCCCGTTGAAATTGAAATGATTGCCGGAGGCGCTTCGTGAGCGCCAAGCCTGTGGTCATTACCGGTATTTGATATACTGGCCCTTAATAGTATGGCGTTATCATCGACCGCTTTTAAGAAGTTTATGAAAAAAGTCAGGAAGGGCAGATTCTCCGAGGGATTATCTCCGGGTTCGAGCAGGTTTCTTCCTCTATTGTCGGCCATAGACCAGTTGCTGTGCTTGCCGGATCCGTTTATTCCCGCGAAGGGCTTTTCGTGCAGCAGGACTCTCAGCCTGTGCCTTCGGGCAATCCTGTCGATCATATCCATTAGGAGCTGGTTATGGTCGGCGGAAATATTGGCATATTCAAAATGCGGAGCACATTCGTACTGATTGGGAGCTACTTCATTATGCCTCGTTTTGATGGGAATGCCAAGCTTAAGGCATTCATTTTCGAAATCCTGCATAAAATCATTCACTCGTTCCGGAATAGTGGCAAAGTAGTGGTCGTCAAGCTGCTGGCCCCTGGCTGAAGCGTTGCCAATGAGGGTTCTGCCGCAAAGCACCAGGTCGGGCCTCGCATTATACAGCCTTTCATCTACAACAAAGTACTCCTGTTCCCAGCCAAGGGTTGCAGTAACGGAACTTACCTCTTCATCGAAATACCTGCAAATATCGGTGGCGGCTTCATCCAGCGCCCTTATCGACCGCAAAAGAGGTGTTTTCAGGTCGAGTGAATCACCCCTGTAAGAAACAAAAATTGAAGGAATGCAAAGTACTTTGTTGCTTTTCGTTTCACGGATAAAAACGGGTGAAGATGGATCCCAAACCGTGTAGCCGCGGGCAGTATGCGTCTGCCTGAGCCCTCCCGTCGGAAAGCTTGATCCGTCTGGTTCCTGCTGTATCAGTGAGCGCCCGTCGAACTTTTCAAGTGCCGTTCCGTCAGGATGAACTGTAAAAAAAGCGTCATGTTTTTCGGCTGTTTTACCCGTTAATGGCTGGAACCAATGGGTATAGTGTGTGGCGCCGTTATCCAAAGCCCATCGTTTAATGCCTTCGGCAATTTTATCAGCGACTTCGTCTTCTATGGCAATTCCTGTTTCTACGGCTTCTTCAAACTTTTTGAGTGTTTCCTTCCGGAGGTATTTCTTCATTTCCTCTGCCCCGAAAACATATTTCCCGTAATAATTTGAAATCAGTGTTTCATCAGGCACATGATTTGTGAAGCGCTCATCATTTTTGTTTGTGTTAATGCTTTGAATACTACCGACTCGCATTGACATAGCAAAAGCTCCCTGAATATATTTTAATTCTTTAGGCGAAATTAAAAAATTCTATAACGTATTTGCCGGTACTTATTGAAATAATAAATTTAAACATTTAGAAACTATAGTTGTGCTAATATATTGATAATTAAAGGGATTAGAAAGAATTATCAGATAATGTGGAAAAAATATGTTGAATTATTGTGGAAAAGTAAAAAGCCTGTATGCTTATGAGCTTATTTGCTATAACTTCCTGATTTTCAATGCTATATTGTATGCTTTTACCCCGTAATCTATCAAATAGTCATTTCGGCTTTTTTCATAAATATTCTGCACGAATTTCATTTTTTTATAATTAAGCCTGAATATAGGAAATATCTGTTCAATATTCAGGGATAGAGCTTCCCAGAATAAACCCGTACGGTAAACTTCATCAATCTTGTACTTATCGCGGTATCCCGCGTTATTCATCATGCTTATCAGATCATCGCTATCATAGTGGTGGTGCATGATGTTATGCTCTGGATTCAGTTCCGGCGGCCATTTTTTTCCCTTAAAAAGCCATGCCAGTTTGTAAAGCAATAAGTATAGGGGTTTCAGGTGCTTTCTCATGTAAAAGCCATAGTTGTAAGGGTCAAGGTATTGGTACTTTCCCTTATGAGGAACGGATAATACTAAAGTGCCACCGGATTTGAGTACTCTGAAAAGTTCAGTAAGGGATTTGATCTTATCATTAGTATGCTCGAGTACGTCGGTGCAGATAACGGTATCGAAATACCCATCATCAAAGGGTATTTCTTCAAGGGCCGATGTCTGAAAATTGATATGAGGGAAATTTGATTTAGCCTCCTGTATCTGAGCGGCAACTATATCTATGCCGTAAGTTTCATTGGACTTTCGGGCGTAATGCACAGTGCAATATCCTGTTGAGCAGCCCGCGTCGAGAAGCTTTTCGGTATTTTCCGGGATCCATTCGTAAGCCAGTTTGCATCTGCCCTGCAAAAGGGGAAGATTTTTCAGTTCGTTATTTTCCAAAAAAGAAATTTATTTGTGTGTAAAATTCATTTCAGCCAAAATTAGCTTATTTTGACATATTATCATAATAAGCAATTCCCGCAAAAGTAACCGCCGAAAAGGTTTCTCTTTCATTCCACTGCGAATATTGAAGCAGACGGCCTTCTTTATTGCCTGCCGCACCGAGCATTGAGTAAATTGGAGCGGTTCCGCATACTTTCCATTTATCCTCAACCTTGCTGATTTTCTCAAAGAATGAGTCTTTATCGCCGGCAATAAGGCTGTCTATCAGGATGCTATCTTCTTCGTATATCATTTCGAGCATGGTTTCTGCATTGAAGTCATCACCGAATTTTTTGCCTATATGAGAGAAATCCACACTGGAAATAAATATGGTTTTCCTCTCTTTTTCGGAAGCTACTGCTGAAATCACCTCCATGAATTCCTTAATTTTCGGGTTGGTTTCAGGCAAAGTGCCGCTTATGATATGTTCATAAAATGAACCTACTAAAATTGGAACAATTTTAATATCTCTATTCCTGAAGAAATACTTAAGAAGTACTGCCTGAAATTCCACTGAATGTTCGAGCCTGTGTGCGATTTCATCAATTTTTGGCTCATAGCTGAGCTTTTCTTTTAAATCATTTATAAAATCGCGGTCAGTTTCAATGGGCCCCAGAGGAGTCATATAATCCTTTTCGCTAAGCATAAAATAATCTGAACTTACTTTATGCGAAGTGCCGAATATAATGAATGTATCGGCATTGGTATCCTGTATGGCACGGTAGCCGGCCGCGTAAGTTTTGGCGGCGATCTCGCCGATACGGAAATCTATATGAGGCACAATTATGGCATTGGCGTTACCCGGCTGATCTATTTTTCCAACTGTGGCAAAGAATTCCTGCATCTGCTCAATGAATTTATCCGGGTCTTCTTCATAAGAGCTCCCGGCGCAAAGCATTGGCCTTCGAGGATCGGCAGCAATTTTTTCCTCAAGTTTTTTTTTCATAATAAAAAACTCTTCGCTTTCGAGCAGGCCGATCTTTTTAATCCGGTCTATTCCACTGAATAATTTAGTGAAATCCTCATCCGCTGCCTGCTGGTGAGTTCGCACCATGACCTTGATATCATTAAGGCTGATTTTGCCGTCGAGAGTAAAAAGAAGCTGAAAGAAATTTTCGGACAGTGCTACGGTATTTTCCACCACGCCCAGCGGGTCACTGATCACTACGTAATCTGTTCCGGCTCTTTTGACATGGCTGAAATCCAGGTCCCTCCTCAAAGGAGGAAGAGGATTATCATGATTTATATTATTCATTGGGAACTTTCCTTATTGGATTCATGTTCTTCAATAACTTTGTTTTAAACCTGTAAACAATGTAAAATATTGCAATTCCGGTTAGGAAAATAATTAATGCGGCAAGTAAAAGCCAAACAGACATAGTATAAAAATACGCGGCAACAAATAGAGCTGCCGCCATGAAATTACCTGCAAAAATAATCCATGCCGCCTGTTTTATCTGTTTAATTAATTTTTCGTTGCTTTCTTTCTGCATATCCTGTCTGTTCATAATCTTACCTGAGAGTATAATTCAAAGCGGTCCGGGCGTCTGTTTTTTCATCCCGGTATTTAATTATCAAAGGTGTAGCGATCTGCAGCCCGTGCTCGCGGGCGAAATCCGACCTGACAGGCCTGGATCCCGGCACGACAACCGCGCCCTCGGGTACTTCCAGGGGACGGTTTTCTTGAGGGCTGATTACTTTTTCATTTACCAGGTCAAATAATTTAGTCGATGCTGTCAGTATAACACCGGAGCCGAGCACGGCCCTTTTCCGGATTAAAACTCCTTCATAAACGCCGCAGTTTCCTCCGATCATAACGTCATCTTCAACGATAACAGGCCTGGCACCGGCCGGTTCGAGCACGCCGCCCAGCTGTGCTGCGGCGCTAAGGTGTACATTCTTCCCTACCTGGGCGCATGTGCCTACAAGCGCGTGCGAATCGATCATACTTCCTTCATCCACATAAGCGCCAATATTGATATACATAGGGGGCATGCAAATAACACCTTTAGCCACATATGAACCGCTTCTTATGGCAGAACCGCCCGGTACAAGCCTGACTCCTGAATCAAGGTCGAGAGGCCTTAGCGGGATGCTGTCCTTATCGAAGAAATTGAAGTTGCCGTTTATTGAATAATCGCGCAGTTCGCCATGCCTGAATAAAAGAAGTATGCCTTCCTTTATCCATGTATTTACTGCCCAATTGCCGTCTTCAAGCAATTCGGCGGAACGTATCTCGCCTTTATTTAGTGATTTTAAAAATTCAGCTTTGAATTCACTGAAAGAATCTTCGCGGGCATCAATACCATTATTTATAAAATCAGCTATAAGCTCTTTGAAATTGCTCATTAAGTTATTATGTTAATAAAAAAAATTAATTCCTGTTAAACTTCTAAGATAATATATATTTCTCATTTTTCATATAGAAAACTAAATCATGGGTTTTCAGATTAAGTCCTCTGCTTTATCAAAGACAAATGTTTAGTATTTTATAGATCAAACGCGCTGTTGTCATCTCAGGATGATTCAGCCCCTTAACAGGTGCGAGTTCCACAACGTCAAAGCCAATAAGGCGCTTGCCCTGCTTTTTGATCTCTCTGAATACATCGGCAGTTTCGCTGTAAAGAAATCCGTCAGGCTCGGGTGTACCGGTACCGGGCATAATGGCCGGATCGAAGTAATCCACATCGAAGGTGACGTATACATCATCTGACAAGGCCTCAACGGCCTTTTTCTGCCAGTTATCACCGTGGAGGCCGCGCCTGATAGCGCTTGCGTAAAAAGTATTTACCCTGTTTTTCCGTATGAATTCTGCTTCCTCTTTGCATTGCGCCCTTATGCCGATTTGGGTGATCTTCGATGGGTCGAGGAATTCAGCTACCCTTGCCATAACGCAGGCATGCGAGTATTTGCTTCCTTCATAAGTATCCCGGAAGTCAGAGTGAGCATCAAACTGCAAAACGCTCATCCCGGGAAATTTTTCGTGATGCGCTTTCATTATCGCCGATGAAATGGTATGCTCTCCACCAAGTGTGACTACGAATTTACCGTCGTTCAGCCCCTGCTTAACTTCTTTTGCAATCAAATCGAGTGCTTCAGGGCCGTGAGCGCCTTTGAAGTCAATAGGTTCAGCCGCGGCAATGCCTTTCTCGAAGCACAGTTCCCTGTCGGTTTCATCATCGTAGAATTCCACGTAGGCACTGGCGGCGAGTATTGCTTCAGGCCCGTAAGCCGTACCGCCTCCATAACTTACGGTATGCTCGTATGGAGCGGATATGATCAGGATTTCCGAATCCTGATAATTGGAGTATTTTTCATCAATAGAAAGAAAATTATTTTCTTCGGTCAGTAATTTCATATTATTCACTCAAAATTTTTAATTTATATTTCATAATAAGTGACATTTTCAAAAGACTTGAAAAATATCATTTTGTGCTTTTTCGATTTAATGCGCTAAATATTTTGATGGTTTATTATTTTAAGATAATTTTGAAATAAATCAGTTACGTTTTATAACATTAATACATGTTATACAGCTTCGTCTTTTTAATAAGATATGATAATGGCAAAAATTTTTAATAATTTAAAGAATACATAATGCTTAAAGTTTTACAGAAGATCTTCGGAAGCAAAAGCGATAAGGATATAAAGCTGATAACTCCCGTTGTTGATGAGATCAACAGGATTTATGAAGAATACCATTCGCTTAGCGAAGAAGAATTAAAGAATAAAACAAATGAATTTCGCGAGCTGATTAAAAACAATTCCCGCGAACTTGAAGATGAAAAAGTACAAATACTTGACCGTCTTCGCAATGAAGTCCTTTCATCAAAAGAAGTTACTGACCTGAATGACAGAATGAAAGAACTGGATCAGCTTATCCATGAGGAAGTTGAGGAAACACTAGACGAAATACTCCCCGAAGCATACGCTGTAGTAAAGCAGGCTTGCCACAGGCTTGCCGAGCAGGGCCATGCCTATGAATATGCAGGCAACAAAGAACGCTGGTTTATGGTACCTTATGATGTACAGCTGATCGGCGGCATAGTACTACAACAGGGTAAGATCGCGGAAATGGCAACAGGTGAAGGTAAAACTCTCGTGGCTGTTATGCCGCTATACCTTAATTCTTTGGCAGGCAAAGGCGCGCACCTGGTAACTGTTAATGATTACCTTGCGCGCAGGGATGCCGAATGGATGTTACCGGTATACGAATATCTGGGGCTTTCAGTCGGAATTATCCAGTCTAATATGCACCATGATGAAAGAAAGCGTATGTACAACTGCGATATAACCTATGGCACTAATAATGAATTCGGTTTCGATTACCTCAGGGATAATATGGTTGTCGAAACCGAGCAAATGGTACAGCGCGAGCATTGGTATGCCATTGTGGATGAGGTTGATTCGGTGCTTATAGATGAAGCAAGAACGCCTCTGATTATATCCGGCCCGGTTTCACAGGCTCAGGATCAGAAATTCGAGGAAATGAACCCCAGGGTAAAAAGGCTGGTTGAAGCGCAGAACAGGCTGGTTAATAAACTAACCTCCGAAGCCGCCGAGCTGGTTTCGAAGCTTACTGGCGGAAAAGATGATAAAGATGTCAGAGATAAGGCCGGAATGCTGCTGCTAAGGGCTCACAGGGGATTGCCCAAGCACAAAAAATTAACCAAATTACTGCAGGATCCTGATAATCAGAAACTCTTAAAGGAAACAGAGCTGTTTTTTCTACGCGACCAGGGCAGAAGAATGCACGAAATAGATGATGAGCTCTATTATACAATAGATGAAAAAAACCACCAGATAGATATTTCCGATAAAGGAAGGGACCTGCTTATAACCACTCAGGAAGACCCGGAAATGTTCGTTATTCCGGATATTACAGCTCAGATGAGTGAACTCGAAGGCTCCGATCTTCCTGAAGAAGAAAAACAGGTTAGAAAAGACAGAATGAACCTGCTTTACGCCGAAAGAAGCGACAGGATACATACCGTTTCCCAGCTTCTCAGAGCATACTCTCTTTACGAAAAGGACATCGAGTATGTTGTTCAGAACGGCAAGGTAATGATAGTCGATGAATTTACCGGTAGAATTCTCGAAGGAAGGAGGTATTCTGAAGGGCTCCACCAGGCCATAGAAGCCAAAGAGAGTGTAAAGGTCGAAAGAGATACTCAAACGCTTGCTACAATTACGCTGCAGAACTATTTCAGGCTGTATAACAAATTAGCAGGTATGACCGGTACAGCAGAAACAGAAGCCGCGGAATTTGAAAAAATATACAAACTGGAAGTTGTCGTTATCCCAACCAACAAGCCTATAATCAGAGAAGACCAGGATGACTTCATTTACCGTACGACAAGAGAAAAATACAATGCCATACTCGAGGAAATAAACACCTATCTTGAAAACGGAAGGCCTGTACTGGTAGGTACAGCCAGTGTTGAAGTATCAGAAATATTAAGCAAGATGCTGCGCCGCAAGAATGTTCAGCATAATGTTTTAAATGCCAAGCAGCATGACCGAGAAGCCGAGATAGTCTCTCAGGCAGGAAGGAAAGGCATGGTCACGATTGCTACAAATATGGCAGGCCGTGGTACAGATATTAAAATAGACCATGAAGTAAAGAAAAACGGCGGGCTTGCCATCATAGGTTCGGAAAGGCACGACGCCAGAAGGATTGACAGACAGCTACGGGGACGCGCCGGAAGACAGGGCGACCCGGGCAGCTCGGTATTCTTCATTTCACTTGAAGATAAACTTATGAGGCTTTTCGGCGGCGAGAGGATTGCAGGCGTTATGCAAAGCCTTAAAGTGCCCGAAGGTGAACCGATTCAGCACTCAATGATCACAAAATCAGTCGAGCGCGCCCAGAGAAAGGTCGAGGAAAATAATTTCGGCATAAGGAAAAGGCTGCTTGAATATGATGATGTGATGAATCAGCAAAGGACAGTTATCTATAACAGAAGAAAATCCGCCCTCAGAGGCGAAAGGCTCAAAGGTGAGCTTTTCGATTATATTGAAGAAATGGCTGCCGAATGGTATGATGAATATCACCCACTCGATAACCTCAAAGGCCTTAAAGACGAATGCCGCTCAAAGCTGCTCTGCGAACCTGACATTAAAGAGGGGGACTTCAAGGACCTGGGCAAAGATGAATGTGTTGCAAAAATCCTCAATGCTGCTGATGACTTTTACAAGCGTAAAGAAGAAATGGTTACCAGCGAATTTATGGCAAGGCTAGAAAGAGTAGCCGTTTTGCAGACTATTGACGAAAAATGGCGCGACCATTTAAGGGTAATGGATGATATTAAAGAAGGTATTCATCTTCGCTCTTACGGACAGAAAAATCCCCTTCTCGAATATAAGGGCGAAGCTTTCAGACAATTTGTTGAATTGATCAAAGAGATAAACAACGAATCGATTGAGTTTGCTTTCAAGTATTTCCCCAAAGTTGTTGAACAGCGAATCAGGATGAACGCTCCCGCCCCCAAAGGAGCCACTCCGGGTGATGACGGACTGCCTAAGCTAAGAACTGTCGGCGTTTCGAGAATGCAGTACAAACATCAGGAAACTTCACCGGCATTCTTGAGCCAGGGACAGCAGCCACCTGTGCCGCAGCAGCCTGACGAAGCAAGCCCGGGAGGGTCAGTACAAACAGTAAAAAGGACTGATAAGAAAATTGGCCGTAATGAACTCGTTAAAGTCAGGTTTGCTGACGGATCGATCAAAAAAGTCAAATATAAGAAAGTCGAGCAGGATATTATAGACGGTAAAGCAGAAATCGTTGAATAATTGAATATAAGCAGGGGAAGCATTATCCTATGCTTTTTATTAATAAAAGACAAAATTTTTGTTTATTAAGACAAGGCCCGCCTTGTCTTAATTTGTTAATGGTGAATAATAAAATGGCAGATATTAATATTAGCATAAATGACTATGACTATGATCTACCCGGACTGTTGATAGCATATCATCCCGCTAAAGAAAGAAGTTCCGGCAGACTTCTTTATTCAGATGTACGGCTATCAGAAATAAAACACCTGAATTTTTCAGATATAATAAAACTTATACCCGCTGACAGCCACATCATCATAAATGAAACAAAGGTCATCGCCGCGCGTATACCGGCACTGAAACCCACAGGCGGGAAGGCAGAAATCCTCTGCGTTGAGCCACTGCTGCCCTCGCATGATCCTGTTATCAGCCTGGCAGCAAAAGGCTGTTCAACATGGAAATGCATAACAGGGGGCAGGGCTATCCGCAAAGGTACAGTGCTAATTCCACAAAATGAGTCATTATCCCTGCGCGCTGAAATTATTTCAAAAAAAGGAAACGAAGCTGAAATATTATTCATTTGGAATGAGGATATGACATTCGCTGAGGTTACGGATAAGGCAGGCAAAATACCGCTTCCTCCTTATATAAAGCGTGATACCACCCCCGAAGATAAGCTTCGCTATCAAACCATTTATGCCAAAAGCGAAGGATCTGTTGCCGCGCCTACTGCCGGGCTGCACTTCACTCCCGGAATTATTCAATCATTGAAAGATAAAGGGGTACTATTTAGCGAAGTGACGCTTCATGTAGGGCCCGGGACTTTTATTCCTATTGAACAAGAAGAGGTCAGCGCCCATATAATGCATAGCGAACAGATATTCATTGATCTGAATACAATAGAAGATATTGCTCGTTCTTTACAAGAAAATAAAAATATAATCGCAACGGGTACAACTTCCG
This sequence comes from uncultured Hyphomicrobiales bacterium, assembly GCA_964544155.1. Classification (GTDB taxonomy): domain Bacteria; phylum Bacteroidota; class Ignavibacteria; order Kapaibacteriales; family UBA2268; genus CAZJAH01. The sequence continues at coordinate 249,678 of CAZJAH010000001.1, read as the reverse complement.
TACGCACTATTGAATCTCTTTACTGGTACGGTATCGAACAAATGGCAGGCGCCGCAGGCCATTTGCCTGTAATAGATGTAAAGCAGTGGCAGCCCTATAAGAATGATGCTTCTGTGAAATACACGGCGTCCGAAGTATTTGAATTCTTGGCCCAAAAAATGAGGGATAGCAGCATCCCGCGCCTTTACGGGAGAACGTCTCTGATCATAGTCCCCGGTTATAATTACCGTGTGATTAACGGAATGATCACTAATTTTCATCTGCCAAAAAGTACTCTCTTACTGTTGGTAGCGGCATTTACCGGTAAAGATCTCTGGGAAAAAGCTTACAGAGAAGCAGTGGCAGCGCGCTACCGTTTCCTCAGCTACGGCGACGCCTGCTTATTTATTTATCCGAAATAAACCAGGCCTCGAATAGCAGGCTCAGCCCTCGCGGGGGACTACATCTATCCTGATCATATTACTCTCGCGCAGGTAATGATTCGCAAAGCCTGTAATATCATCAGGCTTAAGCTGCATGTATTTGTCTATTGTGGTGTATAACCTGTTCGGATCATTATTAAAGAGCTGCTCAAGGCAGGCGATTTCAGCTATGCCTGAAGTGTGCTGCAAATTTTTAACAGCGGAAGTCAGAAGCTGGTTCTTTGATTTCTTAAAAACCTCTCCTGTGATGCTTCCTTTTTTAACTTTGTTTATTGTTTGTATAAGCTTTTCTGAGAGCATATCAGTTGTAATATTCCTGCTGTTAGCTACGGCGTAGAATATCATCATTGATGAGTGTTCCTTCTTGTCAACCGCGGCATCGGCGGCGGAAGCCATTTCGCTTTCGTAGATCATCTCCCTGTAAAGCGGTGCACTCGTTCCGGATGAAGCGATATGTGTAAAGGCTGAGGCATAAATACTTTCATCATCGATAAAGCCCGGTGTGTGGTAAGCAATAAAAACAGCAGGATAAGGAACCTTATCCTCTACTTTTTCGTAAGCCGGGGCGTTTGTTACTACCTCCGAAGCAGAGACTATGTTCCTTTTACCCGGCCGTCCTTTGTCGAAGTATTTTTTAATAAGTTCAACGGCCTTATCCGGTTCAATATCCCCTGAAATAGCCAGGCAGGCATTAGCAGGGCTGTAAAATTTATCAAAAAATTCAATAGCGTCACTTATGCCGGCATTATTAACATCTTCGGCTGAGCCGTGTACTTCGTGGCTGTAAGGGCTGCCGGGCTTATAAGCGTTGCGGGATAGCGCCTCGCGCCATTTGGCGTAGGGCTGGTTCTCGACTGTCTGTGTGATCTCTTCCGTTACCACTTTCTTTTCGGTATTAAAAGACTCTTCATCCAAAATGTGATTAAACATCCTTTCCGATTCAAGCCACAAGCCCAGTTCGAGCTGATTACCGGGCAGAGACATAACATAGGAAGTCCAGTCGAATGTAGTATAGGCATTGCAATCTCCGCCAGCCATATTGCACATTTTAAAGTATTCGCCCTTATCCAGGTTTTTGGTTTTATTGAACATGAGATGTTCAAAAAGGTGAGCCAACCCGGTTTTCCCTTTGATTTCACTAACCGATCCGGTTTTATAAGTCAGGTCGAAACTAACGGATTTCGAATCCGGTTTTGGAATCAGAACAGCCTCGAGGCCGTTATCCAGCTTAAAAACTTCAATTGTCAGTCTGTTGAGGTCTAAAGTATCCACTATCATTTTGCATTTTAAAAAAAAACTGAGACGTATCGTTTTGATAATGATTTTTATTGTTTTGAACAGAATGAAGAATTATTAGAGATAAATAGTTGTGGTATAATCAATTTTTAGATTTCGCCCTTTCAGGGCTTTTTTGTTCTTTGGGATAACCTTATCTACAAAAATTGAACTCCTACGGAGTTTGCCTGTGCTTATTTTCAGTGGTAGCCGTTCAGCTCCGAAGGAGCGAAACTATTGTAGTTTTAGCCAAAAAACTCCTTTGCCCTGTTTATCAGCCAATATGCCGCTCTGTCATCAGGTAGGAGGGCTTTTTCCGATAATACAACTTCCGGAAAATCTCCGTAACTGAACATGCTGAGCTCTTCGATATAGGGAATTTCGCCCCCTATGAGCTCTTTGGCGCTTCTACCCATATATGCCGATACACATATTATGCGGCGTATATCCTTACCGAATGAATTGAATAACTTATATAGCCGTTCCGGGCCAAAAGCGCTAGTTTTCAGGAAAGCCGGTTTGTATTCTTTTAAACCTGTATGTTTTATCACATGGCCGCCCAGGGAGGAAGCCGTTTCATTCCATGAATAGGAGTATCTGGCAGAACCGTGCATTAAAATAATAAGGGCTTCATAATCCGGATCAGTGCTTAATTCCTTTACCCTATCCAGGAAAATATCTTTTATCTCATTACTAAGCCCGAAATGAGGGCCGAGAGTCACATTTGCCCCTAATCGAAATTGCGGGGGCATATCTTTGCAGCCGCTGTAAATTAAACCCAGTTCATACGGTATATCATTAATAAGATGCTTAGAATCGGTTATGAACAGCGGCAGGCACAATATGTTCCGGCTGCCTTTTTTATCTAGCGCAATTACGCTATCGCTGATCAGCGGCTTTTTTTCCAAAAAAGAGAAGACGATATCGAAATTGTCGTCATTAAGCCCGGCTGCATTCACAGCCAGGCTTTCAACAAGCTTGTTCCATTGGGGGGTTCCGCCGTGCGCTGCAATTAATAATGTGTTTTTTCTCATAATATAGCCATCTTAATATCTAAATACTTTGTCTGCTTGCAGTAATTTGTTAAATTTCAAAGTTAAAATAAGTCAAAAAATAAGATTGTTTAAGTGAAAATAAAAATTTGTTAAATATTATTGGTTCGATTTAATGGAACAAAAGAATATTCACCGCGCTTTTGGCTTTCTGTCATTTATCCTGGCACTGGCAGTTTATACCTTAACGGTTCAGCCTACCGTACCATTTTGGGACTGCGCGGAATTTTCCGCGGCTGCAATCTGGCAGCAGGTGCCCCACCCTCCGGGCACCCCTCTGTTCTTACTTGTTGGTAAATTATTTCATTTAATAATTCCATTCGGCGATCCCGGATGGAAAATAAATATGGTATCGGTATTATCAAGTGCGATTACCGTCTTACTTTTATATTTGATCACAGTAAAGGTCATTAAAGCACTTAGAACTGAACCAATAAGATCTGCCGGTGATGCGCTGGCAGTTTACGGAAGCTCATTCATAGCCGCTGCCACCCTGACATTCAGCGATACTTTCTGGTTCAACGCGGTAGAATCTGAGGTTTACGCCATGTCCTCACTTTTTGTTGCCCTTGTTGTATTTTTAATGATGAAGTGGTTCGAAGAAGCCGATAATCCGGGCCACGAGCGCTATTTGTTATTGATAGCCTACCTTTTGGGATTATCAACCGGCGTTCATCTTTTGAGTATACTTGCGGTTTTCTCGATTGTTCTATTGGTTTATTTCAGAAAATATGAATTCAGCTGGAAATCATTTTTCATAATGGGATTAATCGCGATGGTAATATTCGGTATAATATATCCCGGTATAGTTAAATGGCTGCCCGCGTTCCTTGCCGGCCATACACCCGGAAGAAATGCCGCCAGAGAATATACGATTGAGGACGAGGCTTTGCTTACATATTTGGCCCTGGCGATAATTTTTGGAGCAGTTGCTCTCTTTGTATGGGGATTAAAGAATAAAAAGCAGCTTTTAAATCTGATTCTGGGTTCATTCCTCCTTATACTTTTGGGATATACCACTTATACTCAGATACTTCTGAGGTCGAACGCCAATCCTCCAATGAATGAAAACGAACCAAAAGACTTTACTACTTTAGCTTCTTACCTGGGCAGGGAGCAGTATGGAGACGCGCCTTCCTGGCCCCGCAGGTATCAGGCAAGCGATGAATATATAGCAAGAAATTACACAGCCCAAAACGATAGGGGCGAGTATGTTTACGGTGAATGGTATCCGCCTATCAGGGTAGATGTTCAGCGTAAGGACGGTTCATATGTTTCGGTACCTGAATTTGACAGAATAAATTTTGCCGGAGAAATAAATTATCTTTGGAAATATCAGATCGACCATATGTATTTGCGATATTTAGGGTGGAATTTCATTGGAAGAACGAGCGATGTCCAGGATGCCGGTGTAGCTTGGTTTACCCAGACCCGGGAAGGTGAAGCCCTGAATTACAATAACGGGTACAAAGATCAGTTCCCTGTAACTTTCTTTGCTTTACCTTTGATTTTCGGCCTGATAGGGCTATTATTCCATTTTTACAAAGATGATAAAATGGCCCTTGTATATTTAATTATGTTCCTGCTGATGGGAGTTCTGACAGCTATAGTACAGAATCAACAGCAGCCACAGCCAAGGGAGCGCGATTACTTCTACGCGGGGTCATTCTTTGTTTTCTGTATGTGGATTGGTATGGGTGCTTATGCACTAATAAAATCGATCAACAGGGAAAAAATAATGGCAGGCACGGCTATAGCCGTGATAGCTGTATCAGCCCTTGCTGTACCGCTGAATATGGCTGCCGGCGGCTGGAAAATACACAGCAGGGCCGGTAATTATCTGCCGTTTGATTATTCATATAATATTTTGCAAAGCTGCGAGGAAAACGCAATTCTATTTACAAATGGCGATAACGATACATTCCCCTTATGGTATTTGCAGGATGTAATGGGTGTACGCAGGGATGTCCGTGTGGCAAACCTGAGCCTTGGCAATACTCTTTGGTATGTAGACCAGCTTAAGAACCGCCAGCCATGGGGCGCCGAAAAGATTCCGCTTTCTTTCCCCGATGAAATGCTTCATGTTGACGAAAATGACGAACGTGCCTTAAGCTATGATTTTGGTGAAGCAAGAGAAGTTAGAATACCTGTAAGAAGAGAAATACTTGCTCAATATACTGATGATCCTTCAATAATCGAAAGTGGAGAGGTCAGGTTCACTTTTCATGGCAAGCCTTACCAGGAACGCGAAGGCAAAATGATATACCTCTTCAGGGTACAGGATAAACTAATTCTTGATATATTAGAGCAAACAAGGTTCGAAAGGCCGGTTTACTTCTCTAATACAGTAGGGCCTGATGCCCATGGAGGCCTCGATCCTTTATTCAGGTACGAAGGTATGGCAGCACGTATTTGTCCTGTTAAACAAAGAACAGGACCGGCAGAATCGATCCACAAAGATATTATGGACCAGTGCCTTATGAATACCGATAACAGCCATAACTTTAGCACAGGGCCGCAGTATGGATTTAAATTCAGAAACCTGAATAATCCGGATGTTTATTATGATGAAGTTCACCGCAGGCTTATGGGGACTTATAGACATATGTACCTTTCATATGCTGATTATCTGATTAAAATGGAAGAAGACAGAGAGAGAGCGGTTACCGTTATCGATAAAATGAATGAAATGATATCGCCAACTCAATTCCCAATGACATTCGACTTCCTTTACAGATTAAGTATGCTCTATGATGAAGCCGGAGATAAAGAAAAGCTGGAAAAATACGCGCGGCTCGGTATTGATGATTGTAAAGAAATTACTGAAAATCCCGATATTCAGCCTGAAATGCGGTTTTACGAAGCTACAGCCAAGTATTTCGGCCCTTACAGAATGGGAGCTGAATTGAATAAAATGATTGGCGAATACGAAGAAGCAAGGATAATGCTTCAGGAATTAATTACAGTCACAGAGGGTTATAAAGAAAGCCTGAGAAATCAGCCCGGAAGGGAAGAGGACTTACAGAAGCTGGAATACAACCTCTATGATATATACTATAATATTGATGATCTGAAGATTACTAAAATTGAAAATGAACTCGGGCCCCGGGCTGCTATAGATACTGCACGGGCCTTATCGGAACAGTATTTGAGAAGGGGCGACAGAATACTGAATCAGTATATGCAAATGCGCATAGCCGAGCTTCAGAAAAGAACCGATACAGCCACCGCAGATAAGACAGAGAAACCTGTTATCGGTAATTAACTCTTAATAAATGAGGGGAAGCTTGCACTTCCCCTCTTATAACTTAATAAACATGGCAAAAGATTTATCACTTATTATTCCCGCTTTTAATGAAGAAGAAAGGATTGGCCGCACTTTAAAAACGGCAGCCGAATATCTGACAGGGAAATATGACTTTGATATCATTGTTGTTGATGACGGCAGCAGCGATAAAACATGTGATGTAGTGGAAACATTCAACCGGGCGGCCAGAGTGGTTCGCCAGCCCCGAAATATGGGCAAAGGCGCGGCCGTCAGAAGAGGTATGCTTGAAAGCGATGCCGCGGTAAGGATATTCAGCGACGCCGACCTTTCCGTGCCCGTTTATGAACTGCCAAGATTATATGGCTGCCTTAAAAACGGAAACGACGTCTGCATTGGCAGCAGGGCTATTGACTACAGCATGATTAAAAAGCACCAGCCCTTCTACCGCGAAATGATGGGCAGGACCTTTAACCATATAGTACAGGCCCTGGTTTTAAAAGGAATAAAAGATACTCAATGCGGTTTTAAAGGATTTACCGCGAAAGCCGCAGAAACCATATTCCCTGAAACGAAAATCGACGGATTTGGCTTTGACGTTGAGATTCTCTATCTCGCAAAAAAGTCCGGCCTTAATATAAAAGAGCTGCCCGTTGAATGGTATAATGACGAAAGAAGTACGGTAAGCCCCTTTGCTGATTCTCTGAAAATGCTCAAAGAGATCATATCGATTAAAAAGCTGCATAGCAATAAATAATGCCTAATTATTTTCAGAAAATATTAAGGAATGCCGTCGGCAGGTTCCGGGAGCTTTCACGTGCGCTGAGCGGAAAGGAAGAAGCTAAACTCTGGCAGCGCAACCTCGCTATCCTGAGCCTGGGGCAATTCATTACTATGGTAGGCATGAGCTCAGTTGTGCCTTTTTTGCCTTTGTATATACGCGAACTTGGAGTTACTGACCTTGAATCGGCTAAATTATGGAGCGGATTCATATTCGCGGGGCCATTCTTTTTGTCGATGTTTGCAGTGCCGGTATGGGGCTCGCTCGGGGATAAATACGGCCGCAAGATAATGATAATACGCGCGCTCCTGGGGCTGTCGGTAATGGTATTTGTGATGTCGCTCGCTCAAACACCTTTACAATTGCTCATACTTAGAGTTATCCAGGGCGGAGTCAGCGGATTCATAGCCGCGGCGCTGTCATTTACCACAGCAAATACCCCTCGGGAAAAATCCGGCTTCGCTATTGGCATCCTTCAGAGCTCTTCATCCGCAGGGATTATCACCGGCCCGCTGATTGGGGGAGTTGTATCCGACCTCTACGGAATCAGGCCGGTATTCTACCTCGTATCCGCGCTATGCCTGCTTAGCGCTATCCTGACAATTGTAATGGTAAAAGAAGAAAAGATCATCAGCAAGGAAGCCAAAGGTGTGATCGACAACCTGAAATTCGTTCTTAAATCGCCCATACTAAGCGTGCTGATGGTAATGATTGTGCTATCCCAGGGTGGAATCAACTTTACGAATCCCATTTTCCCATTTCTTGTGGAAGACCTCGGCGCTCCGGATGAATACCTGAAAACGTTAACCGGCGCGCTGGTGGGAATAGTTGGAATTTTCAGCATTGTAATGGCTCCCTTTTGGGGCAGGCGCAACGACAGGAAGAATTTCCGCAAAACTATGGCTGTGGCGGCATCCGTTAGCGGGCTCAGCTTGATGGCGCATGTTTTTGTGACAGATTATGTCTGGCTATTTCCGTTAAGGGCGGTTACGGGGCTTTTCGTGGCGGGTGTTATACCGACGCTCTATTCGGCTTTGAGCAAAAGATCACCTTCGGAAAACCAGGGCGGCATAATGGGGCTTGCTTCCAGCGCCACTATATTCGGGTCTTTCAGCGCCTACATTACATGCGGCCTTATAGCCTCGGCTTGGGGCCTGGATTCCGCCTTTATTGTGTCCGGCGCTCTGTTGATACTATCCGCCATATTTTCCTTTTACAGGCAAAAAAAATAGAATAGTTTCTTTTCATAGTTAATTCTTATTCCGCATTAACCACCTATGAAAAAAAATTGAACATACTTTAAAAATATGTTTTGCAGTTTCATTCTTTTTTTTTTAATTTCCGGGGCAATAGATAGTATCTATATTACTATTTCTATAAAAGCAATCCAGTTTACCGCTCACATAGAGCGAATTTAAAAAAATATTAAGGAGGTTTTCACCATGAAACCTTTGGAATTGTTCAAACCGATCGTTGGCGGAGCGCTGTTGCTGCTCCTTGCTACTACACTTACTTACACGCAGGACTGTCCACCTGATGTTGTTTTTCCGGAAAATTCATTCTCCGAGTTCACTGATGCTGAAGTTGGCTGGGGACATGGCTATATCGATTATAATGAAACAGGTGATAATTTTGAAGTCAAAATTGATTGGGGCAGTGTAAATAACTACGGTAAATATGGTTTAACCGATGAAGAATTTAAGGACTTTTTTATACTGGGAGTTTTTAACACGTTATTTGATGGACAAAGCTTTCAAGGTAGCAGAACCGTTACCTTTTATGAAGAATCAACTTGCTATCTGACACAACGATGCTGGCTTCATGTAGATAGAGAAACACAAGTGTTATGTCAGGATGATTGTTGGCAAGGGCAAGACCCTAATCTTTACGAAGACAACGATGAATGGTATTATCCTGTTTCTCAGATTGTGGAATGTGGAACTCAATGCTGCGCTTTTGTTTACACAGTTGAGTGCACGGCTTGGGAACACGGCTGGTATTACAATGTCACAAACATAACTAAAAGCCCGGTGACAATATGCGACCCGGGAAGCGAAACCGATTGTTTAACAGGCAATCCTTTACCATGCGAATCTAATTGCGATTAATAGGAGAAATAAAATGAAAACAAAATCAATAATAAGCGCAATGCTATTTTTAATATTTTTTTCAATCTCTTCATATTCCTACGATTTTCAGATATTTGATGAAGGATTGGATTTTCAGTACTGCATACATGGTGATTACCATAACTCGCAATATGCGATTTTAGGACAGAATAACAGTTCTTCTCAATTCGATACAAGCGGCGTAGCTCTTTATAAAGAGGGCAAATGGAGAATCCTACCTAAAGAAATTAACACTGAAAATGGAACATCAAATTTATTTACCTATCCCAGTTCTGAGATTCACTTTGATTCCTCAGATAATATATGGGTTAGCGGATATTCTATGTATAAATATTCTGAAGATGAATGGGAAGAGATTTATATAGACGATGAAGATAGAGAAAAAAGAAAATACTGGCATTTCGCTATAGATAAATTCAATAACGTTTGGGTTACCACAGAGGTATTCTATGGCCCGGAAAAACACTACTCAGAATTACTGAAATACGACGGCAGCGAATTTCACTCGATTTTTAAAACCTCGCGTGGTATGAGCTTTTATCCTTTAGGAACATCTGTATCTGCTCATGCCTCGCCTATTGCCGCGTTGCCGGATGGCCGGATTATGGTACAAAGGATGCACCACGCTGATGAGTACTCTGACCCTGATGCCATGGATACAGTTAAAGGCCTTTATATTTTCAATCAGGATCACAGTTACGAAAATATTCTTCTTGAAACAAATACAAAGGAAGAATATAAAAATAAACAAAAGAGCCTGGTAAAAATATTACCTGAAACTAATGACAAGATTTGGTTCGCCCTCGATTATACATCATGGACTGATAAAGTTATGAAATTCTGCTGCTCTGGGATTAGTATATATGAAAATGGAGAATGGATGCTCTTTGGAGAAGAAAACGGCCTGGAAAACCTCGGTGATACTTATGATGGTGTATATATGCCAATTACCGGTATGACAAAGCTTAAAAATGGCAAAATGCTTGTACTATCCCGGGAAAAGATCTATAATATCGATCAGAATAATTATCTGCATGAATTAAGCTGGTCAGAGATTTTCAATTCTTCTAAAATTCTAATATCTAATTCATATTATAAGACTGATAAAGGGATTAAAAAGATAAAAGATAAGTTTGACCGGGTACTTGATGAAGAAACAGATGGCATTTTAAAAGTGCTTACAATTAATGAAACACCTGATAACGAAATCTGGCTCCTTTCTTCTTTCGGGCTCATGATGTTCGAACAGGCTCTGGTATCAGTCGGGGAAAGGACAATCGCGGAAAATTCAGGCTTGCTATACCC
>CAZJAH010000001.1:0-239349 GCA_964544155.1 uncultured Hyphomicrobiales bacterium | reverse complement strand
CGCTTGCGATTAGCCGACATTTAATTCGATTATTTCACTTAAGCCGCCCTTTTTTTTCCCCGGCTTTTTTTTAATATCTACCCTTTCTTTACGGCTATTATATGAATGTCATCGCCGCTGCGGCTGACTGATTTGATATCGAAGCCCGGAGCCTGCTCCAGAAAGTAAATGCTGTGCTGCCCGAACGCGTGCATACCCTTGCCGATAACCTTGGGCGCGATAAAAAGCTGGAGTTCGTCGGCAAGTCCGTCCTTCAAAAAGGATGAATGTATCTCCGGGCCGCCTTCTATCATAATCGAGGCAATATTAAATTGCTCGGATAGCTCGTATAGCATATTTGTTATGTTGATTTTTTCTTCGAAATCGGCCGGTACAGGGAGCAGATTGATTCCGGCCATCTTCAGGTTCTCTGCTTTGCGGCTTGAAGCCAGCGCTTTTTTAAAGCATATAATTGTACGGCCGCGGCCGTTTTCCTTGAACAGGTTGAGGTTCAACGGCAGTGAAAGGTTTGTATCCACAACTATCCTGTAGGGGTTTCTGCCCTTAACGTTCCTCACCGTGAGGCTGGGGTCATCCTTTTGCGCTGTACCCGAACCAACAAGCACGGCATCGAATTCAGCTCTGAGCATGTGAGCCCTGCGTCTGCTTTCTTCTCCCGTGATCCATTTCGACTCGCCTCGGGCAGTTGCAAGGCATCCGTCCAGCGATTGCGCCACTTTCAGCATTACATAAGGCAGGCCCGTTGTTACATTTTTTATAAAAAAGCGGTTCACCCAGCGGCATTCTTCTTCGAGTATACCGGTTTCCACTTCGATACCTCTTTCCTTGAGCATTTGTATTCCCGAACCCTGCACCTGGGGATTGGGGTCTTCCATACCTATAACTACTCTGCTGAACCCGGCTTCGGCTACTACCGGTGCGCAAGGCGGAGTTTTGCCTTCGTGTGAGCATGGCTCAAGGGTAACGTACATTGTGCAGCCGCTGAAATCATCCATTCCGGCATTTCGGATGGCTTCTATCTCGGCGTGCGGGCCGCCGAATTCCCTGTGCCAGCCTTCGGCAATTATCTCTTCATCCCTGGTGATAACACATCCGACCCTCGGGTTGGGGCTTACCCGGCCTGTGCCTTTGAGCGCAAGCTTAAGCGCGCGCCGCATGAATTTCTCGTCACTAGCCATTTAAGTAAAACCGTAATGTTTCCGAATATGACCCCGGAAATGCCGGGATCGTTATTTTTATGGTATAAACGCCCGGACTGAGCTTTTTTCCATCATTATTAGTGCTGTCCCAGGGAAGAGCATAACTGTGCCATTCACCTGGAGAAAGAGGTTCAACATCGCCGATTACCTGCAAAAAGTTTTTGTCGTAACTGCTGCTGTAAACAATGGCGCCCTTTTGGCTCATTACCTCTATCCTGAAGCTCTCCGAATCGGGCTGATATTCGCCTTCGACTATTTTCACGCGGAAGGCGTCGGCACCTATCATCATGCCTTCATCATTATGAAATATTTTCGGGAATAAAAGCAACCCGCCGCCGCGGCCGTCACCTGTTTCTATTAGTTCGATATCTTTCTGCCTTGTTATACTGTTTGTTTCGGTATGAAATTCCGCTTCTGAAGGTTTACCACTTTCAGCGTTAAAAGAATATAGCCTGGAATAATTTATCTCACCCGCGTTATTATACCACGATACATTGTGTATGAGTTCAGGATTGTAGCTATAATCAACTGAATTTGTCAGTTCTATTTTTTCATTGGTGAAAATGCTGTCCAACTCTGATCTGCGGCTTTCCACGGCCTTCGCCCTAAAGTGATATATGCCGTGCAAAGTATCATTGATGCTCACAAAATAGCTCCGGCTTTCAATCAGGCCGGGTTCAATGAGTGATCTGGAACCGCCGCCGCTGCAGCCTCCCAGTAGTATTAGTGCCGATAGTAGTAGTGTTTTTCCCGTAGATATTTTCATTGCAGCGCCCTAATTTAACTGACAAACAAATTTAATCACTTATGAGCAAATATAATAGAAATAAGTATAACTATTAACATCTTTTCATAAATAATTTCTGTTTATAAGGTTGGTATATTTTTTGCAGTAAATAACACTAAAGAATCAAATTGCTTGAAAAAAAATATTAAGAATTAAATACATTAATATAAGCTAAAGCTTCAAATCAAAATAACGCGAAAAATGAAAACCATAATCATTATATATTTACTTGTCATTGCTCCTTTCGCGGCGATAGGGCAAGGCGCGGCCGGATCAGCGGCAGTGAACGAAACACGCTACACAATAGATATGCCGACAGCCGGAATGCTCGCTAAAAGCAGCTTTGCGGTCAGAGCCGATTTCTTCGACGGTGGCGGCATTATGGCTGATTTCGCAGTATCGCCTTTTACGAATTTCGAGCTGGGGATATCCTACGCCGTGAATAACTTCATAGGCGGCGAGAAACCTGAATTTCCCGAACTGCCCGGAGTTAACGCGAAATTCCGGATAATCAATGAAAAGAGCACGTTTCCGGCTTTAGCAATCGGCATAAACACTCAGGGGGCGGGCCGCTGGCTGGGCGGTATAGACAGGTACATGGTCTGTTCGCCCGGGGCTTACCTGGCAGCCAGCAAGAATTTTCTATGGTGGCCGGGGGATATATCGCTCCATGGGGGCATCAATTATTCCTTCGAGCCGCGCCCGGAAGACAGAAGCCCAAACGGCTATATCGGCATAGAGCAGAGCCTCGGCGGCAGCCTGGCCCTAAACTTTGAGTATAACCTGTACCCCGGCGCGGACGGCCACAAGATGTGGAATAGCGGCGGCCTGTTGAGTACATCGCTCAGGTGGTCGGTAGCGCGTGGCCTTACGCTCGAACTGCAGCTCCGCGACCTTCTGAATAGCCGAAACGGTTCTGACAGCCCCGTCCGCTTCGTCAGATTCTACTATAGCAGCGGTTTTTAAGGAATTTCTGTTGTATGGGGCTATTGAAAAAAATGCTATAGAATATGGTCGATGAAAAAATTGCCCCGGCTTCGAGAGCATCAGCCTTCGGAATTGGCCTCGGCTTAGAAATCATTCTCCTTAAACCCCAGAACAATTTCTTTCGTATTTCGTATTATTGGTGAGCTGATAAGAATGATTGTAAATATCGCGGGAATTTCCGGAGTGAGTTATGGAAAATAAACTGAACTGGAAGAAGGATTGGTTTTCTGATGAATATAGTGTTTTTTCGGGTGAGAAGCAGGTGGGAAGCCTGAAGGATAAATTCTTTTCGCAGACTTCCAACGCCAATATGAATGGCCGGGAATATATTTTTAGAACAAAGGGATTGATTGATCAGCATACCGAAATTATCGACCCGGCGGAAGATAAAGCCATAGGGGAGATCAGCTATAATAGCTGGATGACCAAAGCCACGATTTCGCTCCCTGATAAAACTATCCTCTGGGAATATGATAACCTCTGGAATACCAAATGGAGCCTTTCCGGCACGGATGGAATAAAAATCAGGTACTCCGGCTCATCTACAAACGGGGATATAGATTCTAATACCGAAGATGAATTGATCATACTCAGCGGGTTATTCGTTACAAACTATTACTGGCAAATGACTATTGCCATACTGATAATTGTTTTCATTCCGAAATTCTCAATACAGTATTAAAAGGCCTGACATTTGTTAAATTACCATTTCCGGCTTTAGAGTATAATTCTATGGGAGGATTTAAATTATATTATATATATTATTGAACAAATGATGCCGGGAGAGCCATAAGAAATGTAATAGTACATGATAGCGCAGACGGGAGCGCCCGTGCTGCCAAAGTTCAATAAACCGGCAGCCGGGAATACCCGGAAAAGTGACTGACCTAACTTGCCAATTTCTCCTCGGCCATGCGCAGGCCTTTGTGGATGACTTCTTCGCGTATCTCTATATCGAATCCGGCTTTGGGCATACCGCGTTTCTGCTTTTTAAGTTCCAGCAGTTGTTCGAATTGACTTTTGGCTTCTTCGGCTCGCCCCAGATGAAGCAGTGAATAAGCCTTCAGGCTAAGTGAATATAACTGCCCGGGGGCTTTTTCCAGGGATTTTTCCGCCCAGGAGAGCGCTTCCTCGAAGTTCTTCTTGTTGCCCGCGAATTGTGCCATTGTGGCTGCAGCGCTCGCGTAAACGGTATTTGAAAGATTGCCGCAGTTAATGGCAAAGCGCACGGCATCTTCGGCTTCTTTGATAAGCTTCATTTGCCCGAGTGTCTGGCCTAGCTGAAACCACGCGTATCCGTTCAGAGGTTCCTCGCGCACATGCCTCAGCAGCATGTCGTAATTGCGCCTGATCTTTTTTTCCATATCCTCGCGGGAGCGGTTATAGCCCAGATGCTCTATGACTACGTCGGAATTGATGATGCTTTTACCGGCATCGATTATAGAGGGCGTGATCTGCTCGTGAACCCGCCCGGTGAATTTGACTTTAGGATAGCCGAGGTTCCTGAAAATCCTGGGGTAACCGCCCCGGTGCACGTCAGCTGAGCCGTCGAGCTGGCTGTGCGCGCTTTCGATTATGCAGTTTACTCCTCCGGTTTCGCTATCCATGCCGGTGAGAAATTCCCTAAGCTTTTGGGGATACTCTACCTTCAAACGTTCATCCGCATCCAGGTATAATATCCACTCACCTGTAGCGCGTTTGATCGATTCATTCCTCGCGAGTGAGAAATCATCCTGCCATGGAAAGGTATATACTTTTGCTCCGGCTTTTTCAGCTATTGCCATTGTTTTATCTTCTGAGCCTGTATCCACAACGATTACTTCATCAACAGCTTCTTTAGCGCTTCTGATGCAGGATTCGATATTATCTTCTTCATTCTTCACTATCATGCACAGGCTGAGGAGTTTTTTGCCGGATACCCCCGCAGCACTTCGTTCCCGGCCTGCTTTTATTTTTTTAATGAAAGAAAAAATCTCTTTACGCTCGGGCGCAATTTTGCCGGCTTTTTCCAGGTAGAACAGGGCTTTATCGTTCTGTCCTAACCTGTGGCTGATGTTCGCTGCTCCTATCAGGCAATTAACGTCATTTGGATATGTAACCAGACATTCCAGGAAAGTCTGTAATGAGTCGTTGAGTTTATTCATTCCTGCGTAACTCCTGCCAATCCTAAATATAAGGTCGGCAGAATTAATTGAAAAATCGCCGGATAACTTATTTTCTCTAATATCGTTCCTTGAGAAATATGCCGCGTTTTGGTAGAAATTCAGCGCGGCGGCGAAATTCCTGTCAGATGTTGCAATTTCTCCCAAAAGATAGTAAGGATATGATTGTGAAGCGTCGGCGGCAATTGAATCCAGAGCGCGCTCTTTTGCGGTTTCCCTATTTCCGGCGCTAAATGCTATACCTGCTCCGTAATTGAGCATTTCAGGAGAAACATTTCCCTGTGAACGGCTATGGTTAAGGGCTTTTAGAATGTCAACTTCAGCCTGCTCATTTTTATTCATAAAATGATACGCTTTTGCTCTTTGAAAAAGCAAGAAGCTGTCTTCCGGAGTATTACCGAGAGCTTTATCAAGCAGCTCCAGGTTCCTGATCTGCTTTTTCATAACGTCGTTAACTGAAAGATAACCTCTATGTTCAATTTTCAGCTTTGTTCTTACTATTTCGAAATTCAGCCGGCTGATGCTGCCCGCAATTTGTTCATGGACTATCCCGCTGTAACGAATACCCGGGTGATTACGGAAGAGCCTTATCTGCGGCGATATGTATTCGTCTGTTTTGCCGTCGTCTCTCATGCTTTTAGAAATAACATCTACAATCCATCCTCCTGTTTGCGGACGGGCCTTTCCGAGAATAAGCAGCAGCATTTGCGGTTCTAATAGCCTTTCATCGGCGTCGATGAAAAGTATGAATTCGCCTTTTGCTTTATTCAGGGCGGTATTTCTTGCTTTTGAAAAATCATACTGCCATTGGCTTTTTAGTATATTGCAGCCGTAACTTTGGGCTATTTCAATTGTTTTATCAGTAGAGCCGGTATCGTTAACAATGATCTCGGAAGCGATATTCTTTACCGATTCTATGGCTCCTGCTATATTATTTTCTTCGTTTTTCGTTATAAAACAAACAGATAGAAGCATTTTAATATTTGATAATGATTTAAAAAAAAATATTTAGCAAAAATCATGCTAAGAGATTTAAATTTATGAAAAATAAGCTAAAAACGTTATTTTAATAGCATTTAGACAGCATTAAAAGAAAATTTAACATGATATTCAAAAAGGATGATATTCCGGCGCTCAGACTTATTGCCGCCTTGATGATATTATTATCATTCACCACGGCGCTAAATGCCCGCGTGCCTGAAATTCACGAAATTGGCACTGATTACCCGGATTCACTTAAAAAGAAAGGTACAGGCTGGAAGGCTTTCGAAAGATATAAGCATTTTTGGGGAACACGCCTTTACGGCCTGGAGAAAATCCCTTCGGGTGAGAAAATTATCCGCGATGTTATGCTTAAATCTAAAAATGATAAGAGCGAAAAGCTCTTGGCGGGGCGGGAATGGAAATCCTGTGGCCCGAAAATCATCCCTGATAACAAGCTTCCTCATCCATCATCAGGCATAGGCAGGATTAACTGCGTAAGGTTCAATACGGATGACCCCAATGAAATATGGCTGGGCAGTGCATCGGGGGGTATTTGGGTATCGCGCTCCAACGGCGCTTTCTGGCAGCCCGTTGATATGCCTGCTTTCATAAGTATAGGTATAAGCGATATCGCCATTGCACCATCGAATACAAATGTAATTTATGCCGCGACAGGTGATGCCAACGGCTTCACAATGACGGGCGGCTTTTCGACCGGGATAGTTAAATCAACTGACGGAGGGTACACCTGGGAGCTTACTTCAATAGAATATTCCCTGAATGAAATGGCTCAATCCGCCCGGATACTGGTTCACCCGGAAGATGAGAATTTTGTTATAGCGGGTACTACAAACGGGATATTTTTAAGCAATGACGGCGGTAAATCCTGGCAGCATACATTTGATGAGGCTTATATCAGGGATATGGAATTCAATCCCGGAAACCCGGGGGAACTTCTGGCAGCCTCATCCGGTAAGGGAACCGCCATTTACAGGTCAACCGACGGCGGCTATACCTGGTCAGAAACCATAATTTTGAAAGAAGTAACAAGGATTGATATTGCTTCGGCTCCGGGTAAGCCCGGAAGAGCTTACGCGCTTTGTGTGGACAACCAAAAGAAAAGCTTTCACTCGCTGCTTAGGACTGATGATTTCGGCAATAGCTGGGATACCGCTTCAACAGTGCCAAATATACTTGCTGCAGATCTCAGTGGATCGGGCGAATATGCACAGGGGCATTATGACCTGGCATTGGCCGTAGCTCCTGAGAACCCGGATCTTGTATTTGCCGGAGGAATAAACATTTGGAGATCCAATGATGCCGGTAAAACATGGGATATTTGCTCCCACTGGGCAGGTCAGGGAGGTATGCAGTTTGTTCATGCTGACCAACACGATTTAACATTTAAGCCCGGTACAGTGGAGCTTTTCGCCGCTAATGACGGCGGTTTATACAAAAGCTACAGTTACTGTTATCAGTTCAAAGATATATCAAACGGTCTGGATGTTGCACAGTTCTACAGGATCGGGCTGTATCAGTCCGAAAACGAGATATTGATCGGTGGAACACAGGATAACGGAACACACAAATACCTTGACAATCAGTGGCAGCATGTAATTGGCAGTGACGGCATGGAATGTTTCTTTGATTCACGTGATTCATCGATCGCTTACGGTTCAAAATACTGGGGCAATTTTTTCAGAGCCGATTCAGGCAACAATGATTTTAATTTAATAATCAGTGGCGAAGAATCTCAGGAGCGTACCGCCTGGATTACGCCATTTCTTCTAAATCCACTGGGTTCGGGCACATTGTACACCGCTTTCCAGAATTTGCGGGTCAGCTATGATAAGGGCGAAAGCTGGACGCGCAAAGGTTCTATCAATTCAGATGAGCCTCTTACTTCTCTCAAAGTATCTCCGGCGGATACAAATGTAATTATCGCCGCTGATTTAAATTCTCTTTACATTAGCGATGATGACGGCGATAACTGGCATGAAATTCAGCACGATTTTAAAGCGGCAATTTCAGATCTTTACTTCGATGACTATGATCCCCACAAATTCTGGATAAGCCTGTCCGGTTATTTCGAGGGAGAAAAAGTCTATCTATACAGGGACGGTAAGTTCATAAATATTTCCGGTGGAATGCCGAATATTCCGGTTAACCGCATAATCAAAAGAAAAGGCCCCGGAGACGTTTTGTTTGCGGGTACTGATGCCGGTGTGTATTATTATGATGAGTTTGATCCGGGATGGGTGCTTATTAATGAGAAAATGCCTTTTGTGGTTATTAATGACCTGGAAATAAACTACAAAAACAGACATTTATACGCGGGTACATTCGGCAGGGGTATCTGGAAAATGCCGGTTGACTTCTGTTTTATCGACAGTTCGGATATATACATCGATCATAATGAATACTTTTGCATGGGAGATTCCGCAAATATCAAAATTACCGGACCGGAAGGCCGCTATAAAGCTTTTGGTATGATAAGCAGTGAAACAGATTTTATGACAAAGGAACCGGGCGTTTATAGTATTACTATAAAAGATAACTCAGGCTGTTACGGAAGAAGAAATATTTTCATCAACGAAGCCCCACAACCCCCGGCCCCTCAAATAGTTCACGAAATCCCTTTCCTGATCTGTTCTGAGGCGCATGCTTATCAATGGTATTACGAAGGAAAGGAACTGCCCGATACCGATACAAACGTAATTGTTCCACACAATCCCGGGCTTTACAGCGTTCGTGTATTTAACGAATACGGCTGCTATTCTGAATCATCGAAAGTATTGGTAGCAGTAACAGTCCGGGAAAAAAACAATGATATAAGTGTGAGCAAACATAAGGGCGATTATTACATTAATAATCCTTCAGGCATGAGTTTATCCTATGAGATTTTTTCACTCAGGGGTGAATTAACAGTCAAGGAATCCGATATTTATGATGTAAGCTACCGGCTAAAAAATGAGGGCCTGACCTCAGGAGTATATTTTCTGATAATCAAGTCAGGCGGAAGGGTATTTTTTCATAAAATTATTAAAATATGATTTCCAGTTGTCAAAAAATGATAATCCGCAGTCTTCTCTTTTTGATTATCGCGGCTGTTCCAGGCGGCACGCTTTTATCGGGCGATGTATTTAACAGCCTGAACAGCGGCGCCATGGCCCTGCCAAAAGTTCAACACAGCGGTTATAAGCAATTCGAAAGGATGAATTACCTTCTTGAAATCAGGCTCGGTAATAACAGAAAAATCCCCCATAATAATTACAGAATTAAAGAATACAGAAAATTCATTGATAAAGCTAAGCAATACAAACTTAATCAATCCGCGAATTGGGAGCCCATGGGGCCGGACGGCTATTATTCCGAAAGCTGGAACGCGGGAGTCGGGAGAATAAACTGCATAGTCATTAATCCCTTCGACAGCTCGGAATACTGGGCCGGAGCGGCAACGGGCGGCCTTTGGCGTTCAATCGATTCCGGTTATACCTGGGAGCAGATATCAATTAGCATTCTACCGGTTACCGGTATTTCAGATATTGCCTTCGATCCCGAAAAGCATGGTACAGCTTACGCTGCAACCGGCGATCATGCTGTCTGGCCGTGGTTTGGTACGCTTTCAACCGGTATAATTAAAACAACCGACGGTGGCATTACATGGTCAGAAACAGGCCTCAATTATGACCATTCCGAAAAAATGTCCATTGCTGAATTACATTGCACTGAGGATGGCAAACTTTACGCCGGAACCAACGAAGGACTGATGGTTTCTTCTGACGGCGGAGGCAGTTGGGGTGTGCTTTACGGCGGTGAATATATCAGGAGTTTCCTGGTATTTGAGGATAAAAATGTGATAATTGCCGCAACATATAACATTGAAGGAGGCGCCCGGATAATGAAAAGTACCGACTCGGGCAATAGCTGGTCAGTCATTCTGAATCCGGATAATTCCTCCAGGATCAAACTGGCCTTATCATCATCGGGAAAACTCGCCGCGCTTTCATCATCAATTGACTCTAATACTGACGGCCTGTATACAAGTATTGATAATGGCAACAGCTGGTCAAAATTCTCGGAGCAGGACATAGTTTACGGACAGGGTTTTTATAATCTTGCTCTTGATTTTTATCCGGGCAGTGATGAGGAAATATTCGCCGGCGGAGTTTTTTTCCATTATTCTGATGATGGCGGGAACAATTTTAGAGGGGCTAACAGTCCGCATGTGGATTATCACGACATAATTTTCAATGATAAATACCTTATCGTGGCTAATGATGGCGGCATTTACCGCTCGCCGGATAAAGGTAAGAGTTGGGAATTTTCAGGGCATGGACTTAATATCACGCAGTTTTACAAAGTAGGGCCGAATCCCGAATTTAAAGATTTCAGCATGGGCGGCTCACAGGATAACGGCACATTGAGATTTACCTACGGAGAATGGGACCACCTGCTGGGCGGAGACGGCATGGAATGTGCCTTCGATCCGTTTAAAGCCGACTGCTTTTATGTTTCAATACAGAGAGGTTCTCTATTTCGCGTAGACCCGGACAACAGACAGCTTAATCAAATTTTCACATGGGAACAAGACGGCCATCGGGTTTGGGTTACCCAATTTGAATTAAGCCTGATAACAGAAGCTAGGTTATTTGCCGCCTACTCTGATATTTGGCAGTCTGACGACAGGGGGGAAAGCTGGAAGAATCTCACTGAATTTTCTGAAAAGAAACTTTGCCGTTCATTTGATGTGCTCAATGATACCCTTATCGCGGCTGCTTATGATGACGAAATATATTTTTCTAATGACGGCGGAAATTCCTGGCAAATGATCTTTGAACCGCCCGAGCCGGCGAATTCCGTAAAAATAATAGATGAAAAGATTGTTTTTATCGGAATGGCGGGATTTGACCCTGATGAAAAAGCATATTTATGGGAAGACGGGTTATTAGTGAATATCTCCGATGGATTGCCAAACCTGCCGATACTGACCGCCGAGTATATAGCCGAAACCGATGAACTATACGCCGGCACTGATATAGGAATTTTCAAATACTCTCAAGAAAAGTGGGATTATCAGCATAAAGCCCCGAATTGCATGATCCACGAGCTGGAGTTCTCGCCGGAAACAGGATACCTTTATGCCGCTACTTATGGCCAGGGCTTATGGAAATATGATATTTCCTCCTGTGAGAATGACGATATTCTGCTGAACGCTTTTGATGAAATGATCTGCGTAAACGATACGCTTACCGTCAGCCCATTACTCGAAAAAGACAAAGAACTGCCCCTGTTATGGAATGACGGCGTTGTAGCATCGCAAAGGCAATTTTCCCGTAAAGGAACCTATTTCGCCGTCTATACCGATGATGAAGGCTGCCGCAGTTACACTAATCCTGTCATTATAGATAAATACTTTTTGCCTGTGAACAGGCTATACATTTTAAATAATAAAATCTGCGAAGGCCGCTCTACCGGCATTAAGCTTATACTTTTCGACCGGAATTTCAATCCAATGGAAGATTATGACGGCTACGAGATAAAGTGGAACACAGGCTTTACGGGTGATTCCATTGTGATTTCCGACCAGGGCTACTATTTTGCTAATATAATAGATAAGATCAACGGATGCGAGCTTTATAGCGATACTATCTATATCGGAGTTAATCCACTGCCTGAAGAACCGGAAATAATCCGCACCGGACGTAAGCTAACAGCCACGGAAAGCCATTCATACAGGTGGTTCCTGAACGGCGAGCCAATCGATGGCGGCACCGGAAGGACTCATTTTATCGATCAGCCCGGCGAATACATGGTTGAAGTGAGGGATACAAACTGGTGCCCAAACTATTCAGATATTTTTGAGATTTACCCGAATGAGGCCATTGCTATTGATAATATTGATATCAGCCTATTTCCGAATCCTGCGGCTAGTGAGTTCAATATGGAATTATACATCAAGGAAGAAGCCGATATCAAAATAAATTTGTATTCAATAACCGGACATTTAATTAAAAAATGGAAATTGCAAAAACATGGTTATATATATGAGAGCTTCGATATAGCCGGGATAGCACGCGGAGCCTATTATCTGAAGATAGAAATAAACGGCGGTTCCGGAATTTATCCTTTAATAAAAAACAAATAGGAAGGCCTTTTTGCCATCGGTAATTTCCTACAGTTTTTTTTCTCTCCGTCAATATTGAATACTATCCCAATAATGACTATTTTGCGTATGTTTTTTCAATGGTAACGGGAAAAATATGATTTACAGTTTAACCGGCAAAATTACTAAGAAAGATTCCACTTCCGTAGTGATCGAATGCGGCGGAGTGGGGTATCTAGTATTTACCTCGGTATTGACTTCCGGGAAGCTGCCTCCCGTATCCGAAACAGCAGCCATACTTACACACTTACTTCCGAGGGAGGATTCAATCCAGCTTTACGGATTTTTTGACGAAAGCGAGCGGAATCTTTTCCTGAAACTTATATCCATTAGCGGTGTGGGCGCTAAGATAGCCATCGGCATATTATCGTCAATAAGTGTGGAAGAACTTGTCAGCTATATACTCGAATCGAATATCCCGGCCATGCAGAAACTGCCCGGCATAGGTAAAAAGACCGCCGAAAGGCTGATCTTCGAACTCAAGGACAAAATGCACGGTATCATTGGCGCGGATACTTTAGCGGCAGGTTCTAATTTGATACGCCAGGAAGCGGTCGCTGCCCTGGTATCCCTGGGGTATAACCGCTCCAAATCAGAGAAATCCGTTGAAAGAGCATTAAAAGAAGATAAAAACATTAAAGATGCGGAAAAGCTAATCAAGCTGGCATTAAAATTCGCGTTAAAATAATTATTGGGAGAAATTGGGATGCTGCTCGTGTTTCCTTTTGTTGAATTATCCGAAGGTTCCTGTACATATTGCATTATCGGTGAAGAAGGCACCGAAAAATTCTACCGCGAGATGTCGGATAATCCGCTCAGGCTGACCCAGCTTTGGCGCCGTGAGAACGCCAAAACCGTGCATATAGCCGACGTTGATTCATTTGAAGGTAAAAATAACATCATCAATTTCAACTCCGCCCTGTATATAGCGCAAAGCATAGATATACCCGTGCAGTTCTTCTCCAATTTCGATTCCGTCGATGAATGCGAGCTCTTTCTCGAAAGCGGCATTTACAGGATTGCCATCAATAGACTGGCCATTATCGATCCCGAAGGCGTTAGAAAGCTTGTAAGCAAATACACACCGCAGCGCATAGTCTTTGTACTGATCTCAAATAACGGATACGCCCACCTGCCCGGTATGGACATAATGGTAACTGACCGCGAATTTATAAAAAATATCAAAGAGCTCGGCGGTGATCGTATGGTCTATGGCGATATAAGCTGGCTTAGGCATCAGGAAGACGCTTCCCCGGAGCGTATGAAGCAGATTGCCAAGGAATCCGGCCTGAAAATCACCATGCTGGAAGGCGCCTCTACCCCGGGGCAGTTATGGGCCCTGAACGAACTCGTACCTTACGGAGTGGATTCAATCATACTCGGCAAATCACTCTATGAAAATAACTACCCCTGCCAAAAGATCTGGCGGCTCATCGAAGAAAAACTCGAACCCGATCTTATCAGGTAGGGATTATCGCGCTTATTGTTTCCCGTTTTTTTAAAAAATATTAATATTTCTAAAAAAATCATTAGAAATATTTTGATTTTTTACTATATTTCAGAATTGTCATTGTTTATATTTCTTTGAGGAATATTATCATGAAAACTCTGATTTATTTACTAGTTAGTATTGCATTGGCAGCGGTGAAGCTATTTGCACAGGATGAACTCCGGATAACATTTCCTAACGGCGGCGAAAAATTCAACAACGATGAGAACATCACCATTACCTGGGAGGGAAGTTCACCGCAAGATACACTATCAATCGAATACAGTACAGACAGTGGTGAAAACTGGCATTTAATTACTGATAAGGCAACGGGTACAAGCTATGAATGGGCCGGGCAGAAAGAGATATCCGCCGGCTATATGCTTAGGATCAATCAAAACGAAAACCCCTTCCGATTCGAAGATAAACAGCTTTTAGGATACGGTGATCTTGACAGACTCGCTCTTAGCCCCGATGGCGCGACTATTGCCGCGGCGGGAGCTACCGGATGTATTTACCTGTTTGATTTTCAGTCACGTTCAGTAAAAGATACCATCGGGCCGCTTGAGGGAGCGGTTAAAGCCCTGGAATATAGCTCTGACGGCAGTATCCTCGCAGCAGCTATAGGCACTGATGTGCTGTTGATTAACACTGAAGATCATCAAATAACAATGACTCTGCAAAGCGAATTCTTCGATATCAGAGCAATATCATGGGATAATACCGGAACCCGCCTTGCCGGAGCAGAAGAGGATAAACTTCTCATTTGGTATACCCAGACCGGAGAGATAATAAGGAAGTATGATGATCTCGTTCACAGGCTATATGATGTGGAGTGGAGCCCCGATGGCTCACTGATTGCCGTGGCAGATGAATCAGCCGCGATAACGGTTTTTGACGCAGCCGGAGGCATGGAAACCGGCTCTTACCAGTCCGATGGGTTTATTATAGATATAGCATGGAATCACAGCTCCACAAAGCTTGCGGCTACCGCTAATGATGATACAGGATATTCCATAATAATATTAAATAGCGATTTGCAGGGAACGCCGCAGAAAATTGAAGGATTGCATGCTAACAGAATAAACTGCCTAAGCTGGAGTTCCGACGACAGCAAGATAGCATCATCGGATTATGACGGTATGGCTATAGTCAGCGACGCGAATACGGGCCAGCTTCTTAAGAGCTTCGGGCTAATGACGGAATACTTCGATATCTGGAAAGTACTCTGGCATCCTTCGGACGATTATCTTATAACTGCCGATGAATTCAGCAAAATAAATATCTGGAATTATGAATCCGGCATCCTTGAGGAAGTAATTGACAGCTTTAAAGATATTATAAACGATATGATATGGATTTCGCGGGAGGAACTGCTTGTTGTCTATTGGAATGAAATTCTGCTTCATAATTTCAGCACGATGCATTCGGAATCCTTCAATTTCGCGGGATACGGCTATAACAAGGCTGCGATTGATCCGGGCAGCAGCAATATTGCCGTATCTGCGTATGATACTGTTTATATTTTCAATAAATTAAACGGACAAATGCAGATGAAACTATCCGGATTCGATGATGATATACTATCACTTGATTTCAGTCCGGACGGAACAAAAATTGCCGCCTCATCTTGGGATAATACCATTAGGCTGTGGGATACACAAACAGGCGATGAACTTCTGATCATAGATGAACACATGATGCCGGTGACCTCGCTTGACTTTAGCCCGGACGGCACAAAACTCGCAAGCGCCTCAGAGGATGAGACGGTAGTGATTTGGAATACACAAACAGGCGATAAGCTAAAAAGCTTTACGGGCAGCTATTTCTCTGCCTTTGTGGAGTGGAGTCCGGACGGCTCACTGCTCATGAGCGGCGGAGCGGATTATCCGATACTAATTAGGGATAGCGAGGACGGAACAACCATAGCGCAGCTCGACGGGGAAGATTACGGCGTGGAATCGGCAGACTGGAGCCCCAACGGGAGTTACATCGCTAATGGCGGCTTCGAAGGCAATATCAATATCTGGGAAACAGGTGCATTTACCCTTGCAAAAAAAATTGAAGAGTATGATGGCTTTGTCAGCGGGCTTGCCTGGTCGCCTAATTCCGAGTGGCTGGCGGCAGGCACAACCGGTGGCGTTTTAAAATTGCACATGATTGAGGACAGGTTCGACCTGACTGACGGAACATTCGAGATAAAAGACGCTTTAACGGTGAGGCACTATGCCCTCCGGAACATCAGCCTATACCCCAATCCGGCGGCAAAAGAACTGAATATTGATCTGGGTAACACGCTATTGAGCCCGCCCTTAAAGGCTGAAATATGCAGCGCACGCGGCGAAATAATGATGAACTTCCGGCTTGGTAAACTGCTGAACAAAATAGATATAAGCGGCCTGCCCGCGGGCAGCTGCTATCTGCGCTTATTTGGCTCGAAAGGCGAAAGCCTCGGCCACCTAAGTTTTATCATTAGCAAATAATTCATTTATCCCTGCCCTCCGGAGCAATCCGGAGGGTTGGGGGGAACTTTTGAGTAGGCTGCCCGTAGGTTTGTATGATAATCAATTATCAACAATTTTTTGAAGATTATTAAAAAAGTTTTCGATATCTTCATGTATTTCTTCGGGCTTCATAGAAATTGAGATTGATTGGCGGTTTATTTTAACAATGTCATTGCTTTTTTCTTTTAATTGCTGAAATAGACTGTTCCTATTTTCAAAGAGGAGTTTCTTACCATCTAAAACTTTGAATATTGATGCATTTAACTTTTTCCATGTCGTATTTGGTGGGAGCATAAGATTTTCACTAATAAAGAAATCGTCAATAATCTTAGCATATGCCTGATAAAAAATATCACTATCATTTATTATATTTAAAGATTCAGCAACTGCTCTCTTCCATGCTTGAGGCACTAATAAGTAATTGTCAATATTTTTGCGTTTCCATTCATTTAAAACAGTCTGATTAGGTTCAGGATTTAGGGCTGCGTCATCATTATCATAATCTAATATAATTGCTCTTTTAATATTGGGATTAATTTGTTTTAAGGCACGAAAATGAATATCAGATTTTTCTTTCATTTCTTTTTTAGTTGGTCCTCCTAAAATGTATGGGTAAAACTTTTGATAAGTTTCATTCATATCTAAAATGTTTGCCCAATTTGCCAATAATCTTTCATCATCTTCCCCTTCCATATATAGGATATAGGGATTTTCCCTCGTGCGAACGACATCTATATTGTCGATGACACTCAGGGCATTTAAAATTTCAAAATTGGAGGATATCCGAACCGGTTTACCTGATAGCAATGATATAATGGAAGATATTTCAACACCTTTAATAAATTCCTCTGAATGAGTGGCAATAATAAACTGTTTATTTGAATTAGTTCTAAAATAGTTCACAATTTTGCGTTGCAGATTTACGTGCAAATGAGCATCCGGTTCGTCAAACAGTATTGTAGTTGCCTCTTGGTATCCATATGTAAATGCCAAAAGTGTCAGAATTTGATGAAATCCACTTCCTCCTGAAATTATATCATAAGTTCTTTTATTCGATTTATACTCTGCTGTAATTTCAGTACTAATACCTTTTTCATATTCAGGGGCTTTTAATTCAATTCCAAACCATTCCTCGGTTTTAGCAGCAATTTCTCTCCAATCTACATTTGAGTTTACCGGTACATCCTTTCTGTCAATAACTCTAAATAATAAATTTCGTAAAACAGAACCTGGTTGTGCTTTACCAATTTGTTGCCTTACATTGCCGTCATCCATCCACTTTTCATGAGGTTCCAAACCAGAAAAAGGTGGAACATAAACGATATGTGGAAAACCAGGCAGCTTGCTAATACTATTAAAGTTTGTCCAACCATCTTTAGGAATAGCAAAAGCAGCTTGTGGTGACTGGTATCTCATTAACACACAAAAATTACGCTCTTTATTGTCTTCGTGCCAATAGACATCGATTTCAATATAAATGTAGTTTTGTGCTTTTCCTCCATTTTTGCTTTTGTCCTCAATGTATTCCCGGTCTGTACGATCAGTCCATAATAAGTTAAATTCCGGTAAAGGTAGCGCTGTGAAATTAGGTAGCACAACTTGTATTCCACGACTGCCTTTTTTCTTTGATAAACGAAACTGATCAACACAATACTGCCAAATTGCCAAAGCTTGTAAAGCGGTACTCTTCCCACTATTATTAGCGCCAACAATTAAATCAAATTGGTTGAATACAAAAGTTTCTTCTTTTATGCTTTTGAAATTTTTTAAGATTAATTTATTTATCATATTTCAGAACTTTTATCTAAGATTAAAAATCATACTATCCTTAAATTTCTTATATTCTAATCCACCCCCCCCCAATATACCACAACTTTTTATAATAATCAATACGATGTGGCTAGCAGTTCATAACTGTCGAGCAGGAAATTATTCTCGCTAATTGGCGAATATATGTTCGCGCTTAATGAATTTTATTTAAATTTTGCCCGAAAAATGTTATCTTGTTATTTGTTTTGGCGTAAAATATAGTATATATCGAAGCAGGCTTGTTTTTCGCCTTAAAGCAGTGTTAATGAACAACTAATATTAGGATGATCGAATATGCCTTCTATATTTATTGACGGCAAAAAGATAGAAGCACATGAAGGCCAGACAATTATTCAGGCAGCCTACGATAACGGAATGCAGATACCCCATTTCTGCTGGCACCCTGAGCTTTCGGTGGCGGGAAACTGCAGGATGTGCCTCGTTGAGGTAGGTACGCCGCGAAGGACGCCTGATGGTGGTTTTTCTAAGGACGAGAACGGCAATATAGAAATCGGTTATTTCCCCAAACTTCAGATCGCCTGCGCTACCATTGTGTCGGACGGTATGCATGTTAATATTAATAATAAAAAAGTGATTGAAGCGCAGGAAGCCGTTATGGAATTTCTGCTCATAAATCACCCGCTGGACTGCCCTATATGCGATGAAGCCGGTGAATGTAAGCTCCAGGAATACGCCTATAAACATTCCCGGGGCGAAAGCCGCTTCGAGGAGATCAAGAACCGTAAAGAAAAGCGTCAGCGCTGGGGCCCGAATGTTATATTCGACGCCGAACGCTGCATTTCCTGCTCCAGGTGTATCAGGTACGCCAAAGAGGAAGCTAAGCAGGATGTGCTTACATTTGTTCAAAGGGGTGACCACGTAACCATCAAGCTTTTTGAGGGCACGGAATTCGATAATCCTTATTCTATGAATGTTATCGAGATCTGCCCTGTAGGCGCTCTTACGAGCCAGCAGTTCCGTTTTGAATCAAGGGTTTGGGATATGAGCTTTAATCCTTCGATCACCCCGAATGATTCCACTGGCGCGAATATCAAAATAGGGGTAAGGAATAATCAGATACTAAGAGTAAACCCCGGCACAAACCTCTATGTAAACAGATATTGGCTTACTGACGAGCAGAGGCTCAATCATATAGATTACGTAAATGAGAACAGAGTTACCGCGCCCATGCTTAAGGATGGCGGCACTCTGAAAGAAACAACCTGGCAGGACGCTTACATGTTCGCGGCAGATAAGCTCGGCGAATTCAAGCCTGACGAGATATTCGTTCTTGGCTCCGGCAAGCTGTCCAATGAGTGTGCTTACGTTCTGCAGCGCTTTGCCACCGAAGTAATCAAAACGCAGAATACCGGATTCCTGCCCCACAGAAAAGACTCGCTCAGGGATGATTTCCTACTTGAGGCTGATAAGCTTCCTAACGCGATGGGAGCTAAGGAAACCGGACTTAAGCCCGGCCCGAAAGGCTATAAGGCAGAAGAGCTTGCAGAGCTTATAAGTAATGGCAAGATCAGGGCGCTATACGTGGCCGAAGAGGACTTCTCCTATCATAAGGAAATATTCGAGGAGCTGGATAAGCTCGACCTGCTTATAGTCCATGCCTACAATAAAGGCTCGCTCGCGGATAAAGCCGACGCGGTATTTCCGGCATCCACTTACGCGGAGATAGAGGGTACTTTCACAAACCGCGATAAAAGGGTGCAGCTTTTGAGGCCCGCTCTGGTTACCAAAGAAAACCTCCGCTATATGAATATGAAAATGAGCCGGCTGGATAAGTTCGGTTCGCATAATGACCGCTGGTCGCAGCATGAGCAGAGGGACTGCCGCCAGAGCTGGAGGATAATCACAGGGCTGGCTAACCTTATGGGCGCCAACTGGGATTACAAGCGCTCGGAGCATGTTTTTGAAGATATTGTATCAAAGATATCATCCTTTAATTCGATGAATTACAAGAAAATTGAAGAATATCAGGGATTGGTTCTGGGCAAAGGCGATAAGCCGGACCCCAAAATAATCAATTATGTATCTCATTATATGAAGCCGGATTAAAGCGGATTTTCGGGATAGTAAATATTGATTTAGAATAAAAAAAAGCAGAACAAAAAATAATAAGTTAAAAATTAAGATTATAACAAATGTCAGAATTAGCCTGGATAATACTCGAAGCAGGAATCAAAGGGGCCGCGATAGTCGGCCTTGTGATGACACTCGCTGCGGCCTCTGTATATGCCGAAAGGAAAGTATCAGCCGCCATACAGGATAGAATCGGCCCAAACAGGGTAGGCCCCTGGGGAACTTTTCAGCCCTTTGCCGATGTGATCAAGCTCTTTATGAAAGAAGACCTTGTTCCTATTGCGGCAGACAGGGCCTTCCACCGCTTGGCGCCTGTGATATCGCTAGGAGTGGCATTCGCTGTGTTTGCCGTAGTGCCTTTCGCTCATTATGTAGAGATAGGCGGAAATATCATCTACCTGGGCGTCGCGCCCGATATCAATATCGGTATACTGTATGTACTGGCAATGACATCTGTCGGTGTTTACGGTATCACGCTTGCCGGCTGGTCATCAAATAATAAGTATTCATTGCTCGGCGGGCTAAGGTCGGCCGCGCAGATGATATCCTATGAGCTTTCGATGGGCCTGGCTGTGGTCGGCGTGGTAATGGTAACCGGCTCGCTTTCGCTTAATGATATAATAATAGAGCAGGGCGGATGGTCAGGCTGGAAGTGGAATATATTCGTACAGCCTTTGGGATTCATCATATTTCTTATATCATCATTCGCAGAAACCAACAGGGCGCCTTTTGACCTGCCTGAAGCAGAACCTGAACTTGTCGGCGGCTTTAATACAGAATATACCGGCATGAAATTCGGCATGTTTTTCCTTGCAGAATACGGCAATATGGCAACGGCATCGGCCATCATAACCATATTATTCCTGGGCGGCTGGCAGCTGCCGATCCCCCCGGAAATTCTCGGGCTGGAAGCCGGCAGCATTGCGCTTGCAGTGGTGCAGTTCATTGTGTTCTTTGCTAAGGTGGCATTTATGATCTTCTTCTTTATCTGGGTGCGTTGGTCGATACCGCGCTTCAGATATGACCAGCTCATGGATCTCGGATGGAAAGTTATGCTGCCTCTCGCGCTGCTGAATGTAGCCATTGTAGGGCTTGGAGTATTAATCTTTAAATAATTACAAATACCGGTTGCCTGATTTCGTTCTTATACCCGGTATCATGTATTAGAAAGAGTGGAATAAATAAAATGAACAATAAAAAGAACAGCGTGGCGGAAAGCCTGAATTTCTGGGAAAAAATATACCTCCCTGAAATTGCAAAAGGCATGGGGCTTACACTTAAAAGGATGTTCCAGCCCAAATTTACCCGGCAGTATCCTGAAGAGCCCTTTGTGGCGGATGGGTTCTACCGCGGAAGGCCAGTGCTCGTGGAAGAAGACGGCCACGAGAGATGCGTTGCATGTGGATTGTGCTCGCGGGTATGCCCGCCCATAGCCATCGAAGTACAGGCCGCCGAAACAGAAAGGGATAAAGAAAGATACCCGGTTAAATTCGAGATAAACATGCTCAGGTGTATTCACTGTGGCCTATGCGAGGAAGTATGCCCCGAAGAAGCCATAGTGATGAGCAAAGAGCATGAGCTTATATTCCAGACACAAGAAGAAGCCATTCTCGGCAAGGATAAACTGCTCATCCCCGTTGAACGGCTTCAGGATAGGCTGGAATTCCTCAGACAATATAAATAAGCTTGAATTAAATACACTTATCCGCGGCATTAAACTGCCGTGGATTTATTTTTTTAAAATAAATTATTTCATCAACTACCTCAATTTTTGGAGATTTATAAGATTATGAAGGGAAAAATGTTTTTAGCCGCGTCGCTTATATTCAGTGTATTCGCTTTTGGCTGCGGGAAACAGGAAGATCAGAATAAAAAGGAGATGAACGATATGGAACAACAGTTCACGGATTTTGTTGCCGATTTTGAATCACAGGCCAAACCTCTGCACAGGAAAGCGTCATTAGCTTATTTCAATGCCTCGATTGAAAACAAAGACGAGCTATGGAATGAATACGCGGAGAATGACAAAAAATTCAATACTTTACTATCTAACAAAGATTACTTCAATAAATTAAAAAGTATCAAAGAATCCGGTGAGATCAAAGACACACTCATGAAAAGGCACCTGGATGTGCTTTATAATGCCTTTCTCGGCAAGCAGATAGACACAGCTAAACTAAACCGCCTTACTGATATGCAGACTGCCATCGAAGGTAAATACGCTAAATTTCGCACTGAAGTTGACGGCAAAAAGCTATCGGATAATGAAGTTGAGGAAGTACTCAAAACATCAAACAATTCTGAAGAACTGAAGAGAGTATGGCTCGCGCATAAAGATATTGGCCCGCTTGTGGCCGATGACATCAGGGAAATGGTTAAGCTGCGAAATGAAATGGCACGAGAGCTGGGGTTTGACAACTATCATACTATGGCACTCCGCTTAAGCGAACAGGATCCGGAAGAAATAGATCGCGTTTTCAATGAATTAGATGAACTTACGCGCGATTCATATAAGGAAATTAAAAATGAGATAGATGAAGCTATTGCCAAAAAGCTAGGCATAAGCAAAGATCAACTCCAGCCCTGGCATTATCAGAACAGGTTCTTCCAGGAAGCTCCATCAATTTATGAAGTCAATCTGGATACATACTACGATGAGCATGATATAGTAGAATTAACCAAAACCTATTTCGCCAGCCTGAATATGCCTATAGATACAATGGTCGCAAAGAGCGATCTTTACGAAAAAGAAGGCAAGAACCAACACGCTTACTGCATTAATATCGACCGCGACGCAAAAGACATACGCGTACTATGCAATGTAAAGCCAAACGCCCGCTGGATGGAAACCATGTTGCACGAATATGGCCACGCCCTGTATGAATACTACTACAGGGAAGACCTTCCCTGGGCACTCAAAGAACCGGCACATATATTTACTACCGAGGCCATAGCAATGCTTTTCGGGCGTTTCGCTTCAAATCCTCAATGGATAAAAGAAATGCTTGAAATCAGCGATGAAGAACATCAAAAAATATCAGAGGTGGCTCCGAAAGTACTGCGCATGCAGCAGCTTGTATTCAGCCGCTGGTCGCAGGTAATGTACCGATTTGAAAAGCAGATGTACGCCAATCCCGATCAGGACCTCAATAAGCTTTGGTGGGACCTCGTTGAGCAATACCAGATGATCAGAAAGCCGGAAGGCCGCGATATGCCTGACTGGGCTACCAAGATACATATAGCCACCGTGCCCTGCTACTATCACAACTACCTGCTGGGTGAGTTACTCGCCTCACAGCTTTACTACAAGATTGCCGGAGATGTACTCAATGAAAATGAAGAGCAAAACCTGAGCTTTAAGGGTAGAAAAGAAGCAGGCGATTATCTTATAGATAACGTGTTCGCTCCGGGTAAGAAATATACCTGGAATGAAATGATCAAAAAAGCCACCGGAGAAGAACTTACACCTAAGTATTACGCAAAACAATTTGTGAAATAATTTTTGCATTTTTAATAATTAAGAGGCATTTTGCTTTTTTAAAAGCGGGATGCCTCTTTTCATTTATATTATATTAATAATATTCATTAATATTTTTAAAACAAATTCATAATTATGAATTGCGGAGAATTTAAGAGATTATTTAAAGATAAAACCATACTTGCCGTGGTAGCGGAAAGGTACACGCGTTTCTATAAATTTGAATCACGGCATATATATTTCTTCCTGAAAAAATTCCTCGAAGCAAAATATCCCGGCTGGCGCGTAGTGTATTTATACAAGATAGAAGAAAACGTTGGCGATGAAGATGAAGAAGTAAGCTCAATGATACGAGATAAGGCCGATTTCCTTTATCTGATTGCGAAAAGGAATGAACAAAAGCCAAACCTGTGCGTTATTAAAGAAGTACTTGCTTCACCCGATCTATCGCACTTTGAGGGAAAGAAAACAAAAGTTATTTCAATAAATTATGATGTTTAAATTTTTCCGGAGTAAAAATGCCGACTAATAAAGACAGAAAGCCCGGCCCCAGAAAATTAGCCCTGAAAGAACTGAGATGGTCATGCCCTGTTTCAAAATTCAAATTTAAAACCACTGACAACTTAAAACCGCTTGATAATATTGTCGGCCAGCCGCGAGCCGTAGAGGCTATAAGAATGGGCGCACAGCTTGACGCGAAGGGATACAACATCTTCGTTACGGGCCTGTCCGGTACGGGACGCCTCACAACAGTTAAAAAGCTCCTGGAAGACATCACTCACTATTGCCCCCTGACAAATGACTATTGCTATGTTAATAATTTCAAAAATCCCGATAATCCATGCCTGATTAAAATGCCCCGCGGACAGGGAAAGAAATTTTCTATTGCGATGGATGATATAATTAGTTTTCTGAAAAGAAGGCTTCCGAAATTATTTGAGGAAGAATCTCACCAATCTTCCAGAAGGAACCTGATTGAGGAATACCAGCACAAAGAGCGGAAAATGCTGGAAAAATTCGATAAAAAAATCAAGCCTATGGGATTTGTCAGAGGCCAGGTAGAATCAGACCAGGGCCAGGTACAGCCGGATGTTTTCCCACTGATCGACGACAAGCCCGTGCACATTGACGGACTTAATGAATTGGTTGAAGAAGGCAAGCTGTCACCTGAAAAAGCAAGCGAATTTAAACAAAAGCACCGTGAGCTGAAAGCCGAGATTTTTGAACTTGTGCGTTCCGGAATGAAGATAATGAAAGAATTCCGTAAAGCCCTGATGGAGCACGATAAAGCTGCTGCTTCAATTGAAGTCACAAGCGCTTTTGAGGATTTAAAGGAATTCGGTTTTGATGATAAGATCAAAAATTATATAGAAGAAGTTAAAAAGCACATACTTAATAACCTTAACCTCTTTGTTTCTAACGAGGCATCAGTACCACAGCTCGCTGATTCCAGGGAGGAAAAAAAGAACGGCGCCATGTTCAATGTTTACAAAGTAAATGTAGTCCTGGATAATTCACAGACAGAAAATGTCCCAATGGTAATCGAAACAACCCCTTCATACAATAACCTTTTCGGAACGGTGGAAAAAGAATTCGACAGCCGGGGATTCTGGCGAACTGATTTCACCATGATAAAAGGAGGCGCGATACTTAGAGCTGACAGAGGTTTTCTTATAGTCAACGCCCAAGATCTCTTTTCGGAACCTGGTGTATGGCCTGCTCTTAAAAGAGTGCTGCTCTATAATAAGCTGGAGTTGCAGCCATTCGATTCATTCTTTCAGATATCGCAGTCACATCTTAAACCGGAACCCATAGAAGTTAAGGTTAAGGTCATTATCATTGGCGGCGGGACTTTATACCGCGCTCTGTATCACTATGAGAAGGGGTTTAAGAAGATATTTAAAGTAAATGCCCAATTCGATTATGAAACATCACTCGATGATGACATGATGCAGAATTACGCCCGCTTTATCAAAAAAATAACTGCCGAAGAAAACCTTCCGGGATGCTCACCCGACGGAGTTGCCGCCATCGTAGAGTGGGCTGTCGAAAAAGCTGGCTCTCAGGGGAGGATAAGCCTCAAGTTCTCAGATGTGGCAGATATTTTGAGAGAAGCTGCCTTCTACGACAGGAAAAGCTCCGTTAAGTACATAACCAGAGCTGAAGTTGAAAAAGCCTGCGAACAGCGCAAATATAGAAATAATTTGATCGATGAAAAAATTAAAAGGCACATCCTCGAAGGAAGTACATTTATTTCTACAGAGGGTGAAAGGATTGGCCAGATTAACGGCCTGACTGTTTATAACAACGGCCTGATGTCTTTCGGCAAGCCGGCAAGAATTACAGCCACAGTTAGCGCGGGTAACGCCGGTATTGTGAATATCGACCGCGAATCCGATATGAGCGGCAGAATACACAATAAAGGCGTGCTGATAATCACAGGCTTTATACGTGAGAAATTCGCCATCAGAAGGCCGCTTTCATTAACAGCTTCGGTAGCCTTTGAACAGACTTACGGTGGAATTGACGGAGACAGCGCTTCTGCCGCTGAGATATATGTTATACTTTCGGCAATAGCAGAAATACCCATCAGACAGTCCTGGGCGATAACCGGCTCGGTAAACCAGAAGGGAGACATACAGCCAATCGGCGGAGTAAATGAAAAGATTAGAGGTTTTTACGAAATTTGCAAAGACCGCGGATTCACCGGCAACCAGGGTATTATTATTCCCGAGCAGAACGTGAAGGACCTTATGCTGGATAATGAGATAATCGAGGATGTAAAAGCCGGTAATTTCAGCATTATTTCTATTCATAATATCGATGACGCTATTAAACCGCTTATGAATATCGAAGCCGGAAAACTTAACAACAAAGGAAAATATCCTCCCAAAAGCCTGTACGGCAGGGTTGTCGCGAAACTGGAAGTATTCTATAAATACGCAAAAGAAGACAAAGAAAAGAAAAAGATAGGTGAAAGATAAATGAACAGCAAAATTAAAATAGCGCCATCCCTATTATCGGCTGATTTCGGGATGCTGAAGGAAGAAATTAAAAGATGCGAGGACGCGGGCGCCGACCTGCTGCACCTCGATATTATGGACGGGCATTTTGTGCCTAATATATCTTATGGCGCGCCCGTGGTCAAAGCCATGAAGAAATACTCCACGCTGCCTTTGGACTGCCACCTGATGATCTCCGATCCTGATAAATATATACCGGATTTCGCGGAGGCGGGAGTTGATCTCATCTCGGTTCACGCGGAAGCTACCCATCACCTGCACAGGACTTTATCACTCATTAAACAGCATAACTGTCTCGCCGGCATAGCGCTTAATCCGGCGACGCCTTTAGAGCACGCCTTTGAAGCAGCGGAATTTGCTGATTTTATTTTGCTTATGTCTGTTAATCCCGGATTCGGTGGACAGAAGTTCATTTCTTCATTTATCAGAAGGGCTGAAAAGTTGAGAGATTTTCTGAATAAATCTGGGCTTTCACATGTGGAGATCGAGGTTGACGGCGGTATTAAGCCGGATAATGCCGGTGATATTGCCGCTGCGGGAGCTAATATGATAGTCAGCGGGTCAGGGCTTTTTAATGGGGATATGTACGAAAATATCCTTAAAATGAAGAATAATATTGAGTCTGCTTTGAAAGTTAATACTAAGTCTGCTTTGGAAGTTAAAAGAAAGCTTGTACTGTAAAGAGTTGATTTGGATAAAATGCCCTTAGCCTGAAGATCAGGCAAAGGGTATTTTTTATACGAAATTAAATTTTTTATTAAAACTCGAACATCAAAGAAATATGGTGCGATATACCGCTCTGCGTCATGTACTCGTCAGAAATGGTATAATCAATATGAGCGTCAAAAGGAATATCCTCGAATAATTCCTCCAGCTGAGGCCTGAGAGAAATACCTGCGCCCCAATTATTCATTGGGAATAATTCCCCTGTGCCGTATTTATCACCGTATAATGTTAAACCGCCGCGGAAAGCGAGCATTTCATGTACTGATGCCTCGACGCCTGCAATTAGTGAAGGATTATTATGGTACTGCCTTAGCACACCGTCAATCGACAAAAGTATATAGCGCGTAGGAGGGACGTAAACCCTTTCAAGATCGCCGGTTACGGTTGAGCGGGTGAAGTACTCTTCTTCGTTCAGGCCGTATTCCATTGCTACCCCTGCGCGAACGGTGTAGGGAAGAGGTTCGGCATCTTCAGCATCATTATTCCAAAACATCATTGCCGAGATATTCTGAACCGCTATACCTGCCGAAAACATGTCCATAACATGAAATTTTGTGCCAATATCTATTCCGTAGCCGTTGGCAAATGTTTCAGAACCCAGGAGGTTATTGGTCAGATATTTGACGTTTAATCCCATGCTCATGAATTCAATCCTGTAAGCTGCCGCCATGTTTATATTATACTGAAGTCCCTGAAGTTCGTTTGTGGGCTGTCCTAATATATTCCTGCCCTGAAAAGAGCCTGAAATATTACTGTTTATGCCAACCCCGACCCCCAGGTTATCGTAAACCAATTGCGCCCAGGATAGAGAAGCATTTGTCCTGCCGAAACCGGAAGAAGAAACAGCACCCGAGAACATAGGGCTTTCAGAAAAGAAGCCAAGCCCTCCGGGATTGTAAAATATCGAATTCGGTTCGTTGGATACTGCTGTGTATGCTCCGGCCATAGCTATAGGCCTTGCGCCTATATCCCTTTGCGTGTATGCCTCGGCATATCCGCCGCCTGAAAACTGGGCAGTGGCGCTTTGAGAAAAAATTATCATCAGGCCCGCTATAAGAAACGGGAGCAATGATCCTGTTCTTCTTTGATCACGATCAGCGGACTGAACAATATTCTGCATTATTTACCTCGAAACTAAAATTTTTTCAGCATCCCGAAATTCCTTGCCCTGTAAAATACAAAGGTAAATCCCGTTCGGAAGTTTCGACCCGTAAAAATCGTATTCAACTCCTTCCCGTGCAGTGCCGTCAAAAACTTCCAGCACTTTCTTGCCAAGCAGGTTGTAAACGCTGATCTCGATTTCTATATCATATTCTTCGAGTTCAATCGCGACCTTGTAAAGGCCTAAATTATTGCTTACATACCTGATGTAGTTTTTTTTGTTTGCCAATGTATCAACAGAACCCGTCTGTTTGCTTATGTTGTTATAAGCAAATACTGTGCCATCGGAATTATTATTAGTATGAGGTTTTTCATCCGCGCTTAGCCGCGCGAACGTTAAAACGAAGGTTAATATGTAGAAAATTATAAATTTCATTTGTTCTTATTTTCATCCTGGCTTGCTCCTCCGAATTTTTTCGAGAGGCTGCTCATATAGTCTTTATCATTTTGCAGCTTATCAAGAGCCTTCCTGGTTTCAACGCTGCCTTTTTCAATACCGAGGTTTTTTGCAACCTCTGTTAGTTTTGATATATCCGAGGGTATATCGGATTTCTTTAGAGATTCAATACCTTTAGATTTCAATTTCTGCTGTTCTTTTGCCAGGTTCATGGCCATTTCGAGTTTGGCGGAAGAACTGTTTCCGGCCGGCCGCGCTGAACCTTTTTCCGCTGTCTCGGTTCTTTCTTCCTGCTTACCTTTCAGGCTGCTAATGAAATCCAGTATTTCCTGCTTATCTGAATCTCTGAGAGTTTTCTTCCTGTCTTGTTTTAACGTACGGTTACGTAAATCGGTTACTTCATCCGATCTTTTTTTAATTTGTTTCGGATCGTCATCGATGGTTTTATCAATAAATCTTCCGGAGGCGCCTTTTTTAGGTATTGCTTTCTGTTCAGCAGTTTTATGAGCTTTTTTCTTTTTTTCTTCTAGCATTTTAGCGTTTGATTCTTTCTTATTTACCTTTTGCTTTAATTCCTGAAGCTGTTTGTTTCGCCATTTCAGATAAAAGAAAAGCACAAGCAAAGCC
Source organism: uncultured Hyphomicrobiales bacterium (assembly GCA_964544155.1). Classification (GTDB taxonomy): domain Bacteria; phylum Bacteroidota; class Ignavibacteria; order Kapaibacteriales; family UBA2268; genus CAZJAH01. The sequence continues at coordinate 209,759 of CAZJAH010000001.1, read as the reverse complement.
AGCGCGGCCACTCCCATAATAGCGAATTCGCCCCACCAGGGGAGAATTCCTTTTGACCGGTTTAGTTCGGCGGCAGCGGAAGTATCAGCATCCTGTGCGAATAAAGTATCGAATTTATCATCTCCACGGGTTGTATCGCCCAGTTCCTCACTCATACGGTTAATTACTTTCTGTTCGGCTTCTGCCGCGTCATATCCATCGATAACCAAAGTATCGGCTTCCGGTACGCGGGATACCTGGAATTCACGCAGCCCTTCTGAGGGCGATGCCAGGAAATACCTTTTGTAAAGTCGTGCCAGCTCATCATTTCCTCTGAATTTATGCAGAAGCGACAGCGCGCCGTATGTATCGAATATAGTTGTTTTGTTTTCCGCTGCTTTAATAAGATAGGAGTAAGCAGATGAAGTCATACCTCTTTGCAGCAGCAAAATGCCGAGCATTCCCGCGGCGTCGGGGTGATTGAGCTCCACGGCTTTTTTAAATTCTGAAAAAGCCTCGTCCCTTCTTTTTATTTCCAGAGCAAGAAGCCCGGTTCTGTAAGATTCGTCCGAATTGCTTAAGTCGCCCCATTTAAAGGCATCTATCAAAATAGTTTCGGAAATAGGCATCGGGGCAGCTGTGTAGCCGTATTTATCATTGAGCCGGGCTAAAATTGTTATGGTATCATCTTTTTGTGTGGCGAACATACTAGTGATAACTGTATTCGATGAAGCATCGCTAAGGCCGTCTGTTCGGCCTGCTTTTGGGAATTTAAGCATTATTTCTTTTTTATTTTGACTTAATGCGCTGATAACCGTATCCGGCATGCTGCTAAAATAAATGATTCCCCTGCCGGTGCTGTCGATGCTAAGGCCTTCGATTAATACCTGGCCCCTGGCCATTGAGGTCAGGGCAATTGTCATTATCAATATGATTTTTAAAAAATTCATTTCATTGGTACGCTCATTATGTAAGTAGTACCTTTGCCTTCTTCATTATATATATTTAATTTAAATCCAAGTTCATTAATTAGAGTCTCGGTTTCTTCTATTCTATCATTGCCTGCAATATCCCGGTTTCCGGAAGTAATTCCCATGCCGTCATCTTTTAAGGATAAAAGGGCGTAACTGCCGGAATATTTCAGCCTTAAGCAAATAATGCCGCCGTCGGGCATAGAATCCCTGGAACACAGGAGCAAATTAAGCAGCGCCTGCTCGAATTTCGATTTATTTGTTATGATAATAAAATCGCCATCTTCAATAGTCTTATCAATTCTAATGCCATCCCTTTGGAACTGGGCGGACGTTATCATTAAAAGCCCTTCAATGATATCAGGTATAGAAATGCTTTCATTTTCCATTTCGTAATATTCACTTGAAATGGCTGCGAGCCTGCTGTTTACGGTATTGATCTTATCCAGGTTCTTTTGGATCAGATCAAGCCTTATGTCGGGATCGCCAACACCCGAGCGGATAAGGTCAATATTTGCTTTGATAATATCTATAGGGCTTTGTATTTCTCTGGAAATTGAAGCGGCAAACTTACCTACGGAAGCCATTTTAAACGAACTTGCCATTTTTTTCCGGAATTGCTCTATCTGGCTTCTGATCTTTTTCCTTTCCTGCAGGCTGCGAAGGTTATCAATTGTCATCGCGGCGTATTCCGCCAGGAAAGCCAGGTGGCCGAGATCGCTATCGCTTAATTCAGCAGGTGTGGATGAAAGAGTTGCCAGAAAAATTCCAATTAATTCTGCCCTGAGAAATAAAGGGACAATAATGAAATTAGCCGGAGCGGAAACTTCGCTGCTGATATTGGGAATTATTCTGGATTTTCCGTTTTCCGCTGCCCAATCGATAATGCCCTGCTCTTCAAGATAGGCGAAAGTCCTGTCGATTGTAGGGGATAGGGGCTTATCCGATACGGGATGCAGGCGCCCTGCGGCGTCAGTAAAATATATGTTTGATTCAATGACAGGGTATTTTTCATTAAGCTTTTTATGCAGTTTTTCAAGGAGCTCATATTCGCTCAGGCAGGAAAGAAATTCGCCCGGTACGTCTTTAAGATATGAGATATCAGCATTCCCGGAGTTTTTCACGGGATTATTCTGAGCCCTGAGGATTTCTACCTCGCGCTGTAAAAGCTCATAAGCGGATTCAAGGGAGCGAATGTACTTATCCCTGTCAAAATCAGCGTTCTCAAGGCCGTCATTCTCATAGAAGCCGTTATTTTCTTTAGATAGTTCATCTGCCATACATTAATATAATGATTTTGCGGGAATTTCAGTGAAAACAGATGCTTTTTGATATTCGCTGAGAATTTCCTGCTTCAATATTTCGAAAGCGCTGTTTGGATCGTAAAGGCCGTCTTCATAAATATTACCGAAAACTTCTTCGGAAAGGTAAAGCTCAGGACGGTTTGGGGACTGGTCCCATTTTTTAAATTCCATTATCTCAGCGAACCATTCAGCCATTGATACAATGGCAGTTAAGGGCTGGCTTATTTCTTCAGAGAAATCCAGAGAATCGGAATTGAATTCTTTATTGCCGTTGAGAGATTTAAATGAAGTATGGTGATTGTGAATAGCCGCGCAGAGCTTATCCGGCAGGTTCCACTTCTCGGCTACCCAGGCGCCTATATCGGCATGGGTGCAGTTGAGCACGGCATTCTCGGCGGTAATTAAGTCCATGTTTTTAATCTTTTGAAGCTCTTTGATCTTTATCCAGCTGCTTCTGAATACCTCGATGATCACTAATATACCAAGGTCATGCATCAGGCCTGCCACAAATGCCTCGCCTGCGAGCCTGTATTTAAGTTTTCTGGCAAGGTACCTGGACGCAGAGCCGCAGAAAACTGAATAATGCCAGAAAAGATTTACGTCGAAAACATTTTTTCCTACTTTGGTGAAATATCTTTGGATGATAAGGCTCAGAACAATTTCTTTAATGGTATTAAGGCCCATTACCACAATGGCAAGATCAATTGTTGCAATCTTTCTGGAAAAGCCGTAAAACGGTGAATTTGCCACTCTAAGTACTCGGGCCGTAAGGGTCTGGTCGCGCTCTATTATGGCTGCAAGGCTGGAGGCACTTATATCGCTATTATCCAAAGCTTTGAGAACCTGTGATATTACTGCAGGTATGGAAGGCAGTTCCGAGAAGTTCTCTAATCTTCTTTGTATTACAGGGTCAAGCATTATCGAATTCTTTTAGTTTTGATCTCATGTCCTTAATAACATTAGTATGGATCTGGCAGACTCTGCTTTCAGAAACACTGAGCAGCCCGCCTATCTCTTTAAACGTTAGGTTTTCATAATAGTAAAGCGTCATGATCAATCTTTTACGTTCATTGAGATTCTGCAGATAATCCACTATAAAATCAGTCCTTTCTTCTCTTTGAATTTTTTCAAGGAAATTCTCCTGTTCAATATCCGGAATTTCCTCGAGAAGATCGACAGCATCTTCATCATTTTTCGGCTGAATAATAGTAGATTCATTTAATGAAAGTGACGCTTTTGCGGCAGCAGCGGCCTGGAGGTAAGAGTGATATTTTTCGGGTGTTATGTTAAGCTTTTTCATGATTTCATTTGGGGATACTTCCCGCCCTACTTCGCTTCTAAGTTCATCGTGTGCCTGGAGGTAATCGTGGGCTTTCTTCCTGGCCGATCGTGAAAGCCAGTCGAGCCGGCGCAATTCGTCCTGAATAATGCCGCGCACACGGGGAATAGCGTAGGATTCGAACTTTACTCCGCGGTCGGGGTCATATCTGTCAATGGCCTCATGCAGGCCTAATATGCCGATATTTGTAAAATCATCCAAATCGAGAATTGTATTATCCGGCAGGCTCATGTGCTGGAGCACGTATTTAACCAACCAAATATATTTCATAACCAGTATATGCCTGGTTTTTTCATTGCGGTTGGCAATATAGCTTCTCCAAACAGCTTCAATATTTTCTTTGATCTTAACCATATATTTTTATCGTAAATTTTTAATCATCCCAAAAGAAATTCCTTTTTGAGCCGAATTATAATGATTAATATACTTATACCCAAATTTTATTGTGAAGATAAAAACTAATTAATTTGCAGTCAATAATCTATTAATAAAAATGTACATCAAATATCATCAGCTCTGCTTCTCTTCGCTGCCGCCGCCAATGATTTCGGCAATATCCTCTTCTGTAATAAAACCTTCTTCTCCGGGCGTGCCGGTTTCCGATTGTTCTTTAGATTTAGTTTTTTTCTGATCCTGCTGCTCATTTTCAGGCATCATTTCTTCCATTGAAGCCATATCTTCTTCAAAATCAATATCTTCTTCAAACGGTAGCTGCTCCGGCAGCCCGGTATCCTGCAAATCAGGAAGCTTCCCGGGCTCTATTTCCGGCTGTTCTTCGCCGGCAGTTTCTTCCGACTCCCCTGCTGATAACTCTTTTCTGCGCATGGATTCCCTGAGTTTCTTCTCAGATATTTCTTTTTCTAATTCTTCAAGCTTATTCTGCTCATGTTCCTTTATCCTGATTTCTTCTTCCTGTCTGCGCTTTTCGTCAAGTTCGCGCTGATACTCAAGTTCTTTTATCTTATCTTCGGAAATGAGGAAGAATATCAGCACCATGGCACCGCCGCCCACAAGATAAATGAAGGTAAAAATAAAAAAGCAGTAGAATAATGAATCTATGAGGGCTGTATCGGTCGCGTAATTAATTATTATAAACGAAAGAAATGTTACAAGCCCGCCGACCTGCCACAGGAGTTTGAAAGGCATATTCATGAGCCTTTTTACGCGCTTCTGCTCTTTTTTACGGATTTTCTTTGCTTTTTCCCTGCGCTTTTTCTCCCTGAGCTCCTTTTTCTTTTTGCGTTCCTGCTTTTCTTTTTCTTTTTTCTTAAGCTCTTCCTGCTCTTTTTTTTCGCGTTCTTTTCTTTCATCTTCGCGTTTTTTCTGCTCGGGAGTAAGCGTTTTCTGATTTTCTTTATTTTTATCTTTAGCCATTTTCTATCATCCTGATAATTAACACATCATGATTCCTTAATCTGTTCAATACCGGCTTTCTGAATGATGTGCCCGGCAATTGTTTTGATCGATCTTGTTAAGTCTGTAGCCGATTCGCCGTTGATAAACAGCTCCTGCCTGATAATGGACTGCCGTACTGCCCTGTCGTATGGTACATATCCAAGAACCCGGAATTCGAGCTCGAGGAATTTGTCGGTTGCGAGATTAAGCTTACGCGATATCTCGTCAGCGTCTTCAAAGTCAATTACATTATTGATTAAAAGATTGATCTTTTCTGTGTTAACGTATTTAAGCAGCAGCTTAATTAGCCCGTAAGCATCCAGCAGGGAGGTAGGCTCATCATTAACCACCAGGGCGATGGTATCGGCAAAGCTGCAGCACTGAAGTGCTTCCCGGGAAGCGCCTGCCGGAGTATCTATAATGATAAAGTCAAAATCTTTATCGGATATCACCGAAGTGATTACATCGATTAATTTGGACGGGTCAAATTCGGTGTATTCACTCGATCCGGGCAGGTCTGCCATTATGCTCAGGTTTTCTTTAATTTTGAATACTGCTTTCACTGGTTGGAGCCGATTCTGGTAGACTTCATGCAGCCTAACCGGAGGCTCTATTCCGAGCATCAGGTGCTGATTGGGAAAGTACCTGTCCGCGTCGATAATTAATGTATTATACCCGTCGGAAGCAAGCTCCGCGGCGATATTGGCGCTGAGCACGCTCTTGCCTATGCCGCCTTTACCGCTGCAAACTGTCATGATATATGGAGTTTCTACATTTGTTTCCATAGGCTTAGCTTTCTTTGTCATGAATATTAACAGGCAGGATCATCTCCGCCAGGGCTAAAGGCTTGGCGGGGTCAATGTCATCCGGAATTTTCTGGCCTTTGGTAAAATAAGCCACCGGCAGCCCTGTTTTGTTTAGAACATCGAGCAGGCCGCCGAATACCGATGTTTCATCTGTTTTTGTAAAGATCAGAGCGTCCGGCTTCAGAGTTTTAAAGCTGTTTATCATATCTATCTGGGTAGTCCTGCTGTAATTGGCGCACATTGTCAGGTAGTTCGCATCAGGCTTTGCCGCACGTATGTAATCTTTCAGTTCGGAAATATGCTCCTTATCCTTATAGCTTTTCCCAATCGTATCGATAAAAATAAAATCTCTTTCCAGTTCCCTGAGTATTGTTTTTTCAAGGTCTTCCGCGGAATAAACCGACTTAAAGGAAATTCCCGCTATAGATGCAAAGGTCTGAAGCTGTTCCGCGCCGCCGACCTTGTATGTGTCTGCGGAAATGATCAGCACATCTGCTTTCTGAACAAGTTGTGTGATAACGGCAAGTTTTACAAGGGTAGAGGTCTTTCCGCTTCCGCTTGTGCCTAAAAATATGATCTTTTTGGCGCCATCGGCTTTTTTAATGGCCGGAAAAATCTCGATCATTGAAGCAATTTCTGCCCTTGCCTTATCGAACGCAGCCGTGGTATCAGCGGTGGCGTTCGCTGCGGAAACCGCCGCGATGATCTTAAGTGCCAGTGCTTCACTCACTTCAGCGTCAATTAGCTTTTTATAAAGCGCGCGGTTAACTTCATTCAGAGAGCTGCTGTATTTATACCTGATATTATTCGCTACATCGCGCAGCAGTGAATGCATATGCTCTATCTCTTTGTGGATTTTATCCGGCAGGCCCGAAAATCCCGTATTCGGAGGTGTGAAGTTTATTTTTGACTCATGGCTTTCAGGAAGTTCATTTTTTTCCGGTTTCGGCCCGTCGTCGATAGCGGCGACTATCTCGACGATATTTTCGCCTGTTTTAGGATCGACGGCGTTCCTGCTGGATAGTATTATGGCGTCATCACCCAGTTCACGTGTGATGTGGGTTTTGCCTTCACGGAGGCTCGACGCTATATATTTTTTTATTTTCAAATTAAAACCGCTGAATGACGCTGTTAATTAATTATCAGTAATTTTGATAAACGAAAGTTCTTACGGTTTTAAATATAGAAAAATCTATGCCAAAAAAAAATAACAAAACTCCGGAAGATTTCCGGGGCTTGTTTCTTTTTTAAAATGGAATTATTTATCTGGATATTATGAACTTGCGCGTTTTTGAGTAAGGGCCTGAATCCATCCTTATAAAGTATTGCCCGCTGCCTAATCGGTTAATATTGTACAAAATGGAATATTCACCTGCTTTGGTATCGCTAGCCCTAAGTGTTTCAATAACTTGCCCCATTGAGTTATAAATAGTTATACTTGTGTAAGTATCGAATCCTACGCTGTAATCAATATTAAGAATATTGGAGTTCACGGGATTGGGGTTTATCTCTTCAATTCCGAATTTATTTTCACCGCTGCTGACCAAACGGAGGTCGCCTGTACAATTATTGACTTTCACTGAAATTTCAGGATAATCGATATCAAGGCATTCAGGTTCAATGCCTATACCGCTCAGGCTGAACTTTGCCTTATAATCCACTGATCCGCTAAGCAGGACTTTAAACTTCAGGTTGATAAAAATGCTGTCCTGAATATAGGATCCGGGGTTAATTACTGTTAAAACTAATTCTTCTTTATCTGAAAAATTCTCAATCCTGCTGCTTAGTTCATATTCCGGAATTAAGCTTTCATCCAGTTCGGCGTCAAGTACATTGAATTCCATCGGATCGTATTCAATCCTAAGATTAAGGGAATCATATTTGTAAAATCCGGTTTCAGGGAGTGAAGCCATCAGATTTCCTGCCAGGATCTCACCGGGCATATACTTATCCCTGGGGCTATCAATTTCCATATTCATGATCACAGGCAGCTTATCCTTTGGCGGATAGAAGATTTCGTAAGTGCCGGTATTCCCCAAATAATCTTTCGCTTCTATCTTCAGGTAAGCGTTTGTTCTTTTATCAATAACTTCCGGCCTGGCTGAATATATTCTTGAAAGAGTATCGCCGGCATTTGAAAGTGTATCGTAAACTATTTCGAAATTATCCATTTCCAGCACTGACACGAGTTCAATTCCGGAATCCCTTTGTGAATCCTCAGCCGTTGTATCACCGTGGGTTGTATCGCTAATGCTGAATTCTATATCATCGCAGAATTGCATAAGATGCAATTCCGGTTTTAGCGTATCGACAAATGCTTCCCAGTCGAGTTTCATTGCAACAGGCCATCCGTAGGAATTATATTGGTCTGAGCCGTATAGATAAGCCCCGAATTGAGTATTACTCGATATATTATATATTCCCGGTGACAATTCGAGTTTACACCAGTGATAATCGGTACCCGGAATTTTTTGATTCTGAATGTTTGCTTCGTAATTCCTCAAGGGCAGGCCGTTGATAATGAAGCTTTCAAGCGCGCCAGGTTCTTTATTCTCGATTATAAATGCTATCCGGTTTCTGACAAAAGAATAATCATTTTCAGGTACCTGGATAGTGGCGCTGCTGACAAACTGTTCCGTCGGCACAACCTGTACCATGAAGGGATCGTTCTTATTTGAATTATCATACCAGCTCGCTGAATATGAATATTGCATGAGCAGTACAGGTTTATCTGCCGACCATTTTGTAAGGCCGCGGATACCTTTTGGATTTTGTCCGGTAAAATCATTATTATATTCCCAAAATTCACCGGCATCGTTTAATTTAAATTCCTCCTCATAAATAACGTTACCCGTAACGGGGTGGTAGGATATTACACTTAGTTCTGTATTATCCTCGGACGACATTACCCTGAAGAAATCTCCTTTATCCGAATCGATCAGGTCAGTAGTGAAAAAATTAGAGCCCCAGCTTTCTACTGGCATCAGCCATTCACTTAAGTGGTCTAGTCCATTATAGAAATCATCCTGTGTTGAAGGAAGATTTGTTCGTAGATGATAAGATATAACTCCTACCGGCTTATCTGATTTAATCATAGTGCCTGATATATCATCCCTGCCGTTTCGGTAAGAGCGGGTGTTTACAAGGCGGGTTTCGCCTCTATTGAGAGTAAATTCGATCTTTTCTCCAATTTTTTTACCATTAACTTCGGGTGTACCAACACCCTGCAGCGTGATTTCGCATTTTGTGTCATCTTCAGAGGCTATAATAATAAACCCCGCGTTACGCCTGACTTTTTCCTGCCACCATAATGCTCCGTATTCCCTATAATTATCATAGTATGCCATGTGCCTGTATTCAGTTCCCCATGACTCAACAGGGAAGGCAGTATAACCTTCCGAAGTAACATACTTAGAGTTAAACACACTTACGCTGATGGAATCTTCAGAACTTATGAACACAGCTTTGCTCCGGCTGTTATCCCTTAATTCCAGTCTGTGGTCGAACTGATTAATCAAATCATTATTTATTACCAGGGGAGTATCAGCGTAAATATCGAAATCCCTGTCAATGTTCAAATATGGTATCCGGATATTAACAGATGAATTCTTATTAGAACTTATATAGGCTTCAACCGCAAAATCCTCCTCAATTCCGGGTAATTCATTCGGCGGTATGGCAACAATGAATTCCTTGCCTTTTGTGGATTTTGATAGAACATAATAATCACTATTCCCGAAAAGCACACTCACATCGCTAATTAACAAAACTGCCGCCAATACTATAATTAATCTCATTACAATTCCCTTAAAACATTCCACTCATCACTTAATCTTAAACAAAGCTACACCTTAAAGTATAATTCGTTCCAAATCCAATAATCTTGTGAAGTAATATATCGGATTATTAATATCCTGCTAATTTCGCGTTAAGATGCAGAAAATTTTTTAAATAAATTTTACCCAAAAGGGGCTTTAAAAGTTAGAAATTTCGTAGTTTTGATTTTCGTGAATTTTAAGACACATAATAATCGCGATGGAATTGAAGATAGAATTTTCCGACAAGCTATTTGAGAACAGAAAACGAGAACTAAGCGAATTTCCTGAGATCGCCCTTGAGATGAGACGCGATATAATCAAGAGTCTTTTCCTGGCTAAATCAGGCCATAGCGGCGGCCCATTAGGCATAACCGACGTCATGGCAGTTCTTTATTTCGGCGGATATATGCGCTATGACGCTTCTAATCCGGATTGGGAAGGCAGAGACCGCTTTGTTTTGAGCGCCGGCCATATGGCTCCCGTGCTTTATTCGGTACTTGCGCGTTCCGGGCATTTTCCCATCGAAGAACTTCATACGCTCAGGAAATGGGGAAGCAGGCTTCAGGGCCATCCGGGCAGGGATATGAAACTACCCGGCGTGGAAACTTCCTCCGGCTCGCTGGGACAGGGAGTATCCATAGCTGTAGGAATGGCCATGAGCGACAAGCTTGTAGATAAGAACCGCCGTAAAATATTCTGTGTCACCGGCGACGGTGAGCTTCAGGAAGGAAGTTCATGGGAAGCTGCTATGTCGGCAGGAGCATTCGGGCTTGATAATTTGTGTTGGATTGTGGATAATAACGATTGCCAGATTGACGGCCGCGTGCATGATGTAATGAATATTTATCCCATAGATGATAAATTCAAATCATTTAATTTCAACGTCATTAATATCGACGGCCATAATTACAGGGAGATTACCGGCGCCCTGGACAGGTTTATTGAAAATAACGAAAATAATGTCGGAAAACCTACGGTGATTATCGCTAAGACTTTTATGGGCAACGGAGTCTCATTTATGAAAGATCAGTACGGCTGGCACGGCATACCGCCTACGGAAGAACAGGCTCTTAAAGCATTGGAAGAATTGAAGGATATTTAAATGAAAGGGATTTTGGTAACGGCCTTTTTTGTTTTATTATTATCGGTTGGCTGCGGTAACAACTCTGATGATAATCATAAAGAGCATACTTATCAGCAGGAAAAACCTGTTTATGACTCAAGCGATCTTAAAGAGCTGGATGTATCAACTAATAAAACTCAGATCAAATCAAAAGATTTTAACTCTAAAAATGGAACAAAACCTCCTGTTATCGAAAACAGAAAAGAAGGCTCACCAATGGATCCGGAAGATTTGGGTAAAGTGTTGCCATCAAGTTTAGCAAACTTCGAATCTGAACCTGTATCCTACGGAATCAGATTATTAAACGGTGAATCGGTTTCCAATGCCATGAAACAATTTTACAATTTAGACAAAAATCAGTTGATTACCTATTCCATTACAGATGTTGGTAATTATATGACTGAAGAAGAATACAATTATTACGGCAGGAAACCTGAATCAAAAGATCTAAGATCGCAGGAACTTGAAGGAAGATTTGAAAATTTAAGGTACACAGGCTATATGACAAGAGATATACCCGAAAGTAAGGTCTATCTCAGGTTTGTATTGGCAGAAAGATATCTTGTACAAATAGACGTAAATGATCCCGACATGTACGGGCCGGCAATAATGGAATTAGCCGCAAAGGCGAATTTCGAAGTACTAAGCAAGTAATATTAATATTTTTTAAATAATATATAGAGTTGCAGGCAGCGATGCGGAAATTCGAAATGAACGGAAAGAAACCAACAAGACACGGCTTTGGAGAAGCGCTTGTTGAACTTGGTATAAAACACGACAACATCATTGTCCTTGGCGGCGATATAACCGGATCGGTAATGACTTCCTATTTTAAAGAAAGATTCCCGGAAAGATTCTTTTCTATCGGCATAGCCGAGCAAAACGCGACTACCATCGCCGTGGGAATGGCCCTGTCCGGCAAAATAGCATTTTTCTCAAGCTATAGCGCTTTCGCGGCTTTCCGTAATGCCGATCAGCTCAGGATTTCTGTATGCTATAACGACGCAAATGTCAAGATCGGCGGTGGGCATTCGGGTATAACAGTAGGCCCTGACGGGGCTACACACCAATCGCTTGAAGAAGTGGCCCTGCTGAGGGCTTTGCCCAATATGACTTTAGTGGTACCCTGCGACTATGAAGAAGCCAGAAAAGCGACAATAGCCATAGGTGAAATGTACGGCCCGGCCTACATAAGGTTCGGCAGGTCGGCGATTCCCAGGTTTACAACAACTGAAACTGAATTCGAACTTGGTAAAGCCTCAATATTCCGCGAAGGTAATGACGTAGCAATAATAGCTTGCGGATTATTAGTGTGGGAAGCTCTGTTGGCAGCAGAGGAACTTGAAAAAAGAAAAGGCATTAAAGCTCGGGTGATCAATATGCACACCATAAAGCCCATAGACGTTCACACTATTGTGGATGCCGCTAAAGATTGCGGAGCCATTGTAACTGCTGAAGAACATCAGGTGCATGGTGGCCTCGGCAGCGCCGTAGCTGAAGTAACCGCTAAGAACTATCCCGTGCCCATGGAATTTGTCGGCGTTAAAGATACTTTCGGCGGCAGCGGCGAACCTGACGAACTGCTTGTTAAGTTCGGGCTTACCTGGAAGGAAATATATGCTTCAACACTTGAAGTAATAGAAAGAAGGGATAAAGGGATGAAATCGGTCAGAAAAGTTAATGAAATAACTCAATATTCCGAAAAATAATTCATCGTATGAATATTTTATTACAAAATTAAAAATTTTATTTACTTATATTTGTCTACCTAAAAAAAAAATTGTACTGCATTATTCAAAATAATGTAATGTTTTTACGCCGGTCCTGTTATTACATATAGGGTTATGTATAACTTACCAGCTTACAGTCTGATGAAAAAAATACTTTTACCAGCATTATTAGCGCTTATTGCGATCGGCCTAAACGCTCAGGATATGCTCCCCGCAGAGGATATCAGCCACAGGCCACACTATTTCGCGGGTTCAAAATATCCGGCTGATAGGGATTCTCTTGAAGAATTCATTATTAACGTTATGGATATTAATGAACCGGAATTTGTTAATTATGAGGCAATAGGCCTCTTTGCTCCTTTTTATGATTATGATAAATCCGGCAAAGTACTAGCTAAAGCATATAAATATGCTGCTGATTCGCTCTTTGACGGAGTCATCATTATAGGGCCTGCGGAACATATTGATGAAAAAACCGTTTCAATATTTAAGGGCGAATCCTATACGTCTCCATTAGGAAAATCATTTGTAGATTCTGATGCGGCACAACTGCTTGCCGGTAAAAACGAGCTTTATGAGTATTCCAATAAAGGCCACATAAGCACTAAGGAAAACGCTGAGTTTTCAATTGAATCGCAGATTCCTTTCATTCAGAAAGTATTTCCCGATAAGCCTGTTATCCCTGTAATTGTGAATGAATTAACCTTTGCCGAATCGAGGGATCTTGCAGTTAATATTTATGAAATGGCTAAAGAAACAGACAAAAGATATTTCATAATATCCACCGGTAATATGTACCGCTCAGAAAGCTTTAGACTGACGAGGACATCCAATATACCAATTTTGCAAATTTTGGAAAGAAATGACTATTTCACTCTGGCAAACCGGTTATTTGCTGAAGACAGCCCAATTAAATCGCCCTCACCGCTGATTACGACAATGATGGCGGTTTCACTTACGGGAGGTACAGGATTTTTCCCGGTCAGATACGAAACAGTAGATATCATCAACGAAAAAGATACCAGCTTTATCGGGATTGCGTCGGCTGTTTCGTCCAGGCCGACAGGCGATAGAGATCAGTTCGTACCTAAACCGGTTATTTACGGCCCTGACGAAGTAATCACCTTGGACCATATAAGAGAAGGCATTTCCAGAGTGTTTACCGATGACAGCATTGAGCAAAATTCTTTGATCTTCAGAGCTGTATCAGAGGTATTTCCTTTCCACGCGGAATTGTATCTCAATGATATAAAGATAACTGAGTACTATGATCTTTTCCCATCAGATCATCTATCTCATACATTGCCCGAAGTTACTTATAATGCTCTGGACAAGCCCGGTATCAGAGAAAAACTGAAAGAAGAGGATCCCAAAAAATATATGATTAAACTCGATATCCTGTCCCCGTTAAAACTATTCCGAGATTTTAACAGGCTCAACCCTTCGACAGGTTTATCAGTGAGGCATAAAGGAGAACTATACTCACTTATGCCTGATGAATTGAACTCGGAACTAAATAATACCGAAGAGCTCATTGAAATAGTAAATAATAAGTACGGAACAAATATTCAACCAAATAAAATTGAAGATATTTATCAATTTGATGTTTTACGAAGTTTAAGATCAGACCAATCAGACAAAGAATAATGGAAGATAAGAACAGCAAACCAACTATAAAGAAAAAAAGAAAAAGAATTCTCCCTAAACAGGTTTTTGTTACCCATGTTAAATATCCTGCTGAGCAAATAGAGATCAGTGATGATATTCTTTTGCAGTTAGGTGAATTCGCAGATGAAAAAGAAATCAAACTATATGCCGTAGGCGGATATGTGAGGGATTATTTCCTGGGCCGTCCCCGTACCGATCTGGATTGTACAGTTGTCGGCGATGCTCTGAAATTTGCAAAAGCCGTAGCAAAGAAATTCAATTCTAAAGCAGTAATATATGAGCGCTTCCGTACGGCAATGGTACCAATAGGTGAATATCATCTGGAATTTGTGGGTACAAGGAAAGAAGAGTACAAAGAAGATTCGCGCAAACCTGTTGTCAGCGAAGGAACTCTCGATGACGACCTGAAAAGAAGGGACTTCACTATAAACGCCATGGCCGTTTCATTGAACAAAGAAACAATGGGCGAACTTATAGACTTATTTGGCGGAAAAAGACATTTAAAATCCAGGGAATTACGAACGCCCCTCGATCCCGAAATCACCTTCTCTGATGATCCATTAAGGATGATGCGCGCTGCCAGGTTTGCCGCGCAGCTTAATTTTACGATCGATGAAGCTGCCATTAAAGCAATGAAAAAACTGGCGCCAAGAATAGCCATTATTTCCCAGGAAAGAATAACAGATGAATTTTTAAAAATTATTAATTCGGACAATCCCTCAGTAGGGCTTGAATTACTCTATAACTCAGGGATACTCCATTTGATCTTCAGAGAGCTTGCTGAATTAGCAGGTGTGGAAATAGTCGAAACCGATGATAAGAAATTCGGTCATAAGGATGTTTTCTTCCATTCTGTTAAAGTGCTTGAAAATATCGTACCGAATACTAATAATACCTGGCTCAGGTTCGCGGCACTTGTACATGATATCGCAAAACCCAGGAGCAAAAAATTCACCAAAACTCACGGCTGGACATTCCACGGGCATGAAGAATCAGGCGCGCGTATGATGAAAGGCATATTCCAAAAACTTAAGCTGCCAATGGATAAGCTTGAATATGTCGAAAAACTTATACGAATGCATCAAAGGCCTATGGTACTCGTTGATGACGGTGTTACAGATTCGGCCGTCAGAAGGCTAGCAGTTAAAGCGGGAGACGACCTTGAAGACCTCTTTACATTGGTAAGGGCCGATATTACTACAAAAAATCCGAACCTCTCCATGAAATACAGGAGGAATTACGAGAAGGTATTTCAAAAAGTACTGGATGTTCAGGAAAAAGATAAGCTGCGCGAATTCCAATCACCCATAAAAGGTGATGAAATAATGGAAATTACCGGCCTTAAGCCCTGCAAAGCTGTAGGACTGCTTAAAGAAAACATTGAAGAAGCCATATTGGACGGCATAATACCCAATGAATACGAAGCGGCAAAAGACTATTTCATGGAAAATAAGAGAATTTGGATGAATCAAATTGCTGACGGCAATAAAGAATTTGCCTAAACCTTTAAAATAACCAGTATATCCCCAACATTGGTACCGGTTGGGCCTGTTTTTACCAGGCCTCCGAATTTATTAAAAAAATTATAAGAATCATTATTTTCAAGATAACTGGCTATCAGTTCATAAGGATAGCCGCCATTAGCCCGGAAGCAGGCGCCAGCCGCGTCCGTCGGGCCGTCGCTGCCGTCAGTACCGCAACTGAGCAGTATAATTCCGGTCTTATGTAACTCATTTAGACATCTGAGCGCCAGTTCAGTATTTCTTCCGCCTTTACCCCGGCCTTTCACTTTCAGGGTGGTTTCCCCGCCGTAAATAAGGCCCTGTCCGGATTGAATGGCTGTTGCTTTTCCAATAATATAATCCGCAGCGTCTTGAACCCTGCCATACATATATTTATTTTCCATAATTTCATATCCAAGTTTCTGAGCTTTTTTTTCTGCCCCCAGCCGCGCTTTTTGGTTGTTCGCGCTAATAATATTCACAATATGCGCTCCGGAATTAATCGTATCCGTGGAGTAATTTTTTAATAAATTCATTATATTTCCGGGGATAGCCTCACAAAGATCATATTCGCGGATTAATTCCATGGGTGAAGTCCCTGGCGAAATATCTGCAGCAGTGGGCCCGGAGCCTATATATTCAATACTATCGCCTCTGACATCCGAGATAATAAAACTGTAAATATTTGCTTTGGAAGCTGCCGCGAGCCTGCCTCCCTTTATCTCGGAAATGCTCCTGCGCAGGGTATTGACTTTTTCAATCGGCATACCGGATTTTATCAGTACTTCGTTAAACGCGGCCAGTTCATCGAGACTAATTCCGTCACAGGGATATTCAGCCAGGGCGGAAGCGCCTCCCGACAGCAAAAAAACAATCGTTTTGTCATTATCACAGTCAGCAAAAAAATCATATAGCATTTTTCCTGCCTGCAGGCTGGCCTGATCAGGAAGAGGATGGCCCGCATTTATCGCGCCATCGCATTTTTCATCCTTAGTAATGATAAGGCGGTTCTTTACGGTGCCGGAAATGCCTGTAAATGCCTTATACATAGAGCAGGCGGCTTTACCAAGAGCTGCTACCCTGATATCATCAACAGGTATGGATATATGTACATATTCATTAGCGCAAATCAGCCGGCTGCCATTTTTTTTAATTAATTCTCTAAAAAAAAATTCGGGCCTGGCCGCATTAAGCCCGGCCTCAAATATTTCAAGGGCATCCCGCTCGTTATTTCTACCCATCAGAGCTGTCCTCTCCGGCGGCTTCATTTCCGGAGAAGGGTTCACGCAATCTTATCCTGCAAACGGGATGGAATGAGCAGTGTTGGCAAACCTCTTTATCCGCGGGCTCAACCGGGAAGCGGCCCTGATTAATATTCCGGTAAATTTCAAGGGCTTTGTCCAGAGCCGAGGTTATCATTTCCGCCTTTTCGTTTTCATCTTTACAGAATTGAGAGGATTTTCTGGAATTGTAATCCTTGAATCCCGATTTAGCGGTCGCGAGTTGGAAATAAGCGCTTACAGGCTTATTATTTTCCATAGCCGGTGTGAGATTGTAGTAAGCCGCCGCTTTATTAATAGCGTTAATTCCATATTCGTCATGGAGCAGCTTTTCCGCGGCTTTGATATATACAGGTATCTGAAAAGCCCGCCCGTTTTTAATGTCTTTGTGTAATTTAAGGCTGCCGGCGCTCAGTTTATAATCGGCGATCAGGAATTCTTCATGATTTTCATCTAACTCGATTCTGTCGATCTTTCCTCTTATCTTCAGGCCATTACCGATTTCTACGGCATCCCTGTTATCATGCGGCAGCCCGAATGAATACTCGAAAAGTGCGGGATTAAGCGGCCATCCTTGCCTGATGCGATTCAATTCCTCCGTAAGCCAAAATTCAAGTATGCCCTGCTTATCATCGCTGCCGAAAATATCATCCATCTCCAGCTTAAAGAAAGGATGATCGAATTCATACAGCTTAATAACTCTCGTCGCTATTGCTTTGAGCAGCTCCAGATAATCTTCTTTTTTAAACGGATCAAGCTTTACAGGCTTAAGCTTTTTTGTGCCTGCATCATCTGTAGCGTAAATATCCTGCTGCAGCCTTTCGTAAAACAAATGAAGTATCTCATGCATTATTGAGCCTTTATCAAGAGCGGAAAGGAAGGTATCTTTCTCTTCTTTTTTTTCCAGTTTTAAAAGGCTTTCCGCGAAATATTTATACGGGCATGAAGCATAGCTTTCCAACCTGCTGACCGAGAAAGTATCTTCATGATCTTTATCATGTATGATACCCTTATTCTTTTTTTGTAAGGAGCGCAGATAATTCGACGCTTCTTCATTTAGTTTTTTAAAATCATCAGAAAATAACGGATGTTCATACTCATTGACTTTAATGTCATCAAAAACTGTTTTACCTGTGTATTCCATAATTCCCGGTTTTGATATCACGGCGTCCAGCCATGGGAGCTGAGCTTTCAGGCCACTATCCTGCCGTGCCCTGCTAAGGTCAGTAACGATGGTATTATTTGATATCATCAAAAGCGAATTGATGAATGGTGATATAACCAGTTCCTTCTCATTATCAGTTTTTGGATAAAAAATATAGTAATTTTTCTGCTCCAGATCAAAATCATAGGCATTAGTAAGGAACTGGTAGAACTGCAGCCTTTCTGAGCGCAGATGGCGGTCTTCACTTTCGTCCAGCTCTTTTCCTAGAAACCTTTCAGGCGTGTAAGCTATAGGGAGCTCCCCGTCAACCGCTCCGCTTAGTATTAATGCTTTATACGGTATGCCGCGTGTCTGCTCAATGCTTGTTATGGTAACTCCGTAGCCGTGTTTTTCCTTTATCTGGAACCTTGCGGCTGAAGCGGCAGTTTTCAGCTTTTCGGTGTAATCCTCGAGAGTAAATTCCTTATGTTTATATCTGTCATTGATAATAAAGGAGAGCTCATCAGTCAGCTTGATTAAAGCTTCCAGTGCTTTAGCGTCCTTTTCGCAATCCTCCACAAGCTGAATGTATTCAGTATCAGTGTAATAAGCTTTATTATTTTTTAAAATTTGATAATTATTGAATATCAATTCTGATATCCTGAATTTTTTAATGATACCTTTTTTGATTATGTCAGAAAACTTCGCGGGGCTGATCTTCCTGTTTTCAAAGCTGATAAGCTCTTTTATCCTTCGGAAATCCACCTTAGCCTGCTCGAGCTTTTTCAAATTTCTTTTAAGCTCATTCAGCTTCATTTCGTCAATATCTCCTTTATCATCCCGGATAACTGCTGAATACAGCTTAGATGCAGCATTGAGTTTGCATTCCCAGTTTTTGTCTCCGCCCCTACTAAGCCCTCCCGTAATTCTTAAATCTGAAGAAAACCGGAATAAATTACTGGTATTAACCGGAAAGCCATCATTTGTAAAATCCAGGTAAGCGCTGTTCAGGGCTTTACGAAGGTCATCCTTCCTATACCCGTATATAACAGTATTCAGCAAAGAGAAGATGGCAATTGCCACCGGCGACCTGTCGAGGCTGTAACGGTCGCTGATGTTGGCCGGTATGCCGTTTTTAATAAAACATTCCCTGAAAAGCTGAGTATAAAGACCCGGCTGCCTGACAGAAATGCAAATATCATGCAGGGCAATGCCTTTTTCCACATTCAGGTATTTGACTAACCTGGCTATGGATTCCACTTCGTCATCGCGGTCATCCGCGGCGAAAATACTTATCTGCGTGCCCGGATCTTCATTTGATATAGGCGCTTCCGCGTTAAACAGATTCTGCCTGAAAAAGAGATCCCTTTTCATGTTCTCAGAAAGAATTTCATTCTTTTCTTCATCAAATGGTATTTCTTCACCCAGAAAGCCGGTATCGAGCAGTATTTTTTTGGTATCCTCAAGATTGCCGAAGAGAGGGCCGTTTGTTTCGTCATAATCCACGTTTACGGCTACCGGGAGCCCTGATTCGCCAAACCTTGCCAGAAAGCGCGCTTCAGGATTTTTGAATTCGCTGAAGCCGTGCAGCAGGATAGATGGCCTTTCGGGATAAGCTTTTTCTATGATATTTCTGCCTTCAGCCCTTGTTTTGTCTATCTCATTAATTACCAGGCTTATAGTTTCCGGATAATCGAGGTATTTGTTGCCGATAATATTCTGGTATTTGTTATAAAGCCTGTAAATATCTGTCAGGCGTTTTTTATCTTTAATTTCTCCGCTTTCGCTCTTCAGGTCTTCATACAGGTTTTCAGGGAGTATGCCGTCTTCTTTCAGGCCGTAAATAACGGAGTCCAGTTTTTCAATAACTGAATTGCTGAAACCCGCTTTCCCGCGGCTGAAAAATTCCAGCCCGGCATTACCGGCAGCCTCTTCGATAAGGGTAAGCCTGTATGCATCGGAAATTTGAATATAATTATTGGCAGGCAATAATTTATTAAAGCATTTATTAACAAAATCCCTGAAATTATATATCCTCAAATTGCCGACCGGCATGGCATTTTTGTAATAGTATTTTCTGATGAATTCATTGGTATAGCGCCTGACCTGCTTTTTAGTGGGTACAATCAGGATAAAAGAACCGGGCGCTTTATTATTTATAGCTTTATCCATGAAAGCAGATGGAGTAATCAGCTTAACTTTGTTTTCTATCTCATTATTATAGAAGAAAAATGCCATTTGGCGGCTTCCGGGAATAATTAATAAAATGTTAATTGTTAATCTGTAATATTAATCATGAGAGACGAAATTTCAAAGGATAATTAATATGTAAGTAAGTAAAAAATTAAGTGAAGGATAAATGAAAAAATTGAAACTTAAAAAAACAGCAGGCGTATAAGCTGTTAGTAAAGAATCTTTTTGATTACTATGGTGAAATTATGAAAGAAAGATTATTCAGGTCAAGAAGAAATAAAATGATCGGCGGTGTTTCCGCAGGTCTGGGTGAATATTTTGATATAGATCCGGTACTGGTCAGGGCGCTGTTCATTATTACCGCGCTGGGTTACGGCATCGGCCTGCTTGCATATATCGTTCTGTGGATAATTGTTCCCGAAAGGCCTGTGGTTTATACATGGGACGAGCCGGGAAAAAAAGCGGAAGGCGAACCGGTAGAGCAAAATGAGGTTAAAGAAGAATCTGGAAGCCACAAAAGTATGAAAGAAATAATGAAGCAAAGATCCGAAAGAAAAAAGGCTTTCGGAATTATACTTATCATTATAGGCGGGCTTTTCTTTTTGAATAATGTAATACCCGTTCTTGATATTGACTATATCTGGCCGGTCGCGCTGATAGCAGTCGGAGGATATATTATTTATAAAACCAGGTCACATAACAGAGCCCCGGAGGAACTAAGCAATGAAAAATAGTATCAATACATCGACCGTATTTTGGGGCACATTCCTGATTTTTCTGGGTTTATTCTTCTTATTGATGAACCTGGGTGTCATGAAATGGCAGATATCGGGTATTTGGGATTTCTGGCCATTGCTGCTCATATTCTGGGGTATATCATTATTGAAATTGCCTGATATCATCAAATATATTCTGGCGGGGCTGAGTTCATTGCTTCTCTCGCTTATGATCATATCTTTTTTCAGCGGTATATTCTGGTTTTTTAATAAAGGTGAATTTCATATCGGAAATAACAGAGAGTACAAGGGCCGCAAGGAAATGATGGAAGTTGAGATGGATTCTGCTTATAAATACGCATTAATTGAATTTGACGGTGGAGCCGGTAATTTCGAGCTTGCAGGCCGCACCGATAAGCTCGTAGAGCTTTATAGCGGACAAGGTTTGACTGTACTTAACAGCTTCCCCGATGATAACGGTTATGATATGGCAGTGGAAGTTAAACTCGGAGTAAAGGGAAAATTTAAAAGCAGAAGGTATGCAGATATTAGCCTTAATGATTCAGTCCTGTGGGATATGAGCATAGATGCCGGGGCTTGTAACATCGATTTTGACATGAGCGAAATTAAGGTTAGCAAGCTCGACCTCAGCACCGGGGCGTCGGATGTAACGCTCAAATTTGGCGACAGGCATAATGACGTGAAAATCGATATAAGCGGCGGACTGTCAAATATTTCAGTCTTTATACCCAAAACAATGGACGCAGAAATACTCACAGAAACAGGCCTGTCGAACAGGGATTTTAAAGGATTCACACATAAGGAAAAAGGCCGCTACGTCAGCCCCCTGGCGGATAACGGCAAAGGAAAAATCCTTATCGAGATAGAAGGAGGTATGTCCAATTTCGACGTGGTAAGGTATTAAACATCAGCGAAACGCTTAATTAATAACTACTTCGGCTCCCAGTCCATACCTTCGCAAGGCACATACTCGGCGCTGACGTGTTCATCATATTTAGTGCATAATTGGCTTGACGGGTCAAAATTCCTGCAGGAACCGCAAAGTGTTGTTTCTGTGAATTCTTCCATACGCTGGCTGAATTTGTTATACTGCTGCCATCCCGGGTAAACCGCCAGAAACCACAACGCGAATAGTGAAATCCACCAGTAATTATAAAGCTCCATAGCTTCAAATAAAAAAAGAGAGCCGATTATGATAATAGCCGAACGAAACAGAACGCCCCAAACAATAGCGCCGGTTGTGATACCCGGTGATGTAGAATGTGAATCTTCGTCGCCTCCGGGCCGAAGAAGAAAAGCATCCACAAGCTTGTCTATTTTTAATTTGATATCAGGCATAATTAATAATATATATAAAAAAAGCTTATCGTAAAAAATAATTACGGCGCGGGCATGTATTTATTTGTTGAATTAACTTTAATAAGCTAACTTCAGGCCGCCAGCATTTCTAATTCAAATACACTTGTTATATAATTTCTATTCTTAGTACCCCCTGCTTTTTTGTCACCTGTGATAAAATGAGAACCCGATAGGCCGCAGATGCCGGTTATTTTGTCTGGCTCACTCGGAAGGGCACCGAAAAATTACCTAATAAGATGGCCATTGCCATTCATGACGGCGGCGGCATCAGCGTTTTCAATAATAAAGAAGTTAAAGGAAACAATGGCGCTCAAATGCCAATCAGCCCCAAGAACTGCAAAAAAGTCCTATGTAATGATTTGAATATCTATTGGAAAAAATGTGAATAATTAAAAATAAATATTTTATACATTGAACCGCTTAACTTATATTGAGCGGTTTTTTATTAGACAAAAAATAAAATAATATCGATACGCAGATACAAATATTACCTGAATTTATTGCCAACCAGATCGCCGCGGGCGAAGTGGTGCAAAGGCCTGAATCCGTAGTAAAAGAATTGGTGGAAAATTCACTCGATTCCGGCGCGGATGCGATAGCCGTTATAGTTAAAGGGGCAGGCAAACACCTTATCCATGTTGTAGATAACGGCACGGGAATGTCTGCCGGCGACCTTGCCCTATCCGTAAAAAGGCACGCCACAAGCAAAATACGCTTTCAGGAAGACTTAGAGCGAATTATGAGCTATGGATTCAGAGGGGAGGCCCTTGCATCAATATCATCAGTTGCACACCTGGAAATACGCAGCCGGCGCAGGCAGGACAGCCCCGGTAACAGGCTCATCGCTGAACCCAATAAAGAACCATCCATAAGCCCCTATGCGGCAGAATTCGGCACTCAGGTATTCGTTAAAAACCTTTTCTACAATGTGCCTGCCCGCAGGAAATTCCTGAGGACAGAACTGACTGAATTCAGGCACATTTCTGATACAATGCTGAAATTTTCCCTGGCCAGGCCCGAGATCCGGTTTACATTCTATGACGGCGACAATCTGGTATTTGATCTCCATCCATCTGATACACTGACCAGGATTAAAGAACTTATAGGCGATGGCATAGTCAATTCATTGATAAATGTGGAATTCGAAGCTGAATACATTTCCATAAAAGGATTTATTGCCGAACCGGCATTCGGACGGTCCTCCGCGGGGCAGTACCTTTACCTGAACCGCAGGCCCATACTCAGCCGCGCTTTAAACCATGCCGTTTACAGCGTTTATGAACCAATGCTGGATAGAAACCAAAAACCTTTTTTTGTATTGTACCTCGAGACTGATTCCTCAAGGGTGGATGTTAATATTCATCCTCAAAAACAGGAGGTGAAATTCGAAGATGAACGCCTGATTTATAATCTAACACAGCGTGCGGTATCCGAAGCCCTGAGGGGTAAAAATCTCATACCCGATCTAAATGTAAACCCCTATGAAGCACAAACTCCTTTTGAAATCAGAAAGGATTCGTTAATAAACCGCGCTACCGGCGAAGTATTCGAAAACAGTGATTTCCGGCGGGAAGAAGGAAAATTCAGGATATCCGGGAGCAGCCCGGCTTTCAGGCAGGAAAATTACGCTGATGTCCCGGGAAGCGCTTATGATATGCTATTCGGCAGATCACACACTGCAAACGGGCCTGCCGGCGAGGCTTTTTTTTCAGAAGAAGCAGAATTCACGAACACAATGCAGACAGCAGCCGGATTATTATTCCTGGAAAATGAAACCGGCCTTTATTGCCTCGATTTAAAGGGCGCTTATATGAAAATCGCCTACCGCGAGGCTCTGGCTGCCTTGGAAGGCGGAGGAATGAAATCCCAGGATCTGCTTTTCCCGGAGGCCCTTAGCTTAAGCAAACCTGAAATTGCAGCTCTGCAAAGCATTCTGCAGGATATTAAAATACTGGGTTTCGATATTGAAATAAATGATAACCGGGCAATCATAAAAGGCCTGCCGCTTTTCAGCAGCGGAAAAGCCGAGCAGATAATCAAAGAGATTCTCGCACAGGCTGTTTATAGCGGTATAAATCCGGAAAACCGGAAATCGAAAATAGCACTCAGTTTTGCCAAAAAAACCGCGAAGATCCCTGCAGAGCTTTCAGACGAGGAGATAAAAAAGCTCTTGAAGGATATCAGCGAATCCGGAAATCCCCATTTAAGCCCCGACGGCAGAAAAATTTTAACCCGCCTATCACCCGAAAAATTGTTTTTTTAATAAAAAATTCACATAAAACCATATAATTATTTGTTATTTAGCCCGATAGATAATATTTTTGTAGTTCGTATAAAAAGTGAATTAATATAAATTGCAGGAGTTGATAGTGCAACCATCAGCCAAAATAACCAGATCATTCAGGAAAGAAGATGTTCAGAGGGACTGGTGGATAGTAGACGCTAAGGGCCGGACGGTCGGCAGAATAGCTACTGAGATAGCCAAGCTGCTCAGAGGAAAGCACAAACCAGTGTTTACGCCTCATGTTGATACCGGTGACTTTGTTATTGTCCTAAATGCCTCAGAAGTAGAATTAAAAGGCAAAAGAGCCGAAATGAAAGAATATTTCCGTCACAGCGGTTATCCCGGCGGCGTGACTATGCGTTCTTTCAAAGAATTAAAACAAAATAAGCCCGAAGAGATCATCGAGCATGCCGTTAAAGGAATGCTGCCCAAGAACAGGCTCGGAAGGCAGATATTTAAAAAGCTTAAAGTGTACGCCGGAGACGACCACCCTCACGCGGCACAGAAACCAAAAGTTTACGAAACTAATTAATAAATCGGAGTTACTTGATGAAAGCCTATACAGCTACAGGCAGGAGAAAAACTTCAGTTGCTCAGGTAAGGTTGATCACTCCCGGAAAGGGTAATGTACAGATAAACAAAAAGCCTCTTAATGAGTATTTCCCGGTGGAAGTATGGCGCCATGACGCCTTAAGGCCGCTCGAGCTTACTCATTCGCAGGACAAGTTTGATGTACAGGTAACCGTTCGCGGAGGCGGTAAAAACGGCCAGACAGGTGCTATACAGCTTGGAGTTGCCAGAGCATTGGTAGAATATGACCAGGAGTTCAAAACTACTCTGCGTGAGTACGACATGATGACACGAGACCCCCGTATGGTCGAACGTAAGAAATACGGACAGAAAAAAGCTAGAAAACGTTTCCAGTTCTCGAAACGTTAATTTTTATCAGTCATGTGCCGTGATTGCTGACCTGTGTGCGCCCAAGGGTGTCGGGAAAGCAAAACGACCGGTGCAGAAGTTTTTTAACACAATATTTTTATCAGGAGAAAAAATGGAACACGTTGTTTCAATCGAAAAACTCCTCGAAGCAGGAGCGCATTTCGGGCATCTGACCCGCCGCTGGAACCCGAAGATGGAACAGTTCATTTTTAATGAACGAAACGGCATACACATTATCGACCTCAGAAAAACCCAGGTTCTTATAGATCTGGCGCGTAAAGCAATACATGATATAGCAACACGAGGGAAGATCGTCCTTTTTGTGGGAACAAAAATGCAGGCTAAAAACATTATCGAAGAAGAAGCTACACGCGCCAAAATGAACTACGTATCCGAAAGATGGCTGGGAGGTATGCTCACTAACTTCCAGACAATTAGAAAAAGTATAAAAAGGCTTAATACCATAGACAAAATGGAAGTGGACGGTACTTTTGAAAAAATCACAAAAAAAGAAAGGCTGTTGCTTACTCGCGAAAAAGACAGGCTCCGTAAGGTTTTCGGCGGTATAGAAAACATGACACGCCTTCCCGGCGCGCTCTTCGTTATTGATATCAAAAAAGAGCACCTCGCTATAAAGGAAGCAAAGATACTGGGAATACCCGTTATAGGAATAGTCGACACAAACACAGACCCGGAAGAAGTGGATTTCCCTATTCCCGCTAATGATGATTCGGTAAACACAATCAGGCTCATTACTAAAACAATGGCCGACGCGCTGCTTGAAGGTACAGAAATTGCGCGCGCTAAGATGGCTGAAATGCAGGCCGAATCTGACAGGGTCGCCAAAGAACAAGAAACCGCGGAAAATCTCGAAGAAGCGCCAAAAGTACGCAGAAAATTAAGAGAGCGTAAAGGCAAAAAAGATGAACCACGCGAACCCAAACATGAAAAAATTGAAGAAATGACTGAAGTCGAAAAGCAGGCCGATGAAGATAAATTTACTGATAATAGTGAAGCCGGCCCCGGTACTATACCTGTTTCGGACGCTCCGGCCAGCCCCGAACGAGCTCAAAAAGAAATAAATGAAGCCGAACACAATGAAAAACGCGAAGACAAAGAGTAATAAGAATATTTTTTAATAATAAATAATGAGTGGTCGAAGAATGGCAAACATCACACCACAAATGGTTAAAGAATTACGCGAGAGAACAGGTGCCGGAATGGGCGATTGCAAAAAAGCCCTTACCGAAGCTG
The DNA here is from genome assembly GCA_964544155.1 of uncultured Hyphomicrobiales bacterium. Lineage (GTDB taxonomy): Bacteria > Bacteroidota > Ignavibacteria > Kapaibacteriales > UBA2268 > CAZJAH01. Next base: position 182,934 of record CAZJAH010000001.1, on the reverse strand, counting down.
AAGGCAATATGGACCTTGCTATTGAGATACTCCGCAAAAAAGGCGCTGCTTCAGCCGCGAAAAGAGCTGAAAGAGCTGCCAATGAAGGGCTTGTTTCCACAAAAGTTTCTCCCGACGGCAAAACCGCCGTAATGGTTGAAGTTAACTGCGAAACCGACTTCGTGGCAAAAAACATTGAATTTTCGAATTATGTTGATCAGGTTGCTGAAGCGGTATTGGCAAATGCCGTTGAAAACGTTGACGACGTGATGAAACTTTCACACGGTTCCGACACTATAGAAGGCATGCATAATGAAATTCTTGCTAAATTTAGCGAAAAAATCGAGATACGACGTTTCGTTAAGATCAATACAGAAGGACATATCTCTGATTATGTACATGCCGGAAGCAAGCTTGGAGTACTTCTGGAAGCAGCTGTTTCCGATCCCGGCGACGATGTGAAATTCATGCTGAAAGATATCGCCATGCAGGTTGCTGCCATGAGCCCACAGTACCTTTACAGGGAAGAGGTCACAGGTGATACTCTCGAAAAAGAAAAAGAAATTTATATACAGCAGGCCGTTGATACAGGTAAAAAGCCTGAAATAGCCGAAAAGATAGCTCAGGGGAAGATCGAGAAATTTTACTCGGAAAACTGCCTCTACGAGCAGGCATTCATCAAAGATCCTAAGAAAACAATTAAAGACTTTGTGAAAGATATTTCCGATAAAGCCGGAAAAGAAGTTAAGCTTGTTCAGTTCAAGCGATATTTTATCGGCGAATCAGAAGACTAAGATACAGTAAAGAAAACAAGGGGTTATATTCAAACAATATAGCCCTTTTTTTTTAATAATCTTAAACTTCCTTGTTCGTCCGAAAGTTAATTAATTATTAAAACGAATAAACCAAAAAACAGAGATCTATGGAAGAACCGTCTTTTAAAAGAATTCTTCTTAAGCTAAGTGGAGAAGCTCTTATGGGCTCGCGGGATTTCGGTATCGATCCCATGACTCTTAAGAGCTTTGCTGCAGAAATAGCAGAAGTTTACCGCATGGGAGTGCAAATAGGCATAGTTATAGGAGGGGGAAATATTTTCCGCGGCATTCAGGCTGCCGCTCATGGTATTCACAAAGTATCGGGCGACCAGATGGGTATGCTTGCTACTGTTATTAACTGTATCGCTTTTCAGAACGCTCTCGAAGAACTTGGCGTACAGACAAGGCTGCAGACCGCCATCAAAATGGAACAGATTGCCGAGCCACTCATCAGGCGCAAAGCTATCAGGCACCTTGAAAAAAATAGAGTTGTGCTTTTCGGAGCCGGTACGGGCAATCCTTATTTCACTACAGATACCGCCGCTGTACTGCGTGCCATCGAGATAGAAGCCCAGGCTATCATTAAAGGCACCAGAGTGGATGGAGTTTATGATTCCGACCCTGAAAAAAATGACGACGCCTGCTTTTTTGAAAAAATAACTTACAGGGACGTCCTTCAGAAAGACCTTAGGGTTATGGACCACACAGCCATCACACTCTGCCATGAGAACAACCTGCCTATCATTGTGTTCAATATAAACACAAAAGGCAACCTTAAGCGCCTGATAGCAGGTGATGAAATTGGAACTACCGTTAAAGAAAATACATAAACAAGATTTATTCAGGAGTAAAAAATGCCAGTAAATCAGGTTATAAAAAATTGCCGTTCACAGATGGACAAATCCGTGGACTTTACGAAACAGCAGCTTGGCAAGATCAGAACAGGCAGGGCTTCTGCCTCACTTGTCGACAGCGTTACCGTCGATTATTACGGAAGCCCCGCGCCGCTGTCACAGACTGCCAGTATATCAGTACCGGACGCTCGCACGATCATGATTCAGCCCTTTGACAGGAATCTGATCAATGATATCGAGAAAGCCATTCGCCAGGCCGATCTGGGATTTAATCCCCAGAATGATGGTACAGTTATACGTGTGCCCGTACCGCCGCTAACAGAAGAAAGAAGGAAAGAATTTGTAAAAGTTGCTAAAAAGTACGCGGAGGAAGGCAAGGTTTCCGTGCGTAGCGTCAGAAGAGACCACATGGAAGAACTGAAAAAGCTCGAAAAGAACAAAGATATATCCGAAGACGACCGCAAACGAGGCGAAGACGAAGTCCAGAAAGAAACTGACATCCACGTAAGCCAAATTGAAGATATTGCACAGAAGAAAGAAAAAGAACTGATGGAAGATTAATTTTCCAAGAAAATTTGCCGCAATTTTTAACAATCTTTTAAATAATTTAAAAAAAATCGTTAATTTTGCGGCTGTAAAGGGCTCATAGCTCAGCCAGGTCCAGAGCGCTTCCCTGACACGGAAGAGGTCACAGGTTCGAATCCCGTTGAGCCCACTAACTTTCAACAAATACCATTATTTGAGAGAATTCAGACTGTTTATTCGCATAGATTAGCGTTGGCAGATCAACGTTGACTGCAAATGCCGTCAACTCCAGGCCGAAGCTTCATTCAGAGGCCCAAACGGAAACTCCGGTGCAACAATAGCCCGGGTTGCCGCTTCAATAAGGGGCAGCAGGCCCTTTGTTTTCCAACTCTCCATAATTGACACCAATGGCGTTCTCTCCGGTTCTATGCTAATGGAGGCCGGGGCGCCTAAGGCCCGGATATCATTGTAGGGACGATAGCTATTAATGGTTTTCCCCGAATGGCAATATCACAACTTTTCCACATATATTGATTCTGATTTAAAAAATTTATAATTTAAACAATTCTACCGGTACACAATTAGGGTACAGGGCGTGTTTTATTTACAGTGCCGGAAATGCTTATTGAGATTTTTTCGCGAGACTGCCCCTGATCATAGAATAGTATTTTATTAAAAATTATAAACGGATCTGAAGTATGAAATTTACCATATCACTGAATGAAATGCAGAAGCTTCTGCAAAAGGTACTGCCGGCAATTCCTCCCAAATCAACTTTGCCGGTACTGGAGCATCTGAACTTTTCGCTTAATGATAATAAATTAAGAATCATCGCCACCGACCAGGATATAACGATTATGACTACATCAGAAGTCGGCAGCGGTGAAGATGGGGGAGTGCTTGTGCCCGGCAGAAAACTGAATGATATAGTCAAAGCACTTGGCAGCGAAGGAGAATTTGAATTTACAAGTGATCCGGTATCTAATGTTATAAAGATCATTCACTCCAAAGGCCAGTTTACACTGAAGGGGCTTTCACCGGATCAGTACCTCGATCTGCCTCTCCTGTTTGGAGGCGAAGCGCCGGATCCGACTGATACAAGCGAAGGTAAGGAATCTATTTTCTTTAAAAAAGAGGAAATCTCCAGGCTTGCCGGTAAAACCTCCTTCGCCGTATCGACCGATGAATACAGGCCGGCTATGACGGGAGTACTCTTCCAGTTCCGCGGTGACCATGTTAACGCTGTTTCTACTGACAGCTACAGGCTTGTCAGGGCTATACACCGGCCGGATGGAGAAAACCTCCCGGGAGAATTCGATATAATTATTCCATCGCGCTCGGTAGAACTGCTTGAGAAAGTCGAGGATGACTTAAATATGTCAGTTATAGAATCAAACGGTAAGCCCACTCATGTTAGGTTTGATATTGGAAATATGGTATTTATATCAAGAATAATCGACGAAAGGTTTCCTCCTTATGAATCTGTTATTCCGCAGAATAATAAAATCATGGCTGAGTTTGACCAGAAAGAAGCTCTCAGCGCAATCAAAAGAGTATCTCTTGTGACAAGTATAGTATCCAAGCAGATAAAACTCAAATTCAGCGAAGGAATGTTGAATTTCAGCGGCGAAGACGAAGAAAGCGGAAACCGCGGAAACGAGGAGATCAAATGCGAATTCAGCGGCGAAGAATTTGAGATTGGGTTTAACTATCGTTTCCTTGAGGAAGCCCTACAGCATGCACAAGGAGATGGCGAAGATGCAGGCACGGTAAAAATGGCGCTTTCCGAACCGGCAAAGCCAGCGCTGATCATGCCAAAATCCGACGGAGAAGATTTGCTCATGCTCATTATGCCTGTCAGGATCGGATAAAATATGCTGGTTGAAAAGCTCAGGCTTTTAAATTTTAGAAACCATACAAAAACCGAACTGACATTAAGCCCCGGGCTTAATATATTCCACGGCCTGAATGGATCAGGCAAGACTTCAGTGCTCGAAGCGCTGGCATATTGCGCTTTCTCGAAAAGCTTTTTGCAGGTACCGGATTCATCCCTTGTAAGGATTGGTGAATCCGGCCTTTATGTAAAAACTGAAGCTCTCAGCGACAGCGGCATCAGCTATAAAGTATCGCTTAAATATAAGCCCGGCTCTAAGAAAGAGATAAGCTCAACCCTGGGCGATAACCTTACACCTCGTGATATAATCGGAGAACTGCCCATGGTAGTGCTGTCACCTGATTATAAGAGCATTACTTTCGGTTCGCCGCAAGACAGGCGGTCATTCCTGGACAGGATACTCTCTCAGGCATGGCGCCGCTATATGGAGGATCTTATCATAGTAAAAAAATGCCTCAAGCAGCGGAATAACCTGCTATCAATAGCCAAAAAAGAAAGGCATTTTGATTTTTCATTAATACATCCCTGGACTAATGAGCTGATCAAATCCGGCGCGGCAGTTGTCGTGCGTAGGTATAAGTTCATAGAGGAATTTAAGCCATATTTCGAAGAGGCATATGACTATATGTCAGACGGCAGGGAAAGAACAGGCCTCGAATACTCACCAGACAGCCTGGAAGCCCTGAGGAGCGACGAACTTTCCTTAACTGAAAAAATCGAAGCCCGCTACAGGCAGATCGCTATTGATCATATCGATGACGAAGTCAGGAGGGGTACAACCCTTTTCGGGCCGCAAAAAGACGAGCTGAAGATATTCGTTAATAAAGGAATAGCTCGTGACTATGCATCACAGGGACAGCACAAAACACTGCTCATCAGCATGAAGATAGCCGAATTTAATTATCTTAAAAACAAAAAAAAGGAAACACCCGTCATTATATTAGATGACATCTTTTCCGAATTAGACCTTAGAAGACGTGAAAAAGTACTTGAATTGATAGGGCGAAATAACGCTCAGACATTTATTACCATGACTCATGCCGGCAATCTGAAAAAGGTATTACCCGGCAGCATTGAGCATAGATTCTTCAGGGTTGATTCAGGAACAGTTTCCATTGATAAGGGGGGGGGATTGAATTGAATAAAGAACCTCAAAGCCTCGGCTACCTGCTTGGTAAATTGATCAGGCAGAATGATTGGGGCGATAAATACATTTGCGCCAAAATCGAAAATAACTGGGAAAAGATTCTCGGGAAAAATATGAGCAAAGCCCTTAAAATTGAAAGATTTAAGGAAGGCGCTCTTTATCTTAAAAGCGATTCTTCCACCTGGCGGACGGAAGCGCTGCTCAGAAAGGAAAATATTATAAGAAATATCAATGACAAGTTGGGTTCCGAAGAGGTTAAAACTCTCATAATTCGTTAAAATTCCGTATATTTGTAAGTTTTATAACCTGTAACGATTGTAACATTATTAGTAGTGCAAAATGTCTGAAAATAATACCGATAATATAGAACTCCAGGGTACCTACAGTGAGAAAAGTATCAGAGTGCTCGAAGGGCTGGAAGCCGTAAGAAAACGGCCCGCCATGTATATTGGCGATGTAGGCGAACGCGGCCTTCATCATTTGATAAATGAAGTAGTAGATAACTCAATAGATGAAGCATTAGGCGGATACTGCAGCAAGATCATTGTTATGCTGCATAAGGACGGCTCGGTCTCAGTAGAAGATGATGGACGCGGCATACCGACGGGAATTCATCCGGATAAGGGTATCAGCACACTCGAGCTTGTAATGTGTACTCTGCATGCGGGCGGTAAATTCGATAAAGGGTCATACAAAGTATCCGGCGGTTTGCATGGTGTGGGTGTGTCATGTGTTAACGCTCTATCTGAAAATGCAGAAGTAATAATCAAAAGAGAGGGAAAAATATTCCGGCAGACCTACCAAAGGGGTGTTCCTCAAAGCGGAGTAGAACTAATAGGCGAAACCGCAGAAACCGGTACCAAAGTAATCTTTAAGCCCGACCCCGAAATTTTTAAAACAACAGTATTTAAATACAATAGAACAGCCGACCGATTAAAGGAGCTTGCTTTTCTCAATCCTGAAGTTACAATATACTTTAAAGATGAAAGGGAAGATGAAGAAAGTATCTTCCATTATGAAGGAGGCCTTGTTGACTTCATTAACTATATTGATGAAGGCGCCACCCAAATCATTAAACCGGTATTCATGGAAGGCTCGGGCAGCAGCGACGATGAAGCCGAAACCCAGGTGGAAGTCTGCTTCTGCTATAATACCGGCTTCAGCGAGGAATTGCTTTCTTACGTAAATAATATACATACAATCGAAGGCGGAACCCATGTAACGGGGTTCAGGTCCGCGCTAACAAGGACACTAAACCAATATGCTTCGGCAAATGTAAAGAATAAAGTCCCTCTGATCGGCGATGACTTCAAGGAGGGCCTAACCACTATCATATCGGTTAAGGTAGCCGAGCCTCAGTTCGAAGGCCAGACCAAAACAAAACTGGGTAACGGCGAAGTGGAAGGCATTGTGCGTGCAATAGTTAATGAAAAGCTCGCACAATATCTTGATTCCAATCCCGGCGACGCCAAAAAGATCATTGATAAAGCCATAAGCGCTGCGGAGGGCCGTATTGCCGCGCGCAGCGCGAGGGATATTATCCGCAGGAAAAGCATTCTCGAAAGCTCGACTCTTCCCGGCAAGCTTGCCGACTGCTCAATGAAATCGCCCGAAGATACAGAGCTTTACATAGTAGAGGGCGATTCGGCCGGCGGCAGTGCCAAACAGGGAAGAGACAGGCGTTTTCAGGCGATTTTGCCGCTCAAAGGTAAAATACTGAATGTTCAGAAAGCACGCATGAACAAAATATTAGAAAATGACGAGATCAGAGCCATCATTACGGCACTGGGCACAGGCATAGATACAGAATTTGACGCCGATAAGATACGTTACGGAAAAATAATCCTCATGGCGGATGCCGATGTGGATGGTTCGCATATTCGTACACTGCTGCTGACGCTCTTTTTCGGACACATGAGAGAACTCATAAGCAGGGGACATTTATATATCGCCCAACCGCCGCTTTATAAGCTGAAAAAAGGTAAGCAGGAATATTACGCCTATAATGATGATGAAAGAGATGAAATCATAGAACGCCTAAGAAAGGATAATCCCAAAAATACTCCACAACAGGAAGATGAAGAGGAAGAAGAAGGCAGCGAACCTGCAACTGATATGCAGGAACTCAAGAAGAAAGATGGCATTAACATTTCCAGGTTTAAAGGTTTGGGAGAGATGAACCCCGATCAGCTTTGGGATACTACAATGAGCCCTGAAACCCGCACTCTGCTGCAGGTTACCATTGGGGAAGCCGCCGCCGCTGCAAATGTGTTCCAAACTCTTATGGGTGACAAGGTTGAGCCGAGGCGCGAATTCATCGAGAAAAATGCCAAATACGTAAAAAATCTGGATATATAATTTATTTGGAATATTTGATTTTTTAACAATAGAAGTCACCGGATAATTATGAAACAGTTAGCTGGATTGATCTTTTGCATTTTAGTTATAACCGGCGCTGCCGGATTAAAAGCACAGAATGAAAGCGCGGCTGAAGTGGCTCGTGAATTTATTGAAAAGCTCCGTGAAGCTAAGTACGAAGATGCTTACGGCATGTTCAACCGGAAAATGAAAGAGGCCATGGCCCTGGAGCAGCTAAGCTCCATGTGGTCTCAGATCAATTCACAGACCGGCGGTTTTAAAGACTACCTCGATTTCGAAATCGAAACTACGGGGGAGCTTGTAATTATCAATCAGGGATTGGAATTTGAAGCGATTAAGCTAAATGCAAGAGTTACAGTTAATAAGGAAGAAAAAATTTCCGGCCTCTACTTAATGCCATACCAATCCGATGCTGCCTGGTCTAAGCCCGAATACGCCGATACAACAAAATTCCGCGAAAAAGAAATTGAATTCGGTTTAGAAAATCAAAAGCTCCCGGGTACTTTAACTATACCTGCCGGCAACGGGCCATTCCCTGTGCTGATACTGGTGCACGGTTCCGGATCTCACGACAGAGACGAAACAATAGGCCCTAACAAGCCATTTAAAGACTTAGCGTGGGGGCTGGCTTCAAATGGGATTGCCGTTTTTAGATACGTTAAAAGAACGCACCGGTACAAAGAGCAATTCATGGGCGAGCAAAGAAACATCACGATTAACGAAGAAACTGTCTACGACGCCGTGGAGGCCGTTAATAAGCTCAAGGAATTTGAAGAGTTGGACTCCAAAAGAATATTCCTTCTTGGCCATAGCCTTGGCGGATACATTATGCCTCGTATCGCACGGCTTCAGGATAGAGCTGCCGGATATATTATTATGGCAGGAAACATGCGTCCGCTTGAAGATCTCGTTATTGACCAGGTGCAGTATATTGCTGAACTGGACGGACTTTTATCCGATGAGGAAACAAAACAGATTAATGTAATGAAAAAGCAGGTAGACCGGCTAGCGAAAGAAGATTTTGATGAGGATACACCCGCAACTGAGCTGCCAATGGGAATTCCTGCAGTTTACTGGATGGATCTGATTAATTACGATCCGGCCGAAATGGCGAAAGATATAGATGAACCTATACTCATACTTCAGGGAGAAAGAGATTACCAGGTTACCACTGTTGATTATAATCTTTGGAGAGAAGCCATTGGGGGAAGGGATAATGTGAAAATGATACTTTATCCAAAGCTGAACCACCTGTTCATGGAAGGCGAGGGTGATTCCAGGCCTTCGGAATATAACGAAGCAGGTAATATTAGTCCCAAAGTAATCAGGGACATCAGCGAGTGGGTAAAGTCGATTTAACTGCTACTTTGCCTTAACTTAACTTTATCTTAATATTTTCTGGTTAATTTTGTCTGCATATTAAATATCCTGTTAATTAAAATGAAGATCTGATATGAGTGAAAAGATGTATTCTCCCGCTGAATCTATGCCTCAGTTTCAGAACAAAACCGCAAAGCTGATCGCTATCGTTGATGACGAACCGGATATAGTTGAGCTTGTAAGCCTTCACCTGCAGAAAGGCGGTTACAAAGTACGGTCATTTGAAGACGCCGACGGCCTTTTCAAATTTTTGAAATCAAATTTACCTGATCTCGTTATTCTCGATCTTATGCTTCCCGATGCAGACGGGTTCGAAATATGCAAATTCCTCAAAAAAGAAGATAAATTCAATTCAATACCGGTAATTATGCTCACAGCCCGCAGCGATGAGATGGATAAGATAATCGGACTCGAACTGGGCGCCGACGATTACGTAACAAAGCCTTTCTCTCCCAGAGAATTACTTGCCAGAGTGAAAGCCGTGCTCAGAAGGGAAGAAAAAATTCATAAATCCCAGAAAGTCAGGATCGGCGAAATTCTCGAAGTTGATTTGCAGAAATATGAAATTAACGTTGATGGAAGAAAAGTTGATTTGACTTCAACGGAATTTCGTATATTAAAGCTATTATCAGAAAGGAAAGGATGGGTTTACGCCCGTGATCAGATCCTGGATTATCTGGGAGTACAGGATAAGGGAGTCCTGGACAGAACAGTTGACGTACACATAAAAAATCTTCGCGAAAAACTCGGGCCTGCGGGTAAATTTATCAAGAACATCCGCGGTGTGGGTTATAAGCTTGAAGACTAAGAATAAACTATGCGCCTTTTATCGACCAAGATTTTTGTCAGTTACCTGCTGGTAATTATATTACTTACCGGCCTGATACTTTTGTATTCATATCAGGCAATCAAAACCAACTACATTGAAACTTTCGCGGATGAATTGATTCATATCAACCTGGGAGTTAAGCCGCAGCTAATGCCTTTACTTGAGGAGGGCAAAAACGAATCACTAGACAGCCTTGTTAAATTTCTTGGCAGTGAAACGGAAACCAGGATAACATTAGTTGATTCCATTGGCCGCGTATTAGCAGATTCCGAAGAAGATCCGGCGGTTATGGAAAACCATGCTACCAGGCCTGAAATACTACGGGCATTTGCCGGTGAAACCGGGCGTTCTATACGCTACAGCACGACGGTAAACGCAGAAATGCTTTACATAGCAGTCCCACTTATGAGCGGCCATACTCAGCTTGGAGTCCTCAGGTCGAGCCTTTTTCTCAGTGAGATAAATGACTTCATTACTCAATTAAATGTAGAGATAATCGAGGTAGCGCTGATCGTTGTACTGATCTCACTATTTGGGGTACTGTTATTCTCTAAAAATATATCACGCCCAATAAACCAGCTTTCACAGGCATCTCGAAAAGTATCGACCGGCGATTTTGACGTTAAGGTACACCTGCGGGGCCATGATGAGATAAAAGACCTGGCCAATAGTTTCAACTATATGACCGAGAAGATCAAGGATCTTTTTGTTAAAGTCACAAGCCAGAAGGATGAGCTGAATACACTTATCGGATCTATTCAGGAGGGGTTAATTGTTCTCGACCCCACAGGCCGGATATTGCTTTCTAATTCAGGATTCGACACTATAGCCGGCAACCGCAATAGCACCGGTAAGTATTATTGGGATGTTATAAGCGAAGAAGATTTTTCAGAAATATTCAAAAAAGTACTGAATAAAAAGAAAAGCTTTACAAAAGAGTTGCAAATCAAAGGGGATTTTTATCTATGCAGCGCGAATTATATAGAATCGAAAAAAGAGATTGTTCTCCTGCTATATAATATTACCGAGCTTAAAAAGCTGGAGCTTATTAAAAAAGATTTCGTGCAGAATGTATCTCACGAGCTGAAAACACCACTTACCGCTATCAAGGGCTTTATCGAAACTCTGGAGGATGAGATTGAGGATAAACAGAACCTTCATTATATAAGTATAATCCGCAGGCACACAGACAGGCTTATATTAATAGTTCAGGACCTTCTGCTTCTTTCAGAGCTGGAAGACCCGAACACCAAATTACTTAAGAGTAAGACGGACATCAAATACCTGGCCGAAAATGTTGTTAAGATCTTCGAACAAAGGCTTAAAGGGAAAAGCATTGAATTAATTTGCGAGATCCAGGAGCACATGACTCCGGTCAAGGTAGACGCATTCAGAATTGAACAGGTGTTCATCAATCTTATCGACAATGCCATTAAATATACAGACGGCGGCAAAATATTTGTAAAAATATATGAATCTGATCACTGCATAACGATAGAGGTCAGAGATTCCGGAGCTGGTATGTCGCGAGAAGACCAGAAGCGTATCTTCGAAAGATTTTATACGGTCGATAAATCCCGCTCCAGAAAAGTCGGCGGAACAGGGCTCGGACTATCAATAGTAAAGCATATTGTTCAGCTCCATAAGGGCGAGATCAGTGTAGAAAGCGCACCAGGCATGGGTACGGCTTTCATTATTAAACTACCAATAAAATCCAAAAAGAAATCGAACGAAGGAGTACAAAGCCAATCCGGCAGAGATGAAATTTCGGGATATGACATTTCTCAAAATTGAGTTTCCTTTCTTTTTATTAAATTTATATTCTTATCATTTAGAATAATCAAATTACCTTATGAATGAAGAGATAGGAAATATCAGGACTGAAATCGACCAAATAGACAGGCAGATAGCTGAATTACTTATAAAAAGAAAGCGGCTGAGTTCGGATATAATTAAATCAAAAATAAAGAATTCACTCGATCTAACAGATCAGAAGAGGGAAAAGCTCATTATAACTTCAATGAAGCAGCACACTACAGGCCTGTTAAATCCGCTTTTCATCGAGGAATTATACAAGCTTATCTTTGCGGATTCAAAAAGCATGGCTGCGGGAGAAGGCACGATTAAAGAAAAGCCCGTAATTATTGCCGGCCCGTGTGCTGTTGAAGGCAGAGAAAGCGTTTTATCATTAGCCGGTAAGCTCAGCTCTTACGGAATATCAATATTCAGAGGCGGCGCATATAAACCCAGGACCAATCCAATGGATTTCCAGGGACTTGGCAGAGAAGGCATCGAATACCTGCGCGATGCTTGTGACCAAAACGGTATGCTGCTGGCCACTGAGGTGCTCACTACCGGGCAGCTAAAGGAACACTACGGCAAAATTGACATCATACAGGTTGGCAGCCGAAATATGGCATCTTACGGCCTGCTGAAAGCTATCGGCGAGATATCAGCCGAAGACGGCAAACCCGTACTTCTGAAGAGAGGCTTTTCAGCCACCATAAATGAATTCCTTCACGCAGCGGATTATATCAGAAAAGAAGGCAATCCCAATGTTTGGCTATGCCTGCGCGGTATTAGAACATTCGAGCAGATTGATTCAGACTTGAGAAATACCCCTGACCTTAGCGCAATAATCGAATTGAAGAAAAAGACAAATATGCCCGTTTTCTTCGATCCGTCTCATGCAAGCGGTAACAGTAATTTTGTGATTGATTACGCTAAAGCCGCCCTGCTGTTAGGTGCTGACGGTCTGCTCATAGAATGTCATGAAAATCCATCTGATGCTCTCATGGACGGTTTTCAAGCCGTAACACCCAATAAAATTAAAGAATTAACCGAATCACTCGATGAGATAGCCTATGCGAAAAGTATCCTTCAGGATCACTGATAGTAGGGAATGTGAATTTCTGTCCGGTGATGATATTTCAATTCCCGGCCTTATAAAAAATGATACCACTATCATCACAGATGAAAATCTCGCGAAAATATACGAAGGGGAATTAAAACCTTACCGCAAAATTATTATCCCAGCGGGAGAGGAAGGCAAATCACTTAATTCTTTAGAAAATATTTTCTGCACGCTTTTGAAATTCGGAATAGAAAAAAAATCACTTATAGCGGCATTTGGCGGGGGCAGTGTTTGCGACATAACCGGTTTGGCTGCATCTCTTTATAAAAGGGGATGCAGGGCTGTATATATACCCACTACACTGCTTGCGCAGGCAGATGCCGCATTAGGTGGAAAAACGGCAATTAATTTCGCAGGAATAAAAAACCTGCTGGGGACTGTCCGCCAGCCGGAACAGATAATCTCATGCCCGCGATACCTGAACTCACTTGGCTATGACGAATTCAGCAACGGACTTGCCGAAATTGTAAAAACTTCGCTCATAGCAGATAATGACCTTTTCCTCTATCTGCTAGAAAATAAAGAAAAAATAAAAAATCGATCTTATGAACATATTGAACATATAACATACAGCTCTGCTCTTCACAAAATGAGGCTTGTTGAAGCCGATCCCTTTGACCGCAACATCAGGCAGTATCTGAATTTCGGACATACTTTCGCAAATGCGGCCGAACCCGTTTTAAAAATAGCACACGGAAAAGCAGTTTCAATCGGTATTATTAAAGATCTTGAAATTTCTCACAAACTTGGTATTTTGTGTGAACAAGTATTGAGAAAAGCGCGTTTGCTATTAGCATTCTTTAATTTACCTGTTGATATTGAATCCATTAGTAGTAAAATATCAGCCAATATGAGTGAGGATAAAAAAAATTTTAATAAAAAACTGAAAATTGTACTGGTAAGAGCACCCGGCGATCCCCTTATAAAAAAAATAACTATAAAAGAATACATGGATTTACTGAAATGATCTTTTTAACTACAAATAATCCTACTCTGAAAGCATTCAGTCCCTATGATCCAAAGGAATACGGGATAGAGATCAGGCTGGATTACTCGGAAATGCCGGTCAGCGACATCAAACATCTGTGCGACAGGTTTTCTCATTGCATCATCACCTTCGGTGATATTCTGCCCCATAAATCCATTATCCGCAAGTATATCGATATGTTCCCGGGTTATATTGATTTAAGCCTGAACAGTTACAGCCGTCAGGATCATTCGGAAATAATTTTCGATAATAAGACCGCCGTGATATTATCACAACATTGCAGGTCATTTCCGGGGAGCGCGGATTTTATGGACTTGTGCGGCGACTGCTTCAACTATGGCGCGGATATAGCCAAGATAGTATGCCCTGTGGAATGCCCTGAAGAAGCTAACCGGCTCATGGAATACAGGATTTCTGCCATAAAAAAATATGGAAAGGAGAAAATCGCAGTACTTGGCTGCGGAACTCACGGCAAGCTAATGAGGCTTTTGGTTTATATTGACGGCTCCCCATTGAACTATGTGGCTCTGAGCAGGGAAGAAATAACTGCCGAAGGCCAGTACACCGTGGAAGAATGGAAAAATGAGATCAGGATATTCGAGTGAAAAAAAGCATTAGAATGGCGGTAGCCGGAAAACCTGTAATGCACAGCTTAAGCCCGCAAATATTTGCCTGCTTCCCGGATGACAGTTTTTCCTATACCAGATTCGCTGCAGGCAGCGCCGAAGAAATTTTCAGGTTCATGGAAGATTTTAATTTAGACGGTATAAATATAACATCTCCCTTCAAACAGGATGTTTTTAATATAATTAAGCAGAAAGATGACTCCGCTCTAAGAGCAGGTGCGGTTAATTTATTAACCTCAACAGCTGCAGGAATTTCAGGATATAACACTGATATTAACGGCGCGAAGGAAGTAGCGGCCAATTTCAGTAAAAACGATAAAATTGTAATTTACGGGTATGGAGCTTCAGCACGTGCCGCAGGCATGGCACTGCATGAAAGAAAAATCCCATTTGTATTTTCGGGGTATGGCCCTGATAAAGGGAGGCAAACAGCCGAAAGGCTGGGAAAGAAATTCATTAATGAAAATGAAATTATCTCATTTAAGCCAACAGCCATAATGATATGCATTCCGCGGAATATTGTACCTGCTTTCTTAAACAGCCTTGAAGCAGGTACTATAATTTACGATGTCAACTATAATAACCCCATACTTTCTGAAGCCGTTCAGGTACGAAATCTGCCGTACTATGACGGGCTAAGATGGCTGTTCGGTCAGGCGAGGGAATCTGCCCGGTTAATTACCGGCAGTTATCCGAAAGCCGAAATCGATATTGAAACAATTATAAGCAGGCCGGAAAAAATAATTCTCACAGGATTTATGGGCGCCGGAAAGAATACCATTGCAAAACAGCTATCCGATGAATTAGGCTATGAATATGCCGACACCGATGATCTGATTGCAGCCGGGGCAGGAATAAGCATTCCGGAAATATTCAATAACTACGGCGAAAATGAATTCCGCGATCTTGAAAGCAGGATTCTTAATAGAATACTGGATTCACGGGATAGGCTGTTAATATCTGCCGGCGGAGGGATAATCGAACGCGCTGAAAACCATGAATTGATCAAAGAAAGAGCTATGAATATTTATCTGCACGCTTCATTTGATGTTTGTGAGTCAAGAATAAACGGAAGCGTACGTCCATTGTTCAAAGATAGAGACACAGCTGCGGGATTGTATCAAAAACGGCTGTATACATATTTTGATGCTTCCGATATGTCCATTCTTAATGAAGGCCCCGTAGAAAATTGTTTAAAAAGATTAAAGGATGAATTATCAGCTTTATAAAATTAGAACCTGCTTCACTAAGCGGTGAAATTAATATCCCGCCATCTAAAAGTTACTCTCAGAGAGCCGCTTTAGCCTCAGCGCTCAGCCCGGGAATATCTGAAATAACGAACTATTCAACCGCTGATGACGCTCTGGCTTCTTATGTCATGGTACAGGCAATGGGCGCAAGACTTATAACTACCGGAGATAAAATAATAATTCACGGTAATACAGGGTTGAAAAAAAAAGCATTCAACTGCATGGAGTCGGGGCTTTGCCTTAGAATGTTCATCCCGGTACTGTCGAGTTACCTTGATACATATTCAATTGGCGGCATCGGCAGCCTGCTAAACAGGCAAATGAATGAGCTTATAGATAATTGCAGTACATTGGGTATAAATATATCTTCACGTGAGGGTAAACCTCCTTACAGGCTATCAGGTCTGCTCAGGCCCGGTAATTATAAACTTAATTTTAAAGAAAGCTCGCAGTTCCTCACGGGACTTCTTTTCGCGCTGCCGCTTGCCGACGGCAATAGCAGCATCCATACAGGTAAAATTATTAGCAGGCCTTATATCGACATGACCCTTGATGTTCTCACCGGGCACAAAATCAATATTATTGAAGAAAATGATGTTTTCCATATTCCGGGCGGACAGAGCTATTCACCGGCCGCGCATGAAATCGAAGCGGATTGGAGCAGCGCGGCATTCATTCTCGTTGCAGGCGCGTTGAACGGGGATATAAACATAAATGGGCTGAATTTCAATTCCAGGCAGGCCGACAGAATGATTATCGATGCCCTCTACAGGGCAGGAGCGGATATAAGCATAAACGGAAGGATAAACCTTAGAAGACCGGAGCTTCGGGCAATTGAATTTAATGTGAATAACTGCCCCGACCTGCTGCCTCCACTGGCGGCTCTTGCCTGCCGATGTAAAGGCCGATCGGTTTTTACAGGTATCAACAGGCTCAGGACAAAAGAATCCGACAGGCCTGCGGCTATAAGGAAGGAATTAATAAAAATTGGAATTGAATGTGAACTTGGAAATGATTATATATCAATTACAGGAGGCACAATAAAAGGAGGTGAAACTGAAAGCCATGGCGACCACAGGATAGCCATGATGCTGGCTGTTTTGTCACTTGTATCTGAAAAAGCGATTGTCATCCATGATAATCATTGCGTAAATAAGTCATGGCCGGGTTTCTGGAAAATTTTTTTAGAAAATAAGATAAAATAAGTCTTATTTAACACCGTTCATCTCTCCTAAGTTAAACAAATATATTAATTATATATGAACGGCGAATCGGCATACCGGCTGAAAGAACTCAAAAGGATAAGAGCCAATATCATAGATGCGGTGAAAATAAACCGCATGGTTTTGAATGACTTAAACAGGCAGAAGCAGATGATCTCGGATCTGCAGTTTTCCTTACAGCTTCAGATACATCAAATTGAAAAGCAGAAAGCAATGTTAAAACAGCTTTCGGTATAAACTCACATCAAATTTTCAATTTTATTAGTTATTTTAATGCATGAATAATTTCGGTAAGAATTTAAGAGTTACGATATTCGGTAAATCACACAGCGATCATATGGGTTGTGTTATAGATGGCTGCTTCGCAGGCATTAATTTCAGTAAAGCGGATCTTGAAGCATTTCTTGAAAGGCGCAAACCTCACATGCCGGGTACAACTCCGCGAACGGAAGATGATAAGCCAAAAATCATATCCGGAATTTATAAAGGGAAAACCGACGGTACACCTTTGGCTATTCTTTTTAAGAATAAAAATATCAAAAGCGGAGATTACGATGCTTTCAGGGATTTGCCCAGGCCGGGACATGCTGATTTTGCGGCTAATATCAAATTTGCAGGTTATAATGATCCCCGGGGCGGAGGGATGTTCTCGGGAAGGTTGACGCTTCCCCTTACCGCAGCCGGTTTTGTGGCTATGAAACATCTGCCGGGAATAAAGATAAAGGCCGAACTTAAAGAAGCCGGGGGGAGCAAAGATATCAGCCTGGCTGTTGATGACGCTATCCGCGAAAAAGATTCGATCGGGGGCATAATCGAATGTATTATAAGAGGCGTAAAACCCGGGATAGGGAATCCCTTCTTTGATTCTATTGAATCGCTCATTTCCCATATTATGTTTTCAATACCGGGAATTAAAGGTATTGAGTTTGGTGCGGGATTTGGCATAAGCTCAATGAAAGGCTCTGAAGCTAATGATGCCGTCATTGAAGCCGGCGGCAGAACAAAAACAAACCACTCAGGCGGAATCAATGGCGGTATAAGCAATGGGAATGACATTATTTTCAGGCTGGCCGTAAGGCCTGCACCGACCATTGGCAGGCCGCAGGAGACCCTTAATTTTAAAACCCTCAGAATGGATACGCTTGAAGGAAAGGGACGTCACGATGTTTGTTTCGCGCTCAGGCTGCCCGTAGTTGTAGAAGCCTGCGCTGCAATTGCCCTGGCAGACCTGTATTTATTCGAATATTAGGCTGTTATATCTCTGGATAGATTTTTCCAGGTCAGCCATAGAGAAATGCCTGCTGAAGCGCGCGGCTTCACGTCCGTCAGTTATCAAAATTATGGTTGGCACTGCAAAAACATTGAACCTGCCCGAAGCTTCAGGTATTTTAGAGAGATCGGCGTAGTACAGCTTCAAATTAGGGTAGTTATTTGCCATTTCTATGACTTTGGGCTTTAGCGCTTTGCAGACATTACAGGCCGGGGTAGAAAAGTATATGAGAGAGAACAGCCCTCCTGCCGCCTCTTCGAGTATATCACTATTATAAATTTCCTGCATTATTTGCTTATTTTCTCTATTAATACCCGGGCTTTTGTTGAAATTGGAAAAACACTGTAAAATCCATTCATGAAATTGCTGCTGGAGTAGGTTGTCCACTTTAGCAGTTTAAAACCATGCTCGCCGCATAGCCATATAAAAGGCTTTTTCGAATATTCATTAACGTGGCCGGGCACGTAATTATCATTATATTTCTTTTTGCGCAGGCCGGATTTCTCAAGGGCTCTTTTCAGCTTAAATGAAAGCCCTTCGATATTCGGAAATTCCATCATCGCTTTGCCGCCCGGTTTAAGCAGCTTGTATATACCGTCCATTGCCCGGTGCGGGTCGGGCAGGTGCTCAAGAACATGCCTCAAAGTAACAAAATCGTATTCACCGATGGTTCCGGGTTCCATCTCCAGGAAATTCCCCTTATGAACATTAATTCCGTGCCTTTTATTAATTTCATCAGCGAGAAAGCCGCTTAGTTCCAGCCCTTCGACTTCGTCGAAATGCTTTTTACCCTGCAGAAGCAGGCCCGCGTTGCCGCAGCCTATATCAAGGTATTTCCCGCCTTCGGGGATCTCTTTTTTGATAAAGTCAAAACTCTCCTTTTGATGTTTGTTGATAACGTGGTCAGCATCAGGGTCTAAGTAAACTTCAGCGTATTTTTCCTGATTCAAACCCGTTGACATATCATAATTGACCAGGCCGCAGCCTGAGCATTTGTAGAAACGGTAGTTTTCTGAATTACCCTGTGTATAATATAGCTTAAGACTCTCTGAGCCGCAAAGCCTGCATTTATCTATTGACATATTCTTTAAAAAATTTTAACAAAAGAAAACAAATTTAGGGATTTCCAATCATTTCCTTACAATTTCCGAATCTTCTTTGTCCTTTTCCTTAAGATCGCCCGGCAGTACCTGATTGTACAGCAGTTCTTTAAAGATTTCTTTCCTTTGTTGAGGATTATCCGCTGTACCGCCATGCCGATTGATGTAGTCTTCAACCAGGTCTTCGCCGTAATTATAGTTTATGATGTAAGAGCCGTACCTGTCAACAAAGTCCAGGAATTTGGAGGCTCTATGCTTTGTGACGAGCTGATACTTCATCATATAATCAATGGCTTCTTCGCGGGTCATGTCCCCGTTGTAGTATTTTTTTGCGGCCTTTGTCCGGGCGTAAGAAAGCCTGGCCATCATTTTCATTAGCTCACTGTACTTTGGAGCGAGCGAAGAGTCAAGTCCGGCAATAGGGAATAGATGTTGCATTTCGAACTTCATTTTTTCTTCTCCGGGGAATATGACCTTTATTCCGAAGTTTGCCGTACCTTCGCTGATAAGCGATACCGGGCTGAATAAAGGGTAAATAGTATATTCAAACCAGCCATTCTTTTCGGCGAATTCCTTTTCCTTGATCGAATGGAATACATGATGCCCCGGATAGCCTTCATGTGCCGCGAGGTCAATAGCGCGGTCTATGTATATAGGGAAGTCCATATTGATCTGGATAAGGCTTTTGGAGCCGCCCTGGTACCAATTGTAAGCTCCCCATGGAACGTCGTTAACGTATTCCAGAGTAAAGTCTTCATTTTCAGGCAAATCTATAAATTCTTTTGTTCTTTTCCGGGATTCCTCGATAGCCCTTTTAAATACGGCATCTACTTTATCATCGGGAATAATGAACTGTTTTCTGAAATCAGCTATCCTTTTGTGGAGGCTGTCGCCGCCGGGCAGCATTTTATCAAGTGAATCGATTATATTTTGAAAATGAGATTCCGGGAAATCAGGGGACACTACCCCGTAAATGTAAAGAGATTCCTGGTCGAAATCATATTTTTCACCCAAAAGCATATTAGCCCTTGCAACCAGTGATTCCAATAAGCCTTTCAAATGTTTTTTCCTCTCGGAAAGAATTTGCTCCTGGAAAGTGAAATCATCAAGGTAATAAATTAAAGAATCGGCGCCGTCTGCAATTTGTTTAAGGCTTACATTATCCATTGCCGCTCTCTCGCGGAGTGAATCCGGGCCGAAGTAAGAATCTACATAATCCTTATCGTGTTTATTCATGCTGAGCGCAAGATAAACAAAATATTCAGCGGCATGGTCGATATTTTCCTCTGTGCCTGCCTTCGGGCCTTTATCATCGCCGCAGCCTATTAAAAGAATTGCCGACGCGGCAATAATTATAAGAGTTGCTCTATACATTTTTTTCTCCTTAATCTTTTAAATTAACAAGGACGCGCCCCTTTTGGCCGCCCTCAAGTATTTTTTGGATCTCCGGTTCCAGATCCTCCAAACTAACTTCTTTAATTATATTTTCAATATTAAATCCCCAATTGCTTGCTATTTTATCCCAAATCTTAAGCCTTAATTCCATGGGGCGTTCCGCGGAATCGATGCCCACGAGCTTTATTCCCCTCAAAATAAAGGGATAGACGTATGATTCGAACTTATCACCGGCAACATTACCCAGGCAGCATACTATTCCACGCCTGTCAGTAGATTTAATAACATCTGCAAGTGTGCTGCCGCCTACATTATCAATTACTCCGGACCATCTCGCGGATAGGATTGGCCGCCCTTTTTTATCGAGTATGTCTTCCCGGCCTGCTATATCTTTAGCTCCCAGCCCATTCAGATAATCAGCCGCGTCTTTTCCTGTTGAAGCAATCACATCAAAGCCTATTTTCGACAGCATTCCGACCGCGCATGAGCCCACGCCTCCGGTTGCGCCTGTGACAAGTATTTTACCCTTATCCGGAGTGATATCATGCACCAGGAACTCATGAATGCATATCCCCGCCGTAAAGCCTGCCGTGCCGTACATCATGCTTTTTTTCAGGCTTATGCCCGCCGGCAGCTTTACTGCCCATTCCGATGGCACCCTGATGTATTGCCCGAATCCGCCTGATGTATTCATACCGAGGTCATAACCTGTTACAATTACTTCCTGGCCCGGTTTGAATTTTCCGGATCTGTCCTCTTCTACTATTCCGGCAGCGTCTATGCCGGGAGTAAAGGGATATTTTCTGGTAATACCTTTGTGTCCCCGCGCTGAGAGAGCGTCTTTATAATTCAGGGATGAATAATGAACACGGATCAGAATGTCATTTTGGGGCAGGCTGTCTATACTTCTTTCGGATATGCCGCGGGTAAAAGAACCGTCATTTTTTTCTTCAACCCACAAGGCTTTGAATTTTTTCATTTGTTTTTCCAAAAAAATTAACTTAAAATGAAATAATTAAAAAATCGTAGTAATAAATTATTTTTTTCTAATACGAAAATATACAAGGAATCATTTTCCTGCAGCGGCATTTCTGTATTTTTAAATAAAAAGCGGAGTTTTTAAATGGAAATTAAGAAAGTTCTGGTAATAGGCGCGGGTACAATGGGTAACGGCATAGCTCATGTTTTCGCTCAAAACGGTTTTGATGTTGTGCTAAGTGATGTCAGCAGTGAGGCTATTAAGAAAGGCCTTCAGATAATTGAAAAAAATCTGGGCCGGCAAGTCAAAAAAGGTAAAATTTCTGAGGAAGAAGTTCTGCTTACTCTCAAAAGAATTATGAGTACCACTGAGCTTAAAGACGGCGCTGATGCCGACCTGATAATTGAAGCAGCAACAGAAAACAAAGACCTGAAATTCGAAATATTCAAACGTATTGACGAAATGGCCAAAGGCGAAGCAATACTGGCCTCAAATACCTCCACGATTTCAATTACAGAAATAGCGGCTCACACAAGTAAACCCGGAAAGGTGATAGGAATGCACTTCATGAACCCTGTTCCTATGATGAAGCTGGTAGAAGTCATCCGTGGCCTGTCAACTAATGATGAGACTTACACTACTGTAAAAGAATTAGCCGAAAAGCTCGGTAAAACTCCAGTCCTGGCAAATGACTATCCGGGCTTTATTGCCAACAGAATACTAATGCCCCTGCTTAACGAAGCGGTTTTCGCGGTGATGGAAAATGTAGGAACCGTCGAAGGTATCGACACGGTAGCCAGGCTCGGATTTGCTCACCCTATGGGCCCGCTTATGCTGGCTGATCTCATAGGCCTGGATACGACTTTAGCGATAATGAATGTGCTGCACGAAGATATAGGGGACCCCAGGTTCCGGGCAGCGCCGCTGCTTAAAAAACTCGTGGCCGCGGGCCATTACGGCAGGAAGAGCGGCAGGGGATTTTATGATTATTCCGGAGAAACACCTGTACCCGTGAAGTTTGATATATTTTAAACATGGCCTTTTCGTCGCCACTAAAAATGATTGACAAATGATATAGATGGAGCTTAAAATGACAGAAGAACAAAGAAAACAATTCGATTCATCGCACCCGGATGTTTTGGCCGCTTATCAGGCGGAGACCAGGGGTGAATATACAATGGCTATTGAACATTACAAAAAAGCTCTGGCCGAACAGCCCGGGCTTGGCATTGTTTACAAGCATCTCGGCAATGTTTATTACAGGATTGGAAAGCTCGATAATGCCGTTGAAATGCTTGAGATAGCCGTTGAGAAACTTCCTGATTTTCCCACAGCTCGATATGAACTGGCTCTTGCTTACTACAGGCAGGGTAAGATCAAGCTGGCCATTACCACTATGAAAAGCGTTATTGAAATGGAATCTGAATTTTTTATAGCGCATTACTGGATGGGAATACTTAATTATCATTACGGTAATCTATTCGAAGCTAGAAATTATTACCGTTATGTGACATTAAAGAATCCTGATTTTACGATTGCTTTCTTCCATTTGGGAGTAACTAATCTCAGGCTTGGCCAGTATGAAGAAGCAGTAGAAAATTTCGGCGAACTTATCAGAAAAAATCCCGAAAGCCCGGCTTCTTATGCTCTTCTCGGTGAGGCATATATCAACTTAGGGAAGAAGTACGAATCGAGGCAAGCATTTAAAAAAGCCCTGGAGCTCGATCCAGAAGATATTAAAGCAAGGAACGGCCTGGCATCGGTGGAAGACTTTAAGGATTTAAGCCTGTAAGCCCGGGCTTAATGAACTAATACTTTATTATAATGAGGATATCCGCCGGGATATCCTCATTTTTTATTAGTAATTGTCGGCATGATATTTCTTAGATTAATCCTCTACCTGATTGTAAAATAAATGTTTAAGTGCTTTGTCTATTATGTTAGTTAAGGCTAAAATATTACAGGTGAAATTAAAATGACTTATTTAGATGTTATTAGCAAAGGAATTTCTGAAGTTACTGAAATTCCGCAGGATTTCGTCAAAGATCACTTTGATTCTTACACAAAGACAAATACAGATGAAAAAAAGAATCTGGTCAAAATGGTATTCAAAAGCCCTTTAAGGGAAGAAGACGCTTCGATCATACTCGACAGGATACGTGAAGGCGGAATGAAGGAAGTCTTTATGTTCCTCGCCAAATCAATAAAGCAATATCAGTTTGAGATTCACAAACGGACTATCATGAATTGACGGTAATTCAAATAAATAACTTGTATATAAAGGGCTTGGCTGCTATAGTCAAGCCTTTTTTTTGGCAAATAATGCTAAATAATATAAAATCATTTTGATGAAGCCGATTTTAATGAAATCGTGAAAGTGGTACCTTTATTTTGCTTAGATATAAATTCAATTTTGCCGCGGTGAATTTCCATAAATTCACGGCATAAAAGCAGGCCCAGACCGCTGCCGCGCTCACCTGCCGTACCTATTTGCCTTGTTTTGTAGTCCAGCTGGAATAACTTTTTCGAAGTTTCTTCATCCATACCAATGCCGTCATCACTCACTGATATTGATATTGTATTATTCTTATTCGCGAAACTTCTCAGATAAATATTCCCGCCGGGATTTGTAAACTTCAGTGCATTATTGATTAAATTTCTAATTACGGCACTTATCATATTTTTATCCGCGTAAACATACGTTCCACTCAAGATTTCATCATGTAAAATGATATCTTTCAGGTCTGCCTGCCCGAGGTTGATGTTCACAATTTCTTCGATAAGTTCTTTCATATCGAGCTTTTCCGGCTTGTATTCAATTTTACCGCGTTTGATCCTTGTCCAGTAGAGCAGGTTTTCGGTAAGCCTATAGAGATAATATGATGAGCTTTTAAAGCCTTCAGCCATTTCCTGAAATTCCGCCAGGGTAATGTTATCAAAGTCATTTGCCAGTGTATCTGAAAGCTTCATAATGCCTCCTAGAGGGCCTCTGATGTCATGCGCTATTATACCAAAGAATTTATCCCTGTCTTTAATAGTCTGTTTGAGTTCATTTTCGGTCTTTTTCAGGCGTTTGATAAGGTTTTCCCGTAAAATAGCAGCCTTATTAAGGTCAGAAATATCAGTCAGGCTGCATAGAATAGTGCTGCTATCCTTATTATTGCAGAAGTTCCTGCAAGTACATCTGTAATATGATTTTCCGTGTATTAGATCGATTGCAAAAACAGTTTTATCCTTCAGGGATTTTTTTTGGGCTTTTGTTGAAAAGCGCTGAGATAATTCATTAATGATCAGATCGGCAAAATCCCTGTTCCTGTCGATGAGACGGCTGAATTCATGATTATTATCAATAATCTGTTTATGAATTATATCGAAAAGAAAAGCAGGCCCGGGCAAAATGTCCCTGATGCTTTCGAAATCAGTGGAGTTATTTCGATATACTTCTCCGCTTTCAGAAACCTTCAGTTGCATAAAGGCCTCCTATCCGGAAAGAAAAAAAATAAAACCATTTTCTAACTTCTCAAAATTTAATACTACCATAAATTGTCAAAAAACTGACTAAAATACAAATTAGTTGTAATTAATATTTAATTAATGCGCGATTAATATAAACTGGTAAAATTTGACAAAAATTTAATAAAGCCAAAAAAAGTGTTATTTTGCTAATCTGACTAAAAACAAATAGAAGGGCGATACTGCTATGATGACCTTAAATGTAAATATCGACCATGTTGCTACAATCCGACAGGCACGCTTGGGCAAAGAGCCCGACCCTGTGCTTGCGGCCTTGAACGCTGAATTAGCCGGTGCTTCCGGAATTGTTTGTCACCTGCGGGAAGACCGCCGTCATGTACAGGATAGGGACGTTTACGCGCTCAGAGATGCCGTTCAGACTAAATTGGATCTTGAAATGGCTTCTTCGGAGGAGATCATAAAAATTGCTCTCGATGTAAGGCCCGACCTTGTTACAATTGTGCCGGAGAAAAGGCAGGAGCTGACAACCGAGGGCGGCCTGAACGTATTGGACAGGATAGATGAGCTAAAAAAGATCTCAGACAGAATGCACGGGAAAGATATAGAGGTTTCGCTTTTCATCGAGCCGAACGAAGCCCAGATAGAGGCATCAATCAAATCCGGCGCTGATATGGTGGAATTCCATACAGGTACATACTCTGAAATGAAGAAACAGCCTGATATTGAGCATGAACTGGAAAGGCTTGAAAAAGCATGCAGGATTGCAGATTCGTCAGGATTAAAGATAGCCGCTGGCCATGGCCTTAATTATCTGAATATTGCTCCGCTTTGTAAATTCCGTGAGATACATGAATTTTCCATCGGCCATTCGATAATTTCCAGAGCAATACATACAGGTGTTTATTCGGCTGTACAGGATATGTTGCAAGCAATCAGGGAAAATTATTAAATGTGCGGAATTACAGGTATTATCGATCATAATGAAAAAAAGACAATAAGCGAAAAGACACTTACCAATATGATAAGGGTACTCCATCATCGGGGGCCTGACAGCCCGGGGGCCTATGTATCGAGTGACCTGACCTGCGGGCTGGGCTTCAGGAGGCTATCCATAATAGACCTCTCGGAAGCAGGCAATCAGCCTATGACTACAGATGACGGCAGGTATACCATTGTATTCAACGGTGAGATCTATAACCACAGAGAAATTAGAATCGAACTGGAATCAAAAGGATATAAGTATCATTCCGGCACAGATACTGAGACTGTACTCTACGGTTACAGCGAATGGGGTAAGGATATACTCCAAAAAATGATCGGCATGTGGAGCTTTGCCATCTGGGATGACAAGGAAAAAAAAATATTCTGCTCAAGGGACAGAATAGGCATAAAGCCATTCTATTACTATGATGAGGCCGGGCTTTTCGTGTTTTCTTCTGAGATTAAATCCATACTCAATCACCCTTCGGTATCACGTGAACTTAACCTGAACGAATTGCCGAATTATCTGAATTTCGGTATGTCGGGCAATAGGGAAAGCCTATTTAAAGGAATAAAAAAGCTGCCCGCCGGGCATTACCTGGTATTTGACGGTAAAGAGATCATGATGGAAAGGTACTGGTCTCCATTTAAGGGCGGCTATACAAAGATGAATGAGGATGAGATAGCCGAAGAGCTTATCAGATTGCTCAGGGTATCAATAAAAGACAGAATGATGAGCGATGTGCCCTTTGGTGTGTTTCTGAGCGGAGGCATTGATTCCAGCCTGAATGTTGCGCTTATGCACGAGCTTATGGACAGGCCCGTTGATACATTCACCGTGGGATTCAAAGAGCTTGAGAAGTACAACGAGCTGAAATACGCGCGAAAGATAGCCGATATATTTAAAACAAACCACCATGAGATACTGATCGATCAGGAAGAAGCTTTTCCGGTACTCGAAAAGCTTGCCTGGCACGAAGATGAACCAAATGCTGACCCTGTTTGCATACCGCTTTATTTCCTGAGTAAACTTACCAGAGACTCCGGTACTACAGTAGTACAGGTGGGAGAAGGCAGCGACGAGCAGTTTGTCGGCTATAACTGGATGATGCGCGAATATAAATTTTACAAGAGCTACTGGAAGACTTATACCTCAATGTCGCCCTTATTGCGCAGGCTGGGTTATTCAATACTTAATCCCATGATAGAAGGGTTCGGCCAGCCTCTGATGTCAGAATACTTAAGGAGGGCATATCATAATGAAGAGCTCTACTGGAGCGGTGTGCCCATACATTCTCCTACCCACATGGAAAATCTTTTATCGCCAAAATTCAAGCATCTAAATAAAAAACCCGCTAAATACGCTTCGGAACTCCACATGGAAGCTATTCAACAGAATAAAGACGCAGATTACCTTCAGCGAATGCTTTATGTTGAGCTCCAGCAGCGTCTGGCTGAGATACTGCTAATGAGGGTAGATAAAATCTCAATGGCTCATTCCATAGAGGCGAGAGTGCCTTTCCTCGATCATAGAATAGTCGAGTTCAGTATGTCAATCCCGCCGGATATTAAAGTGCCTAAGGATAACACAACAAAATATCTGCTAAAAAAGGCAGTTAAGGGTATTCTGCCGGATGAGATCATCCACCGCAAAAAGCAAGGCTTTCAAGCGCCGGTACAGGAATGGCTGCGCTTTGATTGGTTCCCATTTGCCGAGGATAAACTGCTAAACGGCACTTTGAGCAGGTTGGGGCTTTTCGAGGAAGAATACTTAATGAGAATGCTCGCCGGGCAAAGAGACGGCAAGAAACGCGCTAATGAAATATTCTCACTGCTAATGTTAAATCTCTGGTATGAGGAATTCATTGAAAGGCCGTTCAGGCTGAACTTTTAATTTTTTGATTAAATTAGTTAATTTGCGATAAATAATTGGCTTACACAAAAATAAATACAAGAAAGGAAAGCAGAATATGTTTGGAAAAATGAAAAGTTACCTGCATGAAGAACTCCTGCAGCTCGAAGAACAAAAATTATATAAACATGAAAGAATTATAGAAAGCCCTCAGGCCGCTGAAATAACGGTAAACGGCAAAAAAGTACTTAACTTCTGCGCGAATAATTACCTGGGATTATCTTCACATCCCGAACTGGTTAAAGCTGCGCATAAAGAGATAGACAGAAGAGGCTACGGGCTGTCATCAGTAAGGTTTATCTGCGGCACCCAGGATGACCATAAATTGCTGGAAAGAAAAGTATCCGACTTCCTCGGCCTTGAGGAAACCATACTCTTTTCATCGTGCTTCGATGCCAACGGCGCCCTTTTTGAGCCTCTCTTTGGCCCTGAAGACGCGATAATTACCGACGCGCTCAATCATGCTTCAATAATTGACGGTATCAGGCTCAGCAAAGCCAAACGCTGGATTTACAACCATTCCGATATGCGTGATACTGCCGAAACCGATCCCGCGACAGGCAAGGAAGGCAAAGGCCTGGAACGCTGCCTTAAAGAAGCAAACGAAGCCGGATGCAGGTTCAAAGTGATAGCTACGGATGGCGTATTCTCAATGGATGGAGATATTGCAAGGCTTAAGGAAATTTGCGGCCTCGCGGAGAAGTATGACGCTCTCGTTATGGTTGATGACAGCCATGCTACAGGCTTTATGGGTAGAACCGGACGCGGCACCCATGAGCACCATGAGGTTATGGGCAGGGTAGATATTATTACTACCACATTCGGTAAAGCTCTAGGCGGCGCTTCCGGCGGATCAGTATCAGGCCCCAAAGAAGTTATTGAATGGCTCAGGAATAAGGGCAGGCCTTATCTCTTTTCAAATTCAGTCGCACCGGCTGTAGTCGGAGCAACAATTAAATGCCTTGATATTCTGACTCAATCAACTGAGCTGAGGGATAAGCTCGAAGAAAACACTAAACGCTTTCGTAAGGAAATGACTGAAGCCGGATTCGACATACTGCCCGGAGAGCATCCAATTGTGCCTATTATGTTCGGCAAATATGAGAACTGTTCCAGGCTGGCAGTTGATTTTGCCAATAAGATGCTCGATGAAGGAATTTATGTTATAGCTTTCTCATATCCCGTTGTACCCAAGAACAAAGACAGGATAAGGGTACAGCTTTCTGCTGCTCATAATGAGGGGCATCTCGATAAGGCGATTGCGGCTTTCATCAAAGTAGGAAAAGAACTCAAAATGATTTAATATTCAAACCGAATCATTATTAGGGCTGACTCATAAGAGCCGGCCCTCTTTTTTGCTTAGTATAGTTAGTTTTTTCAACAAAAATAATAAAGCAATATGGATCCTGTAAGATCAGTATTATCCGTACCCGGGCATATAGAGAAAATGCACCATAAAGCCAAAGACAGCAGCGCCGATGTTATCATGTTTGATCTAGAGGATAGTGTTCCGGTTAATGAAAAAGATAAAGCCAGGGTAACTGTTATCAATACATTGAATAACAACGATTACGGTACTAAAACCATCACTTACAGGATAAATCCCCTCGATACTAAATATGCCTACAAGGATATTATCGAGATAGGACTTGCCTGCCCCGGTAAATATAAGAGGATTGTTATCCCAAAGGTATCGGGCCCCGAGGACATTCATTTTGCGGATAAGCTGCTTGACGGAATTGAAATGGATACAGGCCGCGAATATTCTGCGGGCATAGAGGCTTCAGTAGAAACTGCACAGGGCCTGGAAAATATAAGCGAAATTGCAAAAGCATCGACAAGGCTGTACAGCCTGGTATTCGGTATAGCTGATTATTCCGCTTCCGTGGGCGCGAAGCTGGCTTCGATATCCGGCCACGGCGAAGGGGACGATGATATTTACCCAGGCCACAGATGGAACTATGTACTAAGCCGTATAGCCATGGCCGCCAAATCAAACGGCCTTTTCGCGATTGACGCCCCTTATGGCAATTTTTCTGATGACGATGGCTTGAGCAAGAACTCCATGCTTTCGGCGGCGCTTGGTTTTGACGGTAAATGGGCTATTCATCCCAACCAGCTTGATACGATCAACCGTATATTCAGCCCTACAGCTGAAGAGATCAATTTCGCCCTAATGATAATTAACGCGGCTGATGATGGGAACGTGAAAGGCGCCGTTAACGTCGGAGGAAGAATGGTTGACCGCGCCACTGTGAGGCTGGCACGAAGAACTTGGGAGCTTGCACTGAGGCTTGGATTAACCAAACTTGAAGAATAAAAGATTAAGATAATTTTCATCACAATAAATTGATTAATTGTTAATTTTGAAAAAATATTTTTGAAACTGAATAAAATTAAGGTACGGTCAATGCGGACAGAAATGAAAAGGATACTTGTTACAGGCGCTTTAGGCCAGATAGGAACAGAACTCACACACGAACTTAGGAAAAGATACGGCGGAAAGAACGTAATTGCTTCAGATATAAGGCATAAACCTCCGCGGAATATGGAAGAAGCCGGCCCCTTTGAAGTGGTTGATGTGACTAATCCTTATTCCATCAGGCGCGTAATTATCAAACATGATATAGATTCAGTTTTTCACATGGCTGCCATTTTATCCGGGATAGGAGAGAAGGACCCTCACTTATGCTGGAATGTCAACATGAACGGCTCAATAAACGTGCTCGACCTTGGTGTTAAATATGATCTTAAAAGGATAATAATTCCCAGTTCCATGGCAGTGTGGGGCCACGGCGTACCTAAAGAAAATGTGTCACAGGACAGCGTTCTTAGGCCCACATCCATGTACGGAGTAACTAAAGTAGCCGGCGAGCGGCTATGTGACTATTACGTACAGAAGTACAAACTCGATTGCCGCGGGCTGCGCTATCCGGGCATTATATCACATGAAACACTCCCGGGCGGCGGAACAACCGATTACGCCGTGGATATATTCTATGCGGCTGTAAAAACAGGCAGGTACACATGCTTCCTTGCAGAAGACGCCAAACTGCCTATGATGTATATGCCTGACTGTATAAAAGCCACAATTGAACTCGCAGAAGCTGATTTCAATGATCTCAAACACCACAGCGATTTCAACATCGCCGCGATGAGCTTTACCCCCGCGGAGCTGGCTGACAGCATACGAAAGTATATTCCGGGGTTTGAAATTGAATATGAGCCGGATTACAGGCAGAAAATTGCCGAATCATGGCCTTATTCGATAGATGACAGCTGCGCAAGAGAAGAATGGGGATGGCAACCCGATTATGATCTTGACCGCATGACAAAGGAAATGATAGAAAAACTTAAAGAAAAAAATGAAAAAGGCCTGATATAGTACCTCGTAAAGAAATAAGGGCAGAACCGGTACTATTACTGGTATCCTCGGTAATTTTATCTCCGGTAATATTTTTTCCCCTTTCGGGCGATCTCTCTGTTTTTTATCTTGGAGGAAGGATTTTAGCAGAAGGGGGGCTTGTTTATCATGATTTCATTGATAGCAAACCCCCATTGATATACTATCTTTTCGCGGGAATAATTGAAATATTTGGGCAGGGAGTTATTAAACTCCGGATATTTGATTTTGTTTATCAGATTGCCACTGTATTTCTTATATGGAATTTTCTTAAGAACTATGACAGAAAAGCTGCAATCTTCGGAGCTATTGTCTACGCGAGCTCATATTCAGCGATGAATTTCAGCAATACTACTCAGGTTGAAAGCTTTGCAGGCATTCCATTAATAATCATACTGCAAATATTATTAAAAGCTGATAAAAAGATATGGCATTTTCTGATTTTAGGGATTTTAACCGGGGTATTATTTAATTTAAAATATACTCTCGGCGCTGTGCTGTTGGGATTTCCGTTATATTTTATGATTATGGGGGATAATTTCTTAGAAAGCTTAAAAAAAAACCTATATATCAGTGCCGGATTTTTAATATCATTAATGCCTTTAGCGGCTCTGTTTTTGGATGAATATTTTCGAGAAGGAGCCGCGAATATAATGAGCTATATATCCGCTTATGCCGCTCAGGATATAACTATGGCAGATTTTTTTAAAACAATTATCAGTAAGCTTTATCAGCATTTTATAGAGATGTTTTCATTTCTATGGGCTTTCGCGGCATTTACCGGTATTTTTTATTTATTTGTAACAAATGAAAAAAGAATCGCGAATGCCGGCATTATAACAGTAATATTAATATTTATGCTGAATATTTCAATATTTGTAGAAAACAAGCTTCTTGTGTATCATTTTATACGATTGTACCTGCCGCTATCAATTTTAGCCGGATTTGGATATATATTCTTTAAAAGAGCAGCGTTTGATAAAATAAATCTACTGAAATATAAATCAGTATTGGCGGCAATCCTGATTATTATGATTGTTTTTTTCTCTCCATTGCCCCGGTGGGTAAATACAATGCGGATACCATATTATTATTTAACAGATAAAAGCCGGTATATTTCTGAATACACGCGTCAGGGGTCCGTGGCTTTCACCTACGGCTACCAGCTTGAAGTTGTTGATTATTTACAAAAGAGGATGAATAAGGCTGATAAACTAACGGTAATTAATTCAGGCCTGAATATTATCAATCATCATTTTGATGTTTCGCGAATAAGCGGGTTCGCTCACTCCTGCTTTTATCTCAGTACTGTCAGGATAGAAGATTACAGAAAAAGTTTCTTAGGTGATTTACATGAATCTGATTATTTGGTAATACAAAATAATGACGTTCTAACGCATTTGTTTTTCCATGATATGTCTAGTTATGAAGCCATAATGAAAGATGAAGAATTTTCAAAAACAATAAATAATAATTTTAAACATATCAAAACGATAGCAGATTTTGTGATATACGAAAAGGCACAAGGCAAATAAGTGAAATGGTAGGAATATTTACAGTAACATCATTTTTAGGGTATTTTACCGGCGGATATCAGCTTTTCGGTATTTTCGACTATGGATTTACTTTAGTTGACCTTTCGGTGCTTATCATCTACATCACTTTAGCCAAAAGGATCATATGGGATGGCGAAGAGCTGAAATTAGGCTATCACCCTGCCGTAGTATTTTTTGGTTTGATAGTGTTTTTTGCTTTAATGTCAGGCTTTACCCCCCTTGTGGAAGGCAACAGCCGGGAAATGATCCAGTATTTCAAAACTACCTCTCACTTTTTATTTGTAGTGGGCATAGTATTGGTATTTATGCTATATCCTATTAAGTCAGAATATTGGTATAGGATAGTACAGTTGTGGCTTATCATTTCAATATTCATAAATCTGTTTGGAGTTTATCAGATATTTGCCAGGATATACGATCTGCCTTTGGCATGGCTGAAATACACCAATATAAGTATAGTCAGCCGCTATGAAGGCATAAATTTAGATGACGTAGATCAGTTAAGCCTGCGATTTGGAGACTTTTACCGTGCCACATCGATTTTTAGCGAACCTTCCGCACTGTCGGCATGGAATGTATTCATAATGATATTTCTGATCATACCATATATACAAAAGAAAAAATCCTTTATTGAGTCAAAACTGATAAACGGGATAATTTTCGTATCATCCCTGGCATCACTTTTTCTGACTTTTTCGATGACGGGTTTATATACTTTCAGTATGATAATACTGGCGGTATTTTTGATCGAACGGAATATAAACCGTTTAAAAGTTCTAGTATGGATTGGAATAGGCGCAGTGTTCCTTGTGTTAGTAGATGAGCTTACCGCAGATTATTTTAATTTGTCGGTAATGGAACTCTTTTATACAAGGGTAAGTTCGATATTCAGATATATTGGCGGAGAAGAGAATTTCATAGCCGGCGAATCATTTAGTACCAGGGTCGGCAATGGTATCAGGAGTATAAGAATGTGGCTGGATAATCCCATTCTGGGCAGCGGAATGGGCCTTACTGCTTATCATGATCATATCAATCTGGGATTCAGTGATTTTGGCATGCTGCACGCTTTCATTGAAACCGGTATGTTCGGAGGCTTTGCCTTTCTGTTGTTTCTTGCAGCTGTTTTGTACCGATCAGCCAAATATATCAGGTATCCTGAATATTTTAAAGATTTTGATCAAAAAACACAATCTTTGCTTGGAATTGCCTTTTATAATGCTTTTGTACTTACTTTGATCAATACAGCAACAGGAAATTCATTCGTAGGTTTCGCGCTTTGGCTGCACATGGCCATGGTTATCAGCATCATCAACATAGAAAGGCTTAAAAACGGCCATTATAATTATGCCATCAGATTAGTTAAAACCCCTTTAAAGGAAAGTTTCATAAAGTACACGACAGTTTATATGACTCGTAGCAATTATTATAAATAAAAAAGGAGCAATCCATAGCGGATGCCCCTTTTATTTTAAAATAGTCAAATAACTATTCTTCATCATTTCTAAGCTTACCGGGCAGATCGAATCTGATCTTTTCTTCGGCCATTTCTTTCATTGCGAGAAATGTAGGTTTAGGGTACTTGTCAAATTCTTTACTTATAGCGATCTGATCAAAATTCGCGCCTTCGGTTTCGTCAGATGTAGGTATTATATCTGCCATTCTGTTATGCAATTCCATTCTGATATTATCGTTGATCTGCCTCGAGCGGAAACCCATCGCGACTATGGATTCATAAATAGAACCTTTTGCGGATTCCTTCATGCGGACGAGAACAGGATTTACAACGTATTTTTCCATGTATTACCCTTGGATAATAAGAAAACAAACAACAAACTTAGGGAAATTTATTTTTAAAAACAAATATATTTAATTTTTATTTTTAAATTAATTTCTTTAAATATGAATTGCGGAAATATTCTTATTATATAACAGATATTTAGCGGGTGCGTTCCCCATGCAAAAACTATATTATTCGATAAGTGAAGTCAGTCATATAATTGACGAAGAACAGCACATTTTACGGTATTGGGAAAAAGAATTTAAAGTGCTTAAACCCAGGAAAAACCGGGGAGGAAAC
This sequence comes from uncultured Hyphomicrobiales bacterium, assembly GCA_964544155.1. Taxonomy (GTDB): domain Bacteria; phylum Bacteroidota; class Ignavibacteria; order Kapaibacteriales; family UBA2268; genus CAZJAH01. The sequence continues at coordinate 147,981 of CAZJAH010000001.1, read as the reverse complement.
CGGATTTATAATGACAAAGACATTCACATTCTTAAGATCATTAAAAAGCTCATGCGCGATGATAAAATGTCGCTGCCCGGAGCAAAAGAAAAGATCATTACGCTGCTTAAGCTTCCACCTGATCAAATCGATTTTGATTCCGCCTCGCAAAACGGACTGTTTCCATTCGAAGAAAAAAAGAAACCAAAGAAAAATTATAATAAATCCAAAAAAGACGGAATTCATCCTCTGAGTGAAACAAAACAGCTAAAAGAGCTGCTAACCGAAATTTCTGATTTTCTGAAAGGATTGTGATTAATATATTCCACTTTGATTATAATTGAATAAACTGTAGCATTTTGTTTGCTTGTATTCGTTATTAAGTGAAATATTTATTTGTATTTACGTCTATAAGCCGGAAATGAATCAATAATGAAATTTTTATAAGAAAATAGTTTTTTTCAATATTTGGGGAATTAAGTATGTTTAAAGCCAGCTCAGTGTTAATAGCCGCTTTAATTATAGCCCTGGCGCTGCCCCTTAAGGCACAGTACGAATACAAGGAGAGGATAGTCGGCTCGCACAATGATGAAACTCTCGGCGTTTTTGTTAATGAAGATGATACTCAGGTAGCTACCTGCAGCCTGGATGAAACGATCAGGATATGGTCACTTCCCGAAGGTAAGCCCATTAAAACCCTTACAGGCCATCTCGGGCAGGTTAATAATCTCTCATATTCCGGAAATGATAAATGGCTGGCGAGCGGTTCCAGCGACCAGACCGTTAAGGTTTGGGATGTTGCATCGGGAGATGTACTCGAAACTTTAAGAGGGCATACTGACCAGGTGATAGGAGTGTACTTCAGCCAGGATGATTCTTCTAATTTTGTTGCAAGCACAAGTTTTGACAAAACTGTCAAGCTTTGGGATTTTCGCCTTGGCGTTGAAGTTAAGACTCTCAGAGGCCATCTGGAGCCTGCTAATAACGTAGCATATTCCTATGACGGCAAATACCTTGCTTCCTGCAGCGATGATAAAACAATTAAGATTTGGTCCACAGACCTCGATAAGCATGCACCACTTGTTTCGCTTAAAGGGCATAACGCACCGGTGCTGACTGTTCTGTACAGCTTCGACAGCAAGCTGCTGGCTTCGTCCGACCAGGATGGGATTATCAAAATATGGAGTATGCCCGACGGAAAACTCTTGCGAACTATTGAAGCACACACGGAACTTTGCCAGGACGTTTCATTCGCCGGAGACAACAAAACCCTGCTCAGCGGAAGCCTTGATAAAACTGTGAAACTTTGGGATGTTACTACCGGAAAAAATCTGATGACATACGACGCCGGGGTGGAAGTCTGGTCAATCGACCTTGTTACTGACGCCAGCATACTTATACTCGGATGCGCGGACGGTACTGTCCGATTTCTTGAAAAACAATAAACAAACGGAGAAATAAATGAAAAAAGCAGCATTTATCATAGTTACTCTGGCTTTCTTATTAACGGGAGCCGCCGGGCTTAAAGCTCAGCTTGTTTCAACTGTCGTAGCTGTCACCGGTAATATTATTAACCAGGCAGACAGGCAGCCGGTTTCAGTTACCTTTTTCGTTGAAGACCAGAACGGCAAGAGGATCAACAAAGCCACCAGTAATTCCAAATCCGGTTACTACTATGTTACAGGATTAAAGCCCGGCAGGCAGTATTACTTCACTATAAATGAAGACGGCTGGTTTAAGCAGAAAATAGAAATAAGGATACCTGATACAGACAAATACCTTGAACTTTCCAGAGATATCCTTGCATATCCTAAAAAAGAAGGCGTGCGGATAAAGATACCCGTGCCGCCGTTTGAGCTTAATAAATCTAAACTTCGCTTTGGTGCGGCTTTCCTGCTCAATAATTTCAGCGAAACACTTAGGATTAATCCTGACGTGAGCTTTAAGATAGTCAGCTATCCTGATAAAGATCAGCCCGCTGAAGAAAACCTCGGCCTTACAAAGGACAGAGCAAATTCAATTAAGGATTTTCTCGTAATCGAAGGTATTTCACCGGAAAGGATTGAGACTGAAGGCAAGTCCCTAACTGATCCGGAAAATCCTCCGCCTGCGGAAAAAAGAGCCAAAGGCAAGCGTTATATCGGCCCTTCATATATCGTCGTGACGGATCTGAAAAACTGATCAGCAGGCATATTATCATGTATCAAAAAGCAGGGCCGCGCGCCTGCTTTTTGTACGTGTGCCGCCATGGGCAATAACCCGATTATGATGTTGGATCCCTTTGGGGATCAGAGCTTCCTGCTCCATATGGTGATAATCCGATAGGCCACGATATGATTAAAAAAGGATTTGATTACTATGATAAAACCTGATGTTCATTTTTTCTTTTTCTAATCAGCCTATCAATGATATTTTAAGACGGAATGGGGGCTTAACCTTTTCAGGATAACAAATGATAACCCTAAGCCCAGATTCACCGTTTGGGCTTCTTTTTACTCCAAATCCTTCTCAAAATCTGTTTCCTGCCCCTGCAATCCCAAAAAGGTTACCATAATAGCCAAAATTGCTGCTATCTCTTTCGCTGTCTGCTATTCCGCCCGTTTTCTCTTTCTTTTTCCTTTTGCCCCGGTCCTGCTTGCATTCAGGCGGATTTTAAGGGCGGAACAAAACCCCAAAACCAAGACCAGAAAATCCCCCAAAAAAGAAGCAAACATAGCCCGAAACTATCCGAAAATCGCGAATGTAAATCCGCCGGATATATGAGGAGAAAGCAGGGTAATAAATCATAAAGTTACTATAGTTACGCCGGAGCCGCCTTCGACTAAGTCTCCAAGCCTGAAAGAGCTCACTGACGGGTGATGCTTCAGGTAATCGTGTATGGCCTGCCTGAGCGCTCCTGTACCTTTACCGTGTATAATCGTAAGCAGTTCCTGATTTGCCATTAAGGCGTCAGAAATAAAGTCGTCCGTTTCCTTAAGAGCCTCATCGGCGCGCATACCGCGCAAGTCGAGCCTTGTTTTGGCGTCGAACCTGATATAATCCGTTGATGAACTCTTTTTCTTTTCCGGACTGCTAATCTTTGTAAGCTGCCTGAATGGCAGGCGGAATTTAAATCCGTTAAATTCCACGAGTGCCTGTTTATCCTCTTTATGAACTTCGAGGACAGTACCCCTGGAGTTGCTTTCCTCCATAACGACGTCATCGCCGGGTTCAAATCGCACATCTGCTTTCTTTTCCCTGCTGTCCTCCAGCTTTCTGACTCGTTCCTCAATGGCCTGTTTCTGCTTTTCGTAGTCGGCCTTAATCTCAGCAAACGGGCGCTTCTGCTCCTGGACTTCCCTGATGGTGTTTTCGATAAGTGCGTTGGCATTTTTTACGATTTCCGATGCCTCATGCCTGGCCTTCTCGATTATTTCTTCGCGGCGCAGGTTTATCTGCTCGAGCTTATTTTCGTACTTTTTACGTGATTTTTCGAGTGTGTACTTTTCTTTATCTGCTTCGGCGCGCTTTTTGACTGATTCGAACCTGTACTTCTGCAGCAGAGAAATGCTATGTTCAAGTTCTTTTTCTTTCTCACTAAGGTATGATCTCGCGCGCTTAAGCACAAGGTCTGACATACCGATATTTTTTGCTAGGAAAAAAGCATAGGAATTACCCGGAATACCCGGCAGAAATCCATAAGTAGGCTTGAGTTTTTCTTCATCAAATTCCAGCGAGGCATTAGCTATGACGTCCCTGTTTAGAGCGTATGTCTTCAGAGACGACTGGTGGGTAGTAGCAATGAAGAAGAGCTTCATCTCAATAAAAGTATCCAGTATTCCGCATGCCAGCGCGGCGCCTTCGCGCGGGTCGGTACCTGAGCCTATTTCGTCAATTAAAACCAGGGCAGAGTGCATACTATAGGAAATAATCTCCTTAATCTGATACATCTGCGAAGAAAATGTACTGAGGTCATTCTCAATCGACTGGTGGTCGCCGATAGAAGTAAATATCCTCCTTATGTTAGTCTTACATTCGCCCAGGGGGAAAATGCCGCTAAGAGCCATTGCAATGCCCAGCCCGACTGACTTAAGCGCAACCGTCTTACCACCGGCGTTTGGGCCTGATATGAGATGGCCTCTTTGCTCATCCGAGAAGTCGATGCTCATGGGTATAACCTCGTCCCGGCTTTTGGCATGAACCAGCAGCGGATGCCTGATATCTTTCATCCATATTTCGTTATGTTCAATTATATCCGGTTTGATGCCGCCCCAGTCATTGGCGTAACGGGCTTTTGCCCTGACGGCGTCAATATGCGCCATTATATCCAGAGATTTCAGAAATTCACGTGCTTCCTGGCCGAGTTCTGTTGTAAGCATTGAAAGGATCCTGTATATCTCACGGTTTTCCTCACTATGCAGTATGGAAATCCCGTTATTCATCTCAATTACTTCCGAAGGCTCGAGGAATACTGTAGCCCCGGTCTGAGAAGTTCCGTGTATAATACCCGGCATGTGCCATTTATGTTCAGACCTTAGCGGAATAACAAAGCGGCCTTCTCTCATGGAAACATAATCATCCTGGAGCATATCCTGTTCTCCGACTCGCTTAAGGATATTCTGTATCTTCGAGCGCAGCCTGTTGGATTTTTCGAAAATCTCCCTCCTTATGCGCTGTAGTTCAACGGAGGCGTCATCTTTTATTTGTCCGTCATCATCAATGGCGTCAGATATATGCTTTTCAAGTATTATGCTGTCATGCATGTTTTGAGCCAGCTCCCAGAGCGCGGGGTATTTCTCTTCCCTGGCATGGAAGTACTTTTTCACCAGCCTGAATACTCTTATCACCTCAAAAACCGAGAGCATTTCAGTTGCTGTTAGCACGGCGTTTTCCACAAGGGATTTTTCCAGTTTTTGCCGGGCATCACTAAGGCCGTCGAAAGGAAGGGAATCATCGAGAGTCAGCAGCCCTTTCATTTCGTCAATCATAAGGTGCTCATTTCTTAACCAGTATATATCCTCCATCGGACGCGATTCCATTACCTGCCTGTATCCCAGTTCAGAATAGGCATACCTGCTAATATATTTCAGGACGGACTTAAATTCGAGCTGGTTGAGTGATTCTTCTATTAATTGATTTTCTCCTGTATATTGATCTATCATAGTTCTTTTGTGCCGAGCATTTCTCTAACAATTTGCTGAACTCTGCTGCCATCAGCTTTTCCTTTAAATTCCTTCATGGAAATGCCCATAATCTTACCCATATCCTTCATTCCTGAAGCGCCTGATTCTTCGATCTTAGCCCGAACGAAACTTCTTATATCGTCCTCGCTAAGCTGCTCGGGGAGAAATTCCTGAATAACATCAAGTTCGAATGCTTCTTTTTCGGCTAATTCTTCTCTTCCGCCCTTTTTGTACATATCTATGGCATCGCGTCGCTTTTTTGCGGCGCTGTTGAGCAATTTAATTTCGTCATCTTCGGTCATGGCTTTTCCGATGCCGCTTTTGTTAAATTCAAGTATGGCTGCCCTGATCGAACGAAGCGTTTCAAGCCGGTTTTTTTCGCCCCCCTTCATGGCAGTTTTCATTTGTTCGTTGATTTTCTCCTCTAATCCCATTTTTTTCTCAGATATTTATTAATAAAATTTTAAATTAACATTCATTCAAAATACCGATATAAAAATTTAATTCGGATTATCCCGAATATTAAATGACGATTTTTTTCAGTAATAATTTGTTTATATATACATGCAGGAAATTGTTTACCATACAAACTACGAATTAGAAGACAATTACTGGTGGTTTACCGCCCGTAACAGGATAGTAAGGTCAGTATTCGAGAAAAAGTGCGGCCTTCCTGACGGCGCGACTGTACTGGATGCCGGATGCGGCACCGGCGGCTTTGCGGCCTCACTTCTGGATAAATATAATGTTATATGCCTCGATACCTCAGCAACAGCGCTGGAGTACTGTGCTAAAAGAGGGCTGAATAACCGCTTTAAAGGCACTTTGAGCGATTTCAGAGCTAATGCCCGGGAAAGCATTCAGGCGATATCTATGCTTGACGTTATCGAGCATATTGAAGATGACCTTTCGGTAGTGAAAGATACATATAAATTGCTGCCCCGGGGCGGATATCTTCTGGCTACCGTGCCGGCCTATCCATGGATGTGGTCGAAGCATGATGAAATACACATGCATTACCGCCGGTATAAATTGCCGCAGTTTAAAGATCTGCTTAAATCCGCAGGTTTTTCAATAACTTACGGGTCGTACTTTAATACTCTTTTATTTCCTGCGGCACTCCTGAAAAGGGCAGTGGACAAGCTAACCGGAGCCGAAAAGAAAAAAGATGAACCTGTAGAGCTAGTATCTAAGGGCATAAATAAAACTTTCGACAGTATTTTCGGTTATGAATCTAAGATAATTCCCGGAATTTCATTACCTTTCGGGTTATCGATCATTTGCGTAGCGAAAAAAGTTTAATCAATAAATGTTAACTTCATATGGCCAAGACAGTTAAGAAAAGCAAGACAGCCCAGGCGCCACCAAAGAAAACCAAAGGATTTCCGTCATGGGCGGCTTATTTAATTTTTTTGTTAACCACAGCGATCTTTTTCTGGGATGTCATAGCCGGAAACTCCTTCTTCTGGGAGGATTTCGCTGAATACGTCTATCCGGTTCAGACTTTTGCCGCCCGCGAATCAGCTGACTGGTCCCTTCCATTCTGGAATCCGTACACATTTGGCGGAATGCCTTTCATGGCTGATATTCAGACAGGGTTCTTCTATCCGCTTAACAGGGTATTTACTCTGTTTGTCAGTCCCGAAGGGGAATTGCCCGTAAGCATAATGCAACTAGTGCTAATACTGCATTTTTTCATAGCACAGGCATCCATGTTCCTGTTGGCGCGGCATTTCAGGATAAGTGTAACGGGAAGCATTATTTCGTCCATATCTTTCGGTTTTTCGGGGATTCTGGTGCATCATGTCATTCATCCGATGATAATTCATCACCTTGCGTGGTTTCCGCTAATACTAATGCTGTTTCTCAAGGGGCTGCAGGAAAGAAAGCTCCGGCCAGCTGTAGGGGCAGGGGCCCTGCTCGGTATGAGTATGATGTCGGGCCATCCGCAAATGACTCTTTATGAGGGATTATTCCTCGGGCTGTTTTTGATTTGGCATTTGATAACATCCATAATTGGTTCGGATTTCTTCAGTAGGCGCCCTGTTAAATATATTTTCGCGGGTTTACTTCCCTTTGCGCTTGCTATAGGAATATTCGCCATACAGTTTTTGCCTTCACAGCAGCTCGCCGGATTATCCCAGAGAGCGGAGATCAGCTATGAAAATGCCTCCAAAGGATCTTTGGAACCGGAACAAATCCTTACTGCTTTTGTACCAAAGATATTCGGCTATGTTGGCGCTCAGGGAGGGCAGACAGTACAGTATTATCTCAATATTACAAAACCCGGCGGACAAACCGAACAGGCGCCGTATTTTTATTACTGGGAAACTTCTTTTTACTTTGGTATAGCAGCCCTAATATTGGGCTTATTCGGATTTATGTCCCATTGGCGGAACTATTTCGTTGGATTTTTGATCTTTTTTGTGATATTTGCCTTTCTATTTGCATTAGGCTCTAATGCTTTTCTTTTAGGCATATTCTTTGAACTGCCTTTTTTCGGCACATTCAGGATACCCTCGAGAATGCTTTTCGGGTTGATACTGGCTTTCAGCTTTATGGCGGGCATAGGCTTTGATAAGCTTGGTGGTAGCAAAGGGAAAAAATCTTTCATATTACTTATTGTTGCCATAGCTATACCTTTTCTTGCAGCCTTCCTTACTGCTACCGGAGCTGTTGCGGGTATGATAAATACTCCGGCAGAATCGATTGATGCTGTCAACGGTTTTGGAGTTAACACGCTAATAATAACAATTATAGCCGGATCAATCCTGGCAGCGGTATTTCATCAAAAGCTGAATAAAATGATCGGCGGCATATTGCTGGCTATCCTGCTATTTGCTGATCTGGCTATCGCGGGCAGTTCCTTTAATGAGGCAAAGATCAGCCCCCAGAAGCAGTTTGCTCTTGACTCGCGGCTTGAATCAGTGCTTAAGCCAAACCTGCCGGAGGATATCTTCAGGGTTAATTCAAGAATTTACCAGCCCGTTCAGTATATGGCAATGAAAAGGAATCAGGGTATGGTCAGCCAGATTATGCTAAAGGAAGGCTATAATCCGCTCATACTGGAAAGGGTGAATCCTCCGGTACGGGGCGATATTCATCCCAATGATATTTTCAATGTGAAATATGAAATCGCTATAGATTCGGTTAGCGGCAGGCCGTATTTCGCGGAAAATACAGACATGTTTCCAAGGGCATGGATGGTGGATAAATATGAGGTTTATCCCGAAGATGAAATACGCGAAGCAATGGAGAATAATTATTTCAATTTGAGGGAAACTGTCATACTTGAGAAGGAACCTGAAGCTCAATACGAAAAAGAGCCATTAAGCGGCAAAATAAAATGCACCCGATACGAAATAAATCATCAAATTTATGAAATTAATACCGATAAGAATGTTATTATTGTTTTCAGCGAAATATGGTATCCCAACTGGAAGGTGTATGTTGACGGCACCGAAAGGGAACTTTTGCGGGCTAATTACAGCCTGCGAGCGGTAGAAGTACCTGAAGGAATCCACAAAATAGAAATGCGGTATGATTCTAGCGAATTCTTTAACGGCTTTGTGATAAACCTTATTACCGTTCTTGCCGCGATAGCAATTTTCCTGATCTCTGACAGGGAAAAGATGACTTTGGAAAAGTACTATGAAGATCAAAAATAACATATTCGGTTTTAATGAAGAATTCACTGATGCCGAATTAATAAAAAAAGAAAAAGATAATTACGGGCTTAAACTCATTAGCGATAAGAAGTTCGATGAGGCGCGAGCCCACTTCTTCGATATGTTAGAGGAGCATCCGGATTCCCCTGATGTACTGTACAATCTCGCGTTGATTGAACTAAAGACGGGCGACCTTGATAAATCTGAAAAATACTGTAATCAAGCGCTGGCAATTAAAAAAGGTTATCCCAAAGCCCTGAACCTGCTTGGAGTGATATATAGTTATAATAAGCAGTATAACAGGGCTATTTCTTCTTACAGTGAAGCTATTGCCGGGAATGACAATTTCTTTGACGCGCATTATAACCTTGCTAACCTCTTTTTTGATTTACAGCAATTTCAGAACAGCATTAAGTCATTCATAAACTGTATAAGAATAAAGCCATCAGATCCGGATATTTTCATTAATGTCGGGAATGCCTATTATAACATTCATGAATACAACAAAGCAGAGGAGTATTATAAGCACGCTCTGGAACTTGATGAACACAAAGCCGATGCCTATAATAACCTGGCGGTTATTTATTATAAGCTTAAGGAATACGATAAGGCAATTGATGCCCTGAAAAAGCACCTCCACCTTAACCCCTCGAACAAACAGGGGTACTTCGATCTTGGCACTATCTATTTTAAAATTTCTCGCTTTGCTGAAGCAATAATGAGCTTCCAGCAGGCTATCGAAATTGATCCTGAATTTATGGAAGCATATCTTAAGTTAGGCAGCTCATTTTATAAAGAAAACTGGTACCACCAGGCAATCAACGCTTTTGAAAAAGTAGGGCAAATGGATCCCGATAAACTCTCAGAAGTTTATGTGGAAATGGGCGTATCGTACTTTAAAACCGGCGATAAAGAAAAAGCTCTTGAATATATGCAAAAAGCTGTTGACACAGGCAGTAGTAAAAAGCTTGCTCATTATTGGAAAGGGTTTATCCATAGCAATAATGGCCAATATGATGAAGCTTTAAAATCTTTGAAAAACGCCCTAAAGCTCGAACCGGGAAACCCCGATACACTGATGCAGATAGGCAGTATTCATCTGATCAAAGAAAATATCGAGGATGCCGTCGAAGCGTTCCAAACAGTTATTGAAAAAAGGCCCGACGACGGTGAAGCCCATACCGGACTTGGAAGCGCACTCAGGATTATGGGTGATAAGAATGATGACCACAGCTCCTACCGGAAAGCTCTACATTATTTGCTGAAGGCCCTTAGGTACAGCCCCGGTTCGCCGAACGCCCTTTTGCAGACAGGCATTGTTTATGACAGGGTAAAGGAATATAATACCGCCTTGAAATACCTCTACAAAGCCGAATCGAAGAATAAAAATTCTGAAATAGTAAAATTCTATATCGGATTGGTTCTGGTGCATAATGATGATTACATTGAAGGAATACGGTATTTTAAGGATTCTCTTAAGAAGAACGAAGATTACTTTCCCGCGATGTTTCATTTGGGGCTTACCTATGCTTTTCTCGGTTATAACAAAAAGGCCATCGATTACCTGCATAAATGCATAAGGATGCAGCCTACGCACTCTAATACATATAACATACTCGGAGTTGTTTATCAGAGCATGGAGGAAACGGAAAAGGCCATAAATCTTTACATGGAAGCTGTAGAGCTTAATCCAGATAATACCGACGCGTGGTATAATCTGGGCCTTGCTTATCTGGAATCCGGCTGGCCTGATGACGCGGAGGATGTTTTCTACTCGCTTTTCAAAAAAGATATGGAGCTGGCCGATAAGCTAAAAGCTTTCTTACCGAAAAAGCCCGACCTTTAGGTCAGGCTTCATCATCTTTATCGAGGGCTTCTAATGCTTCTTCCTTGCTTTCGCAAATTGAGAAAGTCATATTCAGGTTTGTTATATCAAAAATATTATTGATATAATCGCTTAAGTTATAGAAAACAATTTTACCGTTTTTTCGCTTGATAAAAGCATTTCCTGAAATTAGGCCGCGTATAGCCGTTGAATTAAAAAAGAAAACTTCCGAAAAATCTACGATCACCCTTGATTTATTTTCATCGGCAAGTTTTCTGAACGTTTCCCTTAAAGCCTCATCATGCTCATAACTGTTGAAGGAGCCTTCCAGCCTGACCAGTGTATAGTCAGAATATTCTTCAACCGATATTTTGCCTTTTTTTTTCATTATAAAGATCCGGAAAAAATTAAAAAATCAATTATTCTTTAAGATAAATATATAACGAACTAAAAGAAAAATATTAGTCATTATCAGGCGATTTTATTTCAAATTGCGCCAATACCGGGCAATGGTCAGAAACCAAATCGGCTTGTTGTTCCGGCAGAGAACTATAAAAATCAAACACTCGGGCGCTGTTATTCAGATATCTCATTTTGGCTTCGCCTGTTACCGCGATATGATCTATAACGTCCCAGCCTTCATACTTGCAGCTTTGCAAATGAGAGGTAAGAAAAAAAATATTCGGATGATTTGCAAGTTCGCCAAGAGTGGGGTTCTTTTCCCTCTCTGGATTATCATTAAAATCGCCAACAATGATAATGTCTTCCTCCGGGCCTGCCAGCATAACAGAATCTACCCAATGCGTAGTTTTTTCTGCCTGCATTTCTCTGGTGCTATAGCTAAGTGCCAGTTTCTCGGGTGTATCGTCATAGCGGGAGGTGGCTTTATAATGTACCACCATCATTAACCAGTCGAAATTTCCTTTTTTCGCCTGAATAATAAGCCCGGGCCTGTGCCTGCCGGTTTCGATAGCTACAGGTAGGTATTCGCCCATATATGTTAGGTCAATATATTTTTTATATAATACGGCAAGGTTTTGCGCGCGGCCCTTTTTTCCTACATAAAATGAGAAATCCGGCAGATATTTGATAATCCTGTAAAGCGCTTCTTCGTTTTCGATCTCCTGCAGGCCTACTATTTCCATGCCTGAATCCTCGATAACACGGGCTATAAGCTCATAATCTTCATCCGTGCGGTCAAAGCGGTCGCGAAGGCCGTCACCGAGCCACTTAATATTAAAAGTACCGATTGTTACCGTGTCATCATCAACAGGGCCGGGGATCTTTTTATCACATCCTGGGAGGCCTGTGATGATCAAAATTGAAAATGCTATTGATAAGATTATCTTAAATCTCATTTTCCAAACCCGAAAATCGCTTTAAATACATGCCCTGCCATTTGCGGGTTCTCTTTAAGCCTGCGGGAGGAATAACCATACCAGTCCTTGCCGAAGGGCACATATACCCTTAAGGGATGTCCGTATTCGAGCAGTTCGTCGCGCTTATCCTCACGCACTCCTAAAAGCATCTGGAATTCGTATTTATCTTTGCCGAGCTTTCTTTTTTTGATCTCCTCTACGGCATATTGGATAAGGGGCTCGTCATGAGTGGCAATACCAATGTACATATCGTTATCGATAATAAGTTCAAGCAGCCGTTTGAAATTATCCCTGATAGTTTCCACACCTTTGTAAGCAATTTCAGGGGATTCATTATAAATGCCCTTGCACAGGCGGATAGAAGGCTTATAATCTATCAGTGATTTAATATCCTCTTCGCTTCTTTTCATATAAGCCTGGAATACTATGCCCAAATTGTCAAATCCTGCATCTCTTAATTTTTTATAAAGATTGATTGTCTTTGTGGTGTAGGGCGAATTTTCCATGTCAATTCTCATGAATAGTCCGTATTGGCGGGCTTTTTCAGCCAATTCTTTCAGATTATTGTAGGCAAATTCTTCATCGATTCCCAGGCCTATTGAAGTAGGCTTAACCGAGAGATAGGTCTTGAGTCTGTTTTCGTGTATGGCGTCAAGCACTTCCGAACTCATTTCTTTTTCGTGTAAAGCTCTTTCTTTTGTGGTAACGAACTCACCCAGTACGTCAATTGTGCTCATTCCGCCTTTAGCCATCAAATCCTGCGTTACCTTAACCGCGTCCTGCAATTCGTCCCCGGCAATATATTTCTTCGCGAATATATGTACTATCGGCTTGGGGACTAATGGCAATGTTTTAATAATTATCTTGTTCAGCATATCACTACCGTTTTAATAAGTGTTTTCGAAAAAGCGAAATTTTCAAGTAACGTTAAATATACGAAAAAAACGGCATTAAATATTCATCTTACTAAGTTGTGATTTTACATCGGAGAATACTTCCACAGCAGGCCTTTCTCCACTTATCAGGATTACCCTTTCCGGCTCTGAATCAGCTATCGAGCGGAATCCGTCGATTATCCTGAAGTAAAATTCCCTGCCGTTATTTTCAATCCTGTCAGGCTTGCGTGAGTTTGTCCTTTCTATGGCTGTTTCATAGCTGATATCTAAGTAAAAAGTTATATCCGGTCTGATATTATAGGAGGCGAATTCATTCAGCAGCTTTACCTGCCCTTTATTTAATCCGCGGCCATATCCCTGGTAAGCCAGCGTGGAATCATAGAACCTGTCACAAAGCACAATCCTGCCCTGATCGAGAGCAGGTTTGATTATCTTCTCGGTTAAATGGGCGCGCGCTGCTTCAAAAAGCAGAATTTCGCAGCGTGGGCCGATTGAATCATCCGAGTGGAGCAGAAGCTCCCTTATACTTTCAGAGAGGGCCGTTCCGCCGGGTTCACGCAGTGCGATGAAGTCTTTACGCTTATCCTTAAGGTAATTAGCGGTATTCTTCAATTGTGTGGATTTGCCGCAGCCGTCAATTCCTTCAAAAGTTATGAGCATCAGCCTTTATTTCCTTCAATAATTATAACGAATTCGCCTTTTATACCGGCTTTTCCCTTTAAAACTTTCAGACATTCTTCAGCGCTTCCCCGTATAAATTCCTCGTGCAGTTTGGATATCTCGCGTCCCAGACATACTTTCCTGTCCGGGGAGCTGTATTCAATGATCTCGTTAATTAATCTCTCGATCCTGTATGGTGATTCATAAAGGATAATGGTTTCTTCTTTGTCCAGGCATTTTATCAGGAATGTAGTGCGGCCTTTTTTCTGCGGGGGAAATCCCATAAACGTAAAGCTGTGGCTTGCCATACCGCTTGCGGCGAGCGCCGGTATGGCGGCAGTAGCTCCCGGCAGAGGAATGATCTTCCCTCCGGATTCTGTTACGGCATTGACAAGCCTGTACCCCGGATCGGAAATAAGCGGGTATCCGGCGTCTGAAACAAGTGCAATTGAAATGCCTTCGGAGATCAGCGAGGCCAGCTCCGGAGCTTTTTTCTGTTCATTATGCTCGTGATAGCTGTCAAGCTTTTTAGGGATGATACCCAGATTTTTCAGAAGCATTCCGGTGCGCCTGGTATCCTCGCAGGCGATTATATCGGCCGACTTAAGAATCTCAATAGCGCGCAGGGTAATATCCTGCATGTTGCCGATAGGCGTCGGTACAAGGTATAGAGCGGCTTCTATGCGGCCGGCTTCAGGCATTTTTTGGCTCTCTTAATTTTTTAAAGAAATTTTTAAGCATGGTGGAACATTCCTCTCCCAGAATTCCTGTATAAACCTCTATCCTGTGGTTCAGCAGGCCGTCCGCCGGAATGGAATATACCGAGCCGCAGGCCCCGGTTTTAGGATCTTCCGCGCCTATGTACAATCGCCTAATCCTGGCAAGAATCAGAGCTCCGGCGCACATGGAGCAGGGCTCGAGCGTTACGTACATGTCGCAGTCATTGAGATGTTTATAGCCGGTAGTTTTAACGGCTTCACGTATGGCTTCTATTTCCGCGTGAGCGGTAGGATCTGAGAGTTCTTCGACCCGATTTCTGCCTTTTCCGATTATATCGCAGCCCTTTACTACCAGAGCGCCTATAGGTATCTCGCCGTTCCCGGAGCAGTTTTCCGCCAGTTTTAAAGCTTCATTCATGAAGTATTGCGCTGAATTTTCTCTCATATTCTACCCAGAATCTCTGCACCTTTTTTAATTGTTTCATCATCTTTGGCAAAGCACAGCCTTATCATGCTTTTGCCTTCGGCAGATTCCGCGTAGAAAGCAGATGGAGGAATGACCGCCACTCCGTACTCTTTGACCAGTCGGGTGGAGCAGTCCACATCATCGCTGAATTCTCCTGGGACTTCAGCCATAATAAAATAGCTTCCGGACGGCAGGTGAGGAGTGAACTTTGTTTCCCTGAGCAATGAATAAATCAGGTCGCGCTTTTTTGTATATAATTCCCGGAAGCCGGGGAGATAATCTTTAATTCTTGAAAAAGCTTCTGCCATTGCATGCTGGGCCGGTGTATTTACCGCGAAATTCGTCCACTGGTGGACAGCTCTTATCGAAGCGGTAAGGTTTTCAGGAGCGAAAGCAAAGCCCACTTTCCAGCCGGTCATGCCGAATGTTTTTCCTGATGATGATATTGTCACAGTCCTTTCCTTCATTCCCGGCAGGGAGGCTGGCGGTATATGCTTATTGCTGTCAAAAAGCAGGTACTCGTAAACTTCATCACTCAAAACAATAAGGTCATTTTCAATTGCAATTTCTGCTAAAACTTTTAATTCATTTTCCGAAAAAATCTTCCCTGTCGGGTTATGCGGAGTATTGATTATCATCATTTTTGTTTTTGGAGTGATCTTTTCCCGAATTGCCTCTGTATCAAAACTGAAATCAGGCTTATGAAGAGTAAGGTAACGGGGAATGCCACCCGCGAGGATAACATCCGCCTGATGTGAGTCATAAAAGGGTTCGAAGAGCAATACCTCGTCGCCTGGATTTATTAGTCCGTGAATTGAACAAAACAGGGCTTCGGTAGCGCCCGCAGTTATTGTGATCTCAGTCATGGGATCATATTGAAGGCCGTAAAATTCTTCTTCATTTTCAGAAAGCACCTTCCTGAGAGAAAAAATACCGGGTGAGGGAGCATACTGGTTTTTACCACTCCTCATTGCCTCATATGCGGCGTCCATAATCCATTCCGGCCCGTCAAAATCAGGAAAGCCCTGACCCAGGTTAACTGCTTTATGCTCAAAGGCCAGACGCGTCATGGTTGAAAAAATCGATTCGGGGATTCGCCTGATCCTATCCGCTGAATAATCTTTAGCTGACATAAATAAGTTTTTTAATTATTAAAGAACTAACAAAGATACAATTAGCAGCATTTCATTAAAAGGTTTTTTTGATAAATTTTTTAAAACTGGCGCCCTTAAATGCGAAATTCGCTGCACTAAAAAAATCATAGTTTTATTGCAGCCTTAGCAGAAAAATTATTGATTATTTAGTTATGATAATATTTGCAAATACTCTAAAGCACAAAAAATTGTTTAATTTATAAAAATTATATTTAGGTATCAATACAATAAAAGGAGGCTTTTGGCTTTTTAACGCTAAATATAAGATTAATAAATCCCGTTAGTTATATTTAAAATAAAATTTAGTTATACATAATTTCATGATATCACTAATCAAATACGGTTTTATAAGGGTAGGACTTGTAGCCCCCGAATTGAAGATCATGGATATTGACTTTAACACGGCCAAGATCATCGAAGCTCTCGATGAACTGGACAGACTCGGATGTCATCTAACTGTCTTTCCTGAAATGTGCGTAACCAGCTATAGCTGCGCGGATCTGTTTTTTCAGGATATCCTTTTGCAATCAGCTCTAAGAGGGCTTGAAAATATCCGCGGGCATACCGAAGGCATGAAATATAATACTATTGTCGGACTTCCTTTAGAACAAAAAGGCAGGATATTCAACTGCGCGGTTTTTATTTCAAACGGCGAAATTAAAGCTATAATTCCAAAAACATATCTTTCCAACTCGGATGAGTATTACGAAGAAAGATGGTTTGCTTCTGAAACTGAACGTGTGGAAGATTATGTTGAAATAAACGGGAAGGCAATTCCTTTCGGCGGTGATATTATCCTAAATTCCGATAATCCGGCAGGCCTTAATATCGGTATAGAAATATGCGAAGACTTGTGGTCGGTAAAACCTCCAAGCCTTGATCTTGCGGCTGCCGGCGCTAATTTACTTGTAAATATCTCAGCCAGCGATGATTACCTTGGCAAATCATTATACCGTAAAGATTTGGTAAGAAGCCAGTCGGCAAGATGCCTGGCCGGGTACGTATATTCATCAAGCGGCCCGGGCGAATCATCCACAGATATGACTTTCGGCGGCCATCTTATTGCTGCTGAAAACGGTGTAATCCTGAAAGAAAACCGCGCTTTCAGCTTTGAAACAGATTTCATAATAAGCGACATTGATATAGATAAGCTCAACGGCGAAAGAAAGAAGAACAAAACCTATTCTGCTACAAAGCCTGTTAAGAAATACAGAAGTATAAAAATTGAAATTAAAGATAATGAATGTGAAGAAATAAGGCGCGAAATAAGGCCATTGCCATTTGTTCCATATATCAGTTCTTCTAGAGCTGAAACCGCCAGGGAGATATTCTCAATACAAACAACAGCCCTGGCAAAAAGAATGAAGCATATCGGCATAAGCGATGTCACCATAGGTATTTCCGGCGGCCTGGATTCTACATTGGCTCTGCTTGTCTGTAAAAAAACTTTTGAAAAACTGGGGCTCGACGCAAAGGGTATCCATACATATTCCATGCCGGGTTTCGGCACAAGCAAAAGGACAAGGGAGAATGCCCGCAAGCTTTGCGAGCTGTTCGGAACTGATTTCAGAGAAATATCCATCGATAAGGCCGTGAGGTCGCACTTTGAAGCCATTGAGCACGATTTTGAAACCAAGGACCTTGTATTTGAAAACGCCCAGGCACGCGAACGTACTCAAATACTCATGGACCTTGCAAACAGATATAAGGGTATAGTAGTCGGGACGGGTGATCTGAGCGAGCTGGCTCTTGGCTGGTGTACATATAATGCCGACCAGATGTCAATGTATAATGTCAATTCAGGTATTCCCAAAACACTGGTCAAATATATCATACAGTGGAGCGCTGAATTTGAATTCAGGGAAGAAATATCTAAAGTGCTACATGATATTATTGATACGCCGATAAGCCCGGAACTGCTGCCATTGGATGAGCAGGGCGATATCAGGCAGTCCACCGAAACACAAATCGGGCCTTACGCGCTGCATGATTTTTTCCTGTTCAATATGATGCGCAATAATTACTCTCCCGGTAAAATACTGCTTCTCGCGGAAATAGCCTTTAAGGATGTTTTCAGCAGAGAAGAAATAAAAAAATGGATGATATTATTTTACAGAAGATTTTTCAATAACCAATTTAAACGTTCAGCTATGCCCGACGGTGTAAAAGTCGGCACTGTGGCTCTTTCTCCCAGAGGAGACTGGCGAATGCCAAGCGATGCTTCTTCTGCATTATGGCTAAAAGAGCTCGAAGAATTATGATTTAATAATTGAAATAAAATTAATTGTATTTAATGTTTGATCAGAATAATCCGATAACAATTGTACTGGCCGACGACCACGAAGTGGTAAGGGTTGGCCTGCGCAGGCTAATCTCTGTTGATAAGTCGCTTAAGATATTGGATGAAGCGGCAAACGGCAGGGAAGCCATTAAGCTGGCAGAGCATTATAATCCGCATTTGGTTTTGCTCGATATACTAATGCCGGAGATGAATGGCATTGATGCCGTAAAACATATAAAGAACAATATGAAAGGCGTTATGGCAGTTATGCTGACAGCCTTCGAAGATTCAAAGCACCTGGAGCAGGCTATGCAGGCAGGGGCGGACGGCTATTTGTCAAAAGACATAAGCGCCAAAGATCTGAACAAGGCTATCCATGATGTCATGAAAGGTGAGAGAGTTTTCAGTAAATCAATTATAAATATTATTAATAAAAAATTCGATTATAAGCAGCTTGAAGAAGAACCGGTTATTATCACCAAACGTGAGCAGGAAATCCTGGATTTGGTGGCCAGAGGAAGGACAAGCCAGGAAATAGCAGATAATTTGGATATTAGTATCAGAACCGTAGAATCCCACAGATATAACATTATGAAAAAACTTGATATTAAAAATGCCGCCGGCTTGGTGAGGTATGCAGTCAGCGGAATTATTTAGTATTTAATTAAAAAATGTAATTCTGTGGTATGATTTTTGTAATTTTTTGAATTTTAAAAGTCTAAAGGCGTTATTTAAGTATTTTTACCTATTTGTTTATTGAAAATTAATGAATAAATTGTGATTATGCTGTAATTTTCATAGCATATTTGCTCCGGAGAATAAAATGAGAAAAAAAATTACTTTATTTATAATTCTGTTAATTGTTGCCGGCCCTTTTAGTAGTGTAGTTTTCTCACAGGAAAATGTGGGGATCGGCACTGAGGATACACCTGCAAGCCCGGATCCGTCCGCGATATTGCATTTGGATTTCAGAGGTACTCCTACTCCGGCCAATCCAAGGGGATTCCTCCTGCCCAGGATGTCAACCTCACAGATGAACGGCATAACAAATCCCGCTACAGGCCTTATTATCTACAACACAGATGATGACAACATCTATTATAATGAAGGTACTTCCGGTTCGCCAAACTGGGTAAGAGTACTTAATACCGGGGGTACGATCAGCTTTGATCGTATTACCGGCGCCACGAATACCACAGCGGACATGATTGTGGGTACAGGCGCTTCATTATCCCCGGCGGGAACTGGTTATATAGAATCAAACAGGTTTGTAGGGTCAGGTTCAGCGTCAGATGCCGTTGATTTGGCAACAGCAGAAGTAAGCGGCACTCTGCCGATCAATAACGGCGGCACAAATTCCAATGCTGCACCCACATCCGGAGCAATAGCTTATGGCGACGGTTCAGGCTATGAGTTCAGCGCAGCGGGTACAAACGGATATCTGCTTACCAGTGGAGGCTCAGGAGCGCCTACCTGGACAGATCCGGCCAATTTCCTTACCAGTACTACTGCTGCCGGCGGCGACCTTACAGGTAATTACCCCGATCCTGATGTGGCGGGATTAAGGGGCAGATTAATAAGTACTACAGCCCCGGGTGACGGTCAGTTATTAAAATGGAACGGAACAACTTCTGAATGGGAACCTGTAGAGGATGAATTGGGAGCTGAATCAGTCGGACTGGTTATGCCCGCTGAATTCCAGGTATCAAATTCTCCGGTTACCGCGAGCGGCGATTTAACCGTAAGCTGGGCAAATGCCGCGGCAAATACAGTTTTTGCCGGCCCTGACGGAGTTTCCGGAGCTCCCGAATTCAGAGCATTGCTTGAAAATGATATACCGGATTTAAGCACTGATAAAATTACAAGCGGCATTTTGCCGATAGAAAGAGGCGGAACAAATACAAATGACATTCCCACAGCTGGAGCCGTAGCTTACGGCACTGGATCAGAATACGCCTTTACTGCAGCCGGAACAGCAGGACATATACTTCAGAGCAACGCGGCCGCCGCTCCTGAGTGGGTGGATCCGGCGACAGTTTTAACAGGTTCATTCTGGACATTATCCGGTAACGACATAACAGACCCGAGCGCTGAATTCATCGGTACAACAACAGATCAAAACCTTGTATTCAGAACGGGAGGTTCAGGCTCCGGGAATACACGCATGACGATTAATTCTCCCACGAACGGCGGCGATGTGATTATTACCGATGGCCTGACAGTCAGCAACAACGGGATAACTGTAACCGGTGCGAGTTCGGTAACAGGCAATACCACAATAACCGGTAACATGGCTCTATCCAACGGATCAAATAATAATACACTCATAACTTCATCAACACAGGCAGTTGATCTGAATTATACATTACCCGAAACCGCTCCCTCGACAGATCAGTATCTGAGCGCGACAGGAGTAACAGGCAGCGACGTAACACTCGGATGGGCATCACCGGCCATTATACCATCAGGCAATCTCGAAGGTGAAGTATTAAGGTATGACAGCACTAATGCCGTATGGGTAAGCGATTCTGACATGCTTTTTAAAGGAAATGATACAGAAGCCCGGGTTTATATAAGTGAAGATTCCGCCGGGGCTTATTCAGCGCTTAGAGTTGAAAGTTCGGGTACAGGTACGAATACTGCTTTGAGGCTTAATGCCACCGGAGGTTCTGATAATTACGCGCTTGTTGTCGAAAATGGCAATTCCGGGTTCGGTACAACCACCCCTTCAAGGACACTCGACGTAAACGGTACGGCAAGGATAGGTCAAAATGGTACGACTCTTACAAATATAATCAGGGACACGGTCAACATCACAGCAACTAATGTTAACACGAATAGCCACAACGACGTTACCGTAACGGTAACAAATGCCGAGCCCGGTTCATCGGTGATTGTATCGCCTTCGGTTGATTTTACCGACGGCGTAGGTATAGGTTATGCCTATGTTTCAGCGGCAAATACAGTCAAGATAAGGTTTATTAATGTGTTCACGAGCGCGAGGACCGTACCGGCACAGGATTATTATATTACAATTATAAAATAAGATCAAATTATTTAATAAGATCAGGAAATAAAGAGAGTTTTAGCTTTAATGCACAAAAAACTCAATCATATACATAAAATAATATTCGTTCTGGCAGTATTATTCCTGCCGGTACATTCTTATTCCCAGATACTTGATATCCGGGATAATGCCGCTGTGCAGATAAACGGAAGTTCCGTTATGCATATTGACGGCTCCGCGGATATTGGAAATAACGCAAATCTTAAGCTCAACGGCAATATTTTCATCAGCGGAGATATAAGCAATAACGGTAATATGACTTCCGCCTCCGGAACTGTCAGGTTCAGAGGCAGCGGCAATTCAACCATAAGCGGTACAGGAACTACCACTTTCAACAGCATTATATTAGAAAAAGATAACGGCAGAAATGATACTCTGCTTGTTGTGTCAAACAGCTTTAATGTACCACAGGGATTTCTGCAGTTATTAGAGGGTTTGTTCAGGCTCTCTGGCACATTCGCGATCAATAACACATTCTTCTCCTTACCGGGATATTCTATAGTCACTGATGCCGGATTCTGGCTGGATAATCCGAACGCTATCCTGCAGGCACAGGGCTCTGATGTTGAAATCTACGGCCTTTTCAAGATAACTGACGGCACAGCCAATTTCGGCGTTAACCTTCTTTACGAAAGCCCTTCGATCATGGAATTGGCAGGCGGCGAAACAAATGTCGAAAACGGATTTTACAGGCTCAATAATAATTCGACGGTAGATTTCACCATGTACGGCGGAATTCTCAACATGGGTACAACAGGAGGGATAAACAGCAATAACCGCGGACTTTTTGATATCGGCGCGGCCGGTTCTATATTCAACTGGAGCGGCGGCACTATAGAAATGCGAAATACGAATACCGGAAGCTTCGCTGGTGATTATTTCATTGCTTCCGATTCCGGCAATGTAACCGGCGGTACTTTAAGGATAAATGCCGCCGCAGGGGGCCAGACCATAGACATAAACACTGTGCATCCCGTGGGAGAGCTGTTTATGACAGGTACAAATAACCCGGTAGCCAGAATAAGAAATAATGATCTTTCAGTATTAAATGATATAACGATCGACGGCACGGGTAACGGCAGGCTGAACGCTAATAATCAGAATATATTCATAGGAGGCGACTGGATAAACAGCAGCCCTTCCGGCGCCGGAGCGTTTACTCCGACAAATAGCTTTGTTACATTCAATGGAGCTGCCGACCAGTCGATTATTGGAACAGGTGCTTCCTTCAATAGCTTATACCTTGATAAATCAGGCGGAGACCTCATCCAGAATATCGATGTATCAGTGGATGACTCATTAAAATTCATTTCCGAATCAATTATAGACTTAAATCAAAATGACCTGGTAATCTCAGAAGATGGAGTTATAGCATCACTTACAGGATCGGAAGAAAACGATTTCAATACAAACAAATGTGTCTTTAACTCGGAAAGCGCCGGTTCATACGGCGGCAGGCTTATAAGAAAGGTCAATGCCGGAACGACTTCCGAAACAAATCTGGTATATCCCATGGGTACACCCGGCGAAGATTATCTGGGTAATCCCATTGATGTTTATACTCCGGCGGAAGTTATATTATTAGCCAACGAAGTTACTTTTTCAGCTGATAACGAAGTGGCCGTTCAGCCTATTCCCGAAGAACATCCTAAGGTAGAAAGAACCGGGATTTCACTCACAAAATACTGGAAAATTACTTCAGAGAATATAAGCTATACTGATAGGTCAGTAACCGTATTTTGTTATTATGACTCAACAGAAGTGGAAGGCAGTGTAGGTAACTACGAGATCCTGTATTTTTCACCTCCCGACCCGGCCAACGGATTTTGGAGGGTAGATCCGGGCCGTTCTAATAATATTGTGGAAATTGATGACGAATATTTTTTCTCTCAGGAAGTTGACAGCCTTGACGGCGATTGGACTGCCGGACTTGAGGACGCCGGCAAGGCGACATATTTTAGCCGCGCCGACGGTAATTACAACGACCCTAACACATGGTCGAAAAGCAATTTCGGCGGGCCTCCTTCAACAACTATCCCTAATAAAAGGTCAGACAAAGTAAGAATCAGGAACAATACCGTCACAATTCCCGCGGGGTATGATCCGGCTGAGGCTAACCTTGTATCAATCGAGGAGGCTGTTGTACCGGGTAACAAACATGGCGAACTTATCATTGAGGATAATTCAGTTATTACCGGCGATACATTGAGGCTCGAGGCCAATACAACACTACAGATAGGCCATGAAGAAGGAATTAATCGAATTGCTAATACAGGCGCCGTTCAGACTATAGACAGAATATTCCATGAAGAAGCAATCTACAAGTATATCGGTAATCATTCACCTCAATATACCGGTGACGCTTTACCATCTCCGCCGAGCGGCAGCTACATAACAAAATTTATCGTTGATAAACCGGCAGGAGATACTTTAAAACTTTCTAAAGATATAAGAATCAATGACAGCCTTATAATAAACAGCGGTATTTTTGATCTGGATAACAAACAGGCATCAGGTAACGGTACTGGTAAATCGCTTAGCATGCCTGGAACAGACAGTGAACTGATCGTCAGGCAGTCATTCCCGCCAAATTTCGCAATTCCCTCATTTACTGCCGGGACTGTGACTTTTGACGGCCAGACAAGTGTGACTATTCCTTCAAGCGGTTCAACGCCGGGAGTTGCTCAATATAATAATCTGAAGATAAGCGCTCCCGCGGATAATCCGAGGTCCGGTAATATTTCTTTCAATACACTTGGCCGGATCAATATAGGTAAAGATTTCGATATATCCGGTTTGAATTTTGATAATAATTCGAGAAGGTTTATTACAGATAATTCAACCGTCGCATTTAACAGGAATGACGGCCAGCCACAAACAGTGCCTTTTAAGCCGTCTTCACCTAATGATTCACTTGTGAATCTTTCATATTATAATTTAATACTCGACAGTTCCGGAACTAAGAATGTACCTGCCATAGCCTATAGGTCGGTAATTGCCAATGATATTACAATTAAGCCCGGAGTGACGCTCAACCTTAACGGTTCGGGACTTGAGATAAAAGGTGACTGGATAAACGAAGGCGGGAATTTTGTTCATAATAATAATGAAGTTGTATTCTTTTCGCAGGATCTTTCTGTCACAAACACCATATTATCGGATAATACCGCAAACAATCCATTTTATAATATATATATAGAAGGCGAGGGCAATATCGAACCGGCTGATAATATGATGGTCGAGGGAGACCTGATAATTTCCGGCATATTCGGTTCAGGAAACTTAGTACTAACAAATACTGATTTTACAGTTCAAGGTGATTGGACAAATAACAATCCCGGCAGTTTTGAACCCGGGACCTCTACCGTTTACCTGAACGGATCGGCCTTACAATCAATTACAAAATCAGGTGGAAATGAAGAATTTTATAATTTAATAATAGATAATAATTCCAATATCGAATTTACAGGCAGCCAGCCCGACGAAGGACTGTTAATCAGGAATGGCGGGGAGATAGAATTCATTAACGGCTATCTGACGATACGCGGCTATCACGCCACAATTTTAGGCGCGGTAATCCGCACCGGCGGAACAGGCCATATTGACGGAGAAACCCGTAAATACGTTGCTTCAGGCGATACCACCGTTATTTATGAGATCGGCTATGGAGCACAATATACGCCTATCGAGCTGGATATCAACGGCAGCGGAGGTACCGGCGGCCTTGTAGAGGCATTGAGCGATACTATTACAACGGCGACTTCGCCCATAAGCTGGAGCAATCCCACACCCGATGCCATTCTGCCGCTGGGCAACCAAATGAGCAGGCCCAGGCATGTGGCAAGGCAGTGGACTCTTAGCATCCCTAACGGAAGCCCCTTTTATCTCGATACAGGCAGAACCTATGACGCTACCTTTAACTTTATCGGCGGCGGCGCGCCTAACGGTGACCTCAGAAACGGAGCTGATCCAACCGTCTTTTCAGCCAGGCTTCTATACGGGGCTTCACAGTGGCTGCAGCCGGACAGGTTCACAGGAATTCCCGGCGTAGGTAATAAAACGGCGACGTCAACTGAGTTTGAGATACTAAATGACTTCGGTACTTTTATTATCGGCGAGCCCGGGCAGGTTACTTTCTTCAGCCTTGGCGGCGACTGGACAGATCCAACAAGCTGGTCGCAGATTAAATACGGCGGACCGGTATCCGCTATAGCCCCCGACGATGCTTCTATTACAGGAAATAACCCCCAGGTATTTATCGGCGACGGGAAAACTATTACTTTAAATTCAAACCAGGTAATTAATACCAGCGACGGAATGGAAGGCTCTGTCACGATCGATTCCAGCGGAACATTGATGACAGAATCGAATATAATCAGTGGAACTGGCGGATTTTACCTCAAAGAGTGGGGTACGCTCGGTATCGGCGATGACGATGGTATTCTCGACACACCTGCCTCCGACGGAAATATTCAAACATCTACAAGAGAGTATAATTACAATAACCATAACCGCGGCAGATTTATTTACACAGGTAATTCGGCAGTACAGGAAGCAGGATCAGGCTTGCCCGCTACACCGGATACCGTATCGTACCTGGCAGTTGATAAAGGATCCGGAGAGTTAAGGCTTAGCGCTAATGTTTCGGTGCTTGACAGCCTGAATATCATCGACGGCACTTTATCATTAACATTAGCCGGTGGCGGTAATGCTTCAGTTACCCTTGATGGAAACCTTAACGCTTACAGCGGTGGTGATCTCGATCCTGCAAACGGTGAATTTGTATTTACAGGTGATGATAATCAGTTTATACTTAATGAAACAGGCTCTGAACTGCAATTTTATGATATTACAATAAATAAAGTTCAGGGAGCCGGCAATGTCATTTTACGGGAAAATAGCCCGATACAGATAGTTAATAACGGAACTCTCGCTTTCCATACGGATAATTACGGATTGATGGATGCAAGGGATTACGCCGGCAACTACGTAACCGGATACGGCAGCGATCCGATAGACAGGTTTGGAATAGGCCATGTTCGCGGTGAGCTCAGAAAAGAGATTCCATCGGGAGGAACTCCTAACATAATCTATGAAGTAGGCGACAGCGCTTATTATACTCCCTATTACATAGATTTTGACGGCGGCGGCGGTACAACAGGCCTGTTGGGTGTGCAGGTTATTCCCGGCGAACACCCGCATATTACCGACGCGAACAGCCCGATAGCTCCGGGCAGGTATATTCCGAGGTACTGGCGCGTTACTAGGCCTCCGGCGCCTTATAATGATTTTGAACGCGGCGGCAGAGAGATTATCGTAGAATGTGAATTTATCAATCCTGATGACGTCGGGCTTGTTGATGCGCCGGGATGTGTGGATATGGCATTCTGGCGGGGCGATTCCTCGCCTGATCCCTGGCAGGAAATTTATAAAGATAACGATAATAGTAACTACAGCGCGCCATACAGCTGCGGCGATACCAGGTTCAATATCGGAAGTATAAGCTATAACGGTAGTTCGGAAACATCAGTTCAGGTTAATGACCTTTCAAACGGTGGATTCCCGTTTGGTTCATCCGAAACTCTTTCGGACGGCAGCCTTTTGCTCGGGGAATTCGTACTTGGAAATCAGAATTCCGATATATTTCATTCATACTATAGTATTGCCGACGGAGACTGGACTGATCCGAATACGTGGTCAACCCAGGGATATGGAGGTAGTATCAATACGGGCACTTATCCTCAAACTCAGTACGAAACGGCATTTATCGGTAACGGCAAAAGAGTTGTACTTGATGAAAATATCGGGCATAATAGAATATCCCATCCATTCGATTGTTACGCTAATGCCGGCCCTAGCGTATATGTTGAAGATTCAGGTAATCTCGCGTTCGGAGTGCGTGTGCTCCGAGGTAACGGCCTGACAGTAAAAAAAGGCGGCACTATTGAGATAGGATCAGCTGAAGGCTTTGGCGACCTCTCAAGTAACCAGTATTGGGGCAGAGGTAATATACTTACGTTTTCCAGGACATTTGAGGATAGTATTAACGTAATTTACACTGCTGAAGGCTATACGCCTGATTTCACCGGTAAATGGAACGGCTCCCTGGCCAGTAACGCTTTAAACTACTGCTTCCCTGACTACGGCGCCAACGGCGGACACCTAATAGAAAACGTAACGATAGAAGATCAGTCTAACAATATTTTAATGGAAAATTTTACAGGAACCAGTCAAATATGCGCGAATAACAGAGTGGAATATTATTATAATAAATCCGCTGTAGTCGAAGTCGGGCAAACTTATAATATAACTATGGATCCGCGCAACCAGGGCGGCGGCAGGCGCTGGCAGGTATGGATAGACTGGGACAGGGATACAGATTTCCA
This sequence comes from uncultured Hyphomicrobiales bacterium, assembly GCA_964544155.1. Classification (GTDB taxonomy): domain Bacteria; phylum Bacteroidota; class Ignavibacteria; order Kapaibacteriales; family UBA2268; genus CAZJAH01. Next base: position 120,339 of record CAZJAH010000001.1, on the reverse strand, counting down.
AACAGATGAGCTGGTAATTAATAGCAACTTTAGCAGCAACGCACCACAAACTGCTTCCTTTACCGTACCAAATTCAGGTATTGACGCAAGGCCGGGCCTGGTAAGGATGAGGGTGATACTGAAACAGGGCGGCGGCAATAGTAATAACGCTTGTGCCAGCCATAACGGTGAGGCTGAAGATTATAACCTGGTTTTAATAAATAATAATTTTGAAGTTGTACAGGAAAGCGGCAATGGCATGCCTGACAACTTATACTCATTGCAGCTTAAAGTACCTGCTTCGAGAACTCAGCCCAGTCAATTTGAGCTTCTTGAAAATGTTAGGGTAAGGGATTCCGTTAAAATTGAACGCGGATACTTCAATGCCGGAACAAGGAATATATTTTTAGCGGGTGATTTTATTAATAACTTTGCCGGCGGATTTAACGCTGAAAATTCATTAATTGAATTTTATAAAGATTCAGATCAGGAGATAAGAGGAACAGATTCCGTTACATTCAACAATATCAGGATAAATAAAGATGACGGAACCGTAACACTCGTTACATCCGCGAATATATCAGGCGATTTTGATTTTGATTCAGATAATCATTTTGTTCTTAATGATAATACCTTATTCAGATTTAATGAAACATCCACCTTATCCGCGTCAGCGGGTGATTTTGGAATTTCCAGAAAATTCAGGTCATCAGGAGGAACAAATTCCGGAATACTTCGCCGCGAGGTTCCTACGGGCGGAACCGGCAATAAGGACTTCCTTTTGCCTATAGGTATTCAGCCCGGTTATAATTCGATGTTCTTCAGGGTATCCGGTGATTATTCCGGCCTCGACCCATGGCTGGAAATGCGTCTGATACATGCTGTTGACGGCCATCCCCAAAGGATAAACCCGAACGCCCTGCGGAAATACTGGGTGGTCAGCACTAATGATATAAGCGCTTTCGACAGCCTGAATCTACGTTACCGCGATCCACAGGATGTCATAGGAAGCGATACCAGCTATATCCCGGCATTATACAAAACAAATTACTGGCAGATCGACTTTGGCGAGGATCCTTTAGTGGATTCGGATTCCGATTTTATCGCTATCGGGCAGACGTCTCATACAGATGGCGACTGGACTGCCGGCCAGCCCCCGGTATTTGTTGCGGGCAGGAAGTATTATTCAATATCAAGCGGCGACTGGTCTGTTCCGACAAACTGGTCTTCAGTCGATCATACAGGAGAACCCGCGTCATATTATCCCGGTGAACTTTTCCAGGAGGATTCGGTATTCATTGATGGCGGCGATATCATTGATTATAACCTGAAAACAATTAATATAAGCCTTATCGGGCTTGGAGCGACAAATACCGTGCTTTCGGGCATCTCCGGCGCCACTGGAACCGGCTCTCTTAATTTCTCTGATTCACCTCCGGATAAAGCCATCAATATTTATGATAATATTTATGCCGATAACAATGGAGCGATGAACCCGGCCCTGTCAGGTATAGATACTATGTATCTTTATGCTGATTTTATTAATACAACTTCCGGCGGTGGAATTGACCTTAGGACCGACGCAAATAATTATACTTTGCTTTCATTTGAGGATTCAGGAGATTCAGATTTATCAGGTAACGGCTTGTGGAATGATTTTTCAAAAATCAGAATTAATAAATCCGATCCGGCTTATAAGGTTACGGTATCCTCGGCATCGTTTGCTAATGCTACTAACACTGTGCCGGCGGATTACAGATTTTTACTGCAAAGCGGAACTCTTGAATTTAACCAGGGTGGCTCATCGATGGCATTATCAGCTGAAGACGACGTAATCCTCGAACCTTCCTCCAGGTTAAGTGTGCTGAACGGCACAGTCGCCACCCCCGGTAATCTATTCTATAAAACCGGTTCAGAAGTAAGCCTGGCATCGGCTTCTGCTCATCTGGAAATTGGGGAAAGCTTTGCCAGACTGCTTTCCGGATCCCGGGTTGATTTCAGTATGGCAGGCGGTGAAGTTAAGGTTCTGACTAACGGCGATCCTGCAAGCAGCTATATAGGATTTGATGTAACAAATGATGCTTCCTCATTCTTCATGGATGGCGGTACTATTATTATTTCTAACGCTAATACAGGCGCGCCTTCTGACTTTTACGTATCTCAGCAGGCAGCCGCAAACGGCGGCGGTATGCAGAACGGCGCAATTATTCAATCAGGAGAAACAGGAGTCACCTCCGATGCGGCGCCGGTCAAGATAGCAGGAACCATGGATATAACTCAACTCGATGTTGTCGGGCATGGGACTGACCCGGTTACTACCAACATTGCTGAGAATATATTGACTATAACTGATGAACTGAATGTTCAGCAGAATAATACAGTTGATTTAATCGGTAATACAATTGAACTTCTCGGAGATATGAACAATTACGGCGAATTTAATCCGGCTTCCGGATTATTGCTGCTGTCGGGTGATTCGAACTTGCAGACAATCGTCAATGACAATAGCCCAACTCTGGATATTTATAATTTAAGAATTGATAAAACCGGCGACCCCAACCAGAATTCAGTATTATTAGGAAATGACAGCACAGATGTTAACTCAAATATCAGGGTTTATAATTCTCTTGAATTTTCTGATGATAATCAATCGATAATTAACTCCGCCGAATACGGCCGTTACGTTATGGTAAGTAATCCGGGCACGGGAACACAGGTTCTGCGCAACGGCGAAGGCCATGTTTACGGAAGGCTTTACAGATATATTGGCGCAGGATCGGAAAGCATTTTTTATCCCGTAGGGGGTGACAGCCTTGAGCAATACAGGCCGGTTACTTTTACTACAACTTCAGGCAGTACCGGACAGACAGCCGGAAATGTCGGCGTCAGAAATTACAATTATGATCATCCAGACATACACCAGGCGGATATCGATACGACATCCAATTTTATGTTCTGGTGGAATGTCAATACCGGGCCCGCTCCGGTTTTCGCGCTTGGCAACAGGACTTTCGCACTGAAAACCGAATTCCGCAACCCCGAAGATCTTCGTGATCCTGCGGATGACCCTCTGCTGTTTGAGCATCACATGAGAAATCCATCCTGGGAGGATGACCCGGTAATCGGCGGTAACTGGACCCTGCTGCCGGCAGCATTCAAATCGGATACGACAATTACTTCACTGGCTAATACTGAATTCGGTGATTTCCTCGCGGCAGAACCGGAGGGAGAAACTTTTTACAGCTATTCTAACGGTAACTGGAATAATGTAAATACCTGGTCACTGGACGGATACACAATCAAAACCACACCGGTAAGCAGAATACCGGATCAGTTTACTGACAGGGTATTTATCGGTAACGGGAAAAAAGTAAACGTACCCGCTTCGATGACCCCGAAACCCGAAGTCAGGTCGGTTATTGTTGAAAAAGATCCCGTACCGGGTATTCTATCCATCGAGGGTCAGCTCGGATATATAGGTGGAAGCAACTTCGTTCTCGAAGATAGCGCTACTTTGGAAATACAGCATATACAGGGGATTAATCCTAATATAGACGTCAATGATGGCGCTATTTGGATGAATACAACAAGAAGCTTTGGAATCAGTAATTATGTGTATGACAGAAATGACGGATCCCAAAGAACGGGCGAGGCTTTGCCCGACAGAGTAGCTTCAATTATCTCGGATAATTCATCAGTTGCCGGGTCTAACCGGGTTTTCATTACAAGGATTACCGGGGCCCCGCCCCTGGAAATCCTGGATTCTATTTATATCAGACAGGGTGAGCTTATCACTGATGAAGACAGAGAAACCCATCTCTTCGGTGATTTCATACTCAGTATGAATGGAGCATATACTCCGGGTATTTCTTCATTTGCATTTAAAGGAGCAAATGATAAGATAATAATGCTCAGAAATGAAAACGGCCTCCAGCTATACGATTTAAATCTGGATGGAGGAAATGTAAGCATTATACGTGAAGATTCAGCCGGTGAAGGTTCCTCTGTTTATATTGAAAATCAGCTGAATTTCAATAATGACATGTATGTTTTCCTCGGCAGAGGCCAAAGCCCGGCAGATACTGCAAAATTAGTCATTAATAACGCCGATACATCAGCAATAAGCGGTTATTCGCCATCACGCTTTGTGGTTAGCCGCAGGGACGGCGGATATCTGAGCAGGGCAGTTAGCAGCCAGAATCTGCCGCTAACCTATACTTATCCGGTCGGTTCTTACGAAAACAGCCAGTATAATTATGCTCCGGCCCTGTTCGAAGGGCAAAGCGGTACAACAGCCGGATTTATGAATGTAAAAACAAACCCGGGCGATTTCCAGGGAAATTTCCCTGACGGGCATTCGGGATTATCCTCAAACCCCGGAATATCCTATTTGACCAGGTACTGGTCGATCAATGGAGTAACAGCTGAAGTAAACGGTCAGTGGGCATTCATATACTCGGATAACGACATATCCGGCAGTGAAGCCGATCTTAGCCGTATTGGCCGCTGGCGGCCGGTAGGCGAAGAAACACCCGGCTCATGGGCAGTAATACCGGAAAATCCCGGAGTAAATATATTGCGGCCGCAGAATATGTTCTTAACCGATAATAATTATGATTATACATTGTTTATGGGCGACTGGACCCTCGGCAGTGACCAGGCGTTCAGAAGGATTTTCTACAGCCGCCAGACAGGAGCTTGGAACGACTTTGAATCATGGACATTCAGGGAAACACATCAGCCTTCCGACCCGGTTTACGGAGCGGGTGTTTTCCCTAATGACAGCCAGGATTCGGTGGTTATAGGCGGCGGCCATGAAATAGCTCTCACTCAGGACAGGAATATCGGCGGTATAGCCGTTGGCCACACTGCCCAGAAAGGTATTCTTAATTTAGGTGAATTTGTCATCAGCGGTGAATTTTTTACTTTAGGAGACAGTTCTAAACTGATGATAGGATCGCCTTTTGGCATAACGAATTTACCGGCTATGCAGGGTAATGTACAGACAAGTATTAGCAGGAATTATACAGATACCGGTGTTAACGCTGTCTTTGAATACACAGGTACCCAAAACCAGACCGTGGGTGACGGCCTTCCGGCGTCGTTCAGAAGCCTGATAATCAGCAATACAGGGCCTACGGGCAATAATACAGTAACCGTTGACAGGGATTATACTATTTTGCAGGATCTTTTCATTGATAGCGGAAGGCTTGATTTAAGAGATCACAGCGCAGATAAATCATCGATTGAAGGCGATTTCCGGATATCTGCAGATGCATCCATCAGAATAGGAGGAGATGGAACTAATTTAAATACTGCCATTAATAATTATTTTAATTATAATGTCGATATACAAAGTATTACGGAATTCTACGGTGATAATCAGATAATCAGTACTTTACCTGCCAACCTTACAGGAGGCCTCGGCAATGTACTAATTAATAATGCGGGAACGAAAATAGTTGACGCACCCTTACTTATACGAAGTAACTTAACTATAGACAATAACGCTTTGCTGATAAACAACGCGGGGGTTAATTCTCTTGAAGTTTACGGCAATGTTAATAATAACGCAAATGTTAATAATGAAGGAGTAATAGAAATTGGAAATTGATACATAATACATATTTTGCAAAGACGCGGCTATTATTAGCTGCGGCTATAAGCGCTTAATGATTTTAAGTCATTGACAGAGAATGAAATAAAAATAAGTATTTATACTTATTTAATTCAGAGGATATTTTTTTATTTTATAAACATAATCAAGGAAACAAATAGTTTTGTTTAAAATTAATAAACTTGTTTTAAAGTTTTGGAGGTTTACAGTGAAAGCATTTAGGCTTACATTCTTATCCGCCATAGTTCTGGGGTTGTTGACCATTTCTGTTAACGCTCAGAACTTTAACAACACAGGCAGCTGGACCAATAACGGAACCATGACGTTCTATCAGTCCGGTGCGCAACTTACCAATCAGGCTGGAGCTACTTTCGATAACTCGGACGGAACAGTTCAGTACGAAAGTACATCCGACGACCCGATATTACAGAACGACGGTACATTTACTACCGCGGCGACCAGTTTCCTGATATTTCTCGGCCCGATCGCTAACGGCCATGATGTATTCACGGGAACTAACGAACTTGGCGCTGATGACGCAAACCGTATATTGGGCCTTACAAGGTATGGCCTCGACGCAGGCGGCCCACAGCATGTGCAGGGTGTTTTTTATGCAAATCTTGACGTAACAGGCTCCGGGACCAAAACCGTAGTCGATAATGCTCACGTCAGTGAAGAATATACAGTTGAAGGTGGAGACCGTACTTATCAGGGTACATTCTTCTATGATGGGAACATTGCCCAGACACTTGCTCCGGAAGGCGAGAGTGCAGGTAACATAAACAATTACAACAATCTCGATCTTTCTCATGTAGATACCGGCACAGGCGAGAAAAATATTCTCGATAACGAAGCCGTTTACGTTAGAGGTACATTCAATACTACTGCAGATCAGGGATTCGACGTAGTTGGCGAACTTACAATAATTGGTACTTCACAGTCAGATGCAGGCGCCACTATTTATGTTGATAATACCGGTGCTGCTACTGGCTCACCGGCAATCACACTTGGTGACGCAGGCACTTTCGATGGTGATGTAACCGTTAATAACGGTACTTTCACTCACGGTTCAGGCGATGTTGACCACAACGCTGTTTTGGATGTAAATGCAGATGGAGTTGTTGATCATTCTACAGGCGCGGTAACCTATGACGGTACCGTAGATGTTGACGGCGGCCAGATAAACCAGAATGACGGCGATGTGGCATATAACTCAAACACTGATGTTGATGCCGGCGGAACAATTACCACCGGTTCAGGTACAACTGGTGTTGACAATAGCTCGACAATGTTATTCACAGACGGTACATTTACCGTTCCGGCAGCTTCAGGCGATATTACAATTAATTCAGGGTCAACACTCGATTTCGTTGATAATAACGGTGTCCTCGATATACAGTCAGGTACAGGCCCTGCTGACGGTAATAACATGTTTGTCACAGGTACATTCCAAAATGGCGGCGACGGGACTAATCTGACTTTCGGAGATTTCTCGACAGTTGATTATAATGGTACCGCTCAGACAGTTGTACCGACAGTTAATACTGCTTCATCAAATCAATATGCTACACTTGTACTTAGCGGCGACGGCGAAAAAACTGCAGGCGGCGACGTTTACGTTAGGGAAGGCTTTAACCTTACTGCAGTAAACGGCGGTAACGGCCAGAACTTCGATATGGACGCAAATACACTTTATATTACAGAAAGGCCCGCTGCAGCAGATATTGTATCCTACGGCGCTGAAGGACAGGAAGTTGTTGGAAATATGCAGAGAACTACTTTCTCATCACTTACTTCTGACGCAAGCTACCTGTTTAACAATGCTCAGACAGAGGTAACTTTCACTGAAGGATACTATGACGGATATATGTCTTTCGATGTAGCTCCCCAGACAAATCCGAATAATTACGAAGCTAATACCGACGTTAACAGGAAGATCACGGTTGACTTCGATAATAACGGCTGGACTGCCACAGTCCGTGCAGGTTATAAATCAAACGAGATCGGCGGCCTGAATCCTGCTGATCCGTGGTTTGCCACTGAAGACAACCTCAGGTTCTTCGAGGCCCCCGGAGGCGCTACAGACGCTCAGAAAGTTGCCACAGGTCAAGGGATAAACCGTGACCCGAATGATCCTGTCAGGTATCTCGAGCTTGAAGGTATCACAGCGGCAACTGTACAGCTGCCTGACGCAGCAAACACAAATTCGCAGTTCTTTGCAAGCAATGACCTGCTTCTGCGCGGCGGCCCGACTACATTCATCACAATAACTAACGGCCGTTGGTCGAACCCCGGTACCTGGGATGAAGGTATTCAGCCGAGCTCTAACGATGATGCTATCGTGCGCCATACTGTTCACGTAGGTTTCTACAGGGAGAACCTCGGTGAAGGCGCCGACGGACAGATCAACGAATTCGGCGTTGCACAGGTAACAGACCAAAGGCTTGCTAATGATGTTACAATAGAAGACGTAGCTGATGCTTCGCTTATATTTGGTACAGGCCCCGACGCGGGTGAAGGTGAAATCTCTCCTGCTGACCTGGCCTCACCCAACGATCCTTACCTGTTCAAAGAAGGCGCGACGCTTACTAACCTGAATACAAATACTATCGGGTTGGCCGCTTTTGATGATGCAGCTCTTAATACTGTAACAGGTAATAATACTCTTTATAACGGCCTTCTCTTCCTTGGAGACGGTGTCCGTTTAAGAGTAAACAGCATTGATAACCAAGGTAATGCCGGTAACGGCGGTACCGTTGAAATCGGTGACTAATACTGATAATTCTCGTTTACGGGTACGCGCTTCAACGCGTGCCCGTTTACGGGTAATATTTTTAAAAACTAATTTTATTTGATGAATAGGATCTTTTACATATTAATTCTAATCTTCGCGGCATTCAATTCGAATGGTGCTTTTGCCCAGTTTATCAACAGTACTGGAAATATTGATAACCAGGGCAAGATCATCGTTCGCGGCCAGGCGGATATTCGGCAGGATACCCTTAAGGGCATTGTTGAATACGCCTGGGATGTGGATGGTTTCAGGCAGAATATACCCCAGATAGTTTATGAAGATATCCGATTCTATGGCAAAACTCCCAAGAGAATAATGGATGCCAGTTCCTATGTGGTATCTATTAATAATCTTTTCTCAGACAGCGCGGCTACATTCCTCATGCCTCCGGATGCAATAATCAGAGCAGAGGGAGTAGTTACTCATTATGGTTTAATTAATCCGGCTTTTACTTACGGAAAAGTCCGGCTGGACGGGCAAAATCCGCAGAATGTATCAGGGACAGGCCTCTTTAAAATATTTGAACTGGATAATTCTAACGGAGCCGATGTGGTCAATGGAGGCGGATTTATTATTGGCTCCAGGCTTGAACTCAGCAGCGGACAACTGAGAAATTCCTCAGATAATAATTTCAGAATGGGGGATTCATCACTGATATTAAGGCGAACAGACGGTTCACTGGCGTTTGAACCTGAATTCGACAGCTACGCCTCAATAAGATATGAATCACTGGCCCCGATGACAACTGGCCCTGAAATTCCGACTGAACCTGATGTGCTTCTGACTCTGGATGTCGATGTTGTAGATTCGCTGAATATGGACAGGCCTGCAACAGTGAATGAAAGTCTTTATGCCGGAGCAAGGATAAATACTAACGGCGATACATTGACGCTTACTTCATTTAAAGACCCCGTTTACAACCCTGACGACCCGGAAGCCCAAATTGCGGGAGCATTTAGAAGGACGGCTCTCAGTTATGACAGTACAAAGATACTTTTCAATAATCCATATACTTATGCTATATTACCGACATTGGAAGGCGCTAATGGCATAACTCAGCTTACTTTTGATATTCTTCCTCATACTCAGCCTCTGTTTGAGCCGGACAGAAAGGTACTTCGAAGCATTAATATAACCGGGCGGGATAGTGAAGGCAGCATTGTTGAAGAAGATATTAAAATTCAGTTGGGAATGGGATTCAGAAAATCCGATGATGATATAATTGATGAAACATATACCCTTGATTACAGAGATCTTGTCCTGCAGAGATGGACAGGCGCTTTATGGTTCGATTTCGATTCAGATGAACCGAGCCTGTTAGATGAGATCGATTGGGCTTATACTTATGCCGGTACTGTCAACAAGCTGGGAACATTTGCTATCGGTCTTCCCGGCATTTCGGAAATTGCTTTCAGGGCAAGGATACTGCTCGAAGGAGCGTACATAGAAAATTCATTGGGGCAAATGGCATTTGACCTTAGAGAGCGCGATCTTGTGCCCAAGAGCCCTCCTGAAATGTATCCTTTCGTAATGTCGCCCAACGTCAGGCCTACAGTCCAGGAGGTACCTGATTCGGTAGTGGACTGGGTGCTTATAGAATTTAGAAAAGATCTCGCACAGCCGGAGAATTTCTACAGAACGGCATTTGTTCTGCATGACGGGTCTGTGGTGGACCTCGACGGAAGTTCACCTTTGTATTTTTCATCAAATGATGAAATCGATTCCGGGGGAGGCAAATATTATGTTATAGTAAGGCATAGAAATCACCTGCCTATCAGGACAAGCGAACCTCTGGGGATTTACCCCGATACGAATGATAATGTGTTCGACCTCACAGTACCGGATAAAATTCTTGGAGGCAGCGGCGCGATGAAGCTAATTGACCTGGGTGACAACGGCAGGAGATACTATGGTATGAGAGCAGGTTATTTCTTTAATGAAGGCGATAATGATGATTTCAGATTTACGATGAAAGATGACCACAAAGCCGCTTATGACATGTTTACGCTTGAAGGTTATCTGCAATTTGATTATAATCTTGACGGCATCGTAACCACAAAGGATTTCAATATAAGTTGGAATAACCGCATTAAATAGCGTACAAATATAAAAAAAAAGAAAAATTTAAAAAAATAAAATTTTAACTGAATTTGAAAAAAACAATCTACATAAGTTTAATATTATTAATAATTTATCCTTTTTATCTAAGAGGACAGGAAGATACCCTTGCAATTGTCAAGGTATATGATTCCTATCTCGTTGAACCGGGCATAATGGAATTCGACCTCAGGATAGAAAGATTGAGTGAAAGCTGGACAAGATTTGCCAATGGTACTTTTCAGCTTGAATTCATTGAGGAAAATTTTCCAATTAATACAAATTCAATACGGACAACCCTTCTTAATTCCGAACTTTATCTTACGGCTTTCAGTGGGGGAGACCTGCCTACTGACGGTTATATTATCGATCCGAAAATATTCGACGGCAGAATAAGCATAACAGTTACCGGGCCTAATGAATACACCGACGCCGCAGAAATACCTGTTGGCGGCACGCTTTTATTAGGACGGTTTATGATCGAATCTCTTAACGGTGATCCATTACCTGATGAATTGAAATGGAAATACCCAATAACATATTACCAGGCATCAGCGTATAAAAGGGAAACTGATTCTCTCAGAGAAGATTTCATTGTGTGGTATGATGCAGATGATAATGTGGAAATGGTCACACGCGGCGGCAGCAGGGTTGCCTTTCGGAATGACGATGCCCCTGACCCGGGATTTGAACTCATTGATTTTACTGCTACTTACGTGGGCTCAAAGCAAATTGAGCTTGAATGGAACACCCGCCGTGAGGCATTTAACTACGGATTTATACTAAGGCGAGCGGTAAGGCCCAATACCTTTATCGATCCCGCCGACCTGGATTACCGGGATACTGTTGCTACTTATTTCCAGGGAGATTATCATGACCCGGGCCTGGCCGGAGCATTTACAACAGAAATTCCGCAAAATTACTTGTTTCAGTTTGATACAGCTTCCATCAGAGGCCTTAATTATTGCTATCAGCTATCTTATATAGATTTTAATAATAATGAAAATATACTTGCTTATGCCTGCGCACCGGTGCCGAACGCGGTTATTTCGTTCGCTCAGTCAAGGCCTAATCCCTTTAGCAGCAGTACATCAATAAACTACATTCTCGATGATGAAGTTTTCCTCACGGTATCCGTATATGATTATCTCGGGCGGGAGGTCAAAAAGCTTACAACAGAGGGAGGCGAAGTCCTCGATCACCTGAGAATGCCTAAAGGTAATTTCGTTACTGAATTTGTGGCTCCTGAACTTGCCGTTCAGGGCCTGTATGATGTCGTCTTCATAGCTTATCCTATTGACGACCCTTCGATTGAAATTTCAAGAGCAGTTGTAAAAATACAATTAATACGATAATGAAAAGAAACTACGCAATTTATCTGTCATTGATCTTAGCCCTTTCTTTATCGGCTAAAGCTTTCAACATCGTCAGCCCTGAAGAGGGCGAAATAATTTCTACAGGATCAGTTTATAATATTAAATGGGAAAAAGAACCGGGGATGCTTTACGAGATAATGATCTCCTATGACGGGGGAACATACTATAAGCACCTGGTAAATAACCTTGACAACGACAACTTTGACTGGCATGTTCCTCAGGAAGTATATTTAGGGGCAAAGTTGAAATTGATCTCCAAAGTACCTGATATTTTTGAAATTCACAAAAAACTGGATTACGGCATTCCAGAAGAAGTACATTCAGTAAAAATACATCGAAATAATGATCATATTGAAGTGCTCGCGGCCTTTGATGCCGGTGAAATTATCATTAAGGATTTAAATGATAATACAATTTGGGAATTTATGCCGCCATTAGCTTCAATGCTTCTCCTGGACGCCGATATTTCATCGGGTTTGGATACTATCGCTGCATCTTATAGCTACACTGATAATATGCAGGAAAAATACGGAGTATTACTAATAGACCGCGCGAGTAAAAAATACATAATAATAGGATCTGATTTAATCAAGAAACAAATTCAGTCCGTGGCCCTGCATCCGGCCGAAGCAATATTGATCGCAGGAAGTTACGAAGGAAAAGTCTATCTTTTTGATTTCGAAGGAAATTTGATTGACACTTACCAAACTAATGATAATTCCGAAGTGTATCATGTTTCATTCTCAGATGATGGTAGCAAAATTGTTTTTACAAGCAGATCGGGCCATACTTATGTTATTGATTATCCGGATGGATCAAATAGAAAGGTATTCTCCCAGCACGGATTTCAAAATAAAAACACAGTAGTATGGTCGGCAGATATTGCGGGCGATAATTCCATTATTGTAACTGGAGGAGTTGACGGTTCAATCAAAAAATGGGATATGGATACTGAAGTTGAATTATTCAGGAAACATTTGGGTTCCACGCATGTCAGATCTGTGCAACTTACAAATGACGGGAAATACATCATAAGCGGTTCACTGGATAATCGTATAAGATTATTTCAAAATTACAATATGGCCCTTGCTTTCGAGGGAGTAAATGAGCATCAGGTGCTAACGTCAGATGTCTTCAAGGAATTAAATACATATTATATCGTGACTGGATTGCGAAATGGCGGGGTAAACATTTGGCGATTAGATGAAGGAGTTAATGAAACTTCATTACTTGAAGTAGACATTAAGCATTTTATTGATATTGAACTTCCTGAAATAACAGCAAAAAACGGAGAAACGTTCGATTTTTCGCCGGATATTTCTTCAAATAACCCCAGGGCTCTACAAGATTTTATCAACGGAGCAAATTTAAATCTTAAAATCCCCTATACTTTAATTGATTTATCCGGCTATAATGATTACGAAATCCGTGGTCAAAATATGTATGCGGAATTCAAAGTCGCGGGTATACCGCTTAATTTGCAGGGCCTCGCCCTTATAGGAAGTTCCTCAAAAGGTAATATAACGCTCGAAAAGGTCCGCTTTGAGGATCCTGTTGATTCGCTAAATTATGAATTCACAATAAAAGACGGCAGCATAAACGTGCTTCCCCGCTGCCATGAAGCCGAATACGGCATACTGGTTCATCCTGACTCAGAAAGCAGGCTTCAGGTTGCCCCCAATCCTGCCGAAAATGATTTGGGAGTCAGGCTCAACATCATTGAAGAAGGTAACTACCGCCTGTACATGACAGACATGCAGGGAAATAATCTAAAGGAGTATCTGAATAAAGAGCTCATTGAGCAAAAATATGAATTTAATTTCTCTTTAAATGATATTCCATCAGGAAATTATTATTTGATTTTGGAATATAAAGGCCGTAAGGCTGAAAAAAAGATATCCGTTGTTAAATGACCGTTTGTAAATTGAAAAAAATACTAATGAGACAGGTTCTCATCCTGATAGTTATAATATTGTCCTCATTATCTCCAGCCCTCGCGCAGGATTTGGGAGAGATTAGAGAAGTTCATATTGATACTCACGAAAGTGATACACTCATATACAGCCGTAAAAGCGGCCAGTGGTGGGGCGGCGTTACTGGCGGAGGAACCTACAGTATGTTCTTCGGTAATCTCTATTTGCCCGAAAACAAAGGCTTAATAGGCACCGAGTATGAGAACATCATAAAGCACAGCTCCGGCACAGGCAAAGGGTATTATCTGGGATTAGTCGGTGAATGGACGCCGCTAGGCAGTAAATGGGGTGCAGGTATGCATATCAGAATTATAGATTTTCGCGATGCAAGTACCGAAACCGATCCTCTGCTGGGAGATACTCTTAACAGAGCTTATCTTACTGACCAGTATTATCAATATATTTCATTTTCGCCCTACGCGCGCTATAACTTTGATAATTCGGGATTTTATTTTTCCGGCGGCATGGATTTTGAATTTAATCTGGAAAGAGAAATCGAACACACAAAAGATCTTTTTAGCGGCAGCCCGATATACCAGCAGGGTTCTATTCCAATCGAGGATATGAACACACGTATCGGCATAAATTTAGGGATTGGATATGAATTCTATATAGCAAGCATAAACAGGTCCTTTAGAGTGAAATTCAATCCTTATGCCACCCTGCATGCCGGAACAAGTATCCTGAGCCAATTTAATTCAAGCTGGAATACCGCTTTTTTACGAACGGGGCTATCCATCAAATTCGGCCCTGATAAAGTAGATATCGATACGCTTAAATATGATCCCACACAGCCAGTAGCTCCGGCATTTGCTGTTTCTGTAATAAATGAAAGAGGCGTGAACTTCCCCGGATTTAAAACCGAAGCTTTACCCTCGGTTTCACTTTCGTTTGTTGAATTTCCCCAGATAGAAGAAGAGATCATGGAGGAACCCGTTATATTAGCAACAACAACGGAACAGGAACAGGAGCCCATAATTGTCGGACAGAACAGAGCATTTACCTTCCCGACATCATCGGCTACAGATCTCAGTAATGAAGCCGCACAATATTTAGACGGCCTCAGCTCTTTCTTAAAACGCAATCCCGGGTTATCAGTAAGGATAGTAGGCCATTCGGATAACCGCGGTACACTGCAGCAGAATACGCAAAGATCCATAGAAAGAGCTAATCAGGTAGTAGATTTTTTAATAAGTAAGGGAATCCCCCGGGGCAGGCTATTTGCCAGAGGCGTAGGTTCAATCGATCCCATCGCGGATAATAACACCGCTGAAGGAAGAAGAAAAAACAGAAGAGTAGAAATACAGGTTGTACAATAAATTTGGTGCATATCGGCTTTTATGATTATTTTGCGGTATGCCAGCAGATATTAGTTCAATTAATTTACCGGTAAATTAAAGATGAATACGAATGAAGTTGTATGTGTGATTGAGGACAGCGTACCTATCAGGAAACTTTTTGTCACCATTCTAAAGAAGTCCGGGCTTGAAACAGTTGATTTCGAAGATGGAAAATCTTCAATGGAGTGGCTAAGGAATAACAAATGCAAGGGTGTGATAATGGATCTGCTCCTGCCCGATACTAACGGTTCAGAACTGCTCAAAGATATAAGGAATCTTCCGGAAGGCAGGAAGATCAAAGTGATTGCCGTAACAGGGTTTGCCAAACAAACCGACAGAGAAAAATATCTCAGCATGGGATTTGACGGCTATATCACTAAGCCTGTAAATACAGCGGCCTTCCCTGAGGAAGTTAAAGAAATCCTTAATAAATAATACTAATTAAATGAATGTCAAATTTTGGTTATAAAAAATGGCTAATCAGAATAATCAAACTTCTTACGAATCTATTTTAAGGGATGCTTCCCGGCAAAAGATCAGGATTTATGAGTTTTCAAAAACATATCCTGCCTTTATTGTACTCATTATTTTACTGGCGGCAAGTATCGGTGTATGGTATTTAGCCAATGAAAAAGTAGAGAATGATTTCCGTCAGACATTCGATAAAGCTACAGTATCTGTTATATCCCGACTGGACCTGAAACTCGATCAAAATACGGCTGTATTAACTTCAATCAGAGGATTATATGATAACCTTATAGAGGTTGTCAGGGACTATTTTGAGCTTTATGCATCGATCCCTGCCAGAACATATCCGTCCATCATAAGTATTATTTATTCAGAGGAAGTCCAAAAAGAAGAACTCGGCCAGCATGTTTACGACGTAATGTCTCAGGGATTATACGAATATAAGATATTCCCCGAGGGAGACAGGCCTTTTTATCAACCCGTGCAGTTTATAGTTCCACTGGAGAAAAACTGGCATATGAGCGGCTACGATCTTGCGTCTGATGAAATAATCGAAAGAGCGGTCGCCGCAGCAAGGGATAGTAATATGGTTGCAGCCACACCATTTTATAATATCAGAAAGCCTGATACAATGGGATTTTTCTTAATTTCTCCTATCTATGAAAAAAATAAAAATTATAACAACATTTTCAGTAGAAGAAATAATTTTGTGGGTGTTCTGCTTTTAGAAATCGATGGCAAAAAATTCTTTGAAACCGCTCTAGGGAAGGGCACAACTACTGATACTGCAATAGTATTCGAAATTTTCGATATAGACGAATCAGGCAATGAAAGGCTTATCTATGAATCCGAAAATGCCGAACTCTATGCAGGAGTTGACTGGAATCCGGTTCTCGAGGAGGAAAGAAGGTTCGATATAGCCAATCGAGAAATAATTCTAAAATTTAAGGCCATACCCAATTTTGGAGGCGAGTTCCAAAGGTATATGCCGCTGGCCGCGCTTATTGGGTCGCTAATTCTTTCATTCGCCTTTTTCGGATTCGTCCTTTCAGTTATAACCAGCCGGACACGTGCCCTGGATTTAGCTGAACGAATGACAAGATCGCAGAGGCGGATTGTTGAATCATCGAAAGATATAATAGCGGTATTAGACTGGGAAAATACATGGCGCTCGATGAATCCGGCTTCCATGGAAGTGTTCGGATATGATCCAGACGAAATGACAGGCTCATCCATTGATATACTTTTTGAAAATGTCGAAGAAAAAGAAAAATTCTATGCTCTGAAAGATAGAAATGAAGAAGAATTTGACGAACGATTCGACCTTAAAATGGTCTCAAAAGACCAGGAAGTGAAATGGATAGACTGGAACTTTACCATTTCAAAAACCGACAGGCTTATATACTGCGTCGGAAGAGACGTTACACTCGAAAGGCTGGCTGCCGAGCAAGCCCGAATTAAGAATAAACAAATATTGCTTGCAGAACAGTACGCCCGTGAAGCCAATGAATTTAAATCCTACTTTGTGACCAAACTAAGCCACCAGATGAGAAACTCACTTACCGGTATACTCGGCTATTTGCAACTTGTTGACCAAAAGATATATGAAAATGAAGAAGAACACGATCAGTATGTGCGACTGGCTGAAGAATCATCCGAAGAAATGTTCACCTTTGTTTCAGATATAGTTGACGCGGCTCTGGCAGAAGAAGAAACACAGACCGTGCTGCAGACTGTGAGAGTAGGCATTCTGTTTGAAGATTTTGAAAAAGAATATAATAAGGACAGAAGCGAGAATATTCATTTTGTAATTGACGAAGAAAGCAGTAAATCCACACTGCTCGCTGACAGAGATATTCTTCAAGACATCATGGTAGAGATATTCGACGCTATGATAATGGATAATGTAGGCGCGGAAATTACAGTACAAGCACAGGAAAACCCGTACGAAGGAGCCACTGAGATACAAATTCTCACTCCCGGAGATACCCTTGTTGAAGATATGATAAAACTATATAAGAATAGCCGGGGTAATTTGATAGAGGCGCTCAAAGATGATAAAAAAGATATTCTGCTCAGGCTTGCAACCGCTGCTTCTAATGTTAGAAGGCTGAATGGAAGTCTTTCAGTTGATAGTTTCGGCCCTGAAGAAGGCAACGTCGTGATGCTGACATTGCCCAGAAATAAGAAAATCGAGGTTTGATTTTCATATATTAATAGTGGAGGCTTTATGGATCAGGAAGCAGGTGGAACACCCGCTCAGGAATCACTAGTACCCATCAGGGAACTGGTAGTTAAGATGACCAAGGACATGAACTTTCTTGGGATAATATCTATCATTGCAGGGGCACTTAACTGCCTGGGAATATTTACTGCCGTTATCGGCATTCCTATCATCATCGCAGGTCTGAGGCTAAGAGATTCAGCAGAATATTTCGGTGAACATGCCCGTACAGGCGATAAGGAATTCTTAATGAATGCCATCGAAAAGCTTAGCCGCTTTTTCAGGATTTGGAAGATACTTACAATTGTCTATCTTGTATTAATGCTGCTTAGTTTTGCAGTTTTCATTATAGTGATTATCAGCGGCGGGCTTTCTATGTTTGACATGATGAACGGTAATATGAATTATTGAAACGCGGCCCCTGCTTAAGGGGCTTTTTTTTTGAGTATGTTTTTTCTTATGTTTGGCTTAATTCTTTTTAACCATTGAAATTTTTGGTTCCGAAATCTGTCATATATAATAAGGCATACTTTATATAAATAAGAAAACAATACTATGAGTTCAATGGATTTCGATGATATGTTCCCCGAAAGCGGGGATAAAAATGAAAACATGGAAGAAAAGCTGAGAAAATACCGTCAGGCTTTGAGAAAGCATGGCGGTAATTCTCCGGAAATCTCGAATATTGAAGCTCTTGAAGAGCTGGTTAACTATTGCCTGGAAAATGACCGGTTCGATGACGCCCTTGCTTTCTGCAAAGTATGGGCCGAGTATGCGCCTTATTCCTCGGACGCATGGCATAAACTAGGCTTTATTTATTTAAATCTCGATAATTTTTCTAAAGCGCACAAATATCTGGATAAAGCTTTAATCCTTAATCCTATGGATTCTGAGGCATTACTAAACAAATCCATCACTTATGATCAGGAAGGGGAGTCAGAAAAAGCCTTTGAATACATTGAAAAATGTCTATCGATAGATCCCGGCAATGAAGAGGCACTTTATCAGAAAGGCCTCATATTACAGGGATTGGATAAACACAACGAAGCTCTGGCCATATTCAGCTACCTGTCTAAATCAGAAGGATTTATGTCAGACGCGCTGCAGGAAATGGCATATTCATTCAATGAAATAAACGATAACGCCAAAGCCATAGAATACTATAAGCTCGCTATTGATGAAAATCCATTTGATGAGAACCTATGGTACAATCGCGGGATCATACACGCCCAGTTGAAGCACTATCATGAAGCAATTGAGTGTTACGAAATGGCCTTAGCCATTAAAGAGGACTTCTTCATTGCCTGGTATAATATGGGAAATGTTTATGCTACACTCGGTAAACTCAACGAATCTATTGACTGCTACACCGAAGCGCTTAAATATTCGCCTGATGACAGCGACACCCTGCACAATCTGGGGAGTGCATACGGAGATATGAGTAACTTCGCTGAAGCCATCAAATGCTATGATATTTTACTTAAGAAATATCCTGATCATTGGTCTTCACTTTTTGGCAGGGGTATCTGCTATGACGCCATTGAAGATTATGACAAAGCCATTGCAGATTATGACGCCGCGCTTGCCATTAAACAGCATTACCCGGAAGTATATTATGCCAAGGGCGACGCTCTTTACAATAACAGCAAGCCGGATGAGGCTGTGGAATGTTACCGTAAAGCTTTGGAGCAGGATCCTGATAACCTGGAATGTCTTTTCGATTATGCCTCAACACTTTTCGAAATAGGTCATTATGAACTCTCCAGGATAGCATTTGAAAGGATTTCCGAGCTTTCACCTGAATGGGCAGAAGGATATTACGGCCTAGCAAAATATTACGCAATACTTGAAAACGCAGAGAATTCAGCTTTCTATCTCAGAAAAGCGATCAGCTACGACTTGAGAAAGCAGGACGATTTTATCGAGGATTTCCCTGTATTCATAAACGACCCCGCTCTATATAAAGAAATCGCAGCCTTGATTTTGAAGAAATAATTTTTAAACTGTTTGCAGTAAAGCCGCCCCGGCCAGTGCATCCGCTAAACAGTTTTATACCTGATAATGATTAACAGGATGTTTTGCCAGCTGTGAAAACACCCCCAAAAAAAAGGCCCCTGCCCGAAGGAGGAGCCTTATAATTTGTTTAAATTCAGGTATCCTATTCTGTTGACTGTCCTGCAGTAGCATCTTCGGATTCCATTCTTTCTCGTTTCTCCCTGTAATATTTTCTTTCGGCTTTGAGCTCTTCTGAAGTTTTTGGAGCTTTACCGGGTATCTGAAGTACCCAGCCCGGGTAGATAATATCAGGATTTCTGATAAGGTCAGTATTAGCCTGCCAGATCTTAGGCCATAAAAATGGATCGCCGTAAATCTCTATTCTGCCTGCAATGTTCCAGAGGCAGTCACGGTTTGTTGACCAGGGTTTAACTGTGTAAGTATCGATCTTTTTCTCTCTGTAAAGGCCTTTGATGTCCTTAGCGAGTTTGATTATTTTATTATAAAATTCAGGTAGCAGGGCAATCTTATTCATTCTGAGCTCATTGAGCTGCCTTTCGAGGTCTTTAACTTCATCCTGCCTTTCAATCAGTTCATCATTTGAAATTCTCTGGAGTTCACGAACCTTTCCTTCAATATAGCCGAGACTTTGACGAAAAGCAGCAATATCGGCATCCGAAACACCGAGCAGACTTTTGATTTCATCATTGCAATCATTAAGATTAGTATTAGTCTGATCCAGTTCAGACTGGAGATCCTGAAATTTTTGGTTCAGGCTTTCGAGCTGGCTTTTCAGGTCGTCTACCATAGACTGCCAATGTTCGATTCTGAGCTCTGCTTCTTCTTCTGTGAGCTCGGCATCAGGTTTGCTTTCTGGCGGCATTTCCTGAGCGAATGAAATCTTTCCTGCCAAAAGCATAAATGCGAGTAAAAACAAAATCTTTTTCATGATTCCTCTTTTATTAAATTTGTCTTACATTTCTAATTATTCAGCATGGTAAGATCACATACCGCCTTCATTAGCTTCATTTTCCTGGCCCGGGGTCCAGTCAGGCCAAACATTAGGCCATTGTGAAAGTTTATCCTGGACGAATTTCTTTTCTTCATTGCAATCATCCAGTTCAGATTTGCGCGCTCTTAATTCAGCTTCGATCTTCGAAATGTTGCTATTTACATTCGCGATCTCTTCGCGTAGGCTTCTTTCCTGCCTTCTAAGGTCCTGAAGCTCAGCGAGCTGTTCTTCGGTTATCATGCTCGTGCAGTCTGTCAGTAATGTGGAAGAAAGCAGAAGAGCCGAGCCTATTCCTATGGCCGATATAAAGCTCTTTAGACTCATGTTACCTCCATTATGGGCAATTAATAAAACAAATATGTTGATTTTATGATTCTGTTCAATCTTAAATTCTTAAAATTAATAAATATTAATGAAAGAAAATATTCAAATCTCTCCGCCCACAGATAACAGGCAGATAAATAATTAGCAAATATCGTAAAAATCATTGTTCATTCCTAATGACAAATGATTTTATCTTAACTATTTCAGTGAAATCGAATAAATTTTAACAAAATTTTATAATGAATACCTTGTAAACGTTTTTTGATAAAAATAATTTAATAAAATAAATGCCAATAATTAGGCTATTTTAGCCAAAAATTTATAAATTGCTTAATTATTCTATTAGTAATCGGAAAATTTCTATAAAAGGTATGAAAAGAGAGTTCGCGAAAGCTTATCAGCCGCGAAATGCGGAAACTAAATGGTATGAAATCTGGCAGAATAACGGCATGTTCAGCGCCTCGAATAAATCTGAAAAGCCATCATACAGCATTCTGATGCCTCCGCCAAATGTTACAGGGATGCTGCATTTCGGACACGTATTGAACCACACGCTTCAGGATATGTACATCAGAAACAAGAGGATGAACGGATACGAAGTTTGCTGGTTCCCGGGTATGGATCACGCCGGGATAGCCACACAGACTAGAGTCGAGAAAGAAATTAAGAAAGAAGAAAATCTCACCAGATACGACCTCGGAAGAGAAAAATTCATTGATAAAGTTTGGGAATGGAAGGAAAAATACGGCGGAATAATCCTTAAGCAGCTTAAAAGTATAGGAGTATCCTGCGATTGGGAAAGAACACTCTTTACTATGGATGAAAGCGCTTCAAGGGCAGTCGAGGAAGTTTTTATCCGCCTTTTTGACGAAGGGCTTATATATAAGGGCGAAAGAATCATCAACTGGTCGCCTCTTTCGCGGACGGCTTTATCGGACGAGGAGGTAGAATTCCGAGAAGTAAGCGAGCAGCTATACACCCTGAAATACTACCTCGAAGGCAGCGATAAGGATTACCTGAAGGTGGCTACAGTCCGTACTGAAACCATTTTCGGTGATATCGCGGTGGCAGTCAATCCCAATGATGAAAGATATAAGAAATATTTAGGTAAAAAAGTCATCGTTCCGCTGGTGAACAGAGCCGTGCCCGTTATCGCGGATGAACACGCCGATCCCGAATTCGGAACAGGTGTAGTTAAGATCACCCCGGCCCATGATCCAAATGACTTCGAGGTTGGCAAAAGGCACAAGCTGGAAACGATCAATGCCATTAATCCCGACGCCACGCTCAACCACCACGCGGGTGAATTCGCCGGTATGGACAGGTTTGAAGCCCGAAAAGCCGTTGTTAAAAAGCTGGATGATCTTAAACTAATCGAAAAAAAAGAAGATTATACACATAATATCGGATTCTCACAGCGAGGCGGAGAGCCGGTAGAGCCTTATCTCAGCTCGCAGTGGTTCGTTAAGATGGAACCATTCGCAGATATCGCCCTTAAACCGGTAATGGACGGTGAAATTAAATTCCACCCGAGCCATTGGACCAAAACATATGAGCACTGGCTTAAGAATATAAGAGACTGGTGTATTTCCAGACAGCTTTGGTGGGGCCACAGGATTCCGGTTTATTACACAGAGGACGGTAATTATACCGCGGCATCATCCAAAGAAGAAGCCTTGAAAAAGCTCGGCCTTCCGGCAGAAGAGCCACTTACACGGGATCCGGATGTACTGGATACATGGTTCTCTTCATGGCTGTGGCCTATGACTACCATGAAATGGCTGCATGACGGCAAAACAGAAGAAACCGATGATTTGAAAAAATTTCTTCCTTCAGACCTGCTCGTAACCGCGCCAGATATTATCTTTTTCTGGGTGGCAAGGATGATTATGGCATCAGAGAAATTCAAAAAAGAGATACCCTTTAAGCATGTATATTTTACCAGTCTTATTCGAGACGGTATGGGCAGGAAGCTTTCGAAATCGCTGGGTAATTCACCCGATCCGCTCAATATTATAGAAAAATACGGTGCCGATGCCGTCAGGTTCACGATGATCTATCTCTCGCCTATGGGACAGGACGTTAAGATGGACGTCGATGTAGAGCAGCAGGATATTCCCTCGATGGAAGTCGGAAGGAACTTTGCCAATAAAGTATGGAATGCAGGCAGGTTCCTGCTGATGAAATTCGATGCAGAGCAAATTAACGAAGTCTGCCCAGCAAATATAGGCCGGGGCCTAAAAGATGAAGAATTATCCTATGCGGATAAATGGATACTATCAAGGTATAATTCAACTATCGAAAAATTAAGTGAAAGCCTGAATAATTATAAGGTAAATGATTATTCCAAGCAGCTTTATGAGTTTGTATGGAATGATTTTTGCGATTGGTACATTGAGGCCGTCAAGGTACAACTCAACCGCTCGGAGTCACCCTCGTACAGACAGGCTCTGATCAAATTCGCCTTTGAGGTTTATGATGGCATACTCAGACTGCTGCACCCGGTCATGCCGTTTATCACCGAAGAAATCTGGCATATCATTAATGACAAACCGGAGAGCGATAGCATTTCCCTTCAGAATATACCGGAAGCTAATAAAGACCTGATAAGAGATGATATCGAATCGAAATTCAACCTGCTTCAGTCAATAGTCGAAGAGATAAGGAGTCTGAGAAATACTACTTCACTGGCTCCATCAAAGAAGATACCGGCCCTGATAGGCTGCCCGGATACTGAAATGCGGCATGTACTCGAAAACCAACAGGAAGCAATTAAGACATTTGCTCGCTGCTCCGAAATTGAGATTAAGGAAAAAACCGAAAAACCTGAAGGATCTCTCGCTTCTGTTGTTAGGGAAATAGAAATTTTCATTATCTTGGGCGAAGATATCGACTTCAAAAAAGAAGAAGAACGTATTGTAAAAGAGATTGAACGGCTGGAAAGAAATATTTTTGGCACAAATAAAAAGTTATCAAATGAAAATTTCCTTAATAACGCACCACCCGACGTTGTGGTTAGAGAAAAGGAAAAGCTCAAAAGCATGGAAGAATCCCTTAAAAAAGTAAAAGAAAACCTGGAAAGCCTGAAAGCCGGCATGAAATAATTTTTGCCGGTATAATCGTCCAAAAAACTTATTATACAGTATAAATTCGCGGGATATAAAAAAATGACTGATAATGCACCAAAACTGCTTCTGCCGGATATTAAAGACCTGCACAAGATCGATGTTTATATGCAGAATGGCGGCTATGAGCAGATTAAAAAAGCTTTGAAGACAGACCCTGCAGATATTATCCGGGAAGTAAAAAACTCAGGCCTCAGGGGCCGGGGCGGAGCCTGCTTCCCGACAGGGCTGAAGTGGAGCTTTATGCCCAAGGGCACTGACAAGCCAAAATACCTCGCCGTTAACGGTGACGAATCTGAGCCGGGTTCATTCAAGGACAGGCAGATATTCGAGTATAATCCTCATCAGCTTATCGAGGGTATCCTGATAGCCGCTTACGCTATGGGCATCAAAGCATCTTACATATATATCCGGGGCGAATACCACAAATGGGTAAGGCTTATGCAGGAAGCTCTTGATGCCGCTTACGCGAAAGGGTTTGTCGGGCCTAATATGGAAGAGACATTCGGCACCGATTTCACTACTGATATATATGTACATAAAGGCGCCGGAGCATATATTTGCGGCGAGGAAACTTCGCTAATGAACTCACTAGAAGGCGACCGTGGCTATCCCCGATATAAACCGCCCTTTCCCGCGCAGGTAGGCCTTTGGGGCATGCCGACAACTGTTAACAATGTGGAAACCATAGCTACAGTTCCCGCCATTTTAAGAATAGGAAGTGAGAAGTTCAGTGAGATAGGCGCTAAAGGCCACTCTGGAACTCTTTTATACGGTGTTAGCGGCCATGTGAACAAACCGGGTGTTTACGAACTTCCCACAGGAGTTCTTTTGACCGATCTCATATTCGATATTTGCGGCGGCATACCCTCAGGTAAGAAGATCAAAGCAGTTATTCCCGGCGGTTCATCCATGCCTCCGCTCAGAGGAGATGAGATCGAAGGCATTAAAATGGATGAAGAATCACTCAAAGCCCTTGGTACACACATTGGTACAGCAGGTGTGATGGTCATGGATGAGGATACCGACCTCGTGAAAGTTACTCTCAGGATAGCGCATTTTTATCATCATGAATCATGCGGGCAGTGTACACCATGCCGCGAAGGCTGCGGATGGATGGAGAAGATACTCAAACGCATGGTAAACGGAGACGCTACGGTAAAAGACCTTGATATGCTCGTTAACGTTGCCAATAATATCGAAGGTAATACTATATGTGCGCTCGGTGACGCGGCCGCATGGCCGGTGAGGGGCTTTGTTGTTAAGTTCCGCGAAGAATTTGAAAAAAGAGTTAAGAAAAGCCGCAGCTACATAGCGCCTAATATAGTTCATGGCAGAAGAGCAAGCAAGGACACTCTGGTTTATAAAGATGATGAAAACGATATAGTCCAGCATCCCAACCGCCTGAATTAGAAAGGGCTGAACTGGCCGGTTACTCCCGGGCGTTGAGGCGGCCGGGTCACTTCCGTTTGCACCCCATCGTCCCGGAACCGGCTCAGCGAGCCAATTCCGGCCACTTCCCCTCATAGAGGGGAAGAAAATGCCATGTGAAACAGCCGAAATAGCATAATTCACATCTGAGGAGGTACGCTCGTAGGAGTACAGCCTGAAATATTTACGCGAGGCTTCTTCTGCCGTTCAATTTATTTATTGCTAACCGCTTATCTCTATTGTAATATCTACGCGACGCTTGAGCTCATACGATACATTGGTTTCTATATCGACGCCGCTGCCGCGTATTGTCCAGTTGACCTTATCGCGGTTTGCCTCATAGGCGGGATTAAGCATAAGCCGGTCTTCTATGTATTTAGCGGTGTAATAAGCCCTGAGCTTTGAGAGTAACTCATTTGTCATTGCTTTGCCTCTATCAATAAATACTCCGAATTTTTCATCATCAATATCCCGGTCAGCATAACGTGCCATGGCAGTGAAAGGCCGTGGATCGGCATAGCCTGTTACAGTGATATTCAGCCTGTTATCTCTGCCCAGGCAGTTCGTTTCAATAGAATTAAACTTATTATTAATAAACTCCACAGAATTATCAAGGGCTTCCTTAACGGCTACAGCATATTTGTCATATTCATTCCCCGGGTCGCGGATATAACGTGTGCTATCGGCCGTCCCCAGCAGATTGTAAGAAACTTTCATCTTGAGCGAGCTTAGGTTATCAGGGGTATTGGGGTGGTAGTAGCCGGTCACAAAAAACGGTACATTGTATTCCTCAAAAGTAAACCTTTCCTGAATTTCGGGCAGCAATATGTTTACAATAAGCCTCACTGAGCTGGTATCAGAACACGGTGTAGTAATCTCTGAATCAGCCTTAAGCTCAGGCAGGCAGTAGTTTATATATGAAAGTGAATAAACTCTGTCGGGCGCGGCTTCATAATTGAAGTTGCCGTCAGGACCTGTCTTTATAACGGTTTCTTTAGTACCGTCCTTGATCGTTACCTGCCCGTCCAAAGGTATATCTCCTGCTTCGGCGATAATCTTTCCGTCAAATGACACCGGCCCGCAGAGGTCAAATGCGTAAATGTCCTTGCCTCCGCATCCGCCTTCCCGGTCTGAAGTGAAATATAATTTCCCGGCCTGTACGACAGGCCCGGTTTCATTGTCGTTGGTATTGATTGGTGCGGCAAGTTTTACGGGAAGTGACCAGTTGCCGCCACCTGAATACTTCGCTTTGATGATGTCGAAACCCTCTACTCCAAATCCTTTGGAGGAATAATAAAGTGTTTTATCATAATTGACATATGGAGTAAGCTCCGCATCGGGCGAATTGATCTCCGGGCCGGCGTTTACGGCTTCGCTCCAGCCGTTTTCGGTTCGGCTCGACACCCAGATATCCAGATCGCCGGAACCGCCCGGCCTGTCGGAAGTAAAGAGCAGATATTTGCCGTCCGGGCTTACTGAAGGATGTGATTCGTAATGTTCCGAATTAACTGTTAAGGGTAAGGCTGCAGGTTTTGACCACTCACCGTCAATATTTTCAGAATAAAAAATATCCCTTTCTATCCTGCCGTTTTTTTCTGATACTGCGGCAAAATAAAGCTCAACGATACCTGTATTTTTATTATAATGAAAATGGGGCAGCCCGCTTCCTTGCATATCAGTGAGTGGGAGTTCTTTACTTGATATGGGAGTTGTGAAACTGCCTTCCTTAATTTCCGAAATAAATATCTCTTCAGGGCGAGACTCGTTTTTCAGCAGAGTGGTAAAATATAGCTTATCAGAAAAAAAAACAGGTGAATATTCATCATTAGGTGTATTAATCACCTGCCCCAGATTTCCTTCAGGAAGTATTTCGGGGCATGCTTTCGGGGCGCTTCCGCATGAATTCAGTAACACTGACAGCGTTAAAGCCGTTAATATCAAATAAACAGTGCGGGATTTACCTTCCATGGCTATTATTTCCGTGTTTTTCATAATTAATATAATTTAATATAGTAAAAATTCGCCTGAGTTCAATAAGTTTGTAAAGATATAGCAAACATTATTCCAGAATTATTACTATATAATCATTGTAAAAATATACAGTTTATTATGAGAAGCACCGTAGCTGAGATAGATTGCTCAAAAGTAAGGCATAATTTACGGAAGATTAAAGAATTCACAGCAAATGCCCGGGTAATGGCATTAATCAAGGCAAATGCTTACGGACATGGAGCGCATGGTATTTCCAAAATACTCAGGAAAGAAGGCGTTGAATTTCTCGGGGTAGCATTTGCATCGGAAGGCGCCAATCTCAGGCGCACAGGCGATAAAGGCAAATTACACGTCGTTGTACCCGGTGAGATATCCGATGCCGAGCTGCTTTTCCAATATGATATGAGCGCTTCAGTTGCCTCTATGAATGTTATCGATGAGTATTCACGTCTTGCCGGCATCACCGGGAAATCGATCAAGTGCCATCTTTTTATTAATACAGGCATGAACCGCGATGGTATACGCCCCGAAAGCTCGCTGAATTTTCTTAAAGAGGCATCAGCAAAAGCAGGCATTGAATTCGAGGGTATACTTACTCATTTCGCAGCCGCTGATGAAGCTGAACCTGATTTCGCCAGGAAGCAGCTTGCTTTATTCAATCAAACTGTTTACTACTTGAAAAATAATGGCTATGATTTCAAATACATACATGCCGCGAACAGCGCGGGCATTGTTAATGTTGATGGATCGGCGCTGAACCTGATAAGGCCCGGTATTTCCATTTACGGATATATGCCCGCCCGGCAACTTGCTGAAAAAATCGGACTGCAGCCTGTGCTGACACTGAAATCCAAAGTACTTGCCATACAGGCCCTTGAAAAAGGTGAGACAGCAGGCTACAGTTTTAATTATATAGCCCCGCGTAAAACCAGGGTGGCCATAATTCCTTATGGGTACGGCGACGGATACTTCAGGGCTTTTTCAAACCGGGCCCGATGCATTATCGACGGAAAGAGCTATAATGTTGTCGGTACTGTTTGCATGGATCAAACTTTAGTAGATATAGGCGATAATGATATACTGCCGGGTACTGAAGTATACTTTATAGGGGGGGAGAGCGACAATGCCGTAACAGCATACGAGCTGGCAGAGATAGCCGGAACCATTCCCTACGAAATAACCACAGCGATAAGCCGCAGGGTTCCGCGTTGCTACGTTGATTAATTTGTGGAAAACTTCCATCTAATATTAAATTGATTATTTTTAAATTGAATTTTGCAGTATGTCTGATATAGGATTTAGCCTGAGCTAAATGTACAAAATAAAATTACCGAATTTCGAAGGTCCTTTTGACCTGCTTCTTTACTTTATTAGAAGGGATGAGCTTAATATCTATGACATCCCGATAGCTAAGGTAACGGAGGAGTTTCTTAACTATATCAGGTTGATGAAATACTTTGATCTTGAGCTGGCAGGGGAATTCATCCTTATGGCATCTACCCTGATGTATATTAAAACCCGGATGCTGTTACCCAGGAATGACCCCAAAGAAAATGAAGACGCTGAAGACCCCAGGACCGAACTGGTTGAAAGGCTGCTGGAATATAAGCAGTACAAGGAAGTAACACCTTTGATGGCCGAAATGGCTGATGAGCAGCGCTACACTATGTACAGGAATATTTTTGAAGCGGATATGAAAACTGCCGAAAAAGGGATGAACTATAGGAATGCTTCACTGTTCGACCTCATGAAAGCATTCAAAACTGCTATTGACAGAACAGAGAATCAGCAGAAAGAGCACATTGTACAGCTTCTGCCGGTATCGGTCGAGGAAAAATCAAAGCATATTTTAAGTATGCTGGCTAAAAAGACGAGGATAGGATTTTTTGAGATTATTAAAAAAGCCAACCGGCCTAATATTATTGCAACATTCCTGGCTTTACTGGACCTGATTAAAAACCGCAGGGTTTTTATCGAACAGGATGATAGCTTCAGCGATATATATATTTCTCCCGGCGCGGATTTGGCTAATGTTAATTAATTGATTGGAATAAAATGGATTTACAGTTTCATTTCCTGACTTTGGACAGGGATTCTCAAATGAAAGCGGTCGAAGCAGTGATCTTCACCAGCGATGAACCACTTAGCCTTAGGGCTTTGTATGACCTATTGATAGGCTCATATAAAGCCTATATGAATGGGGATTTTTCCAAGGAACAGGAAGAAGCCGGCCAGTTCTCTCTTGAAGATGAAGTAGTTGAAAGATTCGGTTTCACCAGGGAACTGCTTGTGGATATAATTAACGATATAAATAAAGAGCTCGATGATACCGACAGGCCCTACCGCATAGTTAATTACGCGGGCGGCTATCAGTTTGCCACAAATAAGGAATACGGCGAGCTGGTTCAGGCTCTTGTTAAATCAAAAATCAGAAAAAGGCTATCGCAGGCCGCTCTGGAAGCGCTTGCTATTATAGCATACAGGCAGCCTGTTTCCAAACCTGAGATAGAACAGATCAGGGGCGTAAACTCCAATGAGATAGTTAATTCGCTTATAGAAAAAAATCTTGTTAAAATCACAGGCAGAAGCGAAAGCCTCGGTAAACCCCTGCTTTACGGTACGACAGATGAATTTCTTAAAACTTTCGGCCTTACAAGCCTGAAAGACCTTCCCAAGCTACGCGAACTGGAAGATCTTGCCGAAAGCGATATTGATAATTCGATTGAAAAAAAAGAATTTACCATTAAAGTCGTCTCCGATGATATATTAGAGTATAAAGGCGGTTTGCCTGATGAGATCGATATTAAAGATTTCAAAATATCGAAAAATGATCTAAAAGGACCTCATTAGGTCAAACAATATTGCTCTCTGGCAATATATCTAATTCATTACCGTCGCTAAGTCCGATAATTTATCATTTATTTTTTCTAAAAAACAGGAGAAGACGATGGAACATTTAACAAAAGAAACGTTCCTCAATAAAGTATTCGACTACGAAAACAACCAGGAGTGGAACTATAAAGGAGAGAAGCCCTGCGTAATTGATTTTTATGCTGATTGGTGCGGCCCGTGCAAAATGGTCAGCCCGATCATGGAAGAATTATCAGATGAATACAAAGGAATGGTAGAAATTTACAAGATTGATACTGAAGCGGAGCAGGAACTTGCTTCAATTTTCGGTATCAGAAGCATCCCCTCGGTCCTTTTTGTGCCTAAAGAAGATAAACCACGAATGTCGGTAGGAGCCCTGCCCAAAGAAGGCTATATACAGGCAATTGAAGAAGTTTTAGGCGTTAAGCATCCATCAAAAAATTGATCATGGAATTAATTAAAAAGAATTGGAAAATCATAGCCGGTGCGCTAATTGGCGGGGCGGCCGGCTATGCTTATTATTATTTCATCGGCTGCAATTCCGGAAGCTGTCCGATTACGAGTAATTGGCATATTTCTACTGCCTATGGTGTTCTTCTGGGCGTGATTGCGGCTTTCCCCGCGAAGAAGAACAAGGAGATTAGACATGACGAAGGAAAAAATAACTAAATCCACTACCATAGAGGAGATAGTGGAAGAAAACCCCACAGCTGTGACTTATTTGATGCAGCAGGGCGTTAGGTGCATTCGCTGCGGCGATCCCCAATGGGGTACGCTCGAAGAAGCCGCCAAAGATAAAGGCTTCAGCGAAGAGGATATTAACAGGTTCGTCAAAGAAATAAACGAATTGGATTAATACTTTTAGCGGGGGCTAAAAAGCTCCCGTTTTTTTTCTTTTCTTTTATCATATACCAAAAATTATTAATATAGTAATTTATAATTAAGGCCGCCCCTGTGGGCAGCCATGGAACGAAGGAGCAATCAACAGGTTAAACTAATAACCCTTCTTTTTGAAATTCCTTCTCAATTCATTAATTCAATTCAATCAAAAAAAAATTATTTCACTAATTCTACAAAATCGGTTTCTTCTTTTATTTCATCCGGAGAGGGCATTTTATCTATCCTCATCAGCTCATGAATGGCGTCCATCTGCTTAGCTCTGCCCATACCGGCTGCCGCAAGTATATTTCCTTTTTTAATATAAAATGTAATGAAATCTCCTTTGCTTATAGAGCCGATGGTTTTAGTTTGATCCCATTCAGTGGCGTGGCCAACATATACCAAATTTATGCCTGCCTGTCTAGTCCAGAAGAAAGGCACGGATCTGTACTGCTCTTTCGCGCCGGCCATATTCCTTCCGGCAAGCATACCCTGCTGTTCTGCCGTGCGCCAGTGCTCTATCCTTAATTTCTCGCCTGTCCGCCAGTCTATAAAGGTAGCTATATCGCCGGCGGCGTAAATTTCTTTATCTACCCGGAAATACTGATCAACCTTGAAGCTGCCGTCTTCAGCAGTTTTAGGCCCGCTTTTGAAATTTGTCGCGGGTTCTACTCCGGTTCCAAAAATTACCATGTCCGCGTCCAGTCTATCGCCGTTGTTCAGAATTACCTGCTTAACTGTACCGTTACCCCTAAATTCTTTTACGCTCTGTCCCAGCTTGAATTTAGTTCCGGCTTCCTTATGCTTTTTCAGGAAAAATTCCCCGATTTCTTTTCCGAACACCTTTTCAAAGGGCAGTTCTTCCGGTGCAACAACGGTCACATCGACTTTATTTTCGCCCAGGCTTGAGGCTGTTTCCATACCTATAAAGCTCGAACCGATTATAACAGCTTTTTTATTATGTTTGGCGGTTTCGATAATCTCGAGCGTATCTTCGTACGACCTCAAAGTAAAAACATTTTCCAGGTCTTTACCGGGAATATCCGGGGTAACGGGCCTTCCGCCCGTAGCTATTAGCAGTTTGTGGTAAGTAAGAGAGCCGCCGTCTGAAAAATATAAGGAATTATTTTGCTTATCAATTCTGTCTACGTAAATCCTTTTCTTGATTTCGATTCGGTTATTCCTGTAAAAATCCTCATCTTTCAAAGGCAGCCATTCTTTGGGTGATTCTCCTTTCATAAATGACTTGCTCAGGCTTGGCCTGTCATAAGGAAGTTTATCCTCATAAGTAAGCATAACTATCCTTCCTTCAAATCCTGCGTCGCGCATGGCCTGCGCGGCGGCGGTACCGGCCGCTCCCGCTCCGATAATCACATAAGTCAATTCTTTGCCTGATGCCATTTTTATGACGTCTTTGCCTGGCTTATCTTCGGGCAGCTCGATTAATAGCTCATTTCCTTTAGTTTTTACCCGGTAATGGGGCAGGTCATCCAGGGCCGGCGGCTCCTCGAGCTTGCCGGTGGTTACGTCAAAGGCTGCATGATGCCAGGGGCAGACCAGACGTTTGCCGTGTAGAAGTCCATCTTCAAGCGGAGCGCCGTAATGAGGGCAGGTATGGCCTGTAGCGTAGTACTTCCCATCGACTCTGGCTAAGAGTATTTCCTTATCCGCTACCTCGATCAGTTTCTTCTCTCCGTCCTTCAGCATATCCGTACTGCCAATATTAATATTTTTTGTTTCCATTAGCTATATCCGCTTATTTATTTTACAATCTTATTATTTTCTTGATGGAGGAGCCATAAATTCAGGGCCTACCGGGTCTTTAACATTCCGGGTGATGATGCCGTCAATTTCTTCCATATCCTTATCGCTGAGATTCCACCCCCAGACTCCTTCCAGATTATCAAGCTGCGAGGGCTTTCTCGCGCCCCATAGCGAAATATCAGCGCCATGATCGAGCAGCCACCTTACCGCAAGGTGTATGAGGTCTTTACCGTATTTTTCTTTGGCGAATTGCTTGAGCAGCTCCGTGGCTTTAAGGTATTGGTCAAACCTCGGCTGCTGGAATTTGGGGTCAGCCTGCCTGAGATCGTCGCCCTTGAATTCTCTATCCGTTGACATTTTGCCGCTAAGCATACCTCTGCACAATGCTCCGTAAGTAATGAGCTTAATGTCATTATCCCGGCACCAGGGGAGTACATCATCCTCGATTTCGCGTTCGAATAGGTTATAGGGCGGCTGATTTGTGCTTAAAGGGCATACGGATTTGAATTTCTCCATTTGCTTAGGGCTGAAATTGCTGACACCCGCAGCAAGTATTTTGCCATCATCAATTAGTGCTGTCATTGCTTCGGCGGTCTCTTCTACATCTACAAGCGGATCGGGCCAATGCACCTGGTAAATGTCAATGTAATCTGTTTGAAGCCTCCTGAGCGAATCCTCAATTTCTTTGAAAATTCTTTCTTTTGTGGCGTTTCTTTTCACATTTTCATTGTCATCCCATTCCAGGGCTGTCTTTGTGGCAAGAACGATCTTTTCTCTTCCGCCGTATTCCTTTATCGCTTTTCCGGTAATTTCCTCAGACTTGCCGAATCCGTAAGCAGGTGCCGTGTCAATCATGTTTATTCCTTTATCAAGGGCTGTATGTATGGTTTTGATAGATTCCTTTTCGTCGGTTCCGCCCCACATCCATCCTCCGATGGCCCATGTCCCTAATCCAATCCTGGCCTGTTTCTCTTTAACTCCTTTGATGTCAGTATATTCCATAAAATTTCAACCGTCATAAATTTATTCATTAATCATACGCTTAGTACTTTAATAATAGTTTTACAGAAAACAGGAAGATCATCAGGATTTCTGGAAGTGATCAGATTCCCGTCTTCTACGACTTCCTGGTCTGTCCAGTAGGCACCGGCATTAACTAAGTCGTCCTTTATCGAAAAGAAACTGGTCACATTACGGTTCTTGAGCAAACCTGCTGAAGCCAGTACCCAGGCGGCATGGCAAATAGCCGCGATGGGTTTTTCTTCCTCATTCATTTTTCTTACAAAGTCTATCATCTCAAATTTGCGCCTGATATGGTCAGGGGCGTACCCGCCGGGTATTATCAGTCCGTCGAAATCAGCCGGAGTTACTTCTTTAATTGAGCTGTCGGCGGTTACCTTCAGGCATTTCTTGCCTGTATAGGTACCGTTTTTAGGTCCGATAACGACCACATCAGCGCCCTCTTCTTTCATTCTGTAGTATGGATACCAGAATTCGATATCCTCGTACATATCAGCTACGAAAATTGCTATTTTCTTACCTTCGAGTCCCATATAAATTCCTCTATATTATTTTTCTAATTTCGCGTTTAATTTGATATCAACAGCCTTGAGAGCCTTGGATACGGAACATCCTTCCTTCGCGCCGTTGGCAAATTCCATGAATTTATCTTCGCTCAGGCCCCCGGCTTTTACTTTTGTGTGCAATTCGATCTGAGTGATCTCAAAGCCGTCACCCTTTTTCTCCAGCTTTACATTTGCTGATGTATCCACTTTGATGGGAGTAAATCCGTTTTCGGCGATCAGGTGAGAAAGCGCCATGGAATAGCATCCTGCATGGGCGGCTCCGATGAGCTCTTCGGGATTAGTCCCTTCGCCTTCTTCGAATCTCGATTTGAATGAATAGTTTCCGGTATAGGCATTATTACCTACCGTCATTTTACCTTTTCCTTCAGGAAGGTTACCTTCCCAAACAGCTTGTGATTTACTTACTGGCATAGATTATTCCTTTCTATTTTTGAATAATTAATATAATGTAATTATCACTATGTGAGACGTTTCTTAATTAAGAAATTGTAATTAAAGACGGCAGAAAAATCTGGCTGCTTAATGAATAATTAATAATTATTGCTTAAATTAG
This sequence comes from uncultured Hyphomicrobiales bacterium, assembly GCA_964544155.1. Classification (GTDB taxonomy): domain Bacteria; phylum Bacteroidota; class Ignavibacteria; order Kapaibacteriales; family UBA2268; genus CAZJAH01. Next base: position 84,939 of record CAZJAH010000001.1, on the reverse strand, counting down.
TCTATTGACATAAATGACAAGCAATTAACAATTATGGCAAAGCAAAGAACACTTGACAAAGACAGGCTTGACAGGCTTCTAAAAATAGTCGCGCTGCTGCTAATGGCCGCCGGGCTTATTTATATCATTAATCCCATAGTTCAGATCTTACTTATCATATTCACAGGGATACTGCTTGGGGTTTTGATTAACGGCACTTCGGATTTCCTGGTGAAAAAAACTTTTCTTAACAGAGGAGCTGCCCTGACAGTAGTTATTGTTCTTTTAGCATTAATACCTTCAGGGATACTTTGGCTTACCGGTGATTCCATAGTTGCTCAGGTGGATAAGCTGTCTGAGGTTATTCAGAAATCAATTTCTGATATAAAGGACTATTTGCAGGGGAAGAAATGGGGCCGTGAAGTGATAGATAATTTTCCCGGGATTGACCGGCTTATGGACTTTGGCAGCAAGCAACTGGGAAATATCACGGGATTTCTGGCTTCAGCAATGAATTTTGCCATGCATATTGTTATCATTGTTCTGATAGCGATTTTTCTTTCGATAAATCCAAGGGTTTATATTGATAATTTCATCATTCTTTTTCCGCGCAGGCACCGGAATTCAGTTTCAGATTTGATGAAATCACTTTATACATCGCTAAAAATGTGGCTACTTGGAAGGATAATATCAATGATAGTGGTCGGTATCCTTACTTTGATCGGTTATCTCATAATCGGTCTGCCGTTGGCGCTACTCCTTGCTATTATAGCAGCCGTTCTATCCTTTATTCCTAACATTGGGCCTATCCTTTCATTGCTTTCCGCTTTACCGGTAGCGTTTATTCAAGGCCCGGATAAAATACTATATGTAATAATTGTGTACTTTGCCGTACAAACCCTGGAAAGTTATGTCATTACACCAATGGTGCAGGAAAGAGCGGTATCCCTGCCGCCTGCCCTACTTTTTTCCGCCCAGATACTACTTGGCCTTGTAGGGGGAGGATACGGCCTGGCCTTGGCAACGCCTTTACTGGTCGCGGCCATCGTGGTAATACAGGTTCTATATGTTCAAAATGTACTGGGTGAAAAAATAAAACCTCTCGGACATTAAAAATAATTAATTATTTCTATCGTACTCTTCAGTAGAAATATTAATATTAGTTAATTTTTTTCATCGATATATGGAGTACATTATGTTAGGATGGGTAGTAATATTACTGGTTCTCGCACTTGTAGCCGCGTTATTTGGTTTTGGAGGGATAGCTTCAGCATTTGCAGGAATTGCTCAAATACTTTTCTGGATTTTTTTGGTATTCCTTATAATCAGCTTCGTAGCGCATTTGGTAAGAGGACGAAGCAAGGTTTAGTTCGATGTTTATCAGCTTTCACGATAATACAGATTACAGCCAATGGAAATACATGATAATAGAAATACATGACAATAAAAATGCCGCCTTGAAACGAGCCGGGTAGATAACCGCTAGCATTAAGGCTACCCCGGTTATTCACAAACAGGACGGCTCGGGACAAGGATAGAATAAATTACACTTAATTAAAATTGTTGAATTCACAAAAATGGAGAACAGCTATGGATAAGCTTGAAATTAAAGGTAACTGGAACGAAATAAAAGGCAAACTTAAACAGGAATGGGGTGAGCTTACAGACGATGATCTTAAAAGGGAAGAAGGACGCGATGAGGAATTAATAGGCAGGATACAAAAGAAAACCGGACAAACAAGGGACACAATTGTTAAGAAAATAAAAAGCTGGGGCTAAACCTATTAATCTGTTTAGATTGCACAAAGGAGGCATTAATTTGCCTCCTTTTTTTTGTGCTGCATACCAGGGTTATACAGTAAATGCGCGAGAAAATCACTCGAAATATTAACCAATAATGCCATAAAACGTCATCATAATACGCATTTTATTTATATTGCGTTTTTTGTTTATTGAAAAATTTAATTAAAAAATGTTGATAGCCCGATATGTATTCCGGCAGTTTATTTTAACGCTATTATTCGCGCTTATTGCTTTGTGCGTGATCTTCATCGTAGTCAATCTTATGGAGACCATGGATGAATTTCTGGATCAAAACGCCGGAGCGGGTATAATAACCAGGTATTACTTATACTATATACCTGAAATCCTCAAACTGTTAGCACCTGTTGCAGTACTGCTTGCCACATTATTTACTGTCGGCAGGTTATCAACAAATAATGAAATAACCGCTATGAAATCAGGCGGAATGAGCCTGTATATATTCATGCTGCCTCTTCTAATATTCAGTATTTTTTTCAGCGGCCTTCAGCTTTATTTTAACGGGTGGATTGTTCCCAAAGCCAATAGTGAGAAACTTCTAATTGAAAGGGAATATTTAAACAAAAGCGAAACCGGAGGCCCGATATATAATCTATACTTCAGAGACGCGCCCGGAAGAAATGTCATCATGCAGCATTATGACTGGTCGATACTTACAGGTATCAACGCGGTAGTAGAGGAATACAGTTCGGAATTGAAACCCAGGCTGGTATCACGTACCGAATCCGAAAGGATCAAATGGGATTCTACAGATTCGCGATGGATCATGTATCAAGGGGTAAAGCGCGATTACACGGGAACAGAAGTAAAAGCAATAACTTTTGATTCTGCAGTGGCAAATATTGATCTTTCACATAACCAGCTCATAAAATTACAAAAATCACCGGACGAAATGACATTTGACGAATACCGCGATTATATTGAATTGCTTAAGCAAGGCGGCAAAGATGTGAGGCGGCAGTTGATCGATTATCACGGGCAGCTCGCGTTCCCGGTTGCTAATATTATTGTTATACTTTTTGGCGTACCTTTTGCTTCTGTAAAAAAGAAAGGAGGCATAGCCGTACAAATAGGCGCTGCGATGGTAATATCCTTCTCGTACATGATATTTGCCGAAATCGGCCAGACCATAGGATATGCCTCGAATATCCACCCGGTTATTTCGGGGTGGATGGCTAATATTTTGTTTTTAATAGCTGGATTAGTTAATTTATTTAAGACAAGAACTTAGCAAATACTCATAAATGATTTAATCAATTATACTTAATACGAACAATTATACTTAATACGAATTAGCGGTTAAAAATAATGGAAAGCATTGTAACGCTTTCTTCCGGAAAGGGAAGAAAATTACTACAGAAAATTTTCAGTGAGCTTAGGTACGAAAAGCAGCGCTCAGGGATCTCTGTCTTGATATTACTCTGGCGAATCTGTACATTCGAAAGAGAATTAAATAAATATATTAAGGAAAACATAAGGGTAAATCATCCTCTGGGATTTATCCGCGGTTCATCGCTCTGGATGGAAGAGGTCGTCAACAGGCATTATTTTTCGGCCATCAATTCATTTGTGTATTTTGGCGCTGCAATTTTACTTGTACTTATAGGTATAAGGCGCTTTAGCGACGAAATTAGCGATAATATCGTGATAGTAGGCATTATATTCGAAGCCCTTATGCTGCTCTTTATGTTTGTGGTTATGTTATTTTCACCCGATGAGGAAATTTATTTCGATGAAGAAGATGAAGAAGATATTTCAGAAGAACTGCTTACGGAAATAGGAGAAATTGGTAAGGATTTTGCCCTGGCCGTTGTTCAGCTTGAAAAATTCAATGAAAATATTTCGCTCATGATTTCCGGACAGCAGCAAATCATGAAAGAACTGAAAATAATGAATCAAAATCAGTCCGATGCTCTTAAGCCAAATCCGGAAATGATTGATAATATTAAAGATACAAATAACGCGCTTTTGGCTTTTAAAAGCACTGTAGATGAACTGAACAGATCCGCACTATCTTTAAGAAATGATAATATCAACGCTTCTGTAAGAAAAGAAATAGAAAAATTAATTACTGCAAGATTATCCGGTAATGAAACAAAAGACTAAAAGAAGACGCACTGTCGAAATTTATTTCGTGCTTTATCTAGCGGCGCTCATTTTCATTTTACCCGGCGAAAAGGACAAGACTGATATTTCCGCTGATGAAGATAAGCCTGAATTTCTTATTTATCCGGAGAAAACAACACTTAACTGCTTTCTTGAAATTGACAGCCTCGGGCCTAAGATTCTTACGGTAGATTCCATAAATAATATATTTCACAGGGGCGGAGTATCTAATCTTAATTATGAGTTCATAATAGAAGACCAGGCTCTTAAGCAAAAACTGGTTTTAGCTTCAGAAAGCCGGACAAATACCAATCATTTCCGCATAGAAGAAAAGCCTAAACTCAATACTGTCAGTTTCTTTTGGTATCCACCGGTTTATGAGCTGAAGAATAAATCATTTATAGTACATGTAAATGCAGATGGTGAATACACCAGTAAAGATGGAAGGACCATACCTGTTGAAGCATCTACAAAGTTCAGCCTTAACATTATTTTCCTTGATCAGCAGGAAACTCCTGGACAGGATGATCAATACCTGGCAATCAGGGATACAAACGAACAAACTGAACCGGATGTGCCGAGGATGTTCATTATGCGCGACGAACCCGGAGAAGTGTTACTCGATCCTGTAGAGAATCCTGTTAGAACCATAGCATATCAAAAATGGACGAATCCGGTATTGATATTTGGATTAAATCCTGAAAAAGACCTTCTCAGAAAGCCTGTAGTAAGTATTAAGAATAATCCTGAAAATAACGGCGGTACAGCTTCCATTGAGAATTTTTCCACAAATCAGATAGTCCTTAGGGGCGAATCACCAGGGTTCGGTGAATCAAGAGTTACTCTTACTCTTATAAGAAAAGCCGACGGAATGGAAAAAAGTGTTGAATTCAGGGTTACCCCGCAACCGCTTAAATCCCCTGAATTTGCAAGAATTATGTATCCGGGTAAAACTTATGAAATTAGACCAAATCTGCCAAAGCTTGCAAACCGCGGAATAAAAGCTCAATTAGTTGAAAAGCAATCCGGAGACGTACGCGCTCAAAATTCAACCGGCGGATCTTTTAATTTCACTCCTTCAATAAATGATACGGGTAAAGTGCTTTATCTCGAACTTTACGCTGATAATAATCTGATCGGCCAAAAATATACTATACAGGTTAATAATTACCCTCAGCCCGAGGTTATCGACATACAGCCTGTCGGGAACAGCTCGGCGTATATTCGTACAAGAGCATTCGGACTATACGGGAACAAAGCAAATTATATAACAAAGATCGAATTAGTCGATGGTAATGCCAGATTTATTGAAAAGCCAGGCGATGGACGTGAAGACAGAGAAAGCCTCGTTTGGATGCAGGTTTTTCAGGCTGTGCCAAAGGATACGGATAAACCATTCAGATTCAAAATGAAAGCAATTGACAGACAGGGGCGCGCGACTCTGATAAAATCTTATCCCTCTGACTGAAACTTTTTGCGATTATTTGAAACCGATCATTTATGTTCTCGTATCTATAAGCTGTATGTAACAAGACAGGCTGAATGTAACAAGACAGGTTCGTAAAATGAGAATAATACTATTTGTGATAATTGGAATGATGGCGTCCGCTACTGTGACGGCTCAGCAGAACAATACCTATTCCCTCCGGGAATGCTTAAGAATAGCGGTGGATAACAATCTCCGTATTCTTTCATCGGAATCTGAAATAGGCCGGTCGAAGGTAGAGCAGAGAAGCGCTTTCGGAGACTATCTCCCTACTATGAGAGCTAGCGCCGGATATCAGCGCATACTTGAAGGCAGCATTATATCTAATGGTATAAGCCTGCCGTATGATCCGCCGCCAAACAATTATAATCTAAACCTTCAGGCACAGCTTTTGATCTTTGACGGCTTCACCAGAGAAGCCCGTTATGAAATGAGTGATAAAACCCTGGATTTCTGGCAGTTAACTAACAGATTCAATCACATGATGATAAATTACCGGGTATATGTTGAATACACTAATATTATAAAGAATGCCCAGCTGGTAAAAATTAGAAGAGAAAATCTGGAACAGACCAGATCGGACCTCGAGAGGATCAGAGCTCAATTCGATGCCGGAGTAGTGCCGGTATCGGCTGTATATTCACAGGAAGCTGAACTTGGAAATCGCGAGTTTGACCTGATACAGGCTCAAAATGACTTCAGTGTTTCTAAAACCGCTTTGATGAAAACAATGGGCATCAGGCCGGACATTAATGCTGAATTTTTAGAATCTTCAATACCGAGCACAGTCGATTCCGCCGAAATAGCACAGTTCAGAGAAATTATCGGAACTACCCGGAACGCTATTGAGATAGCCTTTGAAAAAAGGCCGGATTATATAGCGGCCAAAAGGTCACTTGAAATTGCTGAAGCAAGCGTTACGGCAGCTCGAGGATCTTATTTCCCCTCGCTTTCAGCCTTTGTGAACGGCGGATGGAATTGGGAAGACGGCCAGACAGGATTCCTGAGAAGGAATAATTCCAGTTTTGGCCTCAGCCTGAATGTTCCGATTTTCCAGAATTTTAATGTTGCCGAGCAGGTAGCAAACGCAGAAAACAGCAAGTCGCAAAGTTCACTTGACCTGTATGAAACCGAACAAAACATAATAGCCGAAATTCAGACCGCAATACTAAATCTCGACGCTGCCGAAAAGCAGCTTGAAGTTGCCCAAAGATCAATATGGGCGGCAGAGAGAAATTTTGAAAGCTCCAGAGAAAGATTTGAGCTGGGGGCGGCTTCAATTACTGAGTTTATTCAGGCCCAGACACAACAGTTAACAGCAAGGATAAACAGAGTTACTGCCGTTTATAATTATTTACAGGCCAAAAAAGAGATTCAGTTCAGGATCGGTCTAATAAAATGATGAAAAATATATCTAAATAACGGAGAATAATTATGGCTAATGATCAAAATACTCCCTTCGGCCCTGAAGATCAATTTCAGTATTATGATGAATTCGATTACAGGGTTGGATTCGGCAGAAGGTTCGGAGCAGCACTGCTTGACTTACTGATTGTGACGATTGTATCAAGTATTGCCATGCTATTCACCGGCACTATGGACCTTGTGCAGGAACATGGAATAAAAGTTATCATAGATCCGGAACTGATCAGGCAGTTTAGTGAGGTAAGTACCCCCATGTCGTTGCTGATTTCTTTTTTGTATTATTTTATGGAGGTATTGCTCGCGGCCACACCCGGAAAGCTCATACTTGGTATCAGAATAGCTTCGGAAAACCGTACCTGGGCAAGTTATGCCAAACTGTTTACCCGATTTTCAATTAAAAACTTACATCTATATTTTAATTTACTTGCATTATTAACCGGGCAAATGATATTTGAGGGATTAAGCATATTGGTATTTATTATAATCCTTTTTGGTTTCTTTTTCGTACTCGGAGCAAGGCGGCAGGCCTTCCACGATATGATAGCCGGTACCGCAGTTTATTTTGCCGGTGAGGTCAAATATCAGCCTGAAGAAGAACCCGTTAAACCGGTATAAGAAATTATTAACTGAGGATAAAATGGCAAAAAGAAGATCAACAAAAAAAACATGGATAATAATTACCATTCTGGCAGCAGTGGCCATAGCCGCCATAGCCATATTTATTGGTAAAAAGGGACCTGCAGAAATAAGCGTGAAAATAGAGGAAGCCCAACTCAGAACAATCACGCAGACAGTTTCTGCTATAGGCAAGATTCAGCCCGAAACGGAAGTTAAAATCAGCTCTGAAACTTCCGGCGAGATCATTTACCTTGGTGTGAATGAAGGCGATACCGTTAAAGCAGGCGAACTTCTGGTCAGGATTAAGCCGGATATTGTTGAAACTCAGCTTGAGCAGATGAAATCAGCCGCTGATGCCGCCGAAATGGAAATCAATATACGTAAAGCAGAGATGGAACGTACTAAAAAAGAGTTGGAAAGAACGACAAGTCTATATGAAAAGGAGTTTATCTCTCAGCAGGAATTTGATTCAGCTCAGGCTGCTTATCAGGCCGCTCAGGCTGCTTATCAGGCCGCTCTTTCCAGATATGAACAGGCTAAGGCTTCTTTCAGGCAGGTTAAGCGTAGTGCCGAAAGAACCACTATTCATGCCCCTATTGACGGAATAGTGACTTTGCTTGCCGTAGAGAAAGGCGAAAAAGTGGTGGGCACGGAAATGATGCAGGGCACGGAAATAATGCGTGTGTCTGATCTTTCGGTGATGAACGCGGTAGTGGACGTAGATGAAAACGATATAGTCATGGTAACCCTGGGTGATACTACACTTGTTGAAATTGACGCTCTCGGTGAAGCCATATACAAAGGAAGAGTATTTGAAATCGGCCACTCCGCCAAAACCGACCAATTGGGATCGCAGGATCAGGTAACAAATTTTGAAGTTAAAATAAGGCTGCTTAGCGAGGAACCTAAGCTCAGGCCCGGTATGAGCTGTAATGTGGAAATTCAAACCGAAACCAGGCAGAATGTGGTAGCAGTCCCACTTATGGCAGTCACCGTGCGTGATACTACTATAGACAGGAATCCTGACCTGAATATGGACGCCGGAAGAGGTACAAAAAAAATTGATGATGATGTCAAAAAGATGAAAGATAAACCCCAACCAGTTGTTTTTATTAAAGACGGCAATAAGGCCAGGCTGGTCAACGTGGAAACAGGTATTAGCGACAGAGGGTTTATTGAAATCAAAAATGGACTCGATGAAGGCCAGACCGTAATTAGCGGGAGTTTCCGGGCAGTGAGCAAGCAGCTCTATGATGGCGCTCCCATACAGGTAGATACAACTAAATTCAACAGAAATGTATTGGCTACACCTTAATAAATGAAATTATGAGTAATACCGAAAATATTAAATCCGAACCGATTATAGATATAAAAAATATATCAAAAGTCTATAAAATGGGCACGCAGAAAGTATTCGCGCTAAGGGATGTGACTATCAATATCTTCCCGAATGAATATGTTGCGATAATGGGCCCTTCAGGTTCGGGCAAATCCACTTTGATGAATATACTCGGCTGCCTTGATACTCCATCAGGCGGAAGCTACAAATTCAACGGCAATGACGTTAACGGGATGAATGATAATGAACTTGCTGAAATACGTAACCGCGAGATTGGCTTTGTATTCCAGACATTTAACCTGCTGCCTCGCGCTACCGCCCATAAAAACGTTGAACTGCCTCTTGTATATGCCGGGCTGTCATCATCACAAAGGCTGGAAAAAGCTAAAGAGACACTTGAAAATGTCGGCCTTGGCGACAGGATAACACACAAACCCAATGAACTCTCCGGAGGCCAGAGGCAGAGGGTAGCCATAGCCAGGGCGCTGGTAACTGACCCGTCAATTATCCTGGCTGACGAGCCGACAGGAAACCTCGATTCAAAGACCGGAATTGAAATTATGAAGCTTTTCTCCGAATTGTGGCAAAAAGGCCATACAATCATACTGGTAACACATGAAGAGGAAATCGCGCGTCACGCACACAGGATTGTAAGATTAAGAGACGGCCTCATAGAAAGTGATTTAATAAATGAAAACCCTATAGTCCCGGCAGTTAACCTGGACTACACATAATCAGAATTAAAAGAAATGCTTATATATTTCGGCGAAATAAAAGAATCTTTAAAGATAGCTCTGGCGGCATTAATTTCAAATCCGCTAAGGTCATTTCTTGCCTCACTCGGAGTAGTCATAGGGATATCATTTGTTATATTAATGGGATGGATACTTTCAGGCCTCGATACCGCCATGAACGACACATTTAAGATGATCGGCACTGATATGCTTTATGTGGATAAATGGGACTGGGCCGGCGGACAAAACTGGAGGCTTGTCCGCCAGAGAAAGCCCATAACCATCCGCCAGGCAAATCAGTTATCGGACAGATTATCATCAGCAGAGCTGGCATTTCCCACGGCAAGGAATTGGGGCGAGAAGATAACTTACGATAATGCAAGCTATACGAATATTGTTATAAACGGCACCAGCTATAAACATGCTTATACTTCAGGCGGTGAAATCCTTAAAGGCAGGTATTTCAGCGCTTTTGAAGACGAGATGGGTGAGAATGTCGCCGTTATAGGCCATAAAGTATATGAAACAATTTTTCCGAATGATAATGCCATAGGAAAAGAAATAAAAATCAAAGGCCATAGATTCACTGTAGTAGGAGTTATAACTAAGCAGGGCACGATTTTCTTTGATTTCCTTGATAACCAGGTATATATACCCATGAAATCATTTGTTGATGTTTTCGGTGATTACGGAAGGTCGGTATCTGTTGCCGTAAAAGCCGGAAGCGAAGAACGGCTTGACGAGGTCAGGTCAGAAACCCGCGGGCAAATGAGAGTTATAAGAAACGTTCAGCCCTGGGAGGAGGACAGTTTTTCAATAAACGAAACTAAAGCCTTCGAAGAAATGGTTGCCAAAGTAAGGTTTAATGTTTGGGCTGTCGGAATAGGCATGACCCTGCTTTCCTTTTTAGTTGGGATAATCGGTATAATGAACATAATGTTCGTATCGGTAACTGAGAGAACTAAAGAGATTGGCATACGCAAAGCCATAGGCGCAAAAAAACGTTCTATATGGATGCAGTTTATCATCGAATCATCATTTTTATGCTTTGTGGGAGCGATAGTGGCTTTTGCGGTTTGTTCTATACTGGTACTCGCAACAGCTAAGATACTGCCGCAATTTGTGGAAGAAATGTCATTTCTTGCGCCGGTTATACCGTATCAGCTTTTGGCAATAGCATCAGTTGTATCGATATTTGTAGGGATGCTGGCCGGCATGATACCTGCAATTAAAGCATCGAATTTGGATCCCGTAGAAGCAATAAGAGCAGATTAACATAAGATTATTAAAAATAAAATGAATACTCTGGAAAGCATATTACTGGCAATTGATTCAATCAGAGTGAACAAGCTCAGGGCTTCGCTCACACTGCTAAGTATTGCCATTGGCGTATTTGCTATAGTCGGAGCAGGTTCGCTGGCGGGATCTATTAATGAAACCGTTACAGGTGAAATGGCTGAACTGGGTGAGAATTCTTTTCAGTTCAAAAGAATGCCGTCAATACAGATGGGCGATACCTGGCGCAAATACAGAAGCCGAAAACCGCTCAACTACTCGCAATATGAAGAGCTCCGGAAAAATATAACTTTGACCGATATGGTCAGCGCTGCATCAACGGCAGGAGCCAATACAATTCGGTATGATATTTATGAAACAGATCCTGATGTGAACCTGGTAGGCGCCGAAGATATGTATTTCCGCACCAATAATATAGACCTCGAAACAGGCCGTGCCTTTACCAACATGGATATTGAATTCAACCGCAAAATTGCCATAATCGGCAATGATATTGTAGTTGACCTTTTCCCCAATCAATCACCTATTGGCAAAGAAATAAAGATCAAAAACCAGCAATACACAGTTATTGGTGTTCTGACAACTAAAGGCGCTTTACTGGGCCAAAGCCAGGATAACCAGGTAATTGTGCCCATCACACAGTTCCTGAAGTATCATGCTAACCGTTGGGATGAATCGCTCAATATCCACGTCAGAGCAATAAGCAAAGAAGCCCTTAGCGCTACTATTGATGAAGCTATAGGTATAATGCGTACTGTTCGCAACATAAAGCCCTGGGAAGAAAACAGTTTTGAGCTGGAAACAAATGAATCCATCAGCGAGCAGTTTGCCGGGCTCACAGGCTTTCTATCGATTTTCGGAATTATATCAGGCGCTTTTGCTTTAATAGCCGCAGGTGTAGGTATCATGAACATCATGCTGGTATCAGTAAAAGAAAGGACAAAGGAAATCGGCGTAAGAAAAGCTGTTGGCGCAAAGAAATTCTGGATTTTGCTTCAGTTTATCATTGAAACAGTAACTCTATGCCAGATAGGGGGTTTAATAGGAATATTATTTGGTGTTGGGGCTTCCTGGCTGTTCGGCATGGCTTTTAACGTAACTCTTGACCTGCCGGTTGTGTGGATAATTGCCAGCATAGTAATATGTACTGTCTTGGGCTTGATATCGGGTGCTTATCCGGCATGGAAAGCCGCGGGGCTTGATCCAATTGATGCTCTCAGATACGAATAATATATGTGTACGAGTTTCGTTTTGTTACTTGTTATTTATTACATAATTATTTTATAGAATATGCGATCAATTATTTTAGTTGTAATGCTTTTGCTTTTCCCTGTAGTAATATTCTCTGATGCGGATGAAATCTCCGGAATATGGTTTACTGAAGATGAAAAAGGGAAAGTAAAAATATATAAAGAAAATGGCCGCTACCACGGAGAGATTTTCTGGATGGACAATATCGGCGAAGAAGGCGGACCCCCGGAAAATGACATCAAGAATCCGGATCCCGAAAAAAGAGGCCGCAAGCTTGTAGGGCTTCGAATTTTAAAGAATTTCAAATACGACAATAAAGACGATCAGTGGGTTGACGGAGAAATCTATGATCCGCGGAGCGGCAAAACATATAGCTCTAAACTTGAATTAAAAGATAAGGGCAAAATCCTTGAAGTGCGAGGGTATATAGGGCTGCCATTATTCGGCAAAAGCCAGGAATGGAAAAGGGCTGAGTAATTCAGGTATTATTATATTAATATCCGAATCTGAGGTGTACCTGCTTAAATGAGAATAGCACACTTTACAATCCGAAGAACCGAAACCTTTATACGCGGCCGCGAAATGCCGAGATTTTTGAACTATAGAATTTAAAGTACATTCAAGACTTTCATTGCATTCGATGATAAAAGCTTTTTTTAGTTCGGAGAGTTCATTATTCAGTAAAAAATCAATGTGCCACTTCAATTTCTTTTCATTCGAAAAATGCCTTTTTATTCTCGATGGCGCGTTTTTGAGTGCGCTACCGGCATAGATATAATAGCCTTCATCAAAAAAAAAAGACCTTTTCTGCCAACCTGAACTAACGATTGAGCGTTTAATTCAATAAGTAACAAGTAAGATGCTTTTTCGGGTATCATTTTATTTCAATGTACTTAAATCTGTTCATCTCAGAATACTTTTTACCAGTGGTATATTTTACTTGATTTGTAAATATCGGCCCATCGTACACAAAACTGTGGTATTCGCCATTTTCCCCGCAGGGATCGCAGGATGGGGGCAGATCATCGAGGAACTGCTTATCAAACTGCCTGCCGAGAATATCTTCCGGTAGCTGTTCTGTGTCAATTGCCGTGATCACGGCTTTAAACCCCGCGTCGATAAAAAGTTCAGCCAAAGATTGCGTACTCATACCCCACAGTGGATAGGCGGAACCGATCGAATCAATGTGTATCTTTGTTTCTCTGAATTTCTTTATGTCTTCCAGATAAATATCTCCATAAACAACCGCTTGATAGCCATCTTCGCGGTAGTTATCATACATATCTTTCATGATCTTGATGTATTCCTTATTTGGGCAGTTCTCAGGCAGCCTGATAATGTCGATTGGCTTATTCATCAATTCCGCTTGTTTTTCAAGCAGGTGTTGGGGCACGCCCTGAAATTTATTTTTGCCGGTTTTATCGTCAATAGTAGCAACCAGCCTGCCTATACTAAGCTCATCGCGGTTTATGCCGAGAAAAGCGGCCAGTGAACTATCTTTACCTCCGCTCCATGAAAGCACGCAATTATTCATAAAAATTCGGTTAATTTCATAATATTATATCACATATTCGAACGAATTAACAATTACTTTCGTTTTATTAGCAGTTTTGGAATATAATTGGAAAAAATAATGCGATCGACCCGCAAAGAAAGAATTGCATGGTATTTGTATGACTGGGCAAATTCGGCCTTTCCTACTACCGTAATAACCGTTTTCATCGGGCCGTACCTCACGTCAATTGCCAAAAACGCTGCAGGTCCGTCCGGTAATCTTAGCATACTAGGATTCGATATATTTGCCGGTTCGTATTTTCCATTCATAGTTTCACTATCCGTACTCCTGCAGGTAATCATATTACCCCTGGCAGGCGCTATGGCGGACTATACAAAACAGAAAAAGCTCTTCCTCGGGCTTTTTGCTTATATAGGCTCTTTTGCTACAATGGGGCTTTATTTTTTAGAAGGTGAGGCTTATCTGTATGGCGGGCTATTATTTATAATCGCTAATTTGAGCTTCGGCGCTTCTATAGTATTTTATAATTCTTTTATTGTTGACCTGGCAGAACCCGACAGGAGGGACTCGGTTTCATCAATAGGGTGGGCTATTGGCTATCTTGGCGGGGGTATACTGCTGCTTCTTAATCTCATGTTGTTTATGAATTCAGAACAAATTGGCATAAGTGAATCGATGGCAGTGCGTATCAGCCTTGCAAGCGCAGGAGCCTGGTGGGCAATATTCACGATTGCCCCATTAATGGTTTTGAAACGAAGAATTGCGAAACAGAAGATACCAGAGAACCGCAATCTGTTCACAATAGGATTTACACAGCTTGGCAGAACTATAAAAAACGCTAAGAATTATCCGAAAACGCTGATCTTTCTGGCTGCATATCTTTTCTATAATGACGGAGTACAGGCCGTGATAGCTCTATCCGCGCAATTCGGGCAGGAAGAACTGGGATTGGAAATGTCGACTCTAACGCAGACCATACTAATAGTACAATTTGTGGCATTCGGCGGTGCTTTGCTTTTTAACTATTTAGCCAGACAATTCACATCTAAGAAAGCTCTGCTTATAAGTTTAGTTATCTGGTCGGGCGCTGTAATATTTGCTTACGGCTTTTTATATAGCGAGGCGGGATTTTTAATACTGGGTGTTGTGATAGGCCTTGTTCTGGGCGGTACACAGGCGCTCAGCCGATCTCTATATTCGCTTTTAATACCCGAAGGCAGGGAATCAGAGTATTTCAGCCTCTATGAAGTAAGTGAACGCGGCACAAGCTGGCTGGGGCCGTTTATTTTTGGCCTGGCACTGCAATTCACGGGATCATACAGGATAGCGATACTATCATTGATAGTATTCTTCGTAGTAGGATTTATTATGCTTTTAAGCCTTAATATCAAAAAAGCAATTATTGAATCAGGAAATGAACTTCCGGAAGCTTATAAATAGCCTAGTTCTTTTTTCGCGAAATCATTACCCGCATGTCAGAGCATTTATCTTTAAATTCATTATAAATATCCAGCGGGTAATTTCTTGAATAATGAAGGTAATCTTCAATTAATATAAAATCAAAATTATCCTTTAATAGATCTTCGATCTTATCCCATTCAATATGGTCATCCGGCCATACATGTATGTCACCTTCTGCCTGCCATCTGGGGTTTTTAATTTTTTTGTACTTCCGAACATACCATGAGGGCTTTAAAAGATTGAGAAATAAACCAGGCGTGAAAGGCTCTTTTGTTTGGTTGGTAAATAATTCGTAATAATGATTGTTCTCCCATTTTTCAGGGCTTGCTTCATGGTCGATATAAAGGATTCCACCCGGTTTTACAACTCTTGCCATATCCTTAACAGCCCTTAAATAATCAGGGATGTGGTGGAGAACAGAGTAGGTGGCTATTAGGTCGAAGGAATCATCCGGTAATTCCCTTAGATCTTCTCCATTTAACTTAAAGGTATGCACCTTACAATTATCAGAAAAATTCATTTTAATGATCTTAAGAAATTCACCGGAAACATCTCCTGAAGTTACCTCAAAGCCAAGTCCGCAGAGGTGGTTAGTCAAATTACCGGCTCCGCAGCCGTAATCCATGGCCCTGAGTTGATTATTTCCTGTTAGGATGCTTTCTTTAGCTACATAGATTTTAGCTGCAATCCTATTCTGCTCAATATCATTATAGATTTCCGGATGTCTGTTTAAGTATTCGGGCGCGAATTTCTTATAGGCATTTATGTTGAATTCAATGTGTTCCAATTAGATTACCTTTTCGAGTAATATTTTTCTTTTAATGGATATATCAAACTTTTTGGACTGTGAAATTGCTTTTTCTCTTTGTCCATTAGTTGCATGAATGGATTTATTAATTGCAATAATGATTTCATCATCATTATTTGTAACATAACCAGCATCACCAGCTACCTCAGGCAGTGCCCCTCCATTATTAACTACCGGTATGCAGCCGCAAGCCATTGATTCAACAACAGCCATACAAAATGATTCCGCTATAGATAGCTGAGCATAACTATAGCTGCGATAATAATAAGGTATGATTTCAGAATATAAATCAAGGGGACCTTTTATTATTTCAATATTATTTATTCCTTTAGCAGCTTCTATTGCCAGATCATATGCGCTACCTCTTAATCCGAGTAACAAAAAATCTAAATGAGGCATTTTAGAAGCTATCCTTATAAATCTGTCACTACCCTTCATATGATAATCAACGTATGTGTCTGCTTGTGATACCGTAGTTATATATTTTCTCTTAATACATTTAGAATTATAATTTATAAACTTATCGGTTTTTACACCATTATAAATAACAGTGTAATTGGCATGGTCACCGTTAGTTAATTCATGCAGAGAATTGCCGGCAAACTGTGAAACCGGGAAAATCAAATCTGTATATTTAAATGTTTTACTTACGCAGAACCAACGACCTCTTCTGGTTATAGCCCCGCTGTCAATTTCAGGGACATTTAATATATCAAATCCGCCTGCTATTACGTATGATTTCTTTCCTAATAATTTAGCTGTTATAACGGGAACCAATGTAGTGTAATCGGCAAACCAGCAAAATACGGCATCATTGCGGAATACTTCAAAAAATGTTTGTAAGGTGATCTTTATAAGATTGATCATGCCCTTAAGGCCTCGTCCGATAGATGTATCATACTTTCTTAAACTATGTTTTTCTGAAAGTATTTCTATGTCATTTTTAACAAAGGATGACTTAAGCGGTCCGATAAAGAGAATGTTCATGAATTATGATCTTTCACAGGGTAAAATTAAACTTACGGATGTATATTTGCCTTGTTTGCTGTCGAAAATCATTTCGCCGTTGTATATCCTGACTATTCGTTTTACAATAGCGATACCGAGCCCGGTACCCTGTTGTTCATATACTTTGCGTTCAAATTGAACGTAAGCTCCCATGGTTTTGATTTGTTTTTCCGATAATCCTCTTCCATTATCGGTAATTGTCAATGTATACCTGGATCCCTTTTGCCTGGAACTAATTAGGATCTTTGTGCCTCTGTCTGAAAATTTCAGGCTGTTTTCAAAAATGTGCTCTACCATTTTCAGAAAATACTCTTCTGACATATTAAGTGTGATATCCTGAATTTGAAGTTCAAGATCGCCTGAGCGCCCGTAATTACCGGCAGTATGTAGAAGATGGTCCTTTAATGTATTTTCAGACAGGATCATCTTTTTATTCCGGAGATTGTTTATCTCTTCCTGATTATTTGAAATAATTTCGAGATTAGCATAGAAAAGGTAGTTCTCAAACAGCTTATGAAGCCTTCTGCCGCTGTCATAAACATTCATTAGCATTTCTTTGGCATCAATCGGTGAAGTTTTGTCATAATTCTTTCTCAGAAACTCAGAAAATCCTAAGATAATATTTAAGGGCGTTCTGATCTCATGGGGAAGAGAGCGACGTATATTAGAAGTGATCTCTTCTATTTTGTGATTATATAAGTTTTCAGTTGCTTCGCTTTTCTTAAGCCTGCTTCTTACTGCTTCGAGAAGTTCGTCTATATCATAGGGCTTTGTTATGTAAAAATCAGCTCCCAGGTTTATACCTTCTCGAATATCCGGTTTTGTGGACTTGGCAGTAAGGAATAAAAAGGGTATAGCCGCGGTATTAGGTTCTTTTTGAAGTTCTTCCAAAAGTTTATACCCATCAAATTTTGGCATCATGATATCTGATATTATAAGATCCGGATGATGCGCTTTTGCTAATTCAAGGCCCTGTAAACCGTCTTCAGCATCTACGGTTTCATAGTTAGAAAGCTGAAGAGTTTTAACCAGATCTTTACGTATATCTTTCTCATCCTCGACTATTAGTATTTTCTTATTCATTTTAGCCGCTTTGGTAAAGTTATTGTAAAAACTGTGCCTTCATTTGTTTTGCTCTGCAAATTAATATTGCCCTTCATCAATTGTACCGATTGAAGCACTACTGCCATGCCCAATCCTGTGCCGGTGACTGAACCGACATTTTCAGCTCTGTAAAACATTTCGAATATTTTCTTTTGGTCTTTTTCGGGAATTCCAATGCCGCGATCTTTCACGTGGAATTTTAATTCATCTATTGTGCCGATAATTTCCAGTTCGACCGTACTGTCGTCATTTGAATATTTAACCGCGTTCGAAATCAGGTTTACAAGTATCAGTCTTAATAACCTGTCATCGAGCTGGATTTTTTCCAGGTCTCCTGATATATTAATTTCGAACCGTCTTTCTTTATTTAGCGTAAGTCTTATATCATTTATGATATTTTCGGCAAATTTTCTGATATCTATAATAATAGGTTTGGTATCCAGCTTATCAGAGCCGGCCTTACCTATGAATATAACATTTTCTATAAGATCTGTGATGTAATCTACAGTTGTTTTAATTTTTTCAAGATAGTCTTTCTGCTCTTTATAATCGAGGTTAACACCAAATTTATCAAGTATTTGCGCCGATGACTTAATGATGGTAAGCGGGGTGCGAAATTCATGTGAGATCATGCTGACAAATCTGGTTTTAAGTTCATTCAGTTCTTTTTCCCTTTCCAGAAGTGAAATAAGTTCTTTCTGAGCGTTTTCCCTTTCACGAATCTCATCTTTTAGTTTGTGTATAAGCAGGTGAAGGTCGATGGTTTTTTCCTGGACTCTTATTTCAAGCAGTTCATTCGATTTTTTTAGTTCTTTTTCCGCTTTAATTCTATCTGTTATATCAAGAAAGCTCTCTATTCTGAATTTTTTAAGCCCGAGATTTGTTAAAGCCACAGTTCGGAGTATGGGTATTTTTTCTCCTGTGGCAGTATGTATAACTGATTCAAATTTAACAGGTTTGGAAAGGTCTCCGGTTTTAACCGGATCAATTTTATACTCATCAAGGAATAAGCGATAATCCTGGTTGATAATTGAGTTTTCTTCGTGTCCAGTCATTTCGGTTGCTACAGGATTTGATTTAATTATCTTATCGGTATTGGCATCGATAATAAGCAACCCTGCCTGAATAGAATCTATTATCGCTTTAAGTTCTCTCTGGCTTTGGGTAAGATCCATGGTTTTTAAAGCTATTTTTTGGGCCAGAAGTTCTTTTGTTTTCTTTAAATTTCCGAATAAGATGTGATTTTCAAGGGAGCTCGCGAAAAGGCTGCTATGCAGTGATATCAGCCAAATATTCATTTGAGGAAGCTCCTGGATGGGCTTATTCATTTTAATAAGTACCAATCCCATTACTCCCCAGGAAACAATTAATGGTATTGCAACATGATTAATACTGTTGCTTTCAGATTCGTTGAGTATTGATACAGAACCGGATTCAAGAGTTTTTCCTATATGTCCGGCATTTAGCATATTTTCAAAATCCTGTTCGGATTCTTCCTTATAGTGAGGAGGAAAAATTGCCCTGAATTCAAGATCAAAACTGTCTTCATTCAGTAAATAAAGAGTCGCGCTCCGGGCTTCGGGAAGTTCCAAAAATACGTACAGGCCCTGATTGATGAGTTCGGAAATCCGCTCTGTTGCTTTTCTTTGGTGAGTAAACAACTGAATACTATCGAGAAAATGCTTCCAGTTCTCATCAATGTCAAGTACTGCTTCTATTTCATTTTTCTTGCGCATTAAGCCCTACTATAATTAAAACCTTTTATTCAAATCACTTAAAGCAATAACTGTACCGATTCTTCATAATCGTTCAATATATCTTTCATCGATTTTGTAAAGAAATTTTCCGGGAGGTTTAAAGCATCCCATACTTCCGGATTTGGTTCGGGTATTACATCATCTCCCGCCTGGCCGAAACCTGCGATACTGGCAGCAACGTTAGCTATATGCACACAGGATACGATCAGGCTTAATTTACCTTCGACACGTCCTGTATTATGATATCTTATGCTGTCTTTGATGGATATCGGGAGCTTCCACCGTTCAGCAAGTAGATCGCCTACAATGGTATGGGTTATGCCTAAAATTTCAGATTCGGCGTCTTTAGCAGAAATATTGTTTTCAAGAGCATAATTAATGACTTTAAGATACTGCTCAGGAATACTTTTTAAAAAAACAAGCTTTCCGATATCATGAAGAATGCCGGCAACGAAGTAATTTTCGATGTTTTTTATGCCGATAGACCTGCCTAAGTATCTGGTAATAACTCCAACGCCGATTGAATGTCTCCAAAGGTCTATGGGATTGAAATCCTGAGTATGCTTGAATTTTTTAAAAAGATTAATTATTGACATTGCGATTATCAGGTTCTTCACTTCATCGAAGCCAATGTAAATAACTGCCTGGCTGATTGTATTAATTCTTCCTCTGAAGCCGTAAATTGAAGAATTGGCTGCTCTGAGTATCTTTGAAGCAGCTGCCTGATCCTGGGAGATAAGACTAGCTACATCATTTGCCGTGGATCGGGGATTAGCGATTATATCCGACAGTTTGGTATAAACTGTCGGTAATGTCGGAAATTCGCGTATACTGTGTATTACTTTATCAAAAGGATCCAAATCACCTGTCTCCGGATTTTGATAACAAAATTGCCGTACTCATAATCCCCATTCTAAACAAGTTTTTTTCTATTTCGGTTCTTGGGCGCCACTTCATCCTTTTAGTTATATTCTCCTCCGCGATTTTAAGCAGGGCGGGGGATATGTATGTTTCCTCTTCGTCCTTATCTCCTTTTACTCGTATGCTGATTATATTCCAGGTTTTTAGGATCCGGATATGAGATGAAAGCAGCTCTGTACCGGGTGAAAGCAGTGTCTGCCCGAAGTTATTCACTACGGGTTCGGCAAGTATCATTCCGTCTTCCACATTTTTAATGTCTATCAATTTTGACATCTTCGTCCTCAATTGAGCTTAATGTCTCCAGGAATTCCATGTTCGTTAATCTGTACTGTATGGGCGTCACAGAAACAAAGCCTTTAATTACAGCGGTATCATCGAATTCAGGGCCTTCTTCGAATACTTTATATTCACCGGCAAACCAATAGTACTCCCTCGAAAATGGGTCTATTCTTTTCTCATAAGAATCTTTCCATATTGATCCGCTCTGCCGTGTAAATTTAATTCCCTTAATCTTATCGTCAGCTATGGCAGGGATATTAACGTTCAGCAAAGTACCTTCCGGAATTTCCATAGCAAGCAATTTCTTTGCCATAATTTCAGAGTATTTTGCAGCGGAGCTCATATCAGCATTCAGATCATGGCTCGCAAGGGATATGGCCATTGATGGAATTCCTAATAGCATACCCTCGGTAGCGGCTGATACCGTTCCCGAATAAAGTATATTGATAGAAGTATTTTGTCCGTGGTTAATCCCGGAAACAACTATATCAGGCCGGCGGTCAAGTATAGATGATAGTGCCAGCTTTACGCAGTCCGCTGGCGTGCCGTCGATAGCGTAACCGAACATTTCACCGTTCCTGTGAAACGGAGTAATTCTTAATGGTTTTGCGACTGTCAGCGCGTGCCCTACGGCGCTCTGCTGCCTGTCAGGGGCTACTACAACAACATCTCCCAGTTTCTGCATTGAGTGCACAAGGGCGTTTATGCCGGGGGAATCAATGCCGTCATCATTGGTTACCAATATATATGGCCTTTCCTGTTCTGAATTATTGTTCTGATTATACTGGTTGTGCATGGTTATCTTACTATATCATTATAAATTACAAATGCCATAAATAATAGCAGTACCACTATACCGGTCTGCTGTATTGCCATTTTTATTTTTAGAGGAACTTCTTTCCCCATCACGCCTTCAACAACTGTAAACACCAGATGCCCGCCGTCAAGGGCAGGGAAGGGGAGTATGTTTATTATTGCCAGCGAAATTGAAAGCAGGGCCATAAAGCTCAAAAAACTAATCAGACCTCTTTCGGCATGTTGCGATGCCTGCTTGGCTATCATTATCGGCCCGCCGACAGATTCCTTAAATGCTATATTGCCTTTGAATATCTGGCCTATTGAGCTGATGAAAAGGTCAACAGTTTCTACTGTCTGGTTAACTCCAAGGCCTAAGGATTCGAAAATGCCGAATTCTACTTTATTGACCTTACCGGTATAGATATTGGATACCTGCACGCCCACTTTTCCCTCCTCTGAGGGTGTGACAACGGTTTCAAAAATTTCGCCGTCACGTCCTACGCTGATATTTACAGGTTTTGATTTATTATTGTGGACTATATCAATGAATTCACTGACTGAATTTACTGGCTCGCCGTTCATGGTCAGAACTGTATCTCCGCTTTTTATACCGGCTTCAGCGGCAGGCTTTGCGTTAATGGCCGCCATGACATAGGTTTTCATTTGAGCCGGCTCAATCCCGAAATCCGGATTATTCGCGATACGTTTAACGACCTCGTCGCCGCTTACCTCCAATGTTTTTGTCTCGCCGGATCGAAGAATGGAAATACTTCTTTCCCCTCCTAAATCCCTGAGGGTAACGCTTTGGATAAAGTCCTGCCAGTCCGAAACTTCATTATTATTGACCGATAAGACTTTATCTCCTTCTTTAAGTCCGATGTATTCACCAAAGGAATCCTCCTTAACGTAACCTATTTCGGTGGTGGCATACATCGATTTGCCCTGGAAATAAAAAATACCCGCAAAAATGCCTATGGCAAGCACGACATTCATTATCACACCGGCACTTAGAACAATGGCTTTCTGCCAGGTTTTTTTCGAGCGGAACTCCCATGGTTTGGGCTCATTTTCATTATAGCCGGTGTCCATGCTTTCATCGACCATACCGGCAATCTTGACGTAGCCTCCGATTGGAAAAAGTGATATTCTGTAATCAGTCTGGCCTTCCATATCAATATCATCGCCGGTTTGGCCTTCTTTTAACAAACCTTTTTTCTTAAAGGCTTTTTCGAGTTTGCCAAAGCTGAATCCTGTTTGTTTATTATAGCCGAAAAGCCTCATTCCCATACCTATGGAAAAAACATCGGCGCGCATACCCGTCAGACGGGCAGCTATAAAATGTCCGAATTCATGTATGAGTACAAGAATTCCGATTATTATTACGAAATAAAAAATATCCCAGAGAAAACTCATTTTAATATACCGTTACTAAATTTTTATTAATAAAATCACTGGCGTATTTTCTAGTCAGTGAATCCGTTGCTATAATATCGTGTATTGACGGATCATCTGTTTTATCTATTAGGCTTAAAGACCTTTCTATAATATCAGGAATATCGCTGAACCTGATCCTTTCGTTCAAAAAAGCCTCTACGGCTATTTCATTCGCAGCATTAATTATTGCCGGGGCGTTACCTCCGATTCTCAAAGCTTCGTAAGCGATTTCCAGGCAGGGGAATTTTTCCGGATCGGGTGTCATAAAATTCAGACAGCCTATCTCACTTAAGTCAAGTCTCGGGAAATTAAACTTAAGTCTGCGCGGATAGTTCAAAGCGTAAGAGATAGGAATCCTCATATCGGGCATTCCGAGCTGTGCTTTAACCGATCCGTCAACAAACTGCACCATAGAATGAATAATACTTTGCGGATGAATAAGAGCTTCAATATCGTCTAATCCAACTTTAAAAAGCCAATAGGCTTCGATTATCTCAAAGCCTTTATTCATCATTGTTGCGGAATCGATGGTAATTTTGCTGCCCATCGACCAGTTTGGGTGGTCGAGGGCCTGTTTTACAGTCAATTTCTGAAATTCGCATTTGGGGGTTTCCCTGAAGGGGCCACCGGAGGCGGTTAGAATGATCTTTTCAATCTCATCGTTGGTTTCGCCAACAAGGCATTGCAAAACGGCGCTATGTTCGCTGTCCACGGCAATAAGAGGCGCTTTATGAGCGCGTGCTTTTTTGGTGATTATTTCTCCGGCGCTGACAAGAGTTTCCTTATTAGCGAGAGCTATTGTTTTGCCTTTTTCGATGGCAGCAAGTGTGGGGATTACCCCCGAAAATCCCACCAGTGATGAGAGCACGACATCATTATCATCATCAGCTGAAGCTTCGATTATACCTTCATCGCCGCAGAGAATTCTGCCTTTGAAATCATATTTGTTCTTAAAATCTCTGTATGCCGATTCATCGCCTATGGCAACGCCTCGCGGATTATATCTTTCTATTTGTTTAGCCAGAAGGTCTATGTTTTTGTTTACCGTAAGATAATTGATATTATACTTAGCCGGCAGGTTATCGAGCACATCGAGTGCCTGCACACCAATAGAGCCGGTTGAACCCAAAATGCTTATTGTTTTTTCAGAATTTTCCATTGATCAAATATGCTCGTTAGTTATATCCTTGTTCCTGCGTTCTGAAATAAATCTGAATTGGTCAATACCAACTCCGTCATTCTGCTGTACATTTATTTTTACGAAATATTTGAGCATGAGTTTTGCTATATGTGAAAACGTGCCTTCGGTTATATAATCCGCGACTTGAGGATGCACCTGCAATATAAGCCTGAATTCTCTGGATTCTTTGCGGAATTTCTTAAGCCAGCGTTCAATATTATTAAGTAGAACAGCCTTGGTTGTAATCCTTCCTGTGCCGCTGCAGGTCGGGCATATTTCGCTTATTTTCTCTACTATGTTTTGGTTGATCCTCTGCCTTGTAAGCTGCATAAGCCCTATCTGGGTCAGAGGGAAAATCACTGTTTTCGCTCTGTCACGTGATAATTCTTTTTTCATTTCACTATACAGCTTTTTCCGGTTGGATTCATGCTGCATATCTATGAAATCAACTATCACCATTCCAGCAATATCGCGCAGCCTAATTTGCTTCGCGACTTCTCTGGCGGCTTCCAGGTTAGTCTTATATGCATTCATTTCCTGCTCTTTTTCGGTGGAACGGCCAGAGTTAACATCTATAACCACCATTGCTTCTGTATGCTCTATAACTATATCGCCGCCTGAGGAAAGAGGCACGCGCCGTTTATATGTTTTGGCAAGTTCTTTCTCTACGCCGTATTCTTCGAATATTGGTTTATCGCCGTTATATAGTTCTACTTTTTGCAGCAGATTAGGCGATGATGTCTTTAAATAAGAGGTTATCTCTTTATATAGCTTCCTCGAGTCAATTATAACGCTTTGTACCTGTGTTGTAAAAAGATCCCTGACAACGCTCGGTGCGAGGTTCATATCCTGGTAAAGCATGGTTGGGGGGGTAGACTTTTTTACTTTGCTTTCGATCTCTTTCCAGATAGCCATAAGGCTCTGCCAGTCTTTTTTCAGTTCTTCTTCGCTTTTGCCGCGGGCAACAGTTCGGATTATACAGCCGTATTCTTTTGGCTTGAATCTTCTGGCAAGCATTCTAAGGCGCTTTCTTTCAGGATAGGAATATATCTTCCTGGATACGCCGAGTAATGTTTCAAATGGCAGAAGTACAAGGTATCTGCCTGGAATAGCGATCTTTGTGGTTACCTTAACGCCTTTGTTGGCGTAGGCTTCGCGAACTACCTGAACGATTACGTTTTGCTTTGGTTCGAGTGTTATCTGAATTTCGCCGGATTTCTTTGTGGAAAATGTAGGTAGTTTTTTCCCGTTATCAGTTGTTGCGGGTTTAACTTTCCTTAAGGCTATGTCGGCATCGCTTATTTCTTTATCGTCGGAATGCTTCCCTACAATTCTTTCGGCTTCGCTTTCGATCTTTTTAAGGTCGTACTCAGCTGATTCATCATCGTCGAGTTCATCCTCTTCGTCAGTAATAATTGAATTTTCGAGTGATTCATCAACATCGGAGAAATGCAGAAAAGCATCCTGATTGAGGCCGATATTTATGAATGCCGCGTTTATTCCGGAGACAATTTTATTTACTTTACCGAGGTAAACATTTCCTATGTATCGTTCTTTTTCCGGGAATTCAATAAAAAATTCAGCTAATTGCCCGTCTTCTGTAATTGCTACTCTGACTTCGTTGATAGTTGAATTTATAATTATTTCTTTTTTCATCTATAAATCAAATCCAATTTTAATCCTTTATTATTACAAATTTACTTAAATAATTATAAACCAGGACGAATAAGTCAATAAAATATATTAAGGGATAAAAAATAATAAAAAAAGGGCCAAGTTTACCGTGGCGCCCTAAGATCAGACTTACCGCTGCTTCCTTCCGGACCTGACGGATTTGGGCCTGTCTTAGCCGCACGGGACTTGACCCGAAAAAGTTTATTCAAAATTAACAAAGTCTGCTTCAAATTCCAAAAAATAATTGGATTTTTCAGAAAAATGCACTAATTTTGTTATCCTGTTAAATGCGCCAGTAGCTCAGTTGGATAGAGCAACAGCCTTCTAAGCTGTGGGCCACAGGTTCAAATCCTGTCTGGCGTACAAAAAGCCGTCCTTTCATGGGCGGCTTTTTTAGTTGAGAAATTAAATCAAATAGTATTTAAGTTGTTAAACCATATAGTTTTAATTTACCTTTTTGATCACTAATCCATCCCGTTCATAGATTAATTCGGCTACGGAATCTGTATCTGGCTTTGCTATGCTTATTTAAATAAAATTTAGTAAATAAAAAAATCTGTAACTTTTATTAAACTCATTTCATTTATAGGGAAGAGTATGATTTGCATATTGCTCTATTCTCAATTGTAAGTTGTACCTTTACTCCAATCTCCCTGGTAAAAAGGCTGCCCAAAAGTATGTGTTTCCGGGCAGCCTCTTTTATATCAAAGTTCAATATTTTCTTATCAGGATTTTTTTACCCTGTTTATCGATTGCATAAAGCGTTCATATGATTTAGCGCCGAGGATAACTTCCACAACCGAGCCTTCTTTGTCGATTATCAGTGTAGTCGGAACTGAGCTTATACCGGCTATAGCTTTATACAGGGCTTGTTCGGTATCAACAAAAATTGGATATGGTATATCTTTGCTTTCGACATAGTTGCTAACGGTTTGCATCTGGTTGTTACTTCTTTCAAGAGCAATACCGATAACCATAACGTTGTCAGGGTCTTCTTCTTTGGCAATCCTTATGATGTCCGGAATTTCAGCGCGGCATGGAGGGCACCATGTTCCCCAGAAATTAAGGAAAACAACCTTTCCTTTTGTGTAATCGGAAAAGTTCATGGTTTTTCCGTCCTCGTTCCAGGTAAAATTAGGCGGAACGCTTTGTGAACCGCTCGCGGTAGCGCCGGTGATCTCAAAAACGTTATCCGCGCCTTTATCAGGAGCAACTGCGATGTCAACTGATTCTGTACTGTATTCATCGTCAACAGCCAGATCTTCACCTTGTAGGTTATTTCTTTCGGCTTCAGTTTCATTCTTACCGTCGTCCTGAGAGCAGGCCATAGTCACTCCTGCTATCACCAGAAATGATAATAACAAAATAAATAAGCGGTTAAATGCCATTATAGTCTCCAATCCTTTAGTAATTAATATTAGTTTATAAAAATGACGTTGCTTTACTCTTAAGAATTATATTACCAGTCAGCAATATTATCCTTATAACGCATCAATTTTGTTATTATTACTTCTCTTCCTGTTTATGTTCATTTTCAGTTGATTCGCCGTTGCCGTTTCTTACCAGTGCGATTTTATCAGGGGAATTATCAGTGTTATCAAAGCTTTGGCCGCCGTTATTAATCTTTACCTGATTTCTCTGCCTTATATGCTTATTGATTGCAATAACAAAACCGATCATGGTAAACACAGTGCCAATCCATACAAGGTACATCATAGGTTTCATTGTAACTTCGAAAGTGAATACCTCTTGCGGCTCCTGAAGCTGTGTGCCGGTTTCCTTAAAGGCGTAAGCAGAGCGTGAATCGGACATCATCTGCCCGCGTATGAGCTGATAAAAACAGGCATCAATCTCAGTATCGGGGATCTGCACCCAGATTGGATCCATTTCGCCTGTCTGACTGTTCATACGGGCGTTAAGAGTATCTGTATAGACCTTGTCGTCTTTTATGAATTCGGTAACCACTCCGAATAATATATTATTCGACTGATCCGGCGTCATTGCATGTGACATATCGAACTGTACCATACGTATTTTATAGCTGCTGTCCATTGGTACGGGTACTGCTTCGCCTTTGCCCAGTATTTCCGTCGGAAAATTAAATTCGAAATCCATTGATTTCGGGGATAAATAAATATCCCTGTCCACTAATGTTTTTATTCCGGGTACCATATAGGGGTACTCCCTGTCATTGTAATCACTCCAATACATTATCGGGTTGAGAATGACTTCCCGGCTGCCTTTTTCGACTTTTATATTATACTGATATTTCTCTCTGTCCATATATTGCTTTTCAATTCTGTCTTTCTTGACATAAGTGAAATCATATCCGAAGACTGATTTAGTTTCATTTTGCTTTAGCTGCAGATGTTGGGTTTTTTCATAGCCCCCGCTGGCAATAACGCCAAGCAGCAGCAATGCTAATCCAGTGTGCGAGATGAAAGCGCCTGTATTTGAAGGCCGCTTAACAACATATTTAAATATAAAGTAAGCATTTACCAGCAGCGAGAATATGGCCGCGAATCCGAGGAGCATGAAATCAAAGTGCTGAACACCCACGAAGTAAAGTATTGCAGTAAGTAAAAGGCTTATGCCGAGGAACATCCCGGCTTTGATTATAACCTGTTTCATCTCGCTCTTTTTCCATCCCAGAAGGAGGGCGAAAGCGTTCATTATAAGAATGATAATAGCGAGCGGAAAAGTTAGTTTATCATAGGTGGGCGGTTCAATGGCTACCTTTGGCTGTCCGAGGAATTCAGCGGCAATGGGCCAGCTTGTGCCGATAAAAACAATCGTCGCAACTGCCAGTATTACCAGGGATCCCACGGATAAATGGAATTCTTTGGAAGAAGGATTAAAATCGGGTTTTGGAGCTTTATTATTAATTTCAGGCATTCTGAGTAAGAGGGTTACCACACTTATTAGGGCAAAGGTTATTAGAAAGATAAGCAATAGTACATATACCGATTGCCCCGGCTCTCCGAATGAATGCACTGATGTATCGCCAAGTATGCCGCTCCTTGTAAGGAATGTGGAATATAGTACCAATACAAATCCAACCGCTGCGAGTAAGAAGTTTGTTTTAACCAGGCCGCCGGTACGCTTTTGCACTAGCATGGTATGCACCAGGGCTATCGCCACAAGCCAGGGGAGGAGCGAAGAATTTTCAACAGGGTCCCATGCCCAGAATCCGCCCCAGCCTAAAGTTTCATAAGCCCAGAATCCGCCGAGCATTATACCTGTCCCAAGCATAGCGGTAGCAAGCAGAGTCCAGGGTATGGCGATATTGATCCATCGCTGATATTCCCTTTTGAATAATCCCGCCAGGGCGAAGGTAAACGGAATGACCATAGATGAAAAACCAAGGAACAGTATCGGCGGATGTATTACATTCCAGTAATTTTGGAGTATGGGATTAAGCCCGCGTCCGTCTTCGGGGACAAAACCAACCTCTACATTCTGATCGGCATATGTTTCCCACAGGAATTCAAAAGGATTTTTACTTATTAAAAGTACAAAAATAAATAGCAGAATAAGTGAATGAAAGCCCATAGCCAGGGATTCATAATTATTCTTTTTGGCATAAGGTATAACTATCAGTCCGAAAAGGACCAACATGGTCATCCAAAGCATGAAGGATCCCTGTTGGCCGGCCCAGAAAGTTGTAATGGTCAAAAACGTGGACAAATTCTTACCGGAGTATTGCCAAATATATGAATACTGGAAATTATGCTCCAGAATGTTCATCATAAGAAAGCCCGCTGCTAAAAATGCGATACCCGAAAGTACAAAATATGAGCTTCTGGCTATCGGCGTGAGCTTTGAATTTTTATTTGATAGAAAATAGAGTACCGTAGTGATCAAAGCAAGGCCGAAGCCCATGAAAATCAGCGCTTTACCGAACATAATAAAGTTCTTTTTATTTATTTTACAGAATAATTATTAATTAAATTGAGGCTTTATGCTCATTTTCACTGCCCATGTCGTCTTCATATTTTGAGGGGCATTTGGTCAAAATATGCTCGGCTTTGAATATATCCCCTTCGTAGCGCCCTTTGACCACTACCATCGGGGCAATATCAAAATTATTAGGTTTGGAGCCGCTGTACACTACTTTGGCTACATTATCTTCTTTATCCTTCATAGTGAAGGTGAACTGATTTATCTCAGCATTGTAGCTGCAGTCGGTGGTGCGTTCCCAGGAACCGATCACCTGAACAAATTGATCATTGTTCTTTGCTGTGGCGAAATTTGAATATTCGATTTTTTCACTGTTAAACGAAAAGATCGCTACGGCCGCGAAGGCTAATATTACTATAGCGCCTATAATGTATCTTGGCTTCATAATGTATCCTGTTTAAAAGTTAATTATGTCTAAAAAATTAATACGTATAATCCTCTTAATATTTTTAGTAACGTCAAATATCTATTCCCAGGACGAATCTTGGGACAGTTTGATGGACGAAGCTATTAATTATCTGCAACAAGATAACCATAAAAAATCAATTAACAAAGCAGAAAAGGCCTATAATATTGCTGTCACGAAATATAATGACAGCACTAAGGCCGGTTCTTCCCTGAATTTAATCGGATTAAACAGTCTTTATTCCGAGAATTATGAACAGGCCCTTTTTTATTTTTTGCAGGCTGAAGATCTTATAACTTCATCAGCTGGACATAATCTTCCAGAACTCGGGAGCATATATGATAATATTGCCTTGACGTATGAAAATCTTAATGTACCCGACAGCAGTGAATTTTACTTCAAAAAAGCATTCGAATTCAAGGAATCCAGATTAGGGCCTATGCATCCCGAAACAGGTAACACGGCATATTATATGGGACTTTTCTACAGGGAGCAGGGTGAACCTGATAAAGCTGTTGAGAAGCTTGAAAGAGCTTTGATGATCAGGGAGGATATGTTAGGCCCCGATAATGAAAACCTGCTGATGCCGGTAGAAATACTAATTGACCTGAATGCAGCCAGGTCTGATTATGAGGAGGCTGAGAAGTACCTCAGGCAAAAACTTTCCATACTTATTAATAAGCACGGGAAATACAGCCGGGAGCTTTTACCCGTACTCAACCAATTTAAACAGCTTTTTAAAATGAGTGGCAACCGCAAGAAGGAATTCAGCATAGACCGCTCTATAATCAGGGTACAAGAGAATCTTGATCCTGTAGATTCGGTATCACTGGCTTACGCTTACCACGATCTGGCCGGTTCGCTTGCTCAAGACAGTCTCTGGGACGAAGCCGTTTACAATTATAAGCAAGCCTACAGGGCATTTAAACGCCTGGGCGGGAAGTACAAAAAGCACGCCCTTGCCGCAGCCAATAATTTAGGAGAGCTTTACCGCAGTTCAGGACAGCTCGATGAAGCTATCGAACATTATAATCAAATTACTGGATCAGAGGAACTCAAAGTTACAGGTATAGAAGGAGCGCACATCTATAATAACCTTGGGACAGTCTATTTTTTTAAAGGAAAAAATGATGAAGCGTTAGAGGCTTTAAAAAAAGGCCTGAAGTATACGGCAAAAAATACTGAGCAGGAACGTCTGCTTAAGAAACAAATCCTGCTGAATATTGCCTCAGTTTATCACAAAATGGGGGATAAAGAAGAGGCTGCCCGGTATTACCACCGGGCGCAGGCTCTTTAAAGGCAATTATTCAAATGGAATGGGCAATTATTCAAATGGAAAGGGCAATTATTCAAATGGATTCCTGCCCTTGGATAATTCTTTGTTTTCTTCAAGTTCTTTTTCGAATTTTTTGACTTTGCGGTCAACCGAGAAAAGATACATAATTATTCCTGCCCAGATGAGCAGGACTATACCCAGCACAACGTAAATAGAGTTATCGGTTAAATACTGTTCCATTATATTTGATTAGCTCCTTTTAGACATAATTTCGTAAACAGCGCTTTTCATCCTGATGTGTAAGTTCATAAGCCAAAAGTAAAGCAGTGTGAATCCCGCCATGGTCATACCAAAGCCGTATAAGAGCCCGGAATCGAGCATTCCCGGCTTGGATGATACGAGCGGGCCGGCACTTCCGCTATCAGCAGAGCCCGGATGCAGACCTTCTGTTATCCGCGGCAGTATGAATACAAAGAAAGGTACAGTCACAAAGGCTATTATGGCATAAACTGAGCTCAGCTTAGCCTTCAGGTCTTCTTTATCTATGGCCGATCTCAGCGCGAAATACGCGGCATATATCAGCATAAGCACGAATATCGAGGTCTGCCTGGGATCCCAGTTCCAGAAACTGCCCCAGTTGAATTTTGCCCATAGCATACCTGTAACGGTTGCCAGTATAGTAAAAATAAGCCCCAAAGCGGCAGATGACGATGCGTAGAGGTCATAACGAAAGTCTCTTTTACGCAGATACATTAGCGAAAATACCATAGCTACCATATATGCCAGTACAGAAACCCATGCCATGGGAACATGGAAGTTCATTATCTTTATCCTTTCGTCCAGGCTGGGTATATAGGAAAAATGTAGAAAAGGATTTACCGAAACCACTTCATTATGGCTGAAACCTTCATCACCCGGCAACAGGTTCGCAATTAATACATCTCCCTTTTCAGGGTTTCCATCAATGATGCCGTTTATTTCCAGTGTGACCGCGGATTTACCGAGCTGGCTGATTGTATATGAATCATTACCTTTACTTTCAAGTGTGCCAATCACCGGCATTTCATTTCTGAAGCCCTGTTCTCTTAGTGCCATGGCATATGAGGGGCCTGCTCCGAGAGGGGGCAGAAGGGTTATGAGCGCGCCTGTTGTTATCAACAAAATAACAATGAGTTTCCACAATAGTGGTTTAGGCTTGCTTATGGCAGGCCAAAATCCTAATATCAGCCCGATAGCCAGGCTTGAAAATATTACTATGCCTTTCATGATCTATCTGTGATTAATATTATACGAATAAATTATTGAGCTTAGACTAACAAGCAGGCTTATGATTGTAGATTTTTCCTTAATTCAAGCAAATTCCTGCCGTTTTTGCCGCTGCCGGGTATGTATTCAATTTCGTCCATTATTTTACGGATGATATGAATACCGAGGCCGCCGCGCCTGAATTCTTTAAAATATTCTTTCATATCCGGAGGGGTTACTTCCTTGGGGTCAAAGGGAATGCCGTCGTCATAAATCCTAATGATGAATTTATAGCCTTCGCAGCTGAATGCTATGCCGATTTTTCTTTTTTTATCAAAATTATAAGCATGCTGTATAAGGTTTGAGCAAGCTTCATCAACAGCTAATGCTATCTTCTGGGCATCATCATCGCTGAATCCGAAATTCACAGCCCGTGAGATCACTCGCGACCTGATCTTGCCAAGTTCTGTATATTCTCCTGTGGTCCACATTATAGAATTTTCTTCGGACATTACTGTTTAATTAGTTTGGTTGAATTTCTCAATGGCTTTTTCTTGCTTATCTACAATATCGAACAGCATGGGGAATCCCAAAAGGTCGAATACCGAGAAAACTTTTGGTTTCATGTTTGATAGCTTTATATCTCCTCCGAAATTTCTCACATCCTCGATAAAAGCCATGAACACCCCAAGGCCCGCGCTGCTGATATAATCCAGATCCTCGAAATTAATTACAATACGGTTGGTTCCTCCGCTTATGGCTTTACTTAAAGAATTTTCAAGCACCGGAGCGGTATGAGCATCGAGAGATCCACTCAGGTAAAATATATCTACACCCTGTAGCTTTTCAATTTTTACGTTAAAATCAGAATCTTTTGGCATTTATCCCCTCATTTATTTTGGAATATTATTGATAAATCAAAATTTCATTAGCAATATTCATTCCATAAGAATTATTTTTTTCTGACCACCGAAACAATGGTTATATCATCATGCTGTGTATTGGAATCGGCGAATTCACGCAGTTCAGAAATAATCTTATGGTTTAATACGCCTGCGTCATAATATTTGTTTCCTTTTAAAAAACTTTTAATCGGGCTGTAACCAAACTCTTCATTATGTACATTTCTTAATTCATTGATTCCGTCAGTAAATAATAAGCAGGATGAACCCTCATCCAGAGGAATCTCGATTTCTTCGAGGTTCTTATCAAAAAGTTCAGGCCCTGTGAGCCCTATGCCTATGCCTTTTGGTGTATTGCTTACGGCTTCTGAATTTCTGTTGTAAATGATCGGCATATGCCCTGCGCGCGCAAATGTCAGCCTGCCGGGTTCATTTTCGAAAACAAGGGCGCTCATCGTTATATACATTTGCTTATCCATTGTGCCGTACAGAGTTCTGTTTATCTTCCTGAGCAGCTCAGCCGCCCCTTTCGATGATGAAGCTATTGACATTACCACTCCTTTGAGCTGCGCCATGATAATCGCGGCAGAGATGCCTTTGCCGGAAACATCCGCTATCAGAAGGCATTGCCTGCCATCAGCCAGAGTAACTATATCATAATAATCACCTCCTATCTCATCCGCCGGTATGGAAATGGCATCGACTGAATAGTTATCAAACTGGGGCAGTTTGTCGGGGAGGAGGTTCTTTTGTATTCTTCTTGCAAGGCTAAGCTCACTGCGATACTTTTCTTTCTCTATGGAATCCTTCAGCAGTCTGGCATTCTCAAGAGCGATGGATACATTATCGCTGAAAGCGCTGAGTACTTTCAGGTCATCCTGCTCAAAACTGTATTCTTCGTGATTTATCACAACCAAAGTTCCAACCCTTAAAGCTCCTTCATACAAAGGTACCGCTATAAGAGTATTCGATTGAGGCATAAACTGCTTGATGAAGAATATATCCCTGTTCTCTATTATCGAATCAATAAGTAAAGGATTAGCGTTCATTTTAAAGTAATTTTTGAGCCTGTAATCCTGATGAAGTGAGTAGAGCAGGTTATCATCAATATTTCGCGATGACCTTATTTTGATTGAATCATTTTCGTATATCTCGCACCAGGCGGAATGTGCGCCGCTGGATCTAAGGGCAAGCTCAGTCACGGTATCGAGCAGCACTTCCAGATCGACTGTTTCGGCAACTACCTTATTCAGGTAAGTAAGCGAACTTAATTCGGAAGTCCTTCTTTCTACAATTTCTGATGTTGGCAGCGAGGCCATCGAAGCAAGGAATATTCTAAGTGAATAAGCCGAGAAATATGAGAAGGTCAGGAATACAACCGCGTCAATTCCGGGCAGCAGCAAATAGTAGGTTTCATTTAGCCACCCCTGGCTGCCTACCGTTACGGCTAAAACGGTTGAAATGACAACATTTACCGCACTGAGAGACATTAGTTTAAGCTTGTTTGGCCTTGGCAGTACCGCTATCCAGGAATTTCTTCTGGCATTCAGAAAAACGGTGATTATGCCTGTTACCAAAATGACCCCGTGAATAAACAGAATTATATCATGTTCGAGAAAGGTAAAAAACGAGCTGAGATATTCATAAGTAAAAGCGTATAAAAGAATGAACCCTGATATCTCTATGTAAGTCCTTGTTTTTTTATGTCTGTGTATGTTAAGCCATTTAAAAAGATATGAACCGATAAGAAAGCATATCACTATTCCGGTGAGTGGAATAATTTCTGCAATTATAAGCATAAAAAAATCCGATGGTATGCCTTCATTATTAATTGGGTCAGGAATAAATTCCAAAAGCAGAGTAAAAGCAAGTATGGCAACCAGGATTTTCACAAAACCTGAAAGATAATTCTTATATTCGGCCGATTTTTGCTTTCTATAGGCGAGCTGGCTGTAACCGAAGATCACAGCTATCAGTACAAAACCGGTGAGGCTCTGCCATATAAGGCCGCCCGGCGAGCCAAGGTTTCCTGAAAAGTAAAGGGCTATGTCACCTGCTGTCCTTATAGCAAGGGTTATAAGAAACATTACTATTAGGGCAACGTTTGTTACAGGAATGAACCTGCTTAGCCTGCTGAATATTTTTTTTCCCTGGTCTTCCATTGATTAGAATAATACGGATTTTTACCTAAATAAGTTCCCTTGATTTTCGCTTTTTATTGTATTTTTAATTAAATAATCAAAATATTTGTGAAAGGAAGTTCATTTTGGCATATTGTATTTTTGAGAATTACTAAAACTGGAAAACTATGCAGCATATTCTAACACCTGAAGAAATGAGAGCTGCCGATGCGGCGGCTATGAACGAATACAAGATCAGTTCGGCAATTTTAATGGAAAACGCAGCACATTCATTCTGTGATATTCTTATAGATGACATACTGCCGGAATATGACCCGGCTGCTTCGTCAGTTCTTATCTTATGCGGCAGCGGCAATAACGGGGGAGACGGTTTCGCTGTTGCCCGCCACCTGAATGATTTTTTTAATGTCAGGGTTATATGGAACGGAAGCGTGGAAAAAATGAGCGAAGAAACCCGCGCCAATTATGAACGCCTAAAAATGCTCGGCATGGAAATTATTCATATTAAAGAAGAAAAAGAACTTGATTATATCCAATTTAACGAAGATATAATAATAGACTCAATTCTCGGGGTAGGAGGTTCTGATAACCTACGTGGCCTTGCTGTGCCGATTATGCAAAAAGCAAATTCAACCCAATCCCTGAGGATAGCCCTAGATACTCCCACAGGCCTTAATTCAGAAACAGGAGCTGCCGATCTTAACTGCTTTCGAGCCCATTGCACCATAACCATGTTCGCGCCTAAAACCGGAATGCTCCGTGGTAGAGGATTAAACAATTGCGGCGAGATATTTACCGCATATCTGGGTGCGCCCATGCATATCGCAGAAAACCTGGCTTCTGTTAAAATTCTAAGCCCTGATGATATCGACGGCTTCATTCTGCCCAGAAAAAGGATAACCAATAAGTTCGATTACGGCAGGGTAGTGGTTGTTTCGGGTTCGCTGAATATGCCGGGAGCGGCGGCTATGGTATCCAATACAGCTCTGCTTGGCGGCGCCGGACTGGTATATCTATTCACTCCGAACGTTCATAGCTCCGTATGGCCTGAAGTTATCCCTGCCAAAACATCAATGAATGATAATGGAGCCATTACACCGGATTCTTACGATATGATAATGGAAAAAGTTGAGAAATCGAATGTGCTTGCCCTAGGCCCGGGGCTGAGCTCTGACCCTGATGCCGTCGAACTGGTAAGAAAGCTTATATATAATATACCGGTTGAAAAAAGAATTATCATTGACGCTGACGCTGTCAAGGCCGTCGATTCAAATAAGAAATTAAGCGACAACGTTATAATAACTCCTCATACTGGTGAATTTGCCGGATTAACAGGCATAGACAGGCAGGAAGTTGAAGCAGCTCATCACGAACTTGCTGTGGAATGGGCTGATAAGCTAGCCTGTACAATCCTGCTTAAATATATACCCACTGTTATCACTGACGCCGATCAGACCTATTGGACTATTTCAGGTAATCCGGGAATGGCAACTGCCGGCAGCGGCGATATACTTACAGGATTGATGGCAGGCATAGCAGCTTCGCAGGAGCATCTGCTGCCGGTTGAAATCGCTGCCCTTTCATCATATATACATGGCCTGGCGGGCGACATGGCAGCGAAAAAATACGGCGAAACATCGCTTAAAGCAACTGATTTGCAGGAATTTATCAGAGAGCTGCTTCCTTGAAGAAATTTTTGCTTTCACTCCCATTTTTTATGGCTGTTATAGCTGTAAGCTGGCTTTCGAGCCAGCCCCAGGGGCCGGTTCGAACGGATTTTTTCCCAATGATGGATAAAGTCATGCACTTTAGCGGATTTTTTATTCTCGGAACGCTTTTCCAGGTTTTTATTCTGACAAATTTCCCGGGAATAAAAAAAATGAAAATACTGACAGCAGTAATACTGTTTGGAATTCTATTCGGTTTAATTGATGAATGGCATCAGTCCTTTGTACCGGGAAGGGATGCCGATTTTTTTGACTGGCTGGCGGATACTCTCGGTAGTACTTTTTCAATAGTTTTATATCCAATAATAAAAAAATATATTAATAAAATCCTATAGTCATGATTTTTTTTATATATTATAAAGTATGACAACACTGATAGAAGACATTAACAAAAAGAAAAAGCCACTCATATTAATTGTGGATGATGTAGCCGAAAACCTTCAGGTGCTCGGCATACTTCTGAATAAGCAGGAATTCGACGTATCCGTGGCCCTGAACGGTAAATCAGCCTTGTCAATACTCGATCAGGTAAAGCCTGATCTGATCATGCTGGACATTATGATGCCGGGAATGGACGGCTTTGAAGTCTGCAAAAAAATTAAAGAAAATCCTGATACACAGGATATACCCGTGATATTCCTTACTGCGAGAAGCGAAAAGGAAGACCTTATACAGGGTTTCCGATGCGGTGGGATTGATTACCTTACCAAGCCATTCAACAAAGAAGAACTTATAGTAAGGGTAAAGAACCATCTGGAATTAAAGCAGCACCGTGACCAGCTTGTTAAAACAGCAACTGACCTGAAAAAAACCAATAAAAAGCTTATTGAATCAAACCGGCTTAAAGCCGAGTATCTCAACAGGCTCAATTCTGAGCTTTCTATTGCAAGGAATTACATAAATTCATTAATACCTGAGCCTTATGAAGATACCAGAATGAAAGCCAGCAATCTTTTCATAGCTTCCAGCAAAATAGGAGGCGACGCGCTTGGATATAATTATATCGACAGTGACCACATCGCGGTTTATCTTCTGGATATTTCCGGACATGGCATAGGATCGGCTCTGCAGTCTGTTTCGGCGTTTAATATGCTGAGGTTTCAGACTCTGCCGCAAACCGACTTCAGAAAGCCCGAAGAAGTGCTCGACGCTCTAAATGACGCTTTCCAGATGACTGATCACAATCATCATTATTTCACTATATGGTATATGGTATTTAATGTTAATACCAGAAAGCTCACATACGCCGGAGCAGGGCATCCTCCAATGCTTATTTACAGCGAAAACGGTACTAACCTGAGAATATTCAGCAAAAATATCGTCATTGGAAGCGTAAAACATTATGATTTCAGGTCCGAACATACTATGCTGCCTTTAAATTCTTCCATCTACCTTTATTCTGACGGCGTTTTCGATATTGAAGATGACAAGCGCTGGACTCACGAAGATGTACTGGATTATTTAGAAAAAAATCACAGCAATGATGGATCTGAATTAAAGGGTTATTATTCTGAAGTCAGAAAAGCAAACAAATCATCGAAGCTCAAAGATGATTTTTCCATGCTTAAAGTGACATTTTATTAATTGTGAATGGCGGATGTGGAATTTTTGAGAAGATTATCATCGCGTTATTGCCGATTGTGCCGAAGAGAGCTTTTTATTTATCTGACAATCCTTCATTTTCTATAAATATTCTTATTTTTGAATTTTTAATTTATCGGCAAAATGTCACAGGAATTCTTTAAACTTATACATACAAGCGATGGAGGCGAGGCCAGGGCCGGGGAACTGCACACCGATCATGGAATTATCAAAACTCCGGTATTTATGCCCGTCGGTACCGTGGGTACTGTAAAGGCAATATCACATAAAACTCTTCTGGAACGCAATGCCGGAATTATTCTTGGAAATACATACCATTTGTATCTGCGCCCTGGAATGGATGTGATGAGCCATTTCGGCGGCCTTCATAAATTCATGAACTGGCCCAGGGCTATTCTTACAGATAGCGGCGGATACCAGATATTTTCACTGCAGGAGCTTCGTAAGATCAGCGAAGAGGGCGCAGAATTTAAATCCCATATTGACGGTTCCATGCACTTTTTTTCACCTGAAGCTGTCGTTGATATTCAGCGCAATATGGGTTCTGATATAATGATGGTTTTAGATGAGTGCGTTCCCTATCCGGCAGAATACGACTATGTGAGGAATTCCATGGAGCTATCCCTGAGATGGGCAGCCCGCGCTAAGTCAAGGCTCGAATTAACCGAAACTCTTTACGGGCACAGGCAGTTCCTTTTCGGGATAGGCCAGGGCGGAATGTATGAAAACCTCCGCCGTGAGTATCTGGAAAGAATGGTCGAGATGGATTTCGACGGCAACGCCATTGGCGGCCTGTCAGTAGGTGAGCCCGAGGAATTGATGTATGATTTGACACAGGCTTCCACGGAAGAATTACCCGAAAATAAGCCGCGCTATTTGATGGGAGTGGGAACACCCGTCAATATATTAGAGTGTATAGACCGGGGGATAGATATGTTCGATTGTGTGCTGCCTACGCGTAATGCCCGCAACGGCCAGCTATTTACAACAAGAGGTAAGATCAACATAAAGAACGCTGCATATAAACTATCGGATGAGCCAATCGACAGCGAGATTAATAGTTATGCCAGTAAGAATTTCAGCCTGGGCTATCTGAGGCACCTGATAATGAGCAATGAAATACTTGGCCTGATGCTTGCTTCCGAGCATAATATATCGTTTTACCTATGGCTGGCGCGTACAGCC
This sequence comes from uncultured Hyphomicrobiales bacterium, assembly GCA_964544155.1. Lineage (GTDB taxonomy): Bacteria > Bacteroidota > Ignavibacteria > Kapaibacteriales > UBA2268 > CAZJAH01. Next base: position 44,500 of record CAZJAH010000001.1, on the reverse strand, counting down.
CGCGAAAAAATACTTGACGGAAGTTTTCGTCAGTGGAAAAAAAATTTCATAAATTTGTATTTAACCTGACAATATTATTAAATAAAAGAGAAAAACAATGACAGACTTTATGTATGGATTCCTTGCAATGGCGCCTCCCGCTGATGGCGGAGGAGGAAGTATGATGCCGACACTTATTATGTTCGGATTGGTTATAGCTATTATGTATTTTATGCTTATAAGGCCCCAGCAGAAAAGGCAGAAAGAGCACCAGAATATGATACAATCTATCAAAAAAGGCGATAAAATTATTACCAATGCCGGAATGCACGGATTGGTTACTAATGTCGGTGACAAAACACTCACAGTTCAAATAGCCGATAATGTTCAGGTTAAATTTGAAAAAGCGGCGATTGCCAATAAGATAACGACCGACTAATTTTGCAGCCGGCAGTTTAATTAATACAGAATTAAATTCCTATTGAATTTTGTTAAATCTTTCATCAAACACACCCTGATGAAGGATTTATTTTTGTATTTTTATGCAAATAAATACCCGGCTTTTTAAATAGAAACAGGCTGAAAAATGAACACAATAGAAGAAGCTTTGAAAGACCTTGTCTCCGGTAAAATGATAATTGTAATGGATGATGAGGAAAGAGAAAACGAAGGTGATCTGATTGCTTCCGCGGAATTATGCACACATGAAACGGTAAATTTCATGTCATCAAAAGCAAAAGGGCTGATCTGCGTTTCAATTACACCGGATAGAGCAAGAGAACTTGACCTCGGTGTAATGGTAAGAGATAATTCAGCTCTTCACGATACTAAATTCACGGTATCTGTTGATTACGCTCACGGCACAAGTACGGGCATATCAGCATTTGACAGGGCGGCAACGATCAGGGCTATGGCCAGTAAGAACACAAAGCCTGGAGACCTTCTCAGGCCGGGGCATATTTTCCCGCTAATAGCCGTTAAAGAAGGCGTACTCAGAAGGGCCGGCCACACCGAAGCAACAGTTGACCTAATGAGGCTGGCAGGGCTTAAGCCTACGGGCGTGCTTTGCGAGATAATCAATGAGGACGGCAGCATGGCCAGGCTTAAAGAGCTTAAGCAATTTTCGAAAGAATACGGGCTTAAGATAATCACTGTTAAAGACCTTATTGCATACAGGCTTAAACACGAGATTCAGGTTGAGCAGCTGGCTGAAGCTAATACGCCGACAAAGTACGGTAATTTTAAATTCAAAGTATTCAAGAACACAATTGACGGCAAAGAGCATGTAGCTATGGTCAAGGGCGATTGGGAAGAAGATGAAACCGTACTGGTCAGGGTTCACTCCGAATGCCTTACCGGTGATGTTTTCGGTTCGCTCAGGTGCGACTGCGGTTCGCAGCTTCACGCCGCAATGCACATGATTGAAGCCGAAGGCCGCGGAGTACTGCTGTATATGCGCCAGGAAGGCCGCGATATAGGGCTTGTTAATAAAGTTAAGGCGTACGCCCTGCAGGATGAAGGCTATGATACTGTTGAAGCTAACGAAATGCTCGGCTTTAAGGCCGATCCCAGGGATTACGGCATCGGAGCGCAGATATTGATGTCAATCGGTGTTAATAAAATGAAGCTTATTACGAATAACCCCAAAAAACGTGTAGGCCTTCAAAGCTATGGCATAGAAGTTACTGAGCTCGTACCACTGGAAATTGAACCGAATGATATAAACAGGTGCTATCTGCAAACAAAAAAGAATAAAATGGGGCATTTGCTTCACAATATTTAACTGTTAAGTACTTTATTAAATTTATCATAACATAATAAAGCCGTTTACGCAAATGGCTTTATTTTTTATTTAAGACAATTTATATATTTTTTTTTAAAACAAATTTCAAATTCGGAGATTTTTATAATGGCCGGAACAATTTACATGACAAAAGAAAGAGTACGGGAGATCGAGAAAGAGCTCCATGAACTCAAAACAAAAGGCAGGAAAGAAATAGCCCAAAAGATAGCTGACGCGCGTTCGCACGGCGACCTTTCTGAAAATGCCGATTACGATGCAGCTAAAGACGAGCAGGGCCTGCTTGAACTTAAAATCCAGAAGCTCAGCAATATGCTTGCCAGCAGCCAGATTATTAAAGCAAATGATTTTCCTGATGATAAGGTTTACATTCTTTCCAAAGTAAAAGTAAAAAATAAAAGAACCGGCGACGAAATGGAATATACTCTTGTTAGCGCGGAAGAAGCTGATTTTGAAAAAAATAAAATTGCCGTTACTTCTCCCCTGGGTAAAGCTCTTATGGGTAAAAAAATCGGTGAAACAGCAGAATTCAGGGTTCCCGCGGGAGTTAATGAATTTGAGATAATTGATATTTCTAAAGCAATTTAACTAATAACAATCTGTCCTTTAAACCATTTCAAGCTTTTTCCTGTCTAAGTAACAGATTTCAGATTGGAGAAAGAGATGGAAAGAGTGTTGGATATATACAGAAGAGAAGAAGACCTTATCAGGGACTACACCGAAACGCGCAGCGAACGCGCGGCTTCTTATCTTGTACAGAAATTCAGGAACTTTGTTTATAGTACCGCGCTGCGTTATCTGCAAAACCATGAGGATGCCGATGACGCGGCGCAGGAAGCTTTTATCAAAGCGTTGGACAACCTCCATAAATTTAAACGGGGAAGTTCTCTGAAAACCTGGCTTTACCGTATTACAGTTAACGTTTCTATCAATTCCTTAAGAAAAAGAAAGCTTAAGAAATTCATTACCGGTCGTGATGAAATCGATCCCGATATGTTCGCCGGACAATTTTCAGCCGATAGCGGTGTAATGGAAGATGATTTTAATGCCAGGTTCATGAAGGCGCTTTCTGAATTACCCGAAAAACAACGCGAAACTTTCGCCCTAAGATATTTTGATGATTTACCGTACAAAGAAATATCAGGGCTTTTAGGGACTAGCGAAAGCGGACTAAAAGCAAATTACCACCAGGCAGTAAAAAAGCTGGCAATAATATTAAAAGATAATCAAGATGGTGAATTATGAACAGAGAACTAAGCCATAGAGAAATGCAGGAAATGCTTCCCGATTATATCTTCGGATCGCTAAATGCAGAAGAAAGCGAAGCATTTGAAGCAAACCTGAATAAATATCCCGATATACTTAAGGAAACCCATGATGCCGGCGAAGTATTCTCAAAGATCGACCGATTGGAAATTGATAATGATACTTCGAGGCGCACACGTAACCTAAACCTAAAAGTAAAGGAAAAACTCTCAAAAAGAAAAAAGGGAATGTCTGCCGGCCCTCTATACCGCCTGGTTATGCCCGGCGCCGCGCTGCTATTTGTTGTGGCAATCGTTTTCATCACTTATTTCAAAAATGATGATATGCCGGCACAATCAGCCGAAGTTCAAACAGAATTATTTAGCGAAACTGAAATTGTAATGATAAATTCTCTTATACCACCGGAAACAGCATATAACGAACTGCCGGTTATAATCGATGAAAGCGGCCTGCCGGAAGCAAGCCTCCTTGCCCCTGATACAGAAGATATCTATTTGGCAGAAATGAATATTTTGGCCGAAGATAATGCCGATGAGGACATTAAGAATCTGCTAAATGAAATTAAACTCGAAACAATCATTAATGAATTTGAAGAAAATAACCTGGAAATTATTATAGAGGTAGCACAAAATGTACAGATCGATAGTTAATATAAGCTGTTTTCTGATAGTACTCTTTCTTTTGCCAGAGGTAAGTAATGCTGTACCTCCAAGAGATAGGATCATGGAGAACCTGATGCAGATCAAAAAAGTGAAAATGCTTGATTTCATGGATATGGAAAGGGAAAAAGCAGATAAATTCCTGCTTCTTTTCAATGATTATGAAGATCGAACCATGGAACTGGAAGATAAGCTGGAAGATTTGATCCGCGAGAGCAGAATTTCAAACATGACTGATAAAAATGACAAAGCGCTTAAAAAAAACGCGTCAAAGATCGTAGAATATAGAAAGAAATTGGATGACCTGCTTAAAGAGAGGCATGAAGCATTCCTTGAGCTATTGGGCGAGGAAGGTTTTGCTAAATACACGGTTTTCGAAAAGGTGTTCGACCGCGAATTAAAGCGGATGCTGTGGGAAAAAAGCAGAGACAGGAGGGACGGCAAGCCTCTGAGAGGCAGATAAGTTATCCGGTTTCCAATTAGATAGGCCACAGCGGAATCATGCATTAAAAAACTCCCGTCCGCTGTGGTTTATTTTATAATTATTATTCCACAGTTACGCTTTTTGCCAGGTTCCTTGGCTGATCCACATTGCACCCCAGTTCCACAGCCGTGTAGTAAGCCAGCAGCTGCAGCGGTATAACCGTAAGAATGGGGGACAGCATGGGAATAGTTTCCGGTACATGAATTACATGGTTGGCAAACTGATAAATATATTCATCTCCCTCGCTTGCTATCGCAATAACTTTACCTTTGCGAGCCCTTACTTCTTCGATGTTAGATAGCACTTTATCATAGATCTCGTCCTTCATAGCAATAAATACCACAGGCATATTTTCATCTATAAGCGCGATAGGCCCGTGCTTCATTTCCGCGGCGGGGTAGCCTTCCGCGTGAATGTATGATATTTCCTTCAGTTTAAGCGCCCCTTCAAGCGCTACCGGGAAGTTATATCCCCTTCCGAGATAAAGGCAGTTCTTAACCTTAGCATATTCTTTGGCGATTTTCCTGATCTTTTCAGATTGCGTTAGAATATCTCTTATCTTATCCGGTATCTGAATTAATTCATGAGCAAGCTTTTTGCCGTCTGCGTGTGAGAGATTCCTCATTCTGCCTGTGAGTAAAGCAACAAGAGTCAGCACGGCGAGCTGCGAGGTGAAAGCCTTTGTAGACGCTACACCAATCTCAGGGCCGGCATGTATATAAATTCCCGATTCGGTTTCGCGGGCTATGCTGCTGCCCACCACATTCACTATACCCAAAACAGTGGCGCCTTTGCGCTTGGCTTCCTTCACGGCTGCCAGTGTATCGGCAGTTTCACCGCTTTGGCTTATCGCTAACACAACGTCTTCTTTTGTAATTACAGGATTTCTGTATCTGAATTCAGAGGCATACTCTACTTCTACGGGAATATTGGTCAGATGCTCGATCATGTATTCGCCGACCAGGCCGGCATGCCATGAAGTACCGCAGGCAGTGATGATTATTCTGTTGGCGTCCCTGAGCTTATCCAGAACATTTCTAAGCCCTCCGAGCTTAACGTTACCCTCATCTTCCAGCAGCCTTCCCCGGAATGCGTCCTGAATGGTTTCGGGCTGCTCGAAAATTTCTTTCAGCATAAAGTGTTCGAAGCCGCCCTTTTCTATCTGCTCGAGGTCAAATTCAATTTCATGTATTATGCTTCTGGTTTTTTCATTGTCAATAGTTTTTGTGATGAAATCATCCCTTCCGATAATAGCCATTTCGTTATCTTCAAGGTATATAACCTGCTTTGTGTACTGAATGATCGCGGCGGCATCTGAGGCAACAATGAATTCCTCATCACCTATACCCAGCACCATGGGGCTTCCGCGCCGGGCGGCTATCAGCTTATCGGGATACTCACTAGATAATACCAGTATGCCGAATGTGCCGTTAATTTCCGATAGCGCCAGCCTTACGGAGGATTCCAGGTCGCCGGTTTTATCATAAAGCGCGCCGATAAAAACCGCCAGAACTTCTGAATCGGTATCTGATTCGAAACTATATCCACTTTGCAGGAGTTTCTGCTTTAGCGGAATGTAATTCTCAATAATACCGTTATGCACAATGGCTATCCTGCCGGAATTATCCAGGTGGGGGTGAGCGTTAAGGTCATTTGGGTATCCGTGAGTCGCCCAGCGTGTATGAGCTATTCCTGCTTTAGATGTAATGTTATCATGTTGTATCATTTTCTCTAATTCGGAAACTTTGCCTTGTTTTTTTATAGTTGAAATGATGCCCTTTTCAAAAAATGACATCCCGGCGGAATCATATCCCCGGTATTCCATTCTTTTGAGCCCGTTCAGTAATACTTGTGATACTTCCCTGTCGCCTAAATATCCTACTATTCCGCACATTTATTCACCGGTATTATAATTTTTATTAATTTTTACAGAATAACAAATTTAAGAATTTTGATAAAGTTTAATAAATAAATCATTCCTTAATAAAAAAAATCCCGGCAGTCATTTAAAACTGCCGGGGGATAAGCTATTATTTATATGCTTAATTATTTCTTTTCCATGTCCTTGTAGCAGAACCACCAGTCGTAGTTATCATACCTCTCTTGTTTGAATCTAGCAGCTTTGATATCAGTTGCCGGGGGAACGATAACTTTATCGCCTATGAGTTCATTATTAGGCCAGTTCGCGGGCATAGCTACTTTTTCAGCATCAGATACCTGGAACCCTTTGATCATCCTGAGGAATTCATCAAAGTTACGTCCTAATTCCTGAGGATAATAAAGCACAGACCTTAGTACGCCCTTCGGATCAACTATAAATACGCCGCGTACAGTGTTATTTCCTTTAACGGGATGAATAAGGCCAAGCTTTTTGGCAAATTCACCGTCATCGGCTATCACGGGAAATTCAATCTCGATATCCAAGTTTTCTTTTATCCAGTCCACCCATTTGATATGTGAGAATATCTGATCGATACTTAGGCCTATGAGCTCGGTATTGAGTTTTTTGAATTCATCATACCTTTTTTGGAAGGCTACGAATTCTGTTGTACAAACAGGTGTAAAATCAGCAGGATGGCTGAAAAGTATAAACCATTTACCTTCATAATCTTTAGGTATATTGATCTCGCCGAGAGTCGTTCTAACTTTCATTTCAGGCATTTTATCGCCTATCATTGGTATGCTTGTTGTTTCCATATGTTCCATTTCTAATTACTCCTTGTTTTGATTTAAATGGAAAATAAAAAATGAAAATTCATTCGGCAGATTAGACTGATATTTATCAAAATAATTGTAAAAAAGTTAAACAAGGCTTAAAAATTATATTAGCCGGTCTAAATATTCAATTGCAATTAATTTTACGCCAATGATTTAGGATTGCTACTATATTTCGCGATATTTTTGTATTTTGAATAGAATAATAATATACAACATATCTTTAGCATGATAAGCATATCCAAACTGCCCGCGTTAAAGCTGCTGGCCCTTATATTGGCCGGTATTTTCAGCGGATACTTAATTGAATCCGCCACGGCAATACTTGTACTTTCCATATTAATGCTGATAGCCGGAATTGCTTTTCTGATCCTTAAACGCGGCCTTTTCACTTATATATTCCTGGGATTGGCAATAGGATTATTGCTTTCATTTAAATCCGTATCTGATAAGCTCCCTCTGCCGGATAAGATAACGGGCCCGCAGTATGCGCTCATAAGCGGTAAAGTAGACAGAATCCTTAAGGAAGCGGACGGTTACAGCCGCTATCTGATCACAGACGCAAAGATAGATACAAGGCTGCTGCCATCATTTAAGGGGCAGACAATATTGCTGACCTGCTTTTGCGATAGTGCTTTAGCGCCGGGTACGGCGATTTTTGCTGATGCCAGGGTAAGATTTGCCCGCAAGCCCAATTTGCCCGGAGAGTTCAACGAACAGCTCTATTTGAGCTCTTTCAATTCACAATGGGTGGCTGTCTGCAAACCAAATGACCTGGCGGTAACAGGCAGCCCCGGCACATTCGAAAATATTGTTTATAGCATAAGGAAGATGATCAAAAAAATTAATAATGAATACTATGATGAAAACCTGGCAGCTATATTTACTGCAATGACAAGCGGTGACCGCTCTGACATCGATCCCGGGATTTATGAATTATTCCAAAACTCAGGCACGGCGCACTTTCTGGCCATCAGTGGCCTGCATATAGGGATAATTGCTTTACTGATCCATATATTAACAATTTATATTCCGGGCAGAGTGCCCGCTTTTATTGCTTTCTTGCTGGCGCTGGCTATTGTAGTATCACTGACAGGAATGCAGCCTTCCGCTCTGAGAGCAGCGATCATGATAGCCCTCTATAAATTTTCACTGCTTCTCGAAAGAAAGCCTCATCCTCTGAATATTGTCGCTCTGGCTGCAGTGATAATGTTATTAGGCGATCCGAATGTGATGTTTTCCGCCGGATTTCAGCTTTCATTTGCGGCCGTGGGAGGGATTGCCGTTTTTTATGAACTGATCAGCAATAGAATTTCCCGCCTGAATAAATACATTCCTGCGCCGGTGGTAAATCTCTTAGCCTTGAATTTGGCTGTGTCGATTATTGCCGTGCCCCTGGCAGCCCTGTATTTCGGTATAGTATCATTTGTTTCACCCATAGTGAACTTAGCCGCGGTGCCATTATTCAGTATGGCGCTTATTTTCAGCCTGCCCGCGCTTGTTTTTTCATTTATCCCCGCTATAGGAAAGTTATTCGCGCTTAGCGCCGAATTTTTGCTTAAGCTTGGAATTGAAATCAATTCACTTTTCATACACGTAGAGAATAGCTTTTACCGGGGTGATGAGGCTTTCCTGCTATCCATGATAATTTCGGCGCTTATACTTATCTTCATTTATTCGAAAAGTATAAAGGCATTTGTTATCAGATTAGGCTATACGGCAGCGTTATTTATATTATTTATTAATTTGAGTGATAAGCCTGAGGGGGAAATAAAGATATTTCCGCGTGAGCAGTTCACAGCCATAGAGATCAAGGATGGCTATGACCGGACGGTATTCCTGATCTCCGACAGGCGGCCTTCATTATATCCGCTAAGAGATGTCGGCATGGAGGAATATATAAAAAATCAACCCGGCAAGCTGCTTCTCGGCATTAACGGCAACACCGGTATTAACCTGGCCGATAAAATCAAAAATGAAAGAAAAATCTCAACATTCGAAATACCACTCGATATGCTCATCAGGTTAAAAGATATCCTGGGAACGGAAGATCATCTGCCGCAGCTCATCGATAATAAGTAGCCTTCAGGCATTTTTCATAAGGCTACTTATGAAATTATTATTAGAATAGAAATGATAGACATTACGTCAGTTTTTATAAATATATTCTTAACATTTTGATCAATTTGTTTATGCTGCATAACGAAGCCTTTAAAACCGACAGGCCGGAGATTTTTCCAAAAGATAGAATTCTATCCGGCGTGACACACAGAAATGAGAAGATTTTTCCTCAAACAGGATTTTCAATATTTCCCTCGAAACTGCTTGATGCCGACGGACTTGTAAAGCACAGATCCTACTTCGCGGATTTCCTTGGAATAGACGTTGATAACATAAAATTCCAGAAGCAGGTACATGAAGACAGAATAAGAAGGGTAGATAAGAATTCACCCATTGAAGAATCCGACGGAATGATAACCGATGAAAAAGGTATAGCGCTCAATATCACTATAGCTGACTGCTGCGCCGTTTTGGTTTATGACCCCGTTAATGAAGCAATAGGCGCTTTCCATTCGGGGTGGAGGGGTACCGCCCTCAATATAAGCCCTAAAGGCATTAATATGATGATAACTGAATTCGGCAGCAATCCCGGGGATATTCTGGTTTACCTGTCTGCCTGCGCTTCCGGGGAAAATTATGAAGTTGGCGCGGAAGTAGCCGAAAAATTCAGCAAAGGCAAAATCCGGAAAGAAAAGGGCAAATATTTATTAGATATAAAGGAAACAATCATCGACAGCCTTAAGGAAATCGGTATTAAACAGGAAAACATTGAGTATTCTTCAAGTTGTACGATCAGCGACAAACAGTATCATTCCTACCGCAGGGATAAGGATTTATCGGGACGCATGGCGGCATACATTATGATGAAAGCCTAATCAACCGGTTTAATGAACAAACTCTCGCGGTAATCGTTTCCCGGCTCAGCAGAAAAGGGATATTCTATATACCCGCCGTTGAGCCAAAGCTGAACCTGGTTGGAATAATTTGGGTGTACAGGGTCACCTGAGACACCACCCGGCATACTAACATATATAACTGTATCCTTTAAGTCTGCAATAAGGCGCATGGAAGCCCCGATAACAGGCTGATAAGGATTAAAGAAGCGCCACTGGGTATTGTTTATAGTGGTGTTATCACCGCCTATAGGGTAAGGGCCGAGATTAACTGTTTCATTCATGAAATCGTTCACTCCAAACAGGTGTACCAGCTTGAGTTGATGCAGGTCGCCCCAAATCCAGTCCTGTATGTTTTTTCCCTCGAATGTTTGCTCCAGGCTTTTCACTGCTTTCCTGAAACTTTCGAATATGATGAAATCCCTGTTTTCGCGTTCGCCGGTTGTAATTATGTCGAACCAATCTGATTTTCCCTGTTTCAGAAGTTCCATCATTTTCCGCGACATAATGTTTGAAGTAAACATATACTTTTTTAAGAGGCTTTCGCCGAGTTCATCAAGAAACGTAGAATAAATAAGGTTTTCGAGGTAAACCGAGTAAATAGAAGCCGTGCTGCTGGCGGGCGTGAGTATGTAATCCCATTCTTTTAGCTGTCTGTATGCTTTGAGCTCATTTCCCTTAAGCAGGTTTTGGTGTTTTTCGAGTACAGGCATTGTTTCTTTCAGCAATTCTGATGCATAAGGTGATAAAACATCATTTTGCACATATTGCGCGTCTTTTACATTGTGGTCATAAGATGAAGTAAGCAGCTGCTCAATCCTGAATGCTCTGGAATATGGTTCCCAATAGTTTCCGAAGTATATATTATCGCTGCTTTCGATTCTGTTATTAGCGCTGATCACATACTTTTTTTCGGGATTGTACATGCCATCCAGCTTATCCGAAGTAATGTATCCCTTCCAGTCAATTTGTGAATCCCATCCGGGATTGGGAAGCATGGGGTCCATGCCCCTGCGTTCTGGGACAATTCCGGCCGGCCTTACTGCCACAAAGCCGTTAGAATCTGCATAATGGAATACCAAAGCGGGGCTTCCCCAGCTGTCCAGTGCCCTGCTGAACTCACGATAGCCCTTAGCTTTGCTTATCTGATATAAACTATGTATTTCATTGCTTTTTCTGTGGCCGGTCCATTTAAATGTAAGCACATAATTCTGAAACAAATTATCCTCATCATCTCCCGGGATTTGCAGCAGCAGGGAGGGATTTTCCAAAAGATGAAAATCAGATATTACTTTAGACCGATGGTTTTTTCTAAAATAATAAACCTCATCATTCTCGTTTTTAACTTTTATAGTATCAATTATGTATTCAAACTTCTTTTTTTCGCCATCGAAGTAGTAGTAATCACCGGAATCATCTGTTTTTTCAATGAAGTAATCGAAGTCATCTAACATGAGATTTGTTATACCCCAGGCAATTTTTTCATTTCTTCCTGATATCACAAAAGGCATTCCGGGTAATGTCATCCCAATGATATTATCCTCACCGTTATGAATATGCACGGGGTACCAGTGTGGCGGCAACATAAAGGGCAGGTGGGGGTCGTTAGCAAGCAGGGCGCCTTCAGCTCCGTACAGGCTTCTGCTGACAGCCCAGCAATTGCTTCCGATTGAAGTGCCTTTAATGCCGAGTATCTCTCTTACTGAAGCCGCGGCATCGAAAAAAGTCTCCACAGGTATTCGACTGTCTCGGGATAAAAGCGTATCATCGTGCAGCCCTTTGGCCTGCCTGGGATCTTTTATATATGGCATGTCGGAATGAACACCCGGAATAAGGCTGCGCGCCATCTCAGGCCCCAACTGGTTAGCAATATCGCCAAAAGCGGCGTCTATCCATATACCGAGAGACATCTCGAAAGCAATCAGCTTGCCGAGCGCTATACAATCCTCCGGCCTCCATGCTTCAGGGTAATAATCTAATGCCCCAAATTCAAACGACAGCCTTCCACTGTTTTTTTCAATAAATGTATTAATGCCGGCGGAATAGGTCCGGAGAAGTTTTTTCTCTTTTGTGTTTAAAGAATTGAAAATGTCTTTCGAAACAGATTTAATATCGAAACATCTTAAAAATTTATCTGCTTTAACTGTTTCTTTCCCGATTATTTCGGATAATTCCCCGTAAGCAATTCTTCGAAGAATGTCCATCTGCCACAGCCTGTCCTTAGCATGGATATAACCAAGAGAAAAATAAGCGTCTGCTTCGTTATTGCTTTTTATAAAAGGTAAGCCGTAATGATCCCTGAATACCCTTGTTTCTCCGCTCACATCTTCCGAGCTGATTTCTTCGAAATTTTCGTTAATGGAAATCTCTGCAAGATTATAGGCAAATATTATGAATGCCGCAGCGAGAACAAAAAAAAGTATAAGAAAAAACGGTATTTTAGCAAGCTTGTTCATAGCTTATAACCACTTATTATCCAAATACCATTTGCATGTATTTTCAATGCCTTCCTCTATAGAAACTTTCTGTTCAAAACCGAAATCCCGTTTGGATTTCTCTATAGAGCATATCCAGTAATCTTGAATGAAATCAATTCCTTTTTCATAATTGAAAACCGGCGGCTTTGTAGAAAACCGGCCAAAAAATTCCGATAGGCCTGCCGCGGTCAGCACTAAAGGATGGGGAAGCCTTAACTTCAGAACTTTGGTATTGCCGAATGATTTGCCGATAAGATCGATAAGCCTCTCCCAGGTATAAAATTCTCCCGATGAAACAAAGTATATACCACCGATAGTTTTATCAGATTCTGCGGCATCAATGATACCCCTTGCCAAGTCATCGGAATGAATAAGACTGATATATTTCGGCTTAGAACCGATCAGAGGTCCTATGCCCTTTCTTACTGATTTAAACACGTCGAAAATTGCTGTATCCCTCGGGCCGAATACAGCCGGCGCCCTGACCACAGTTATCGGTATAAGATCTTTCATTTTCAGTACTTCTTCTTCGGCTGCCTTTTTGCTTCTTCCGTATGCCGTAAGCGGCTTACATACGGTAGTTTCGTCAACGGGTTTATCCAGAGCAGTAGATGGCCCGGTTACTGTCTGGCTGCTTACAAAGAGAAATCGCTTAAGATCTGGAGCTTTTTCCATGGCGGCTTCCAGTAAATTTTTGGTAGCATCACGGTTGCCGCGCATGAATTCATCATCATTTCGGGCAAATGTAAGCCCGGCTACGTGGAAGATATAATCAGCGCCTTCTACGGCTTTTTTCAATGATTCTTTGTCATCTAAAGAGGCTTCTACTGTTTTGATAGGCTTATCTTTCAGCCAGCGAAGGTTCGAGGATTTCCTGACCGTGCAGATAACTTCATATCCTCTTTCCAAAAGCTTGTCAGCCACATGGCTGCCTATAAATCCTGTTGCTCCGGTTACTACTGCTTTTTTGTTCATTTTATAATGCCAGTTAATTTTATCTGCTAAAAAAAAATTCTGATAGCAAAAATAAGAAATATCGAATTAGTATCCTTTTTTTAATAATATTAGTTTTTAAATTCGTTAATAGTTTTATTCATGATTAAGGTACTGAAAAACCCCATGAATGCGTCGTTCTTTACATTTTATCCATAACTAAAACCGGGGAACAGTAAAATGAACAAGGCCGTGATAATGGCGGGCGGATTTGGCACAAGATTAAGGCCGCTTACAATGAACATTCCAAAACCCATGGTACCGATAGCGAACGTACCTATGATGGGGCATATTGTCAATTTATTGAAAAATCATAACATCAGGGATATAGTATCATTACTGTATTTTCAGCCTGAAGCAATAACGGGGCACTTCGAGGACGGCTCAAAATTCGGGATAAACATGAATTACGTGCTCGCTCAGGCTGATTACGGCACAGCAGGCAGCGTAAAGAATGCCCATGAATATCTTAATGACCGCTTTATCATCATAAGCGGCGATGTGCTCACAGATTTTGATATCAGTAAAGCGCTGAAATTTCACGAGGAAAAAGGCTCTAAAGCCACTATCCTGCTTACCAGAGTAACAAACCCGCTGGCATACGGTATTGTGATCACCGACGAAGAAGGCCGCATTACAAGATTCCTTGAAAAACCCTCATGGGGGCAGGTTTTTTCAGATACAATCAATACAGGAATTTATATACTTGAACCCGAAGTATTGGATATGATCCCTTTTAGGGAAGAATTTGATTTCAGCAAGGATCTTTTCCCGATGATACTTGATAGAAAAATGCCGCTATACGGATTTGTTGCCGAAGGGTACTGGCGCGATGTGGGCAACCTGACTGAATATCAGACCGGCCAGTATGACGCACTCAGAGGAAATCTGTCTCTTATTGTAAACGGCAAACAGAACGGTGATTATATTATCTCTTCAACCGCTAATATAGCACCGACCGCGCAAATGGAGGATGTCGTGATTATTGGAGATGACACTGTTATAGGGGATAATGTTTATTTAAGAGACTGCGTGATCGGAAATAACGTAAAGATCGGGAGGGGCGCGAGGCTGAACGGCGTTACAATATGGGATAATGCCGTTATAGGCGATTTCGCCGACCTGACTGATGACGTTGTCTGCTATGGCGTACAGCTCGGCAGTTCGGTAACTATCGCCGAAAACGTATTCATCGGCGATAATTGTAATATAGGCAGGCAGGCAAGGTTATCCCCGAATATAAAATTGTGGCCGAACAAGAATGTTGAAGAGCGCGCCAGTGTAACACGCTCAATAGTACAGGAAGATAAATGGCTTCGCGAGCTATTCACCGATGCCCGTATCTCGGGATTATCAAATATAGATATTAATCCAGAGTTCGGCGCTAAGCTTGGCGCTGCAATAGGGCTTTCAATGGGGAAACGCTCTAAACTGCTTGCCAGCCGCGATCCCCACAAGGTTTCCAGGATAATGAAAAGGTCCATAACAGCCGGACTTTCATCAGTAGGCGTAAACGTAAACGACCTTCAAACGGTTTCAATACCTCAGACAAGGCAGGAACTGCGAACAGGACGCTATGACGGCGGATTCCACGTTAGGCGCAGCCACAGAAATCCGGATTATTCTGATATAATTATATTCAACAAAGAGGGCAGGGATATTTCAATATCCACAACCAAAAAAATTGAGAGATACTACTTCGGAGAGGATATTAAACGAGTCAAATATGATGAACTAGGCTCAATTACATATCCGGAAAGAACAAACGAAATTTACATTAACCGCTTTATGGAATCACTCGAAGTCGATAATATTAAGGAAAGAAAATTCAAGCTGCTTGTAGATTATTCGTATGGTTTATCTTCTATTATATTCCCGAGCATTCTCGGTAAGCTCGGCGCGGAGGTTATTTCACTGAATAATTATATAGACGCTTCAAAATTCCATCCAGATCCGACTATGCAGCCCCTGGAAAGCGGCGAAACCGGCAGGATAATGCGTTCGCTCAATTATGAGCTTGGATTCAGAATGGATCCGGGCGCCGAGAAGATCTCGCTTATTGATGAAAGGGGAGTATGGTATTCACCAATGAGGCTTCTTACTATTTTAACTAAATTATTCCTTGAAACTCACAGAAAAAAAGAGCCTTATAAAATTGCCATTTCAATAGTTGCCGGCAGTGAAATAGATGAAATAGCTAAAGACTACAATGTAGAGATAGTCAGGATAAAAAATTCACACTCGGCTATGATGGAATCCACCCGTGATGAAAGCGTGCTTTTTGCCGGAGGAATTTACGGCGGTTATATTTTTAGTGATTTCCTTTTCGCCTCTGACGGTATGTTCACTATCGGACAGATACTTGAGATGCTCGCCAAAAGCGGCCATAAAATTTCTAAACTGGATGAAACTCTTCCCCGCCGATACCAACATTCAGAAACCGTAGAGGTACCCTGGGAGCTTAAGGGCCTTGTAATGAGGCGCGCGATGGATCATTCAAATAAATTAAAACGCGAACTGGTAGAAGGTGTAAAAATATTCACCGAACAGGGGGATTCAGTGCTTCTGCTTCCCGCTAAGGAAACGGCTTCATTTGTTGTGTACAGTGAAAGCGATCAATTTGATATGGCAGAGTCATTGGCAAAAAAATATATATCCCTGATCAATCAATGGAAAGAGGAAGGCAACCTATAATCATTTTTTTTATAGGAAAAACGTCTTTATATTGTAAGTCTGTTAAATGGGAAAGACGTAAGATTAGAGGGACGGTAGATGAAAATCCAGGAAATATTAAATACCGGTTCAATTAAAGTCGGGCTCGAAGTAAAAAATAAAAAAGAGCTGCTCGACGAAATGGTAAAATTGGCCGTTAATTCGGGTAAGATAAATAATCCGGGTGACGCCCGCAAAGAAATATTCGAAAGGGAAAAAATTATGTCCACTGGCGTAGGCAAAGGCATTGCCCTGCCTCACGCCAAGACAAACGCAGTAGAGGATTCTATCGGTGCCTTTGCATTATTGACAACTCCCGTGGATTACGATTCACTTGATTCAGAACCTGTAAATCTGGTTTTTTTATTGTTGGGCCGTGAAAATAATGTAGGTAACCACCTGAGGCTTCTTAGTAAAATATCGCGCATAATGAACAATGATGCTCTTAAGCTTGAACTTATGCAGCAGAAAACACCTGACGGAGTGCTGGAAGTATTCAAAAAAATTGAAAGCCAATAGCCTGTGCTAAAAGGCCATTAGCCTGTGCTAGCTGTGCTAAATATACAATTAGATATTTCAAATATCGTTTTTAAGCCATGCTTTTATTGATAAGGCATGGTTTTTGTTATTCCAGGTGTTATATTCAGGAATAAAAAATCCTAAAACATTGTAAATTGTAGAATTACATAAATAATAAAATAATGATTAATCCGAATGCAGCATTCGAAGATGAATTATTTCATCAATACTTGCGCGACCCGCAATCAGTAAGCCCTGAATGGAGGCACTACTTTGAAGAGAATTACGAGAAGTTCCAACTTCCGCATAAAGAGAGAAAACCGCCCAGAGAACAGAAAAAAAATAAGCCGGAACAAGCCCATCTGCCAATAGCGCCCAAACCATATCAGGAATTCACACCACCTGAAGAAGAAGCCGAACAATTCAGAAATGAGGGTGATGAGATTATCGAATTATCATCTGTTCAGTCAAAAATTGCAAAAAATATGGAAGAAAGCATTGAAGTACCGACAGCTACTTCATCGCGATCAATACCTGTTAAAGCTTTAGATGAAAACCGCCGCATAATTAATAAATATCTGTTGAAAATGAAACGCCCAAAAGTTTCATTTACTCACATACTTGCCTGGGCGATTGTCAGGGCACTGATGAAATTCCCGTATCTGAACGACGCTTTCGCGGTTAAGAATAACAAGCCCGGCAGAATCAAAAGAAAGCATATCAATATCGGCCTGGCTGTTGATATCACAAAAAAAGACGGAACAAGGCTTCTGCTTGTTCCAAACGTTAAAAATGCCGGGCAGCACAATTTTTCCGAATTTATTGAAGAATTTCAAAAGATTATTGATAAAACAAGGTCGAATAAGATAGCACTTAGCGATCTGGAAGATACAACCGTTACACTAACTAACCCCGGCATGATCGGCACAACAGCTTCCAGCCCCAGGCTTATGAAAGGGCAGGGTATGATCATAGCTACAGGATCGATCGATTACCCGACAGAATTTCAGGCCGTAAGGCCGGAAATAATGACTACTTTCGCGCTTTCAAAAGTCGTAACCATGACAAACACATATGATCACAGGATCATACAGGGCGCAGAATCTGCTGAATTTCTGGCATATATTCACAAGCTACTGATTGGCGGCGACCAGTTCTATGACCAAATATTCGCCAGCCTTAAGATCCCCTTTGAACCCGTACGCTGGGCAATAGATAATACGCGCAAAGGCAACAACGGTTTCATCGATATAAGAGATACAGTCGAAAAAGGCGCTCATGCCGTACAGATGATAAACGCATACAGGGTAAGAGGGCACCTGCTTGCTTCAGTTAATCCACTGGGGCAGGAATCATATTACTATCCCGAACTTGATCCTGCCTATTACGGTTTTACTATTTGGGACCTCGACAGGGAATTTCACGCTGATGATACATGGGAAAGAAATGAACTTCCCTTAAGAGATATCATAGAACTGCTCAGGGAAACATACTGCGGAACTCTCAGCATTGAGTTCATGCATATTCAAAATCCGGATAGAAAAGAATGGCTTAAGAAAAGGCTGGAGGGTACCCGCAGCTCTTTCAATTATTCTGAAACAGAGAAAAAACATATTTACAAAAAGCTGATTGATGCGGAATCATTCGAGAATTTTCTTCACACAAAATTCCTCGGCCATAAGAGGTTTTCGCTCGAAGGCGGTGAATCGCTTATAGTATTGATAGATAAGCTTTTTGAAAAATCAGCTGACAGCGATCTGCATTCCATTGTGCTTGGCATGGCTCACAGAGGCAGGCTCAACGCCCTTGTTAATAATATTGGCAAATCGCACCGTGCCATATTCAAGGAATTTGACGGCGACATAGACCCCGTTAATTACTACGGAGCAGGAGATGTTAAATATCATCTGGGGGATCAAGGCCAGTATATTTCACCAAAAGAAAACTCAATACCAGTCATTCTTGCTCCTAACCCAAGCCATTTGGAACTGGTCAACCCGGTTGTTGAAGGAATGGCGCGAGCCATAGACAACGAGATAAAAGACAAACTGCACTCGGACGCGATCCCAATCCTGGTTCACGGCGACGCCGCTTTCGCCGGTCAGGGAATTGTTGCTGAAACGCTAAACTTATCCCAGCTTTCCGGCTATAAAACGGGCGGCACCATACATATAATTGTTAATAATCAGATTGGTTTTACTACAACTTCCGATTACGCGCGATCGACTGTTTACGCCACTGATATAGCTAAGATGATACAAACTCCAATACTTCACGTCAACGGCAATGATCCCGAAGCAGTCAGAACGGCTGCTGTATTTGCGTTTGAGTACAGGCAGAAATTCAAAAGCGACGTTATTATCGATATGCTATGCTGGAGAAAATACGGCCACAACGAAGCTGATGAACCGTCTTACACGCAGCCGCTTTTATACAAAAAGCTCAACAAACAATCCCCTGTGGCTGAATTATACGGCAATTTGCTTGTTAAAGACAATATTATTACAGAAGATGAAAGAAAAAAAGTAAAAAAAGAAGCCGAAGATTTTCTTAATAAAAAATACGCCAGCAGAAAAGAATCTGAAAAATCCAGAGATATTCCTAACAGAAGAAAAGAAGGACAGACCTATAAAAAGATCGATACCAGGGTTTCAGAAAAAGATATAAAGTTCATTACTGAAAAAATCACCCATGTACCTGCGCATTTTAATATTAACCCCAAAGTTAAAGCTTTACTTAAGCGCCGCCACGATATGGTGATGAGTGATAAACCCGCCATCGACTGGGCTATGGCAGAGCATCTGGCTTTCGGAAGCATACTGATGGACGGTCATGATATTCGCTTTAGCGGCCAGGACAGCCGCAGAGGTACATTCAGCCAAAGGCATGCGGTACTCTTTGATGTTAAAACTGAGGAAGAATACACCCCCTTAAATGACATTAGCGAAAATCAGTCAAAAATACGAATCTATGACAGCCCATTATCCGAAATGGCTGTTTTGGGATTTGAATACGGCTACAGTGTTCTCGCGAAAAACTGTCTGACATTCTGGGAAGCCCAGTTCGGAGATTTCTTCAATAACGCTCAGTCAATAGCGGATCAGTTTATTGCCTGCGGGGAGGTAAAATGGGGGGTAACAACTAACCTTGTACTGCTGCTGCCCCACAGCTACGATGGCCAGGGCCCGGAACATTCCAGCGCCAGGCCGGAGAGGTTTTTACAGCTGTGTGCAGATGAAAACATGATAGTTGCTAACCTGACCAGCCCGGCGCAGTATTTCCACATACTACGAAGGCAGATGAAACTCGAAAACCGCGTTCCGCTTGTAATTATGACGCCCAAAAGTATGTTGAGGCATACTAATGCCGTATCCGATATTCGCGAGCTTGAAAGCGGTGAATTTAAGCACATGCGCGATGATGATTTGGCCGACAAAGAAAATGTTAAAAGAATTAATCTATGCTCGGGCAAAATATTCCATGAACTTTGGGCGCACAGGGAAAAAATCGATAATAAAGATACTGCCATTATTTCTGTGGAACAGCTTTATCCGCTTTATACAGAATACCTTTCAAAACTGATTTCCTCATACCCGAACGCGAAAGAGCTTGTGTGGGTGCAGGAAGAGCCAAAGAATATGGGATCATGGCATTATATACATCATTATTTAATTGATCTTGCTCAGAAATACAGCTTGAAGCTGCACTATGTAGGCAGGAAAGAAAGTGCCGCTACTGCAACAGGCCTTATGAAAATCCATCTGGCCGAGCAAAATAAGATAATGGAAGACTCCTTCGCAGGGTTTTGATCATTATCTTCGGGTTTATCATTATAGAAACGTTAAGTAAAAGGGCAATTCCAGAATTGCCCTTTTACTAATAAAGCCCCGGTTTACCGGAGCTTTACTGCCAGAAAAATATTTTGTTAATACTATTTAATCAGCCAAAGTCAGCTTTTCACCGCCTTCGAATGTTATTGTTATCGGTTCCCATTTGCCTCTAAGATTTTTTAGATTATCCCTGATGATCCTGTCTCTGTTATTTTCGGGATCATGGACAAAATTTTCGGCATTTCTGATTGTTTCACCGGGTTCAATATTTTTATTCATATTGATATTGAATATTTTGATAATGTCATTTTTCTGACTGAAAAACCGGATCTGCCCCTGAATGTCAGTAATAGTTTTATCACCGAGGTTAGTTACTTCATAAACAATCTGGTTAAAATCAGCCTCTTCCTGATCATTGGTATTCATTCCGGCAAATTTAAAATGGTGATGCATGTACATCTGAGTTTTTTTCGCGCCTTGAGCTGCCCTCTGAAAGTTAGAATTTCTGATTCTTTCCTTCTGTGATTCGATCACATCACCTACAGTTTTGCTCTGAATGGTATCGGGTGGCGTAAAGTTGAGCCCCTGGGTGAAGTACTCGATATCCTGATTGCTTACATTGGGATCTTCTTTCATTTTTTCGACCAGCTCAGGCAGGTTTTCCCGGGATATTTTTTCATTATAAACCTGGGGTTTTGCGCCCCGGTCACAAGAATTTAACATTAGAGCTATTGATAAAGTTAAAACAAAAGCAAAGTATTTCATATTTTCTCCCTCAATATGGTTTATATTTTAAATCAATCTGCAAAAATAATGATTATATCTTAATTCCTAAACTTTGTTAAATAAATTATTTTGCATCTGCTTTAAAAGTCCGTATCTGAGTCCGTTTGCGCTGACCGCGAAGCTTCTTTTATCATACATTTCCATTAGTTCTTTCATTATCAAAGTACCGGCGCTGATTACGTCCGCTCTTTTGGGATGCATTCCGAATTTTCGGGTAATTTCATCAGGTGTAAGTGAAAGAAAAACATCGAGCAGCCCGGATAGATCATTATAATAAACTTCCTGCCCGTGTACGGCTTCGCGGTCATAAATATCTTTTCCGGAAAGGGCATGGGCAATTGTAGTAGCCGTTCCGCCGACAGAATATATTTTTCTGTCTATATGCCATCCGGAGGTTTTGCGTATTTCTTTTCTGATATATTCACCGGCAGTGTTATATTCATCACTACCGGGAGGGAGGCTGCTGAAAAACCTCTCGGTGATCCTTACTGCACCAATTTGCAGGCTTATCATGTTGCTGAAAACTTTTTCCCGCCCGCTGATTATTTCTGTGCTTCCGCCGCCAACATCTATCACAAGTGACGGAGCAGAATCCCGGGCTGCTCCGGCGAAGCTTAATTCTGCCTCTTTCTTGCCGTCAATTATATTAATTTCGCTGCCGATAGATTTTCCTAAAGCGCTTAGAACTTCACCCCGGTTAGCCGCGTCGCGCATGGCACTGGTTCCCGTAACAATAATTCTTTGTATATTCTCTTTAGCGCAGATATCTTTATATTCAAGAAGAATTTTAACGGAACGTTCAATAGCCTCGTTATTGATCCGGCCGGTTTTATCAACATTTTCACCAAGGCGTGCTAGCTTGTGATAGTCGCCCGTAATATCAATCTTTTCCTTTGTAATAATGGCTGTTGACATCAAAATCGTATTTGTTCCGATATCAATAACCGCGATTTTATACAGCTCTGAATTTATAGGCAACCCATTCATCCTCGACCTCAGTTTTTGCAATTTCAAATCCCGTAAGTTCGGCAATTTCCAGTAATGTAGAAGAATTATATTTTAATATTCCTGAAGCAATCAGTATTCCATTATTATTTATCAATGATTTATGGAATTTCTTCATCATTTTTTCTATGATAGGCTGATTGATATTTGCCAGAATACCGTCAGCTTCCGGGAGCTTAAGATTAAAAATATCAGCTTCTCTGACATCAATCCTGTCTTCAACATTATTCAGCCTGATATTCTCGATTGTATTGTTCACAGCCCATTCGCTGTTATCAAAAGCGAGAACTTTCCCAGCGCCGTAAATAACAGCCAGAATAGCTAATATACCTGTACCTGTACCGGCGTCAATCCAGAATGACCCCGGACTAATGTTATCCTTCATCATTCCGCACATTAATCTTGTGGTAGCATGATGCCCTGTACCGAATGACATTTTAGGATTAATGATTATCTTATTGACTGCGTTAACCTCATCCTTTTTAATTTCAGGTGTTATGGCAACATCACCTATCAGAACAGGTGTAAGGTTTTTTTCCCATTCTTCGTTCCAGTTCCTTTCTCTGATTTCATTTTCGGATACTATCTCAGAGTTGCTGTGAAGATTTTTAATCAGGGCTGTAATTTCTTCTCTTATAGCCGGGTTGTAATCTTCGCGGTTGAAAGTAATTTCGATTTCATCCGTCAATTCTTCAATACCGGTGAATGGAAAAACCGAAAGTAATGCCACCGCTTGTTCAAAAAGTTCTTCGGGCATTGAAATCCGAAGGCTGATGTAGATTTTTTTCATTTTAATCCAATAAATTAATTTTTGATACTTTTCTTAATAGGTAAGAAATAAACATTATGAAAATTTTGTAATATTTAGTATATTTATCTTAATTAAATTTCATATTCAAAAATAATTAAATAAAAATGATAACAAAAGAAATCAGTCAAAAATTATCTAAAGTTAAACTACTGGTTATGGATGTCGACGGTACACTGACTGACTCTGCCATGTATTATTCAAAAGACGGAGAGGAGCTGAAAAGGTTTTCCACAAGGGACGGCATGGGGATAAACCTCATGCACAAAGCAGGATTGGATACCGGCATAATAACAAGTGAAAATTCACCCATAGCAAAAGCGCGGGCTGATAAACTGAAAATAAAACATCTTGTTCTTAATTGCCGGAATAAAACCGACGCGTTTAACAGGCTTTGCAGCGAGCTGTCGCTCAGCCATGAGGAAACAGCATATATCGGTGATGACATAAACGACATCCATGTTATGAAACTGGCCGGTGTATCAGCCTGCCCCGGTGACGCTGCCGATTCAGTGCTAAAAGTAACAGATTATATATGCAGAGCAAATGGAGGCAACGGAGCAGTAAGGGAATTTTGTGAAATTATTCTTTCAGCTCAGGATAAACTGATAACTTTAGAGGAAAATTGGTGAGTTAAGGACTTATTTTTATAATCAATCAGGAGGATATAACATTATGGCTAACCATGAATCAGATTACAGCAAGGGCTTTATTATCGGAGCTTTGATAGGTGGTATGGCAGGAGCCGTAACGGCTTTGCTGTTAGCGCCCAAAAGTGGCGAAGAATTACGAAAAGATCTAAGCCAGCAAAGTACAGACTTTTATGGAAAGGCTTCAGATTACTTAAAAGGAGTTGAAAAGCACGTAAGCGAGAATGTGATGACGTCCGTGAATGATGGAAGGGTAAGAGCCCAGCATATTATTGATTCGGCACGGCACCAGGCTGAAAGCCTGCTTGAAAATGCCGAGAGGGTGCTCCAGGAAGCAAAGTTTAAAGCCTCCTCCACCAAAACTCAGGTACAGGACAAGATTGATCAGGTGAGGGGGGCGGCTAAAGCAAGCGCTGACGCTTTCAGAAGCGAAATCAAATCTTCGGAAGATATTGAGATTGAAGAAACCTAAGAGGCGGTTATGGGATTAAGTATAGCATTGCAGGTTGTCGCTCTAATAGCGCTCGTTATTTTTATCGTGCTTTCGATCGTTACAATTGTATCGATCAATTCAGGGCTTGGCCTAGCGCGTAAAGCGGTTAAATCCGTTGAAGATTCCGGTAAGGACTTTAAGGAACTTAAGTCAAAGGTGCTTGAAACTCTCGATGATATGCAGGATTTGAAAGTTAGAGTCGATAATTCGCTTGAAGACTTAAAGGATGTTAAATCCAAAGCCATTGAATCGATGAATATTTTCGATAATATGAGTGAGCAAATTAATGAAACAACAGTTGATATTAATAAAAAAACTGACAGAGTATTCAGCATTATAGAACCGTTTGAAAAGCTCTCAGGAAATGTTTATAACAAAGTGGCACCGCCAATAAGCAACGCTGCTTCTGTTATTTCCGCGGCTTCTAAGGCATTTTCTGTGTTTACGGGCTATATGTCAAAAAATAACAAGCAGAAAAAGCTATAAACCTGCATGTAACAACGTATAATAAGGCTGTTCCTAAACGGACAGCCTTTTTTATGAATAAACCACAAGCCTGTAACAAATTTGCTTTCTTTTTCCCCTCTCCTGGGCCGGCTACTGGAGCCTCAGCCGATTAAGGCAGGCCGGGTGGTAAATGCGCCAAAGAATATATAAAAATCGCGACAGCCTTAAAGTAATTACTAAAATCCAACTAAAAATAGCCCGGGACGCAAAGAAAAAATCATGCTATCCGTCAGGCTCTAAGTAAATGTTTCATTTCTGAACCGGCATAAGCAATGGATGAGAATTTAAGAGAAGAGCTAAAAACTTTTTACAAAAATAAAAAAATAATACTGGGAATTACCGGATCAATAGCCGCGTACAAAACACCCTTGCTCGTAAGGGAACTCATTAAAGCGGGCGCCCATGTAAATGTGATAATGACTGAGGCAGCCACTGAATTTGTAACTCCCATGACTCTTGAGAACCTGAGCCGCAACCCCGTTATAATCAAAATGTTTGAAAGGGATATTCAAAGCGGAGGTGCCTGGCATATACAGCTTGCCCACTGGGCTGATATAATGTTAGTAGCGCCCTGTTCAGCCACTACCCTGGGTAAGCTTGCCGGAGGTATTTGTGATAATCCGCTTGTTACCGTAGCTACAGCCCTGCCCAAAGGCCTGCCGCTCATCATTGCCCCGGCCATGGATTCCACTATGTTCCTGCACGAATCCACACAAAGGAATATCAGGCAATGCATTGCCGACGGCGCGCTATATCTGCCGCCCGATGAAGGTGAGCTGTCCAGCGGGTTTGAAGGCCCCGGAAGATTTCCCGACATACCTATTATTATTGAAAATGTGAAGAATCTCTTTGAAGGTAAAGTTATCGCTTCGCCAACAGCCAAAGAACCAGGAGGTAACAATAAGGTAAACAGTTCACCTGATATTGATGATATTCTCTCAAAGCCCGATCAATCACTTGAGGAAGCTATAGATGCCGATAAATTTACTGCGGAATTAGAGCTTGAAAAAATGAAACTCCGGAAATTCGGACTCAAAACAGGAGAATACCTTAAAGGGAAGAAAGTACTGATTACAGCAGGTCCTACCCATGAAAAAATTGACGATGTGCGCTATATTGGCAATCAATCCTCAGGAAAAATGGGATTTGCAATCGCGAACGAGGCGCGTCAGGCAGGAGCGGATGTTACCATTATTTCAGGGCCGGTGAATTTGCCCACGCCTCAGTACGTCAGCAGGGTAGATGTTGAATCCGCTAATGATATGCTTCAGGCGGTTATGGCACGTAAAGACAGCCATGATATTATCATTATGGCTGCCGCGGTGGCTGATTTCACTCCGGAATATCCCAAAGACGGCAAAATCAAAAAAGGCCATTCCGACAGAATGGAATTAAAACTGATAAAAACCGTGGACATCTTATCGAGAATATGCAATAGCAGACAAAAGGGGCAGATAATTGCCGGATTTGCACTGGAAGCCGAAAATGAACTTGAATACGGACGTAAAAAGCTGCACGAAAAAAAATGCGACATGATCGTTATAAATTCATCCTCTAAGCCGGATAGCGGTTTCGGAGGCGATAAGAACACAATCACTATTATTACGAAAGACGGCGTCACAAAGGAAATACCGCCGATGAGCAAAGTTAACTGCGCTAAGATAATTCTAAGTACTGCGGCTGGTATTAACTGATCGCCGGGAAAGATTATTTGGCCGGATTATTCAGAGGGCATCTGCGGGTGCTCTTTTTTAATACTTAAAAATCCGGGATTATTAATCAGAAAATTCAGTGCTGAAATTAAGTGATTCTATTATTAGCTTATTATATTATTGCTAACATATTATTATAATGAAGAAAAACTAATTTAATAAAGCCTTAACATTTTCGTAAAAAATACCGATAATTGAAAATGGCGGTATAAACCCGCCCTGAACAATGCTACAGCTATTATCAAAAAGACTAATGAATAATAAAATTAAAGTTCTAATTGTTGATGACCAGGCCCTTGTACTTGATATATTAGCAAGAGGCCTGGAAAAAGACCCGCGCATAGAAGTATCAGGCAAGGCTACAGACGGCTACCTTGCCCTTAATTTGATTAACAGGCAAAAGCCGGATGTAATAATACTCGATATGGAAATGCCGCGTATGAACGGCATCCAGTTTCTGCATAACTTAATGCCGGTAAATCCAATACCAACAATTGTACTAAGCGCTCTGACCGACAGGGATTCAAAGATCACTCAGGAGGCATTCGAAGCTGGAGCAGTGGATTTCCTTTCCAAACCTCAGGCCGGTGCAAAAGCGCTGCCTAATCTTATGAACCAGCTATACACAAAGATCAGGATAGCGGCAACTAAAGACGTTCAATATCTCAAAAAGGGCAAAAAAGACTATCGCCTGCCCTCCAATGCCCTTGATAGAAAAGCCAAAACCGACCAGGTGATATTAGGTATGGGAGCAATGGAAGTTACAAACGGCACGGGTAAAACTCTGAAAATATATGCTCTTGGCTCATGTATCGGATTGGCGATGGTATGCCCTGTTAAGAATATTGTCGGCATGGCGCATGTAGTACTTCCCAATTCTAAAACCGACGGAGAAAAAGCCCTTAAACTGCCGGGGTATTTCGCGGATTCAGCGGTGAAAGAAATGATCAGGTTAATGATTGAAAAAGGCTGCAGGAATAATCAAATATTTGCGAAAATAGCAGGCGGAGCAAAAACCAAAGTCGAGATAGGCGATTACTTTAATGTCGGACAAAGGAATACAATTTCAGTTAAGGCAAATCTTCTTAAAAGCGGTATTAAAATCCTGGCTGAGGATGTCGGAGGAAACATTTCACGTACGGCATCGCTTAAAGTAGGTGAAACAAAACTCAGCCTTTATTATCCCGATAAGGGTACCTGGCAGATATAAAGGAGCGGTTATGGAAAAACATGAAATAAAAGAACTGGCAAAGCAGCTTGTGGAAGAAATGCACTCGATGCATTCTGCTGAATATGCCTCTAAGTGGGAGGGAGGATCACTCTTTGTTATGCCCGGTGATTCCGAAACAAATGAGCATGAAATACCCTTAGATAAATTAATGCACAAAATAATTATGATCCGGGATAACCTGCGGGTCCTTGAACAGCAGATCAATTCCAGTGATTCACTGAGCGAGGGTGAAAAACTTAAGTTTCAGAATTATATAACCCGATGCTATGGTTCTCTAACGTCTTTTAATTTTTTGTTCTATTACCCTGAGGATAAGTTCAGCTCAAAGTAGTTTAAGCATTAAGGTAAATATTTTCCTCGTCCCTGTCTTCCGAAAATTCAGATTGAAGGGCTGCTTTAATAAGCCCCACAAGGTTTTTGACGCCCATTTTCTGCATAATGTTCTTTCTGTGTGTTTCTACAGTGCGTTTGCTGATAAATAGTTTGTCGGCAATTTCGTTAGAGGAAAATTCTTCAAGTATAAGTTTTAAAACTTCTTTTTCGCGTAAAGTCAGTTCTTTATCAAAAATGTCGGAATATTTGCCGGTCTTTTTGTCAATAAATGAATTTCTGATCGCATCCATACTATGCCGGCACATATAAGAATGCCCCTCGTAAACTGCTACTATAGCGTTAATAATGTCATTATAATCCGAAAACTTAGTAACATATCCGGAAGCGCCAAGGCTGAGCATTTTTTTGATCATCCACGGCTTAGCGCAGGCCGAAAGCATGATTATCTTTATTTCCGGATAATTGAGTTTTATCCAGTCAAGTGTATCGGGCCCGTTAATAACGGGCATCATGATATCCAGCAAAATTACGTCAATGTCGTTAAGCAAATGGCACTTCATTACTTCACTGCCATTATAAGCGGTTTTAACTACGGAAATGCGCGGGTCTCTGGATATCGCGTGTTCCAGCATTCGGGCCATAAGAGCGTGGTCGTCGGCTATCAAGACTTTGATATGTTCCATAACAAATCCATCACAAAAAATTACACAGACTGATATTACCTGTTCATTCGGGAAAACGATGTTCAGGTCGCGAACCAAAAAATAGGATATATAATTGCATCAATTCATTTAGGAATAAAATGTAGGATTTGGGATATTTTATTCCTATCGGGAACTCTCGAAAGCGAATATACACATTTAAATCTATATTACAAAAAAATAATGGAAATATTTTTGGATTTATAAAGAATTAATATTCCACATCTTTTGGTTCATTTACAGTGCAATTTAATAGCTGATATGTCAAAATATGACGTCTTTAAAAAAATCATGATTTTTTTAACATTAATGACAGGAAGATTAAGTCGTGATTTCAAAAATACTTAGCCGTAAGTATCGTTTCTTTGATTAAATTTCATTCATAAATAATCTGGGCCGAACATGAATCCGGTATGGAAAGGCGGTATAAGCTTTGGGCTTGTATATCTGCCCGTGAAGCTGTATAGCGGGACCGAGCAGCATAAAGTTCCCCTCGATATGATTCGCGAAGGCGATAAATGCCCCATTAAATATGTGAGGGTATGCAGGGATGACGGAGAAGAAGTCCCCTGGGAAAAGATCATAAAGGGGTATAAAACAGATGGACACTATGTGGAGTTAAAAGATGAAGACTTTGAAAAAATCGATATGAAGCGGTCGCAGAATATCGAAATTATTGATTTTGTGAGCATTGATGAGATCAGCCCCCGATACTTTACCAAGCCTTATCTGGTCGAGCCTGATAAAGAATCCTACAAAGTGTATAACCTGCTAAGAGAGGCAATACATAAATCAGGAAAAGTAGGAATTACCAAGTTCGTTATGCGCTCAAGAGAAATACTCGCCGTTCTTATGGCCGACGAAAAAGTGCTTTATATCAATCAGCTCCGTTTCAGCGACGAAGTCCGTTCTGCCGATAAACTGGATATACCCGAAGAGAAAAAGCCAAAGAAGGAAGAGCTTGATCTGGCACTGAAAATTATCGAAGGAATGAATGATATATTCCATCCCGATAAATACAAAGATACTTACCGCGAAAAACTCATGGAAATAATAGAAGCCAAAAAGGAGGATCGCAAACCTGAAACACCCAAACCAAAGAATAAGCGCAAAACAAAAGAAGAAGACCTTCTTAAGAAACTTAAACAAAGTCTGGATATGGTAAATTAATCAATGAGTTAGCATGGCTGAGTTAAAAGAATATCAAAAAAAGAGAGACCCTGAGAAAACACCCGAACCATTCGGTAAACTGATAAAGGGAGGTAAGAACAGGTTTGTTGTACAAAAGCATGATGCAAGCAGGCTTCACTATGACTTTAGGATAGAAGTTGGTAATCTTTTGGCAAGCTGGGCGATCCCCAAAGGCCCGAGTTATGACCCGGATAAAAAAAGGCTGGCAGTAAGGACCGAAGACCACCCGCTCGATTATATGGATTTTGAAGGCATTATCCCCGAAGGCCAGTACGGAGGCGGGACAGTTATGGTTTGGGATAAAGGTACTTATACAGGACACGACGGTAAGAAGATTAAGAAATCAGACCTGGAAAAACAAATTGAAGACGGCCATTTGAAGATAAAACTCCACGGTGAAAAGCTAAAGGGTGATTTTTCTTTAATATTAATGAAAAATAGAAGCAATGAAAATAAAGAAAACTGGCTTTTCATTAAAAATTCAGACAAATATTCCAATAAAAAGGAAAAATTTGATCAGAAATCTGTCAAAACCGGCAGGTCGATGAAAGAGATTGAAAATGAAAACGATCCCGACACTGTCGATCCATCAAAATATGAAGGGGCTGAAAAATCCGATTTCCCAAAATCAATAAAGCCGGAGCTATGCAAGCTGGTTGATGACCCCTTTGATGACGATGACTGGATATTTGAAGTAAAATTCGACGGCGTGCGCGTTATTGCATTTAAAAACGGAGATGAAGTAAACCTGAAATCCCGATATCAGAAGAGCAAAAATAAACAGTACTCCACTGTAAAGGAGACTTTGGATGAGTACGAAGGCGATTTCGTCCTGGATGGGGAAGTTGTTATTATTAATGAAAAAGGGCTTTCGGACTTCCAGGAGCTTCAGAACATGTCAGAAGATAAAAAGGAGCTGCTGCGCTACTATGTTTTTGACATACTCTACTATAACGGCTATGACCTCAAGAAGCTTCCCCTGATAAAAAGGAAGGAAATCCTGAAAAAAATCTTACCCGAATCGCCTTATGTGAAGTACTGCGACCATATAGAAGGCAAAGGTAAAACATTTTTTGAAGAAGCCTCAAAAACCGGCCTGGAAGGCATTATCGCCAAGAAGAAAGATACCGCTTATTCTCCGGGCAAAAGATTAACCAAATGGAAGAAGATAAAGGCAGAGACACGTCAGGAGCTGATAATTGCCGGATACACACCGCCTGAAGGGCGCAGGAAGCATTTCGGATCGCTTGTGCTGGCATTCTATGAGAAAAACGCTGAGAAAAAGCTTAAATATGCAGGCAGGGTAGGCACTGGCTTCACTGATGACGATCTTAAAAGGCTATACGGCAAAATGAAGCCTCTCGAGAGAAAAACACCGCCTGTGGATGATCCTCCGGAAAAACAAAGGATCACATGGCTCACGCCAAAACTGGTAGGAGAAATACGCTTTACCGAATGGACAGATGATAACAGGCTGAGGCATCCGGCATTCCTCGGATTGAGGGAGAAAGACCCCGAAGATGTAGTTAAAGAAGTACCTTCCAACCGGGATAATGATGAGAAAAGCGATAACAATACTGGAAATGAGATGGAAATACCCCCTAAAGTTGAAATTTCCAATAAAAATAAAGTCTTTTGGCCTGATGAAGGATATAAGAAAATAGAAGTAATTGAATACTATGAGCAGATCGCGGATTACATACTGCCTTATCTTAAGGATAGGCCGCAGTCGCTATTGAGGAACCCGGACGGGATTAAGAAAGAAGGTTTTTTCCAGAAAAATGTTGAAGGCAAAGTGCCGGATTGGATAACCACACACAGGATAAAAGATGAGCGCAATGAAAAAAAAATAGAATACATGCTTTGCCAGGATAAAGCCACACTGCTATTTATGGCTAATTGGGGCTGTATAGAGATCAATCCCTGGAATTCCCGCTGGGGTTCCATAAATAACCCCGATTTCATGGTTTTCGACCTCGATCCCACGGAAGTGGAATTTAAGAAAGTAGTTCAGGTAGCAAATTATTTCAAGGAAATATTTGATAAGCTCGGAATACCGGCCTATCCGAAAACCTCCGGATCAAAGGGTATGCATATTTATGTGCCCGTCAAGCCGGAATTTACTTATAAGCAAATACAAAACCTGGTTGAACTGCTTGCCCGGCAGGTTAACAGCGAGCATCCACAACTTACCAGCCTCGAAAGGATGCCTTATAAACGAAAAGGCAAGGTATATATCGATTACCTGCAGAACGCCCGAGGTAAGACTATGGCCGCGCCATACTGCCTGAGGCCGCGTAAGCACGCTACCGTATCGGCGCCGCTGCACTGGGATGAAGTTAGGCAAAGCCTTAAAGTCACTGACTACACTATCAAAACTATGCCCGGAAGGCTGGAAAAAAATGGAGATTTATGGGGAGGCTTCTTCGAAAACGCAATTGATATTAAAAAAGTAATTAAAAAGCTCGATAAAGACTAAGTTTACTTACATTATTTTCTCAAAAATAATTATAAAATTTTTTTAATTTTTGCTATATTAAAGAAATGTAATCTACAAGAGAAAATAAGTATTGTTCAATTTTAAAAACAGGAAAATCAAACATGGCCGACCTTACTACAAAGTATATGGGCCTCGAGCTTAAAAACCCGATCATAGCCGGCAGTTCAGGTATGACTGATTCCGTGCAGAACATTAGAGAATTAGAAAGGCAGGGAGCTGCCGCCGTTGTGATCAAATCTCTTTTCGAAGAAGAGATTATCATGGAGCTTAATAAGACTACTTACCAGACACAAAGGCCGGGCACACTTTACCCCGAGATCTTTGATTTTTTTGACCTTTCTGAAGTGGAAGATACCGTTACCCGCTATCTCAGGCTTATAGAAGACGCTAAGAAAGAAGTGGAAATCCCGGTTATAGCCAGCGTTAACTGCGTTACGGCACGGGAATGGACTACTTTCTCAAAGCGCTTTGAGGAAGCAGGCGCCGACGCACTGGAGCTGAATGTGTTCATCCTGCCGTCTGACCTCAACCGCTCCGGCGAAGAAAACGAAAAAGTGTATTTCGATGTGATCGAAAAAGTCAAAAATGAAGTAAGCATACCGGTATCGCTAAAGATCAGCTACTATTTCTCAAACTTAGCACAGATGATCAAAAAGCTGAGTGAAACAGGCATAGACGGGCTTGTACTTTTCAACAGGTTCTACAGCCCCGATTTCGACATCACAAACCCGAATAACATAAAGATAGTCCCCGCGAACATTTTCTCAACGCCTGAAGAGCTATCGACTTCCCTGCGCTGGATAGCGATAATGTCACAGCGTTCGGGCTGCGACCTTTGCGCTTCCACAGGCATACACGACGGCACAGCGGTCATCAAGCAGATAATTGCCGGCGCTCAGGCCGTGCAGGTAGCCTCCACGCTTTACAAGAATAGTAAGCACAGGATACAGACAATGCTCGACGAAGTTAAATCATGGATGCGCGAGCATGAATACAACAGCCTGAATGAATTCCGCGGCATAATGAGCCAGGAAAAGAGCGCCGACCCGGCAGCCTTCGAAAGGGCGCAGTTCATGAAGCACTTCAGCGAAAAGTACTGAATCCAGGAGTATATGTTGAAGTTAGCATAAATAAGGCGGCATTTTTGCCGCCTTTTTTGTGTGAATATAGTAAAAGTACAAAATTAATATTTTTGTAATTGTTTATTAATAATTACTGAAATATATTTGAAGTAATATTAATTTTAAATACCGGCCCTCCAAATTAAGGGAGAATAAAATGAAAACAATGGTATTATTTGCAATTTTAGCTTTGTTAACCATATCCTGTGATGATGCTCAATCTATTTTCAATCCTGTTTCAATTGAGAATGACTCACTTTACAAAGGAAAAGACTTTCGACTTAACTATGATTTAAACAGCATTTCAGGCTTATATCACAAGGCTACTTCAGATGAATTTGATCCCGATAATATGTATGCCCATCTGTGCTTTCTGTGTAAATCAAAATCCTTGTATTATAACCTGAAACTTGAACGCTCTGAAAAAAATCCTGACAAACTTTTTATTAATTTCCAGGTACCATCTGAGGCTGAATACCTGACAGTGGATATCAAGCAAAATAATATATTAGCGGGTATGCAATCAAATTATCCGGTATATGATATTGATGGAAAATTAACAGCCAGAGGCCTAAAATTTAAAATGCAGTTTTCAATGGATAAGGAGAATTATCTAGATGCTTTCGAAGAGTATCAAAGCAGATTTCCTTATAAACATAAAGCCCTTTTGGAAACCTGGAGGCAGTTTTATAACGATAACCAGAACCAAATGCGCATAGAAGTTGACAGTATATATAACTTGCTTAATACTGCACAGGATTTAAGAGTTAATGATAAAATTGATATATTGATGAATACTGCAGACGCTTATTCACTTCTAAATGACAACGACAGAACATACAGGTCTTTAAAACAACTTGATTCAATAATTACTATTGATTCATCAGCAATTGATTTCTCAATTTTCCAGGATGTACATTTTCTAACATATTTATCAAGCAGAATCCCTAATAACAAAAACGCTGAAATCGAATCAGATCAGATTATTAAAAAGATAATCGATATTAGCAATAAAACCGGAAACCATGACATTCTATACAAATTGTATTTAATGGATCATACTATACGAAAAAATGATGTTTTATATACTCATTTTGTTAATAATGTTTATAATGCCCTATTGGATGATATTGAAAAGAAAAATAATTATATCTTCGCAAGATCACCTGCTATCCTTGGGTTTTCTATTGAGCATTTTTATGAGAATTTAGGCGATACTGCCAAAGCAAATGTGATAGCAGAAAAAGGCGGGCCGGTTTTAGCTTCCTTTGGTTTTAAGATAAGCAACGACACTAATGACATAACATCCATATTTAATGGCTATGACGCTTTCTATTCAGGTTTTCTAATGGATTTAGCCAAAATGTATCACAAAACAGAAAATTATGATAAAGCAAAATCCATAATTAAGGATTTCGAGTATCTGGTAGATATTAATGAATCTCATAAAAAAAATATAGCTGCACGGGGATGCATGTTGATGCATGAAATATATAAAAAAGAAGCAAAAATTGACTCTGCTGATTATTATATATCGTTATCTGATTACTTAGGTAATGACAAAGCAAAATACAGATTCAATGAGTATTTGAAATGGAAAAAAGAAAAAGGATACCCTTCTAACGATCTTCAAACACTAAAAGCAAAATTCGAATTTGAGAAAAAAATATTTTCGGAAGTACCAAATCTTATTTTGGACGGTGAAGATTCACATCTGGTAATAAATGATATTTCTGATAGATTTACTATACTCTATCATGTTGATGAAAAGTGCAGCGCTTGCATCCAGAGCTTAAAAGCATCACTGAAAGAATTAAGTACCGATTTTGATAACTATCGTGTTGTAGTTTTATCTGACTTGCCAAAAGAATTCACTAGAAATTTTAAAAATGCTCCTTTTGAAATACATTTCGTTAAAAGGACTGATGAAAATCTCAAAGCCTTTAAGTTGAAAAATGAAAGACTTAGAAATAATACAATAATTATGAAGCAAGGTAAGCTTACAAAATTCGATGAAATAGTAGTTCCTGATTATATCCTAAAAAATGGGACAATACTTTAAATTTGAGGGATTTTGGGTTGCAATAGGATGGTAATTCCTTTTTGGGTCTGGATCACTAGATCCAGACCTCCATTTTTATTCTAGGAGTTAATAATGTTAATAGTATTAAATGCAATTAAGAGTTTCTTGATATTTTTCCTTGTTATTAATTTAATTGATATTATTTTTCAAGATTTTGATTATTCTAATGCGAAAATCATGATTATTAAAAATGGTATATTATCATTATTTTTTAGCATAACATTTAGTTATATTATTGATTATTATGTTAAAAAATTGTATAATAAAAGTCTGTCAAATGAAACTAGCATTAAAAAATATTTGGCGAATTATTTCTATTTAATTGGAGGAATTTTATATTTTTCAAATGATAAAATAGTATTTCTTCCCGGAATAAGATTCTTTAAAAAATATAAAATTGATATTCCTTTTGATTTTATTAACCAAATATTTGTAAAAGAGATATACAATTCTTATAGAATGAAAATTATCACTAATAAAAAAAAATATGTATTTCTAGTTAATCAGGATCTTGATTTAACCTATATTAAGAAAAGAAATATTTCAATTAAAGAATACACAAAGTGTAATTTAACCTCTGTCTGTTAATAAAATTATCAAAAAAATGGGACAATACTTTAAATTATCAAAAAGCCGGGTTAATCCCGGCTTTTTGTTTGTTTAATCATCGCTGTTATTCTCACATAACCACCAGCTTTTGAACTATAAGGCCCTTGTTTGTGCTGAGTTTGAGGAAATATACTCCGGGAGCAATGCCGTCAAGGTTGATTGACTGCCTGCCGCCGGATGTAGTTTTGTATCTTTGGATAAGGTTGGATGTTAAGTCAAGCAATTCCGCGGATGTGATAGTGTATTCCTCATTTTGAAAGTCAATGTTTATTTTGCCGCCGGCTGATACCGGATTCGGATAAACAAGTACGTTTGACTTACCACCGCTTAAATACCGCGGCACGGATGTCGGTTGAAGTGTATATTCTATAAGGCAGCCGTCAGATGTAACCCCGATAAGCTTATCGCCATGAATATCTATGTCGTTGAAGTGAATTTTAAAAGCAGCAACACCATCAATT
The DNA here is from genome assembly GCA_964544155.1 of uncultured Hyphomicrobiales bacterium. Lineage (GTDB taxonomy): Bacteria > Bacteroidota > Ignavibacteria > Kapaibacteriales > UBA2268 > CAZJAH01. The sequence goes on along the minus strand of CAZJAH010000001.1, from coordinate 7,920 downwards.
TTGTAAGATTCCGGGTATCCGCCGTACTCATTAGTTATTTCAAGTGTTTCGAAATCAATCTCTACTATCTTACCATCGCCGGCAGCAAAAATCTTTGATTCATCCTTATTAGCTTTTAAAGCCTGAACAGCTTCCAGTTCTATTCTTTCACTTTTATCTGTCTGGAAGTTAAATTTGTGAAGTGTCGAGTAACCACTCAGCAACAAGTTACGCCCTTCGTTAGCTCTAAGATAAATGGCTCCATAATCAGGCCTGTCAATTAAATAACTTTGCAAATGAATTTCTTGTATTGAATGGTTTATTAAATTAACTTCCGTTATTCCACCGGAAGTGAAAGCCCATGCTTTATTTTCATAATCTATAAGGTAAAGATTCCAGACTCCTTCCTGAAGATCAATGAATGTTTCTTCTTTTTTTGTCTCAGGATCCCAAACATGTAAACCTCCACTATCATATTCCCCTGTGCCTATCAGTAATTTATTATTCCAGACATCAATACAGTTGACGGTTTCATCAAATGGGCCTATGGTATTAACTTTTTTTCCGGTATTTTTATTAATCATAAAAATATATTTTTGTAAGCTTTCTCCTTCAATCACATTCAGATAAATGTGATCATCTATCATTTTCATGAAATAATAATATCCAACCTGGTAATGTCCTTTATCGTCGTATAAGTTGAGTTGCCAGTTTAGTATCTTCTCGTCTCTTGTCAATGATTTCAAATTCAGGTAATAATAATGATTTTCGAGTATATAGATATTATCATTATCACCTTCAATATGCAAAAGTTCGCCTTCTGTCAGACATGGTTCTTCTAATTTACCGGTACTAAAATCGTAAAACAATGTGCTCAGACTATAATCCTTTTTGTAAATAGGATATTGAATTAAGACATCATTATCTTTACTTACATCTACTATTTTCGAATCATCAGGGATCAGAAACTCCTTTTCTACAAACTGATCCTGAATACTTAATATAGACATTTCTCCACCATCAGAAATAAATAACCGTTTCCCATCTTTAGAAAACATTACAGAATCAAATCTCCCGGCAAAATAAAACTTGAAAAGTTCTGTAGCATTTTTATCGAAGACAAAAAAATTGTTATTATCAGATGATGTAAGATACAGATCATTTTCTTTATCTGTACATATTATTCTGCTAATGAGCGCTTGAGTTTCTATCAAATCCCCTGTAAGTGAATTATAAGTGCGGACTTCATTATCCAAACAGATCACCAGATTGTTGTCTTTATTAAAGTAGTAATCAAGAAACAGAAAATCAACTAATTCCTCTATAGATACTTCAATATCGATGTATTCCTTTGTTTCGACCTGAAGAATTCTGATAAAACAATCAAACGTAACGCCCGAAACGTCATATTTCCTACAAATCATTTCCCCGTTATTGGATATGCCGATATAATCTTTTCGAATTACGTTGGTTTCTATAAAATCTTCAAATTTACCTGATTCAAGGTCAAGTATATCCTCATTAGCAGTCAGAACTCTTTTGCCGTCAGGAAAAATATAAATTGGGCCGATCCCATTACTAAGCTCATCATCCGTTTTGTTATACACATTAAGAACTTCTTTTGTTTCCGGGTCGATTTCAACAATGCGGTACTTTTCAGAAGAAATAAGAATAGTCGTTTTTTCTCCCTCCAGAAATTGCGCGTGGCTTTGTTGCCAGGATCTGTTAAAGTTAATTCCGTAAACATTATCGGGCTTAACCTGAGCGTTAAGATAAATCGGAAGTAAAAAAGCTGCGATCAGTAATAGTTTTTTCATGACTCATCCTTTTTAAAAAATGTATGTAAACAATCATTGGGTTCATTAAAAATATACATTTGTTAAGAATTGGTAATCTTATAATAATTTAATTACATAAAAAAAAATCAACTGCCAAAGAAAATATAAAAATTATAACTTCTGTATTCGAATGTGTTGCTGAAAAAAAATATTTCTTTTTTTTGAAACTTTCGTTATGTTTGTATCGTTAAGAACATTGTTAACGATAGAATAATGGAAAATATGGCAAATAATATTAAAACTCAAGTTGAGGATTATCTGGCGAATGAATTCGCCCAATATATGGAAATGGTTGGCTCTAAGTCCATACTGGGCCGCATATTCGGCCTATTAGTGGCTCAGCCGGGGCCGATGTCATTAAATCAAATGACTGAACGGCTTAACGTTTCCAAACCGGCTGTCAGCACCAACTCGAACCTGGGAGCGCAGCTCAACCTCTTTGAAAAGGTCTATGTGCCTGAATTTCCAAGAGAGGATTTTTACATGGTAAAGGTGGAATTTCTGGAGTCGATGATCGACCCGGGGCTGCAAAAGCTCAATACGCTAAAGGATAAACTCCGTAGAGCGATGGTTATGATGGAGGAGCAAAACACAGCCGTGAAGGGGTCGGAGGATGAAAAAATGCTTTACAAAAGAATTCAGTATTTGTCCGATGCCTTTGATATTATGCTTGAAGAATATCATTATTTCGGCGATCGTATCAGGCAGAGGCTTAAAGATAAACGCAAAGAAATGAGTATATGAGGAGGTTAAGTTGAAAAAGCTTTTATTACTTGCAGCGTTGATTCTGCCCTTGCTTTATGCTCCGGCAACATCGCAACAGCCTACGGCGGAAGAGATAATCGAAAGCTCGGAAAATTCCATCAAAGGCGAAACAAGCCGAGGAATTTTCAGAATGAACATTATACGTACTGATTACACACGCAGCATGAAAATGGAAGCCTGGTGGAAGGGCAACGAAAAGGCGCTGATCATAGTAAATGAGCCCGCGCGGGATAAAGGCAACAAAACTTTGAAGATCGGCGGCGAAATGTGGAATTACCTCGCTAATACCGAGACTACTATTATAATACCGACTTCTATGATGCTGCAGTCCTGGATGGGCTCTGACCTCACAAATGATGATATCGTCAGGGAATCCAAGCTGACAAGGGATTATCATATAAGCATGGCGGGCAGCGAAACCATTGGAGGCGCGGAATGCTGGAAAATTAAACTGACTCCCAAAGAAGATGCTCCCGTTGTCTGGGGTAAGCTGCATTACTGGGTGCGCAAACAAGATAAACTCCCGGCCAAAGTCAATTATTATAATGAGGACGGCGATCTTGTGAGGACTTTTCAATTCAGCGATTACAAAGTTATGGATAAGAGGAAAATCCCCGCAAAATGGACTATCATGGATAAAAAGAATCCCGGCGAAAAGACAGAATTCATCTACGAGAATGTACAGTTTAATATTAATATACCGGCAAAAAAATTCTCATTCAGGGAACTTGAAAAGTAGGGATTATTCGCGAACTAATAAGGCACAAAAATGAGATTACTAATCAGAATAGCCTGGCGGAATATTTTCAGAAATAAAAGGCGCTCTCTGCTGACGATTGCCGCCATTGCCTTTGCGGTATTCCTCTCAGTGTGGATGCGCGGCCTGCAGCTCGGCACATACCAGCAGAATATTAAAAACTATGTGGGGTTATTCACCGGCTATATGCAGATAAGACCTGAAGGCTATACCGATAAACCATCGCTCAGGAAGTCTTTCAAATTCGATGATGATATTAAGAGCCTGCTTGACAGTCTGCCCCATGTGCAGGGATACGCCCCCCGCATAAGTACATACGGGCTAATCGCCAGGGATGATAAAACTTTTGGCGCTGCTATCCTGGCGGTTGATCCGGAACTTGAGAAAAGTGTCTCCCAAATCGATGACAGGCTGCACGAAGGCCAATACCTGTCGGATGAAAGGATATTCGATGTGGTCACGGGATATAAGCTGCTGGAAAATTTAGACGCCTCCATAGGCGATACGGTTGTGATACTATCTTCGGCTTATGACGGCTCGATGGGCAACATCAAATTCAGGATTGCCGGAACATCCAAAACGGGTATGAGCGAACTGGATAATATGTCGGTATTCATGAACATCAAAGCCGCCAAACAGCTGCTTTACATGAGCAAGGTTAATATGGCAGCACTGCGGTTGGAAGGCCTCGGCGCTATCCCCGAAGTACAGAGAGCGTTGCGGGATAAACTGCCCGAAGGCCTCATTGTAGAGGATTGGGCGGAACTTCTTCCTTCATTAAAGCAATCACTCGAATTTGATGAAGTCAGCGGGCTGATATTTGTCGCGATATTAATTATCGTTGTCGGCTTCGGCATACTTAATACCGTTCTGATGTCAGTCACCGAACGGTTTAAAGAATTCGGCATAATGCTGGCCGTTGGGATGAACCAATGGAGGCTGCTCGGTATAGTGCTGTTCGAAGTTGTTTTTATGGCTTTTTTGGGCATAATCAGCGGCAGCATACTGGGTTGGTTAGGCAATTACATTGTTAGCAAAAATCCTATTTACTTCGGCGGCGAAACGGCGGAACTGATGGAGCAATTCGGCTTCGAGCCGGCTATGTATGCCATTAACGACCCGGGCATTTTTATTAATTACACTTTGATTGTACTTATTACTTCATTCGCGGCTTTCATTTATCCCGCGGTCAAACTAATGAATCTGGAACCACTTAAAGGGATAAGGTACACATGATGCTATTAAAATTAGCCTGGAGGAATCTTTGGAGAAACAGCCGGCGGTCGGTAATTGTGCTGATATCCATTGTGGTAGGCGTGGCTGCCCTGCTGCTCATTGACAGCCTGGGCCAGGGTATGATCAACCAGATGCTGAATAACCAGATCGCCTTCAATATCGGCCATATTCAAATACACGGCGAGGGATTCAGCGATAACAAAGAAATTGATAATTTTATTAAAAATAAAGAAAAAGTAAAAGAGATAGCCTCGGGGCAGGAATTTGTCAAAGATATTTCCGAAAGGATTATCACTAACGGAATGATCAATTCCGCGGGATCTTCCTCGGGAATACAGATATACGGTGTAGAGCACGATAAAGAAAAGAAAGTCAGTACCATTAACCAAAGATTGGCCGAAGGCGAATACCTTAGCGGCAGGGATAATGAAATACTGCTCGGTATCGACCTTGCCGAAGACCTCGATGTGAAGCTGAATGACAAAGTTGTCCTGACAGCGGCAGGTTTTGACGGCAAGATAAGCCAGGACCTCTACAGGGTATCGGGAATCTTCAAAACAGGCAGCAGCCAGTATGACCAAATTTACGCTTATGTGAATTTATCTGATGCTGATGAGATGCTCTCCATGGGAGGGAGAATCAATGAGCTGGCCATCATTACAGAGAGCACGGATAATGTTTCTGCTTACAGGGACAGCCTCGCTGCGGATCTCAAAGCGGCAGGCCTTGACATGAATGAATACGAGGCGCTCACTTTCAGGGAGCTTCTACCGCTGCTGATAGCATACATCGACATTTACAACCAGACTGTTTATTTATTTTACGCGATAATTATTGCCGCGATAATGTTCAGTGTGATAAACACTATGCTGATGGCGGTTTTCGAAAGGATACACGAATTCGGCGTGCTAATGTCGATAGGAATGCCCGGCAGAAAGATATTTACCATGCTTGCCGGGGAGGCGCTGTTTCTCGGAATGATCGGCACTGCCGGAGGTTTTATCCTTGGGCTTCTAATATACTGGCCGCTTACCGGAGGGCTGGACTTAAGCATATACTCCGAGAGCCTTAAGGATTTCGGTATAGGCTCTGTAATTTACCCTGAACTGAATTTGAGCATTGTGCTGAACGCGTTGATACTTATGCCTGCATCTACCGTGCTGGGCGCGGTTTATCCGGCAATGAAGGCAATAAAGCTCGAACCCACGGAAGCGGTAAGATATGTTTGATTTTTTAATTAATTAATAATAATAATACGGAAAGTGAAATGGCGCTTATCAAAACAGATGCTGTTAAGAAAACATACAGTGAAGGCGGAGTTCCCGTGCGTGCCATAAAAGGCGTCGATATGGAAGTGGAAAAAGGCGAATACATGGCGATAGCAGGGGCCTCCGGTTCCGGTAAAACCACACTGCTGAATATGATCGGCACATTGGATTCGCCTACGGAAGGGAGGATTTTCATGAATGATGAAGACCTTTACCAAAAAGAAAAAAGCGAGCTTTCCGAGCTAAGGCTGAGGAAATTCGGCTTCATTTTTCAGGCATATAATTTAATACCTGTGCTAACAGCGATAGAGAATGTGGAATTCCCGCTTATCCTGCAAGGGGTAGAAGAAAAAGAGAGGCAGGCTAAGGCACAGGATGTGCTGGATAGCCTTGGTATCGGAGAGCTGGCTAATAAACGTCCCAACGAAATGAGCGGCGGCCAGCAGCAGAGGGTAGCGGTAGGTAGGGCGATCGTTACCGAACCCTTAATAGTGCTCGCGGATGAACCCACTGCTAACCTGGATTCTAAATCCAGTAAATCTCTGCTTGAGCTTATGAGAAAAATGAATGAAGAAAAGAATATAACCTTTATCTTTTCATCACATGATAAGGAGATAATGGAGCAATGCCGCAGAGTTGTTTATCTTAAAGACGGGCTGATTGACCATGAAGAATCAAGGTGATAATAGTTTTTTTAAAAGAATATTTACGCTGCTATTTATCATTGCGCTGATGCCGGGGATCTCAGGCGGTGTTGAACTGAAATTCGGCGGGTATTTACATAACACGGCGGCATATCAAAAGCCGCAGGGTGATTCTTTTTTCGGGCAGGAAGAGGATTCCTTTTTGATGGATATCTTCCGAGCACGTTTTAGGCCCGAACTGAAGCTATCTTCTAATTCAAGAATAACCGCCCATTATGAGATAAACCTTTTCGCGGCGGATGTTCCCCCTGTATTTTTTAATACAGGCAGAACAAACCGGCAGGCAGTAAACCTGAACTGGGAGATAGCTTCAGGCGGGGATTACAAGGCATGGCATTATTTCGACATGCTCTATTACAAGCATATGTTCGATTTCGGCGAGATAACCGCCGGCAGGCAGGTGATTTCCTGGGGTACGGGAAGGGTGTGGCAGCCAATGGATGTGTTCCTGCCAATTAATCCGGCAAATTTCGCCAAAATCGAGAGGGACGGCTCCGACGCAGTTTCATTCAAATACTATCTGGGATTATTTAGCGATATAGAAATTGTTTTCAATTATGCGAAAAGTACAATTGAGAGCGGCGAGAAGTATTACAATGCCGCTGCCCGTTACCGCACGAATTTCAAAGAGTTTGATTTAAGCCTAATGAGCGGATTTTTTGAAAATGACAAGATGCATTTTGGAGGCGGCTTTACCGGAAACTTATATGATGCAGGTATACGCGGGGAAGTACTTTATACTCGTGCTATGGAGAAAGATGACTCAGCATTAATACCTGATGTCCTAAAAAGCAGGGATGATCTGCGCTTTATTATTGGTATCGATAACCAGTTTACGTCAAAGCTGTATGGCCTCGCGGAATACCAATTCAACGGCCCCGGTGCGGACGACAAGAAGAATTACGTTTATCTCTTTCCGCGCCTTGTAGAGGGGGAATTGCAAAATGTTGGTGTGCATTATATTGCTCTGCAGGCAAATTTACAGGCCCATCCTTTAGTGGGCCTGTCGGCAATGAATATCAGCAACCTTGGCGACCGTAGCGGCTTCTTCATGCTGAATGGTGATTATAATATGTACTCTGATTTAAATATTAGCGCGGGCATAATGCTGATCTACGGCTCACCGGGGAGTGAGTACAGCTATTATCCACACGCGGCCTTTCTCCAGGCTAATTATTATTTTTAATGAATCTAAAGTTCTGCTTTCGGTCGCACCACCCCGTCACGCTTTCAGCGTGCCACCCCTCCTCGACGAGGAGGGGAAACTGATCGGAATAATTTGCTATTGTATGCAAAAACGTGGCAGCAAAGGCGCCCCCGCATGTGCATGAATGAATGAAAAGTAGCAGTATTCCAGTCAAATTACCACAAAT